>NZ_JBAQYR010000020.1:0-5087 GCF_049790275.1 Polaromonas sp.
AAGTACCGCCGGTGCTGCCCCCCGCGTCCGATCTGCCTCCGGCATCGCCGGGAGATGCAGCGGTGCGGGTTCGCGTGACGCAGATCCGTATCTCGGGCGCCACCGTTTTTTCCGAAGCGCAACTGCAGGCGCTGGTGGCAGATGCCATCGGGCGCGAGCTCGACTTTGCCGGACTCGAAGAGCTGGCCGTCCGCCTGAGCCGGTTCTACCGCCAGCAGGGTTACACGGTGGCGCGTGCCTACCTGCCGCAGCAGGACATCCGGGACGGCGTGGTGGAACTGGCCATCGTCGAAGGCCGCTACAGCGCCATCACCGTGAAGTCACCGGGCGCATTGCCGGCACCGCTGCCTCTTGCGGCGCTGGCCCCGGGCGACCTGGTGAATGATGCAGCGCTCGAGCGTTCCCTGCTGCTGGCCGCCGACGTGCCGGGCATCGCGGTGCGCTCCACCTTGCAGCCCGGCGCATCGGTCGGCACCAGCGAGCTGGTGGTCGAGGTCGAGCCCGGGCCGGCCGTCACCGGTTTGCTCGAAGCCGACAATTTCGGCAGCCGCGCTACCGGCAGGACGCGGCTTGGCGCCAGCATGTACTTCAACAACCCGGGCGGTCTGGGCGACCTGCTCTCGCTGCGCGTACTGAGCGCGGGCAGCGGCCTGAATTACGGGCGCGTGGCCTGGCAATTGCCGGTAGGCGGCCACGGCACGCGCGTGGGTGCCGCCGCCTCGGTGATGGACTACCGCCTGGGCCGCGAGTTTGAAAGCCTGGATGCCCATGGCACGGCGACCATCACGACGCTGTTTGCCGCCCACCCGCTGCTGCGTTCACGCGCGCGTAACCTGAGCGCGCAAGTCAGCGCCGAACACAAGCGCCTGCGCGACCGCATCGACCTGATTGGTTCCGCCGACGACAAGCACCTTGACCTGCTCAATTTTGGCTTGTCCGGCGACGCGCGCGACGGCTGGGGCGGGGGCGGTGCCTGGGGCTTTTCGGCCACCTACACGCAAGGCCAGCTGGCCATCACCAGTGCCGACGCATTGGCCATCGACGAGGCCACCGTGCGCAGCGCGGGCAGCTTCGGCAAGCTCGGCCTGCTGGCTGTGCGCCAGCAAAACGTCGGCAAGGCCGTGCTGCTGGCCTCTTACACCGGACAGTGGGCCAGCAAGAACCTGGACTCGTCCGAAAAGCTGCCGCTCGGCGGTGCCGGCGCCGTGCGCGCCTACCCGCAGGGCGAAGCGCCGTCGGACCGCGCCAGCCTGCTGACGCTGGAACTTCAATACCCCCTGGGCGCAGGCTGGCAAGTGGTCGGCTTTTACGACGCCGCTGTCGGTTACGGCAACCAGCAGCCCCTGCCCGGCGCGGTCAACCGGCGCAGCCTGTCGGGCACCGGCGTGGGCGTGAACTGGACGCATGCCGACGGCTGGAGTGCCCGTCTTTTTTACGCGCACAAGCGCCACGGCGGCCCATCCACCGTCGAGCCCGACAGCAGCGGGCGCCTGTGGCTGCAGGTGTCAAAAAGTTTCTGAGATGCCGACATGCTACGTATTTGATAGCTGTTCGCGCAGTTCTTGTATGGGCTGCAGCCCGATTTGATTCACAACCCAAGGAAAAACCGCCATGAACCACATCTACCGCATCATCTGGAACGATGCCCGTGCCTGCTTTGAAGCCGTGGCCGAGACGGCCGGCGGCAAGGGCAAACGCAGCCTGGGCAAGCGCGAGCGCAGCGTCCGGGCCCTGGCCTTCGCTGCCGGCCTGGCCGTGGCGGCGCAGGCGCTGGCCGCGCCCACGGACGGCCAAGTCAGCGCCGGGCAAGGTGGCATCACGCAAAGCGGCAACACCACCACCATCACGCAAACCACGCCCAAGCTCGCCATCAACTGGCAGAGCTTTGGTATCGCCGGTAACGAGACCGTCAATTTTGTGCAGCCCGGATCGAACGCCATCGCGCTCAATCGCGTGCTGGGCACTGAGGCCAGCCAGATCCTGGGCCGGCTCAATGCGAATGGGCAGGTGTTTCTGCTCAATCCCAACGGCGTTTTGTTCGGTCAAAGCGCGCAGGTCAGCGTGGGCGGGCTGGTGGCTTCTACGCTGGGCATGAGCGACGCCGACTTCATGACCGGGCGTTACGTGTTGCGTGCCAGCGGCAGTGGCGCCAGCGTGCGCAATGAAGGCACGATACGCGCGGCCGACGGCGGCAGCATTGCGCTGATTGGCGCTCAGGTCAGCAACACAGGCACGCTGGTGGCCAACCTGGGCACGGTGGCGCTGGCCGCCGGCAAGCAGGTCACGCTCGACTTCGCGGGTGACGGGCTGCTCAAGCTCGCGGTCGACGAAGGCGCGGTCAACGCACTGGTGCACAACGGCGGGCTGATGCAGGCCGACGGGGGTACCGCCTTGCTCACCGCCAAAGCCGCCGATGCACTGGCCGGCACCGTGGTCAACAACACCGGCGTCGTCCAGGCGCGCACCCTGGAAAACCGCGGCGGTGTCATCAAGCTGCTGGGCGGCTTCAACGGCGGCACGGTGCAGGTGGGCGGCACGCTGGACGCCTCGGCGCCCAACGGCGGCGACGGCGGCTTTATCGATACCTCGGGCGCGCATGTCAAGGTGGCTGAAGGCACACGCGTCAGCACGCGCGCCGCGCAAGGCAAAACCGGCACCTGGTTGATAGACCCCGCCGACTTCACCATCGCCGCCAGCGGCGGTGACATCAGCGGCGCCACGCTGTCTGCCAACCTGGCCAACAGCGACGTCACCATCCTGTCCAGCAGCGGCAGCAACGCGGCGGGCAACGGCGACATCCACGTCAATGACAACGTGAGCTGGAACGCCAACACACTGACGCTAACCGCTGCGCGCGACATCAACATCCGCGCCGTGATGGACGCCACCGGCAGCTCGGCCCTGGTCATGAACGCCGGCACCGCCAACGGCGCCGATGCGGCCGTCGCGAGCGGCAAGGTGAAGGTGCCGGTGGACCCTGTGACAGGCTTTGCCGGCCGCGTGAATTTCGACCGGGCGGGCACGGGCTTCCTCACCATCAACGGCGAAGGCTATATCGTCATCAACACCCTTGGCACCGAAGGCTCGACCACGGGCCTGCAGTCCATCAACCTCGACGGTGGACTGCGCTACGCGCTGGGCGCGGACATCGACGCCGGCGCCACCGCGGGCTGGAACGGCAACAAGGGTGCTTCGCCGCTGACGGGTCTGGGCGGCGTGATGGACGGCCTGGGCCACGCCATCAGCAACCTGAAGCTCTGGGTGCCGGCGAGCAAGACGGGCATGTTCTCGGAGATCGGCGGAACGGTCAGGAACCTGGACCTCGTCAACGTGACGGGCAATGCTTTTACGGGTGCAGGCGCACTGGCCAGCGACGCCAACAATGCCACGCTGCACAACCTGCGTGCCTCAGGCACGCTGGCAGGTCCCGGGTCGAGCGTCGGTGGACTGGTGGGCTTCATGAGTGGCGGAACCTTGCAGGATGCGCACGCCCAGGTGGCCATCAACATGACCAGCAGCGGTGACATGGTGATTGGCGGCCTGGTGGGCGAGGCCATCAACGGGGCGACGCTGCGTGACGTGTCGGCCTCCGGCGCGGTCAACGGGGGCAACAACTACGACTATGTGGGCGGGCTGGTGGGCCGCCTCAGCGGCGGCGCCACCGTGCAGAATGCGCGGGCTTCGGGCGCGGTCACGGGCCGCGCCCACGTGGGCGGGCTGCTGGGCGCGAACGGCAACGCCGACACGCTCACCGCGGGCACCACCCTGACCAACGTCAGCGCCAGCGGCACCGTCAACGGCATCGGCAGGCTCGGCGGCCAGGGCGTGAACGGAGCGGCCCGCAACGTGGGTGGCCTCGTGGGCTGGAATTTCGGCAACATCTCCCAGGCGAGCGCGACCGGAGCGGTGGTGGCCGACGGCGGCGCGACCACCACCTACACCGACGTCGGCGGCCTCGTCGGCCAGAACCACTCGGGGGACATCGCCAACTCGCACGCCACCGGCTCCGTCACCGCCCAGGGTCTGGTCGGCGTGACCCAGCACGTCGGCGGGCTGATCGGCCGCAGCACCGGCGCGCTGGCCAACGTCTATGCGACCGGCAACGTGAGCGCCACCGGCGACTACACGGGCGGCCTGGTGGGACGCAACACCGGTGCGGTGATGGACGCGCGCTCCGACGCCGTGACCGTGCAGGGACCCGGCAATTACACCGGCGGACTGATCGGCGACCACAGCGGCGGCGCCATCCAGAACGCCCGCGCCACCGCGAACGTCACCAGCCAGCGGCAGTACAGCGGCGGGCTGATCGGCAGATCGACGGGAGCCGACCTCAGCAACGTCACAGCCACCGGCTCCGTCACCAACACAGGCAACGCCGTGGGCAATGCCGGCGCGAACGTTGGCGGCCTGGTGGGGCGGGTCGCCGGCGGGACGATCGACCAGGGGGAAGCGACGGGTGACGTGAGCGGCTATTCATTTGTTGGCGGCCTGGTCGGCAACTTCGAAGGGACCTCGCTGACGCGGTCGAGGTCGACCGGGGCGGTCGCGGGCGACAGCCTCGTCTCCGGCGCGAACGTCGGCGGCCTGGCGGGGTACGCCGGCGGCACGATCTCCGACGTCCGGGCCACCGGCAACGTCACGGGCGGCAGGTCGGTAGGGGGCCTGATCGGCAACTCCGACGCACAGCTTTCCAACGCGGTGGCGACGGGCAACGTGCAAGGCCGCACGAACGTCGGCGGACTGCTCGGGCAAGCCATGGGCGTCATCAGCAACGTGCACGCCGAAGGCTCCGTGCGGGCGACCGACACGGGCAACAGCAATGCCGGCGGCCTGATCGGCTCGGCTGAGGCGGCGCTCAGCAATGCCTACGCCACCGGCCGGGTGGAGGGTGCCGGCAGCCGGGTGGGCGGCCTGATCGGGCATAGCGTCAACACCGGGGGTATTCCCACCTCGAACGTCTATGCCACGGGAGAGGTGGTCGGCGCCGGCAGTGTGGGCGGCCTGGTCGGGGTCACCGACGCTGCCAGCGTGATTCGCGGCGCCTACGCGTCGGGGGCCGTCACCGGCACCGGCACCGCGGTGGGCGG
>NZ_JBAQYR010000021.1:0-37000 GCF_049790275.1 Polaromonas sp.
CGCGCGAGCGGGGCTGGACCGTGCTGGCCAGCCGGGCCGTCTTCGCCGGCGCGGGTTCCGGCATCCAGACGGGAACCCAGGACACGCTGGCCGTGCCCGGCAAACAGCTGACCCTGGACGTGCTGGAAATCACCGGCCTGGTGACCGGCATGGACGACAAGATCCACGGCATGGCCAGCCTGACCGAAAGGGCCGAGGAAATCAGCGCAGCGGTGCGGACCAACTCCGACATCACCGCGCGGGCCGTCAAGGACGCGTTGCAGTCCAAGCTGGCCGCGCTGAAAGGCCAGCGCTTCGAAGACGATGCCGAACCGGTACGCCTCAAGGGTTACCGCGTCACAAAAAAAATCGGCGCGGGCGGCATGACCGAGGTTTACCTGGCCGAACGCGAAGCCGACGGCCTGCCGATCGTGCTCAAGGTGCTGGACTCGCGCGGCAAGGAAGCCTCGGAGCACCTGGTGCGTTTCATCCAGGAATATGCGCTGCTCAGCCAGATCAACCACCCGCACGTGATCCGCATCCACGATCAGGGTTTCAGCGACGAACACGCCTACATCGCGATGGAATATTTCGAGTGCGGCGACCTGCGCGCCCTGTTCGGTCCCGGCATGACCCGGGAACGCGCGCTGACGGTGGGTCGGCAGCTGGCCCTGGCGCTGGCCGCCATCCACAGCCACGGCATCGTGCATCGCGACATCAAGCCCGAAAACGTCATGCTGCGTAGCGATGGTTCGGTGGCGCTGGCCGATTTCGGCATCGCCAAGTCCATGCTTGAGGCCGAAAGCCTGGGCTTGACCCAGACGCGGCACGGCGACGTGGTCGGCACGCCCTACTACATGAGCCCCGAACAGGTAAGCGGCAAGGCCGTGACAGTGCGCTCCGACCTGTACAGCCTGGGCGTCATGCTGTTCGAAATGCTGGCCGGCACGCGCCCTTTCGTTGCGGATTCCCTGGAGTCGCTGCTGGCCAAACACCTGCATGCCGACACACCGGACCTGCCCGCGGCGCACGCCGCCCTGCAGCCCATCGTGAACCGGCTGATGGCCAAGAACCCTGACGACCGTTATGCGTCGGCCGACGCCCTGCTGGCGGACCTGGCCCAAGCCGCCTGAAAAAGCCCCCCCCTACGCCCGGTTCAACAATTAACCGACCGATCGGTCGGTTAATTGCTATACTGCGGTTCATCACCGTTCTGCAGTACGGGCGACAGGAGACAAGACATGTACACACAATCACTCGACGTGCCCGACGCGTCGGCGTCAGCTTCGGTCGCAGCCGCCCCTGACGCGCTGCAAACCCGCTTCGACGAAAAAATCGACGCCGACCAGAAAATCGAGCCGCAGGACTGGATGCCCGAGGCCTACCGCCGCACGCTGGTGCGCCAGATCAGCCAGCACGCACACAGCGAAATCATCGGCATGCAGCCCGAAGGCAACTGGATTTCGCGCGCGCCCTCGCTCAAACGCAAGGCGATTTTGCTGGCCAAGGTGCAGGACGAAGGCGGCCATGGCCTCTACCTGTATTCCGCCGCCGAAACCCTGGGCGTGGGCCGCGACGCAATGCTCGATGCCCTGCACACCGGCAAGGCCAAGTACAGCTCCATCTTCAACTACCCGACGCTGCTGTGGGCCGATGTCGGCGTGATCGGCTGGCTGGTCGACGGCGCGGCGATCATGAACCAGGTGCCGATCTGCCGCTGCTCCTACGGCCCGTATGCACGCGCCATGATCCGCGTCTGCAAGGAAGAAAGTTTTCACCAGCGCCAGGGCTTTGAAAGCCTGATGGTGCAGATGCAGGGCACGCCCGAACAGCGCGCCATGGTGCAGGACGCGGTGAACCGCTGGTGGTGGCCGGTGCTCGCGATGTTCGGTCCGCCCGATGCCGACAGCACCAACGGCGCGCAGGGCATGCGCTGGGGTATCAAGCGCATTTCCAACGACGATCTGCGCCAGAAGTTTGTCGATGCCACCGTGCCGCAGGCCGCGGTGCTGGGCGTGACCCTGCCCGACCCCGACCTGAAATGGAACGAAGCGCGCCAGCAGCATGACTACGGCGCGATTGACTGGGACGATTTCTGGGCCGTGGTTAATGGCAATGGGCCGTGCAACAAGGAGCGCCTGGCGAACCGGGTCAAGGCGCATGAAGGTGGCCAGTGGGTGCGCGATGCCGCGCAGGCGCATGCGGCCAAACAGAAAGCCCGCCAGATGAAGGAAGCAGCATGAGCAACACACACAACGACTGGCCACTCTGGGAAGTGTTCGTACGCAGCAAGCAGGGGCTGGAACACAAACACTGCGGCAGCCTGCATGCCGCCGATGCGCAGCAGGCGCTGCAGATGGCGCGCGACGTTTACACCCGCCGCCAGGAAGGCGTAAGCATCTGGGTGGTGCCATCCAACACCATCACCGCCAGCGAACCCGACGACAAGGCCGCGTTTTTCGAGCCCATGGCCGACAAGATCTACCGGCACCCGACCTTCTATGAGATCCCTGACGAAGTGGGCCACATGTGAATACAGTTGAAGCTCCTGCTAGAACGGCCCCGCTGGACTACCTGCTGCACCTGGCCGACAACGCGCTGGTGCTCGGCCAGCGCAACGCCGAGTGGTGCGGCAACGGCCCGGTGCTGGAGGAAGACATTGCGCTGGCCAACATGAGCCTGGACCTGATCGGTCAGGCGCGCATGTTGTACCAGCACGCGGCTGTCGTGGCCGGCGATGGCGCAACGGAAGATTCGCTGGCCTACTTCCGTGGCCCTGACACGTTCCGCAACTACACGCTGCTCGAACTCCCCCATGCGTCCGATGCTTCCAGCCGCGATTACGCAGTGACCATCGTCCGTAATTTCCTTTACAGCGCGCTGATGTTGCCGCTGTGGGAAGCCTTGCAGAAATCAAAGGACGCGCAGCTGGCAGCCATTGCGGGCAAGTCGTTCAAGGAAGTGCGTTACCACTTCCGCCACTCGCGCGACTGGCTGGTCCGACTGGGCGATGGCACCGCCGAGTCACACGCCCGGGTCCAGGCCGCCTTGAAGCATTTATTGCCTTACACCGCCGAATTCTGGGCGCAGGCAGCTATCGAAAAGATAGCTGCCTCGGAAAATTTCGCCATGGACTCCGCCACCTTGCAAGGCCGCTGGGACGATCTCGTCAACGAGGCCCTGCAGGAAGCCGGATTGCAGCGACCGGCCCCTGGCAGCAACTTGCCGCAGGGCAAGAACGGCCAGCACAGCGACCACCTGGCACCGCTGCTGGCCGAGATGCAAAGCCTGGCACGCGCCCATCCGGACGCTCGCTGGTGATGAACACCCTGCAACAGGTCTGGGACGTGCTCGAAGCCGTGCCCGACCCGGAGATCCCGGTGGTGTCCATCCGCGAGCTCGGCATTCTGCGTGACGTACGCCACGTCAGCGATGGCGTGGAGGTCATCATCACGCCGACCTACAGCGGCTGCCCGGCCATGGGGCAGATCGAGGACGACATTCGCGCCGCGCTGGCGCAGCACCAGCTCACTGCGCGCATCACCACCCAGCTCGCGCCGGCCTGGACCACCGACTGGATGACTGCGGCCGCCAAGGCCAAGCTGCGCAGCTACGGTATTGCGCCGCCGCACACCACCACGCTCGGCAGCGACAAGGTCATCCGCTTCGCGCCCCGGCATCAGGCGGCTGAGGCTGTGGCCTGTCCGCAGTGCGGCTCGGCCAACACCACCGAAACCTCGCACTTCGGCGCGACCGCCTGCAAGGCGCTGTACAAGTGCCTGGACTGCCTGGAACCCTTCGACTATTTCAAAAGTTATTGATGCCCCCACGTTCGCTCACTCCGTGTAGCTCTCTGCCCCCCGAGGGGGCCGCTGCGCCTGCGGCCCGGCGAAGCCGGTTCCGCGGCCCTGGCTGGTAAAGAGCAAACCGAAAACCCATTCTTGCGATGTCCTATTTCCATTCACTCAATATTTCCCGCGTCACGCCAGAAGCGGCCGGGGCCGTGGCCGTCAGCTTCGCCATTCCGCCCGAGTTACAGGACATGTACCGCTTCACGCCGGGACAGTTCCTCACGCTGAAAGCGACGATAGGCGGCGAATCAGTGCGCCGCAGCTACTCGATCTGCAGCAGCACGCAGCGCCTGGCCGCCGACCATGACATCGAAGTCGGCATCAAGCCGGTCGAAGGCGGTGTCTTCTCCAACTGGGCCACACAGCTGCAGCCCGGCGACACGCTGGAGGTGATGCCGCCGGAAGGCCGCTTCACCCCCCGGCTAAAGGGCGGCGTACACCGCGTCGGCTGGGCGGCCGGCTCGGGCATCACGCCGCTGCTGTCCATCATTGCCAGCACCCTGGCGGATGAGCCGGAGGCCACCTTCACGCTGGTCTACTGCAACCAGCGCACCGGCAGCATTTTGTTCAACGAAGCGCTGCAGGACCTGAAAGACCGCTATCCCGCACGGCTGACACTGATTCACCTGCTCTCACGCCAGTCGCAGGAAGTTGAACTGTTCAACGGCCGGCTGGACGCGGCCAAGGTCAGCGAACTGCTGGCCACCCTGATCCCGCCTGCCGGCATCGACGAGACTTTTGTCTGCGGCCCCGAAGCCATGATTGAAGGCTGCGAGCAGGCTTTGCTGGCCGCCGGCGTGCCGCGGGAACGCATTCATGCCGAACGCTTCACCACCAGTGCGCAGCCTTCAGCTGCTATTAATTCAGGAGCTGCCAGCACAATTGGAACAAGGGCTACAGGTCAAAATGGCTTGAAGAAAAGCGGCTCCGCCGGTGCCATCCGCCTGTCGGTGCAGCTTGACGGCAAGGCGCACGAATTGCGCATGCATGCACACGAACGCGTGCTTGACGTCGCGCTGGCCGCCGGGCTGGACCTGCCCTACAGCTGCAAGGGCGGCGTCTGCTGCACCTGCCGCGCCAAGGTGCTCGAGGGACAGGTGGCCATGGAGAAGAACTTCACGCTGGAAAGCTGGGAAGTGGACAAAGGCTTTGTGCTGAGCTGCCAGGCCCGGCCGCTGAGCGAGCGCGTGAGCATCAGCTACGATGACCGGTAGGTAATAAGGCCCCCACGCTTGTCGCTTTGCGTACTGCGCTGCCCCCGAGGGGGCCGCTGCGCCTGCGGACTGGCGAAGCCAGATCCGCGGCCCCTGCTTGAAGGGGATGTTGTTCCCACACCCGTTTTCATCCTGTTCCGTGCTTCGAGCACGCAACGGATGGTGGCCTCAGTGGGTTCTCGAATTCCAGACGTGGAGTTCAAAAAATGCGCCGGTCTCGCCAATTTTCAGTTGACGGAACACCGAGCGGGTGGCTGCTTCGGCGGCTTGTTCCCAGCGGGCGATGGCCTGCAGTTCTTCGGGAGCGCTAACCTCGAAGGGATTCTCGGCGAGCAGGGAGCGCGCAGCCAGCCATTCGCAATAGGCCCCCCGCACGGCCGAGCCGCCGCCGAAAGTGTGTTCCAGCACCTCCACGAATTTCTCTTCCGCGGCCCGCTTTTGTGCGTCTGACAAACTGGCAGCGGACATAAGTGATGCGTTGTATTTGGCCTGTGCTCTCATGGCGGGTGATGGTGCAGTCGTGCGGGAAATCTGCCGATCATACAATCCCTCCCGTTCCGGCGCATCCGGGATTATTTTCGTCAAGGCTTAATACTTCAGCGTTGTGCTCTTGCCCCAGAACACGCGGTAGGCAAACACTGTATAACCAACAATCATGGGCAACACCACCAGCGCACCGGCGAGGATCACCCCCATGGAGCCGGGCGAGGTCGTGCCCTGCCAGAGATGGATGCGGTCGATCACCAGCCAGGGGAACAGGCTGTAGGCCAGCCCGTAAAAAGCGAGCAGGAAGACACCCACTGTGGCACCGAACGGCACCCAGGCCCCGTATTCGTTGCCCTGTGCCAGCCGCACCGGCAGGCGGCGCAGGCTGCGGCCTATGACCAGCAGCAGGATCAGTGTCGCCAGGGGAATCGGCAGCAGCAGCACGATGTAGGGAAAAGCAAACCACTTGTCGAAAATGGACTGGCTGACCAGCGGCGTCGCCAGCGAAATGGCTGCAATGCCCGCCGCGGTGAACCACAGGCTCCCGCGCGCCCATTGGACGGCCTGCAGTTGCAGCGCGCCTTCGGTCTTGATGATGAGCCAGCCCGCGCCCAGCAGGCAGTAAGCGGCCACCAGCGCCAGCCCGATGGCCGCGCTGAAGAGCATGGACCAGATGTCGCCGGCAAAACCGGTGATGAGTGCGCCCAGCATGTAGCCTTGGCTCCAGCTTGCCAGCAGCGAGCCGGCGTAAAAAGCGCGGTTCCAGGCCGGCTTGTGCCGCGCCCGCGCCTTGACACGAAAGTCGAAGGCCACGCCGCGCAACGTCAGACCGACCAGCATCAGCGCCACCGGCAGGTAAAGCGCGCCCAGGATTTCGCCATGCGCCAGCGGAAATACCGTCAGCAGGATGCCGATGCCCAGCACCAGCCAGGTTTCATTGGCATCCCAGAAAGGGCCGATGCTGGCGATCATGGTGTCCTTGTCGTCCTCGCTGGCGCGCCGCATGAGCACGCCCACCCCCAGGTCATAGCCGTCCAGGACCACATAGGCCAGCATGGCCAGCCCCATCACACCCATGAAGACAATCGGCATCCAGCCGGCAGGCTGGCTCAGGTCGGGAATGAAGTCATACATTCGGATGCCCCTCCTTTTCCGGGTAGTTGACGGGATTGAGCTGCTGCTCCAGCGGCTGCGCCGCTTCGAGCGGCACGTCCGCGTGCGGGGTCGGGGCCTTGCGCGCCAGGTAGAACAGCACCGACACATAGGCGGTGATCAGCACGGCATACAGCAGCAGGTAAAGCGTGAGCGTCAGACCGATCTGTGCCGCCGGCACCCGGGAAGCGGCGTCAGCAGAAGTCAGCACACCCGACACCAGCCAGGGCTGGCGCCCGACTTCCGTCACGTACCAGCCAGCCACCAGCGCCACCCAGCCGGAGAAGGTCATGCCCACCAACACGCGCAGGAGCCACGGCTTCATTTCCCGCACGGCCAGCGCAGGGACTCCGTCTTCACCAGCCGGGGCCGCGGGTCCGGCTTCGCCGGCCCGCAGGCGCAGCGCCCCCCCGGGGGGCAGCGTAGTACGCGAAGCGACAAGCGTGGGGGCCCAGGGCCTGAGCTGCCAGACGCTGAGCCAGCTCACCAGGAGCATCAGCACCCCCACGCCGACCATGATGCGGAAGGCCCAGAACACCGGCGCCACCGGCGGGTGTTTGCCTTCGAAATCGTTGAGGCCCTTGATCTCGCCGTTCCAGTCGTGGGTGAGGTAGAACGACGCGAATTTGGGAATGGAGATTTCAAGATCGTTGCTGCGGCTTGTTGCATTGGGCAGCGCAAACAAGACGGCGGGCGCGCCTTTCTGCGTTTCCCAGATGCCTTCCATCGCGGCGATCTTGGCCGGCTGATGCTCCAGCGTGTTCAGCCCGTGCAGGTCGCCGGCAATGATCTGCAACGGAATCAGGAAGGCTGCGAGGTACACCCCCGTGCGCAGGGCGGCCTGCACGTCGGCGCCGCGGTCCTGCTTCAGCCAGCGGTAGGCCGACAGCCCCGCCACCAGGAAAGACACCGTCAGGCCCGAAGCCAGCAGCATGTGCGTGAGGCGGTAAGGGAACGACGGGTTGAAGATCACCGCCAGCCAGCTCGTCACATGGGCCTTGCCCTCTATCATTTCAAAACCGGCCGGCGTCTGCATCCAGGAGTTCAGCGCCAGGATCCACACCGCCGAGAGCGTGGTACCGGCGGCCACCAGGAAGGTGGCCAGTGTGTGCACGCGTTCACTGACCCGCTCGCGCCCGAAGAGCATCACACCCAGCATGGTGGCTTCCAGGAAAAACGCGGTCAGCACTTCATAGGCCAGCAGCGGCCCGGCGATGTTGCCCACGGTGTTCATGTAGCCCGGCCAGTTGGTGCCGAACTGGAAGCTCATGGTGATGCCGCTGACCACGCCCAGCGCAAAGGTCAGCGCAAACACCTTCACCCAGAACTGGTAGGCGTCCATCCAGTGCTGCTTTTTGGTTTTGACAAAACGCAGCTTGAAAAACAGCAGCACCCAGCCCAGCGCGATGCTGATGGTCGGGAACAGGATATGAAAGGTGATGTTGGCCGCAAACTGAATGCGCGCCAGCAGGAATGCGTCAAGTCCATCCATCGTCAGCTCCGGTTGTCGTCAAGCGTGTTGGCAGGCTGCGCTTCCACTGTGTCCGGTGCCGGGCGCCCTGTCAAACCCGCCCTGACCGAACCGGCCACCTTGTCTTTCACTTCCAGCAGTTTCTGCACCTTGGCCCCCATCTTCATCAGCTTGACCAGCGTGGCCGGATCCATCTTCTGCACATCGGCCAGCCAGCCGGTCATGAGTTCGATCAGGTCGTGCATCTGCTTCATGCGTGCCTGCGCGTGGATGTCATCAGGCGCCGAAGGCTGCTCTATCAACGCATCGCGCAGCATGGACAGGGTGGGATCGATCTCGCGCTTGCGTCGCTCTTCGGCCAGCGTGCGGAAGATTGCCCATACGTCTTCCGGGGCCTGGAAATACTCGCGCCGGTCGTTGGGCAGGTGCTGCAGGCGCACCAGGTTCCAGGACTGCAGCTCCTTCAGGCCCATGCTGACATTCGAGCGCGAAAACGCCAGCGCCTCGCCAATGTCGTCTGCATTGAGGGCACGCGGCGACACGTACAGAAGCGCGTAAATCTGCCCCACCGTGCGGTTGATGCCCCAGCGGCTGCCCATTTCCCCGAAGTGCAGGACAAAACGCTGGGTCAGAGGGGTGAGGTTCATGGCAGTCATTTACTGAAATTTCAGGAATTACTGAAATTCTAGTAAGTTAAAGATTTTTCTGCTGGCGACCGGCTATTCGCATTCCCCGCATCCTTTTGGGCAGGTCATGAAAAAGGCAGAATTCCTTATACAAAATCCGACCACAGCCCTTTGCCAGCGGGTGCCGGCAGCTATCACAAACATAGCAGACAGGATCGACAATTGTTTCGCGGCAGGACCGGCCTGGCACTGCTTCCGGCAGGCACAATCTCTGGCGGCATCCCGTTGGAGTGCCCTTTCCCTTGATCAACCCCAGGCGTACGGAGGCGCCGCATCATGAAAAAACAGATCGAACGCTTTTCCCCGCACCAGAACGCCAAGGTTTTTGCGGTGCTCATGGCTGTGAGTTCCCTGGTCTTCGTGGTTCCCTTCATGCTGATCGCCTCTGCTTTCACGCCCCGGGGCATGGGCATGCCGGCGCTGGCGGTTCTGGCGTTTCCCGTCATGTACCTGGTGATCGGCTACCTGTCGGTGGTGATCGGGTGCTGGCTCTACAACCTGCTGTACCCCTACATCGGGGGCATCGAGTTCCAGGCGCGGGACACCAACGACTGAAGCCGTTCACCGGGCCGGCTTGGGCTCCACCGGCGCGACGCCGTATTTCGGCTTGGCGGTGGTGCCCACGCTCAGGTAGTTGACCACGCCCATGACGTCATCGACCAGCATGACGGCCTGTTCCATCGCCCTGGCCTGTTCCTGCGTCTGCACACAGCCCATGAGCGTCACCAGCCGCCGCTCGCCGAGCACCCAGACGCTGGTGTTGTTGAAGCGCCCGTCCTGCTGCAGGTAGCTGACCATGCGGGGAATGATCTCCCTGTCGTAGAGGTAGGAGTTGGGCAGGCGGCAGCGGCCCGAGCGGAAGCAGCTGCCGCCGTGCTGGGCCCGCACATGCGCCTCGGCGCGCACCTGTTGCTGCGTGAACATCGGGCCTTCGGGCACGGGGCAGCCGGACATGGCGGAGGTCACTTGCAGGAAAGGATCGTTGAAGTGATTCCCGCGCTCCTGTGGCGCATTCAATTTTTCCTGCGCAAGCACAGCAAAGGGCAGCGCTGCCAACCCGACGAACAAAACAACCCAGCCGCGAAGTTTCATGTTTATCTCCCGTGACACGCCACGATAGCGGGTTTTCACGGCAAGGGCGTGGACTTGTCATCTCACCGACATGCTGTCCATGAAAAGTGCAGCCATGAACAATTCGCTGACCCTGCGCCCCGCCCTCGAGTCCGATCTGCCTGCTGTGCTGCGCCTCTACGCCCAGCCCGACATTGACGACGGCGATGTTCTTGCCCTGCCGGACGCCACCTGTATCTGGGAGCGCATGGCAAGTTACCCCAACTACACACTCTATGTCGCCCTGGTGGAGAAGCGCGTGGCCGGCACCTTTGCCTTGCTCATCATGGACAACCTCGGCCACCTGGGTGCGCCATCGGCGGTGGTTGAAGACGTGGCGGTGGACCCCGCTGCGCATGGCCAGGGCATCGGCAAGGCGATGATGCGCCATGCCATGGCGCTGGCCGCCGAATGCGGTTGTTACAAGCTTGCGCTGTCATCCAACCTCAAACGCGATAAGGCACATGCGTTTTACGACTCGCTGGATTTTGAGCGCCATGGTTTCAGCTTTCGCATGGTGCTGCCTTCTGCATCACCATGAAATTGCTATGTATTCAGGAGCTGCTTGCGCCCGCCCTATAAGGGCTGGAAGCTGATTTGATGCATGAAACGCGTCCTCGCCGTTCCATCCCCCTGGGCGACTGTTTCAGCGGGCCGGTGAAGGCGGCGTTTCGGTCAAGGCGGCGTGGACGCCGGCACCAGCAGCAGCACGTCCTTCACGCCCAGGCCCAGCATGCCCAGCGCCTCGGCTGCCGCGCGGCTCAGGTCGATCACGCGGCCGCGGCTGAAGGGTCCGCGGTCGGTGATGCGCACGTCCACCTCCTTGCCGTTGACCAGGCTGCGCACACGCACCAGTGTCCCGAAAGGCAGCGTCTTGTGCGCCGCCGTCAGTTCATGCATGTTGTAGCGCTCACCACTGGCGGTACGGCGTCCGTTGAAGCGCGAGCCATACCAGGAGGCTTTGCCCCGCTCGAACTCCCTGAGCGCCGCATCGGCCGGCAGCAACGGCACGGCAACGGGAGGAGGTTCGGTCGTGCCACCTGCCTCAGCGGGTGGCCTGGCAGCCGGTCGGGCAGCACCGGGGGCTGGTGAAGGCGTGGTGTCGGACGCAGGTGGCGTTGTGCAGCCTGATGACAGCACCAACAGGCTGGTCGTGATCAGGGTCCGGAGTACGCCTTTACGCATGGTGCCGCCCAATGTCAGGCCTTCTGCAAGCGACGCACATTCAGCTCCCAAGCCGCTTCAAGATTTCAGTCGTGGCTCCGGATTGGTTCATGGTGAGACACCGAAGCGTGGGGCCCCGCTTGCGGGGATAGCCCAGCGCAGGTGGATCAGCACCACATTCAGCTCCCAAGCCGCTTGCAGATTTCCACCGTCGCCTGAGATTGATTCATGGTGTAGAAATGAATGCCGGGCACACCGGCGCTGCGCAGCTGCTCGCACAGGTCGGTCACCACGTCCAGGCCAAAACTCTTGATGGAAGCGAGGTCGTCGCCAAAGCCTTGCAGGCGCAAGCGGATCCAGCGCGGGATTTCCGCGCCGCAGGCATCGGAAAACCGCATCAGCTGCGTGGAGCTGATGATGGGCATGATGCCGGGCACAACAGGCACGTCGAGGCCCATCTTCTTCGCGTCATCGACAAAACGGAAGTAAGCGTCTGCGTTGAAAAAATACTGGGTGATGGCCGAGTTGGCACCGGCCCGGACCTTGGCGGCAAACGCCTGCAGGTCGGCATCGGCCGATTTGGCCTGCGGGTGGATCTCGGGATAGGCCGCCACTTCGATGTGGAAAGCATCACCCGTGAATTCACGGATGAAAGCCACCAGGTCGCTCGCGTAATGGAACTCGCCGCCGGCGCCGTAGCCGCTGGGCAGGTCGCCGCGCAAGGCCACCAGGCGCTTCACGCCCATGGCCTGCAGGGCAGCGAGCTGCTGGCGCACCGTCGCCTTGGTCGCGCCCACGCATGAGAAATGACAGGCCGCGTCAACGCCCTCTTTCAGGATCTCGCCAACGGTGCCGAAAGTGCCGTCCTGCGTGGAGCCGCCGGCCCCGAAGGTGACGGAGCAGAACTCGGGCTTGTACGCGTACAGCGCCTTGCGCGCCAGGCGCAGCTTGTCGGCGCCTTCAGGCGTTTTGGGCGGGAAAAATTCAAAGCTGATGGGGAAATTCATTGCCAACCTCAATCCTTGTCGGTTTTCTTGTCGCGGCGCTTGCCGCGTGCCGGGCCGGGCTGGCCGGCGTGGGCGGCTTCCGGGTCTTCATGCGGCTCACGCATGGCCGCACGCGGCAGGCGTTTGGGCGCCTTGCGCTGCGGTGCGGCGGGCAGTGGCTGCGCCTCACCGGCATTGTCATGGCCTTTGACCGCATGGATGAAAAATTCGCGGTTGCCGTCGCCGCCTTCAATCGGCGATGCCAGCCAGGCTTTCACGTCCAGCCCCAGGGCAGCGCAGGCATCGCGCAAACGCTTTTCCACAAATTCGAAATGCACGGCATCGCGCACAATGCCGCCCTTGCCGATCTGGCCGGGCTGCAGTTCGAACTGGGGTTTGACCAGCATCAGCAGGTTGCCACCAGGCTTGAGCAGGCGCACCACGGCCGGCAGCACCAACGTGAGGGAGATGAACGACAGGTCGCCGGTCAGGAAGTCGAAACCGGCCTCGATGGCCTCGCCTTCTTCTTCGTCGTCGAATGCCTCATCGTCAAATGCGTCATCGCTCGTCTCGTGGGCGTGGCCCGCTACCAGGTCGTCAGCCGTCATGGAGCGGGCATTGAGCCCCTCGATGCAGACCACGCGCGGGTCATCGCGCAGGCTGGGATGCAGCTGGCCGTGGCCCACGTCCACGCCCACCACCTGCACAGCGCCCTGCTGCAGCAGGCAGTCGGTGAAACCGCCGGTCGATTGGCCGATGTCCAGGCAGCGCAGGCCGGCCACACTGAGGCCGGTGCTTTTAAGTGCGCCTTCCAGCTTGAGCCCGCCGCGCGAGATGTACTTCGCTTCGGTGGTGTCCAGAATCTGCAGCTCGGCGTCCTCAGGAATTTCGTCGCCGTTCTTGGCCACTTTTTTCCACGGTGCGCTTTCCTCGGCGCGCCACTGCACACCCGAAGCAATCAGGCGCTGGGCCTGGGACCGGGTGGCGGCGTGGCCGTGTTCGACGAGGAATAAGTCAGCGCGCATGAATCTCCTGCAGCCGCAAGGGCGTAGCGAGCGCCCCGATATCAAGGCGCGGGTGGCAGGCAACCGGAATGCACTTCAGGTGCATGAGGATTGCCTGATCGGGACCCGCAACGCCGAGATCGGGTCGCGCAGTAGCCCGAATCAATAGCGGTAGGTATTGGCCTTGTAGGGGCCAGCCTTACTGACACCGATGTACGCAGCCTGCTCATCGCTGAGTTCGCTCAGCATCGCGCCGACCTTCTTCAGGTGCAGGCGCGCCACTTTTTCGTCGAGGTGTTTCGGCAGCACATAGACCTTGCCCACTTGGTAATCAGCCTGTTTGGTGAACAGTTCGATCTGCGCAATGGTCTGGTTTGCGAAGCTGGACGACATCACGAAGCTCGGGTGGCCGGTGCCGCAGCCGAGGTTCACCAGGCGGCCCTTGGCCAGCAGGATGATGCGTTTGCCGTCCGGGAAAATCACGTGGTCAACCTGCGGCTTGATCTCTTCCCAGGTGCATTTTTCGAGCGAAGCAACGTCGATTTCGTTGTCGAAGTGGCCGATGTTGCAGACGATGGCCTGGTCTTTCATGTTGGCCATGTGGTCATAGGTGATGACGTTCTTGTTGCCGGTGGCGGACACAAAAATGTCGGCCTTGTCGGCAGCGTATTCCATGGTCACGACCTTGTAGCCTTCCATCGCGGCCTGCAGGGCGTTGATGGGGTCGATCTCGGTCACCCACACTTGTGCGCTCAGTGCACGCAGGGCCTGGGCCGAGCCCTTGCCCACGTCGCCGTAACCGGCCACACAGGCCACCTTGCCGGCGACCATCACGTCGGTGGCGCGCTTGATGGCGTCAACCAGTGATTCGCGGCAGCCGTAGAGGTTGTCGAACTTGGACTTGGTCACCGAGTCATTGACGTTGATGGCGCGCAGGGCCAGCGTGCCCTTGGCGGACATTTCGTTCAGGCGCAGCACGCCGGTGGTGGTTTCTTCGGTCACACCGACGATGTTTTTCAGGCGGCGGCTGTACCAGGTCGGGTCAATGGCGAGCTTGGCCTTGATCGAGTTGAACAGGCAGATTTCTTCTTCGCTGCCGGGCTTGGAGATCAGGCTGGCGTCTTTTTCGGCCTTGGTGCCCAGGTGCATCAGCAGCGTTGCGTCGCCGCCGTCGTCCAGGATCATGTTCGGGCCTTCTTCGGGCGTGCCTTTGGCGCCACTGAATTCGAAGATGCGGTGGGTGTAGTCCCAGTAGTCGGCCAGGGTTTCGCCCTTGATGGCGAACACAGGCGTGCCGGCGGCAGCGATGGCTGCGGCGGCGTGGTCCTGCGTGGAGAAGATGTTGCACGATGCCCAGCGCACGTCGGCACCCAGGGCTTGCAGCGTCTCGATCAGCACGCCGGTCTGGATGGTCATGTGCAGCGAGCCGGTGATGCGCGCGCCCTTCAGCGGCTGCGCCTTGGCAAACTCTTCACGAATGGCCATCAGGCCGGGCATTTCGGTCTGGGCAATGTTCAGTTCCTTGCGGCCCCAGGCGGCAAGCGAAATGTCGGCAATCACGTGGTCGGCAGCAGCGGGTTTCAATACGGCGTTCATGGGGTATCTCCAAAATCAAGGGTTCAATTCGGCAAAATAGCCACGGCCGCATGGCTTCAAATCGGCGGGGAGTCTGTTGTCTCACCCGGCTTTGAGAGCACATGCGGGTGAGCGTGGTTGCAGATGAAAGTCCTGAGCCTAGACCACATGTCGTGGGTTGCAACGCTCCTCAGGAAGCCGCTATTGTAGCCAACCTCGGTCCGCGAGGCAAAGGCCCGCCCTTCTGCTGCAGTACTCGTGAGAAAATTTCACCATGCAAGAACCCAGGACCATTTGTCTCTATCTGTTCACAGAAGCCCTCGACAGCTTTGACCTGCGTGCAGCGGAAGCTGCCATGGAAGCGTCAGATTTCGAAGTCAAGCTTTCTAAGAACAATGAGCGCAACGGACTGGAGGTGCATTGGCAGCCAGACCCCATCGTTCACCCCGAGTACCAGGCCAGTGGTGTTCTTGCCAGGCCGCCGGCCGAGACTTATATCCTGCGTTTTGATTCTGGCGATGCAGCAAGGAAAATTCGCCAGGACGTATCGGCGTTGCTGGCGCAAGATGGCCAGCTGGTTCCCCCCGCCCTGAAGCCCGACGGCCTTGTGCATCTGATGGAGCTCGATGTAGCCACCATTCCCCGGCACAAAATGGCGATGCTCTATGCCCTGGTAGTCGAGCTCGCCGCCACCGCAGTCCAGACCGGCGATGTCGCTATCTATGACCCGGGCAGCGCAATTTGCCTGACCCCGACTATTGCGCGCGAGGCACTGGACTGGCGCTCGCTCCTGGAGCAACTGGACAACCCGCTCCCCATACAGTCCACCGGACTTGTCGAAGACCCGGATTTCGCGCCACCCACCGAAACGATCCATGGGACAGAAATGCGTCCCTCGCCCAGGCAGGAAGGCCATCTTCCTCCGGGCCAGCAAGGCCCGAACTGGTCTGGTTGGCTGCTGGCCGGTATCGCCGGCGTGGGACTGATCTCCTGGTATTGGCTGCGCGGCTGAGATCCAACGAACAATATCGCCCATCAGGACGCCGATGCACCCACTTACCCGCTGGCTCGCCAATGAGCGTGCCCAGATCTTCGGCGTTTTCACCGACATCGACGACACCCTGACCACCGAAGGTGCCATCACGCCCGATGCGCTGCAGGCCCTTGGCGACCTCAAGGCCGCCGGCCTGCACGTGATTCCCATCACCGGCCGGCCGGTCGGCTGGAGCGAGCCTTTTGCGCTGAGCTGGCCGGTGGATGCCATCGTGGCTGAAAACGGTGCCGTCGCGCTTCTTTCTGATGAAAATGGCCTCCAACCCTTATACGGCGGTCGCAAGGCGCTATCAAAACTATATCAACAGGATGCGCCGACACGCGCCGCGAACTATGCCCGCATGCAGCAGGTGGCCGGTCGCGTGGTGCGTGAAGTGCCCGGCGCCGTGTTGTCCGAAGACAGCCCAGGACGCGAAACCGACATCGCCATCGACCACAGCGAGTTTGTGCACCTGCCGCCGGAGAGCATCGCCCACGCCGTGCAGATCATGCAGAGCGAGGGCATGAACGCCACGGTGAGCTCCATCCACATCAACGGCTGGTTCGGCGCGCACAACAAGCTCGAAGGCGCTCGCTGGATCGTCCGTGAATTGTTCGGCCGCGACCTGGACAGCGAAATGGACCGCTGGGTCTATGTCGGCGACTCGACCAACGACCAGCTGATGTTCGAGGCCTTTCCGCATTCGGTGGGCGTGGCCAACATCCGCCGCTTTGAAGCGGAACTGAGCCACAAGCCGCGCTACATCACCGAAGGGGAGCGCGGCGCAGGTTTTGCCGAAGTGGCAGCCGCGCTGCTGGCGGCGCGCTCCCGCTGAATGTGTTTCAGCGGCCCCCAGCGGCCATTGCAACAAAAATTTAAAGCCAAATCGGCACCCAGCCCTTATTTTACGGGCGCAAGCAGCTACTGATTCGATAGCACGCCACTGACGCCAACCCGGCTCAAAACGCCCTTCAGCGCCTTTCCGGTTGCGGTGCCCAGCTTGACCACCTGCTCCGGCGTGGTGGAGGCGACCACCCGGCCGCCGGCGTTGCCGCCATCGGGGCCAAGGTCAATCACCCAGTCAGCCTCGGCAATGACATCGAGGTCGTGTTCGATCACCACCACACTGTGGCCGCCGTTGACCAGGCGGTGCAGCACGTGAATGAGTTTTTCCACGTCGGCCATGTGCAGGCCCACCGTGGGTTCGTCCAGCACATACAGGGTGTGCGGCGCCTTCTGGCCGCGCCGCGTGATGTCGTCGCGCACCTTGGACAGCTCGGTCACCAGCTTGATGCGCTGCGCCTCGCCGCCCGACAGCGTCGGCGATGGCTGGCCCAGGGTCAGGTAACCCAGGCCCACGTCTTTGAGCAGCTGCAGCGGATGCGCAATGGCCGGCATGGAGGCGAAGAACTCGACAGCTTCGTCCACTTCCATGGTCAGCACGTCGCCGATGTTTTTGCCGCGCCAGGTGACAGCTTGGGTTTCGGGGTTGAAACGCGCACCGTGGCAGGTTTCGCAGAGCACCTTCACGTCGGGCAAGAAGCTCATGCCGATGGTACGTACGCCCGCGCCCTCGCAGGTCGGGCAGCGGCCTTCGCCGGTGTTGAAGCTGAAGCGCCCGGCGCCATAGCCGCGTGCCTTGGCTTCCAGCGTGTCGGCAAACAGCTTGCGCACCGTGTCCCAGAAGCCGATGTAGGTGGCCGGGCAGGAGCGCGGCGTCTTGCCGATAGGCGTCTGGTCGACTTCCAGCACGCGGTCAACCACCTCATAACCCGCGATGTAGTCACAGCCGGTCCAGGCCGGGTGTTTGCCGGCGTTGTCGGCGTCGCGCCCGGCCTTGGTGGAGCGTTGCGCCACACCCGCCTGCACGTTGGCCAGCAGCACGTCGCGCGCCAGCGTCGATTTACCCGAACCGGACACACCCGTGACCGCGACCAGGCGGTACAGCGGCACGGTGACGGACACCTTCTTGAGGTTGTGCAGGTCGGCACCCACCACGTTCAGCCAGGAGGTGAAAGGCCCGGCGGCTGCCGGCGCTGCGTTGTGCAGCGCACTGGCGCTCGCGGCGGCCGCTTTCAGGGCCTGCGCCTTCAAGGCGGCAGCCTTCTGCTTGCTCACCGGTTTGGCGCCTGCTGCAACGGGCAACACCAGCACGGCGGCGACCGGCGCAGTGCCTGTGCGTGTCTCGCGGCGAAGCTGCAGCGGGTGAATCAGCGGGTTGGCCAGGTAACGCCCGGTCAGCGAATCGGGCAAGGTGGCCAGGTGCGCCGCCGTGCCCTGCCCGACCAGCCGCCCACCGCGTTTGCCGGCGCCGGGGCCGATGTCGATGATGTTGTCGGCGCGGCGAATCGTGTCCTCGTCATGCTCGACCACCACCAGCGTGTTGCCGCGCTCGCTGAGTTTGCCCAGGGCACGCAGCAAAATCTGGTTGTCGCGCGGGTGCAGGCCGATGGTCGGCTCGTCCAGCACATAACAGACGCCCTGCAGGTTCGAACCCAGCTGCGCGGCCAGCCGGATGCGCTGCGCCTCGCCGCCCGAGAGCGTGGGTGCGCCGCGGTCCAGCGTCAGGTAACCCAGGCCGACATCCTCGAGGAACTCGAGCCGGCTCTTGATCTCGGGGACCAGGTCACGGGCAATGCCGGCTTCACGCCCGGACAGTGCCAGCTGCTCGACCCAGGCGCGCACGTCGGTCACCGATAGCGCAGCGATGTCGGCAATGCCCACGCCGGCGAACTTCACCGCACGCGCCTGGGCATTCAGTCGCGTCCCCCGGCAGGTCGGACAGGCGGCATCCACCACGTCTTCGGCCTCTGGCTCGGCAAAACTCTGCTCGCGGCCCTTGTTGTCGTCGTCGCGCACGGAGTCGTCAAACACCTTGCGCTGCTCTTTGGTGAGCTTGACACCGGTGCCGACACAATCCGGGCACCAGCCGTGTTTGCTGTTGTAGCTGAACAGGCGCGGGTCCAGTTCGGGGTAGGACGTGGCGCACACCGGGCAGGCACGCTGCGTGGACGAGGCCTGCAGCCTGCCGATCTGCTTCGTGGAGACACCGGCCATCATCGCGCCGCGCAAGCCGTCCAGCGGCGCCAGCACATGCACCACCCCCTTGCCATGCTGCAGCGCCGTGGCGAGCGCCTGACGCAGTGCGGCTTCGTTCTCGGGTGTCACGTGGATGTCGGCAATCGGCAGCTCGATCGTGTGTTCCTTGAAGCGGTCGATGCGCGGGAAATTCGTGGTCGGCAGGAATTCGCCGTCAATCCGCAGATGCGTGTAGCCGCGCGGCCGCGCCCAGTCGGCCAGCTCGGTGTAGACACCCTTGCGGTTGATCACCAGCGGCGCCAGCAGGCCGATGTGCTGGCCGCGGTGTGCCTTGAGCAGTTGCGCGGCAATACTTTCAGCGCTTTGCGGCATGACGGCCGCACCGTCTTTGGTGCAGTGCTGGATACCCAGCTTGACGTAGAGCAAGCGCAAAAAGTGCCAGACCTCGGTGGTCGTGCCGACGGTGGATTTGCGCCCGCCGCGCGAGAGGCGCTGCTCGATGGCCACGGTCGGCGGGATGCCATAAACCGCATCCACCTCGGGCCGGCCCGCCGGCTGCACGATGCTGCGCGCATAGGCGTTGAGCGATTCCAGGTAGCGCCGCTGGCCTTCGTTGAACAGGATGTCAAAAGCCAGTGTGGACTTGCCGGAGCCCGACACACCGGTCACCACATTGAACTGGCCGCGCGGAATGTTGACCGACAGGCTTTTGAGGTTGTGCTCCTTGGCGTTGACGATCTGGATCAGGTTGGAGAAGGCCGGTTTGGTACTCCAGGCCTTGGGCCGCGCCTCCTCCACACCATGCACCTTGCCCATGGCCTGCTCGTACTCGCGCAGCGCCAGTGCGGTGTGCGAGCTCGGGTGCTGGCGCACCTCTTCGGGTGTGCCCTGGGCCACCAGCAATCCGCCGGCTTCGCCGCCTTCGGGGCCCAGGTCGATCAGCCAGTCGGCCGAGCGGATCACGTCGAGGTTGTGCTCGATGATGATCAGCGAATGGCCAATGTCCAGCAGCTTGCGCAAGGCGCGCATCAGCTTGGCGATGTCGTCGAAATGCAACCCGGTGGTCGGCTCGTCGAACAGGAACAGCGTGCCGCGGTTGATGTTCTTGATCGCCAGCGGCTGGCGGCTGGCGCTCGCGGTTTTCGATGCGCCAGCCAGGAAGCCGGCAAGCTTCAGGCGCTGCGCCTCGCCGCCCGACAGCGTGGGCACGGGCTGGCCCAGCTTCACATATTCCAGGCCGACATCGACGATGGGCTGCAGCGCGCGAATGACTTCGCGGTCCTGCGCAAACAGCTGGCTGGCTTCGCTGACCGTCAGGTCCAGCACGTCGGACACATTCATCAGGCGCGGATGCACATCGCCGATGGCCTTGCGCTCGATGGTGACTTCCAGGATCTCGGGGCGGTAACGCTTGCCGTCGCAGTCCGGGCAGCGCAAATAGACATCGCTGAGAAACTGCATTTCCACATGTTCAAAACCCGAGCCGCCGCAGGTCGGGCAGCGCCCGTCGCCGTTGTTGAAGCTGAACTTGGACGAGGTGTAGCTGCGCTGCCGGGCCAGCGGCGCCTGCGCAAACAGCTCGCGTACCGCGTCCCAGGCACCGACATAACTGGCAGGGTTGGAACGCGCGGTCTTGCCGATCGGCGACTGGTCCACGAACACCACGTCGGTCAGGTAGTCCGCACCCATCAGGCGGTCATGCAGGCCGGGCGTTTCCGTGGCCTTGCCGAACTGGCGCAGCAGCGCCGGCGCCAGGATGTCCTGCATCAGGGTCGATTTGCCGGAACCACTGACACCCGTGACACAGACCAGGCGCTGCAACGGGAATTCCACCGTGAGGTTCTTCAGGTTGTGGTCACGCGCGCCTTCCAGAATGAGGCGAGGTGTGCTGTCAGTCACCGGCCGCTTGAAGCCCATGCCCACCTGCTTGCGCGAGCCAAGGTAGGCGCCGGTCAGCGTGTCGGCGTGTTTGAGGTCTTCCGGCGTGCCGTCGAAAACGATCTGACCACCCTTCTCGCCAGGGCCCGGGCCCATGTCGATCATTCGGTCGGCGGCCAACATCACCGCCGGGTCGTGCTCGACCACCACCAGCGTGTTGCCGGCGTCGCGCAGCCGGTGCATGGCCTGGGTGATGCGGTTCATGTCGCGCGGATGCAGGCCGATCGAGGGCTCGTCCAACACAAACAGGGTGTTGACCAGCGAGGTGCCCAACGCCGTCGTCAAGTTGATGCGCTGCACCTCGCCGCCGGACAAGGTGCGGCTTTGCCGGTCCAGCGTCAGGTAGCCGATACCGACATCGCAGAGGTATTTGAGCCGGGTGTGGATTTCCTCGAACAGCGACTTGAGCGCCTTGAATTCGGCATCGGGCACACTGCCGTCCTGCAGCGCGGCCGGTGCCAGTCCGTTGAAAAATTCGCGCAGCCGGTCGATCGGCAGCTGCATCAGGTCATGCAGGCTCAGGCCAGGCAAGGCTTCGAGCTGGGCACGGGTCCAGTCCACGCCAACCGGCATGAAGCGTTTGCCCGGCGGCAGCACGGCGTCGGCCGCTTCCTTCGAGCCCAGTCGCCAGAGCAGCGCCTCGAGTTTCAGGCGCGCCCCACCGCAGGTTTCGCACGGCGTGTAGCTGCGGTACTTGGACAGCAGCACCCGAATGTGCATCTTGTAGGCCTTGGTCTCCAGGTAGGCAAAAAAGCGCTTGATGCCGTACCAATGCTTCTTCCACTGCCCGTCCTTGTAACCAGGTGTGCCGTGGATCACCCAATGCTGCTGCGCCGGCGTGAGTTTGTACCAGGGGGTGTCGCGCGGAATGCCTGCGGCTTCTGCGTGGCGCATCAGGTCGTCCTGGTTTTCGGCCCAGGCTGGCGTCTGCAGGGTCTTGATCGCGCCGGAGCGCAGGGTCAGCTTGTCGTTCGGAATCACCAGGCCGTAGTCAACCCCGATCACGCGGCCAAAACCGCGGCAGGTTTCGCAGGCGCCCATGGCCGAATTGAAGGAAAACAGCGAAGGCGTCGGCTCTGCATAACGCAGGTCGCTGTCGGGGCAATGCAAACCGGTGGAAAAGCGCCACATCTCCTCCACAGCGCCCTCTTCTGCCGGCTGCACATACACATTGAGGCGGCCGCCACGCTTGAGTGCCAGCTCGATGGCCTCGATCACGCGGGCCTTTTCCGCTGCCTGGATGCGAAAGCGGTCGGCCACCACATCCAGCAGCTTGTGCGGCCCTGCCGGCGTCGCCACATCACGCTCGGCATGCACGCGCGTGAAACCGCTGGCCGACAGCCACTGCGTCACCTCATCGGCACTGGTGTTGCCGGGCAGCTCGACCGGGAAGGTCATGACCACCCTCGGATCGGTAGAAGCCGTGCGCGCCATCAGCTCGGCGTAAATCGACTCCGGCGTGTCATGGCGTACCGCCTGGGCCGTTTTTTTGTCGAATAGCTGTGCAGCGCGTGCATACAAAAGTTTTAAATGGTCGTTGAGCTCCGTCATCGTGCCCACCGTCGAACGCGAACTGCGCACCGGATTGGTCTGGTCGATCGCAATCGCGGGCGGAACACCCTCGACCTTGTCGACGGCCGGCTTGTCCATGCGGTCCAGGAACTGCCGCGCATAGGCGGAGAAGGTCTCGACGTAGCGGCGCTGGCCCTCGGCAAACAGGGTGTCAAAGACCAGCGAGGATTTGCCCGAGCCGCTGGGCCCGGTGACCACCGTCATCTCACCCGTGCGGATATCCAGGTCAATGTTTTTGAGGTTGTGCTGACGTGCGCCGCGAATGCGGATGGTTCCCTGGGACATGGGTGGTTTGCTTTCTTGTAGGTCAAACATTCTAGGCAAGCCGCAAAGCAGGCGAAGGTGTGGGGTTAAAACTGCTTTGACCCCGGATTTGCAGCGCAATGATGGCTTTTCATCTCCTCGTTTTTCCGCTTTTATGGTTAACTAGCTGACGTCAACCGAATAGCCAAGGACAGAAGATGAAGAAACTGAGTTTATGGTGCGCCGCCATTGCCATGGTTGCGCTGAGCCATGCCAGCCAGGCACAAATCCTGATCGGGCAAACCGCCGGCTTTACCGGCCCCGTGGGTGCCGGCGTGAAAGAAACCACGGATGGCGCCAAGCTTTACATCGACACCATCAATGCCAAAGGGGGTGTCAACGGGCAGAAAATTGAACTGATCTCGCTCGACGACAAATTCGACCCCAAGCAGGCAGGTGAAAATGCCCGCAAGCTGATCGAAGAGCAAAACGTGGTCGCCCTGTTCCTCACGCGCGGAACGCCTCACACGGAAGCCATCCTCCCGCACCTGGAGAAACACGGGGTTCCGCTGGTGGGCCCGTCCACCGGCGCCATGGTGTTGCACCTGCCGGTCAAAAAGCATGTGTTCAACGTGCGCGCCACCTACCAGCGTGAGGCCGAAAAAGCCGTCTCCCACCTGAGCTCCATGGGCATCACGCGCATCGCGATTGTTTATGCCGACGACAGCTTCGGCGCAGACGGCGTGGCAGGCGCGCAAAAAGGCCTGGTCGCGGCCAAGCTCCAGCCTTCCGTTCTGGAAAAATTCAACCGCAGCAAGCCGGATTTCGGCCCCATCGCCCCCAAGATTGTCCAGACCAATACACAAGCCGTCATCATGGTGGCGTCCGGCCAGGCCGTGGTCGATGGCACCAAGGCGTTCCGGACCGCCGGCTCCGCGGCACAGATCGTCACGCTGTCCAACAACGCATCCGGCGGTTTCATCAAAAGCCTGGGCGACAACGCCCGCGGCGTGATCGTGACCCAGGTCTTCCCTTATGAACGTTCCATTGCCTTTGGCATGGTCAAGGAAGCCCAGGAAATGGCCAAGGCCAAAGGCGCCGGCGACATCAGCCCGGCCATGCTCGAAGGGTTTGCCGCCGCCAAGGTCCTGGTCGAAGGACTGCGCCGTGCCGGCCCCAAACCCACCCGCGAAAAAATCCAGGCTGCGCTGGAAGGCATACGCAAACTCGATCTGGGCGGGCTCGAGGTGAGCTATTCGCCTGAAGACCACACCGGACTGGACTTCGCCGACCTGTCCATCATCGGCACAGACGGCAAGTTCATGCGCTAGAACCTCTCGGGGGTCCTCAGCCCTTGAGGGCCTGTTCCAGCTCACTGCACTTGCCGGCCCCCACGGCTTCCCTGATTTTGGGAAGCAGTGCAAGCAGGGCATCGACATCCGCCGCACCTTCGACGGCCAGGTTCAACCTGAAACCCCTGAGCCCCAGCGCCCCCGTCAACTGTGCGGCAATGGGGTAGGCCTTTTTGTAGCGGTCATTGCTGGCGTCGCTGTCCTCCTGCCTGGCAACCACGGCAGCCGCATGCGCGGTGGCTGCCGCAGCCTTGTCGACGGATTGCTGGCTGGGCGTGAGAAAGCCCAGCTCCACCAGTTGCACCAGCTCCTCCGGCGTGACCCCGAGGCCTGCAGTCGCCTCCAGCACCTGCTGGACGGAACGCTTGCCGTCAAACAGGATGAAGGCCGAGCGCTGTCGAAGCGTCAGCAGGGACCTGTCTTTCAAGGCCTGTTGCCCGGCCTCGGTCTTGGCATAAATCATGACACTGGTACCGTGCGAAGGGCGGACTAACGTGCAGGCGCAGATGCGGCGGCTGAAGCGGCCAATGCCGGCGACGGGGCTTCATGCGTGACCTCGGTGCCATGCTTTTCGCCCCCCATGTCAATATCTCCGCCCTTGCTCAGGATGAAGATGGCCAGAACGGCAAAGGCCACGAATGCGAGTGCAATTTTCCACATGCTGTTTCTCCAGAAAAAAACCCCCGACAACGCGGGGGTCTAAAAAAACTGTTCGGTGGTTCTGCCGGGAATCAGGCAGAACCACAGGCTGTCGTTTCAGGAATCAATCGTCAGCGTAGATGTCGACGTCCTTGGTTTCCTTGATGAACAAGGTGCCGATCACGACGGTCATGCCGGCAATGATGATCGGGTACCACAGGCCGTTGTACATGTTGCCGGTCTGCGCCACGATGGCAAAGGCCGTGGTGGGCAGCAGACCGCCGAACCAGCCGTTGCCGATGTGGTACGGCAGGCTCATGGATGTGTAGCGGATGCGCGTGGGGAACAGTTCCACCAGCATGGCCGCGATCGGGCCGTAGACCATGGTCACGAGCAGCACCAGGTAGGTCAGGATGGCAATCACCATGAACTTGTCCACCTTGGCCGGATCGGCCTTGGTCGGGTAACCGGCAGCCTTCAGGTCGTCAGCAACCAGCTTCTTGAACTCGGCATCCTTTTTCTTGGCTTCATCCGCAGGCAGGCCTTTGGAAGAATAGCTCTGGATGACCGTTTCGCCGATCTTGATGGTGGCGGGTACGCCGGCGGCGCCCGGTGCATTCTCATAACTCACCGATGCGCCGGCGAGCACCTGTTTGGCGATGTCGCAGGAGCTGGTGAACTTCACCGTGCCGGTCGGGTTGAACTGGAACGAACATTCCTTCGCATCAGCCGTCACAACCACCTTGTTCTTCGCCTGGGCGGCAGCCAGCTCAGGGTTGGCGGCCTTGGTCAGTGCGGTGAACACCGGGAAGTAGGTCAACACGGCCAGCAGGCAACCGGCCAGGATGATGGGCTTGCGACCGATCTTGTCCGACAGCGTGCCGAAAACGACGAAGAAAGGCGTGCCGATCAGCAGCGAAACAGCGACAAAAATGTTGGCCGTGGCGCCGTCCACCTTGAGCGATTGCGTCAGGAAGAACAGTGCATAGAACTGGCCCGAATACCAGACCACCGCCTGGCCGGCGGTCAGGCCGATCAGCGCCAGGATGACGATCTTCAGGTTTTTCCACTGGCCGAAGGATTCGGACAAAGGTGCCTTGGAGGTTTTGCCTTCGGCCTTCATTTTGGTGAAGGCTGGCGACTCGTTCATGCTCAGGCGAATCCAGACGGAAACACCCAGCAGCAGGATGGACACCAGGAAGGGAACGCGCCAGCCCCAGTCGGCAAAGACCGCTTCGCCAAGCAGGGTACGTGTGCCGAGAATCACCATCAGCGACAGGAACAGGCCCAGCGTGGCCGTGGTCTGGATCCAGGAGGTGTAGGCACCGCGCTTGCCGTGCGGCGAGTGCTCTGCCACATACACGGCTGCACCGCCGTATTCACCACCGAGCGCCAGGCCCTGCAACATGCGCAGCGCAATCAGGATCACGGGAGCCGCGACGCCGATGGTGGCGTAATTGGGCAGCAGGCCGACGATGAAGGTCGACAGGCCCATGATCAGGATGGTGATCAGGAAGGTGTATTTGCGGCCGATCATGTCGCCGAGACGGCCGAACACCAGTGCGCCGAACGGACGCACGATGAAACCGGCGGCAAACGCGAGCAGGGCAAAAATGAAGGCCGAACCTTCATCGAGTCCGCTGAAAAACTGCTTGGCAATGATGGCTGCCAACGAACCGTAGAGGTAAAAGTCATACCACTCGAAAACTGTGCCAAGTGACGAGGCGAAGATGACTTTCTTCTCCTCGCCGCTCATCGGCCTGGGGGCGGCTGCAGTTGCCATGATGTTGTCTCCAAAAAATAAAGACCCTCGACATGAGGGCTTGCGCAATTATTTTTGGAGTGACTGACCCTGCTCTGACGCGAAACCAACAGGAGCTTGCGCCAAACTTATCGCCCCCTGACAAGTCAAGGGAAAACCCGCGGAAAAATTTTCGGTATGCGGAGAATGCCAGGCGACAGGTTATTTCTGGCGCGAGACGCCGGTCGCAAGCTGACTGGCCGCGTCCCAGTCCGGGCCGTCAAACCAGACATCGCCGAGCAGAAAGGCGCGCAGCATGGGCAGCGCATCCTGACCCCAGAACAGCTTGCCGTCCACCGCCAGCGTGGGCACACCAAACACGCCCTGTGTGATGGCCTCGTCGCTGTGCGCCTTCAACTGCGCTTTCACGTCCGCGCCGTCGAGGTCGCGTTGCGGTGCCAGTGACGCCGCCAATGCAGCAAGCCGCTCCGGATCGGCCGCCTCCAGCCCGGTCTGCCACACATGGCGAAACAGGGTCTCGCAGACATAACGGTTGGGCGTGCCGTGCGCATCGCAGGCCATGGCCAGGCGCAGCAGGCCCAGCGGATTGAACGGGTGACTGGCAGGCAGTTGCAGCTTGATGCCGTGCTGGTGCGCCAGCCACAACACCTGGCGGTAAGTCCAGTCGCGCTTGCCGGGAATTTCTGCGGGGCCGAGCTGGCCGTGGTGCTTGAGCAGGCCGGCAAACAGCAGGGGCTTGTAGGTCACGCTGTAACTGGTGCCTTTCAGGGCTGCAGGCAGACTCTCAAACGCCAGGTAAGCGTAAGGCGAGATGAAGTCCAGGTAGAAGGTGATGTGTTTCATGGGCCCGGTTTCCTGCAGATGGCTGTCGGGTGTCATGGCTGCACCTGCAGCGCTGCCATGCGCTGCTCGATCAGGGTCCAGATTCCGCGTTTGCCCGTGTCACCGGCCTGGCTCCAGGCAGCGATTTCATCACGTGTCCGGAAACAACCCTCACACAGCCCCGTCTCCGCGCTCATGCGGCACACCGAGATACAGGGTGATGGAAGATCTGTGGCTTGCGCCCTTATTTCATCGGCGCGGGCAGCTACCAGAAAAATAGCGCGCGCCAGTGCCACCTCTTCCTGCACAGGGTCCACGGCCACATTGGCGACAGGTGCGCCGGTCAGGGCTACCAGCTCCTGTGGACTCAGCTTGAACACGCCATGCGGATGACCGGCGGCTGCCCAGATCTCGTCAAATCGAAACAGGCTCTGGTCAATCAGCGTGACGGGCGGTGTGGCATGCGCCAGCGGTGAGACGCCGCCAATCGAAAAACCGGTGCGGGTTTTGACGAACTCTGCATCCGCACGACCCAGCCGCTTGCCATCGGGGCAGACCAGGGCCTCCACCTTTCTCTCGTCCACCCGCTGGTCGCCGGCCGTGATGACCAGCACCGCCGCGTCATCGGACTTGCGGCGAAAGATGATGCTTTTGGCGATCTGGCCGAGGGCAATGCCCAGCGCATCGGCTGCCTGCTGCGCGGTACGCGCTGCGTCGTCCAGCATCACCGGCAAATGCGGGTGGCCTTTGGCCTGCAGTTCCGCAGCGACGCGCTGAACCCCTTCAGGCAACACCTTCAGTTCACTGCCACACACGTTATAAGCCCCCACGTTCGCGCACTACGTGTCGCTCTCTGCCCCCCGAGGGGGCCGCCGCGCCTGCGGACTGGCAAAGCCAGATCCGCGGCCCCTGCTTGAAGGGGAGGATGCCTCCACGTTTGCTTAACACAGCGCTCATCAGCCGGCCCTCTTGTTCAGCAAAGCAGTCGCCGCACGCGAATTCGGCTTGCGCTCCAGATAGTCGCTGATGAACTTTCCGGCATCGATCAGCTTGTCGAGGTCGATGCCGGTTTCAATGCCCATGCCGTGCAGGAGGTACACCACATCTTCTGTTGCAACGTTGCCGGTCGCACCCTTCGCATACGGGCAGCCACCCAGGCCTGCCGACGACGCATCGTATTGCCAGATGCCCATCTGCAGGCAGACCAGCGTGTTGCCCAGCGCCTGCCCGTAGGTGTCGTGGAAGTGGCCGGACACATCATTGATGTCGTAGTGCTGCAGCGCCGCTTCCATCGCACGCTGAACTTTCACAGGCGTTCCTACACCAATCGTGTCGGCCACACCGATATGCTGCACGCCTATGCCTTTGAGCAGGCGCGCGACCATCGCCACGCGCTCGGGCGCAATCTCCCCTTCATAGGGGCAACCAACAGCGCAGGAGATGGCACCCCGCACATAAATGTTCTGCGCCCGCGCCGCTTCGGCCACTGGACGGAAGCGCTCAATGCTTTCCGCGATGGAACAGTTGATGTTGCGCTGGCTGAAAGCTTCGCTGGCCGCGGCGAACACAACGATTTCATCGGGTTTGGACAGCACGGCAGCCTCGAAGCCCTTCATGTTGGGCGTCAGCACCGAATAACGCACACCGGGCTTGCGCGTGATGCCGGCCATGACCTCGGCGGCGTCCGCCATTTGCGGCACCCATTTCGGCGACACAAAACTGGTGACCTCGATCTCGGTCAGGCCGGCGTCCTGCAGGCGGTGCACCAGCTCGATCTTGACGGCTGCAGGCACCTGCGCTTTTTCATTCTGCAGCCCGTCGCGCGGACCGACATCGACAATTTTGACTCTGGAGGGGTATTTCATAGGAGCACGTTCCTGAGGTAGGGGCAAAAAGCCACGCGCTGTAGCCGACCATAGGGCTTTCCAGTCAAGCAAGGGCCGCGGATCTGGCTTTGCCAGTCCGCAGGCGCAGCGGCCCCCTCGGGGGGCAGGGAGTTACGCGAAGCGAACGACCGTGGGGGCATGACCTCAGTATCCTTTTTTCGGGTCAACCACACCGGCAAGGCTGGAAATATCCTGCCCCGCCTGGAGCGCCGCAATCTTGCCCGCAATCTGCGCAATGCTTTCCTCGCGCAAGGTACGCGCCGACGTGTGCGGCGTCACCGTGACCTTGGGATGTTTCCAGAACACATGTTCCGCAGGCAGCGGCTCGGTGCGGAACACGTCCAGCGTGGCCCCGGCCAGGTGCCCGCTGTCGATCAGCGCAATCAGGTCTTCGTCAACCAGGTGCGCGCCGCGCGCCACATTGATGACATAGCCGCCGGGCCGCAGCCGCGACAGCGTTTGCCGGTTCATGATGTTTTCCGTGCCCGGCGTGAGCGGCAACAGGCACACCAGGATGCGGGTGGCCGACAGAAAGTCGTGGAAACCGGCATCACCCGAGAAACACTGCACCCCTGGGACCTCCCTGGGAGAACGGCTCCAACCCCGCACCGGAAAGTCGAATTGAGCCAGCGCCCTGGCGACCCGCTCGCCCAGCACCCCCAGGCCCATGACACCCACCGGAAAATCAGCGCGCAGTTGCGGCCTGCGGTAAGACCACTTGCCCAGCTTCACATCCGCTTCGTAGGCATCGAACTCGCGGAAGTGTCGGATCACCGCATGGCACACATACTCGGCCATCTGCACCGACATGCCGGCATCGTCCAGCCGCACCACGGCGGCGCTGGGCGGCAGGCGCAGTTTCAGCAGCGCGTCCACGCCCGCTCCGATATTGAACAGGGCTTTCAGCTGCGGCTGCTCGTCCAGGAACTGCTGGGGCGGTGCCCAGACCACGGCGTAATCGGCCGGCTCGGCGCCCGGCACCCACTGCTCAACGGCGTCGGCCGGAAACGCGGCGCGCAGTCCGGCGAGCCAGGGCTCGGCCTTGGTATCGGTACAACAGAATGAAATTTTCATGCCCGGATTGTGCCGTGAGTGCGCTCCGCCTCAGGAGGCCATTTTCAGCAGCTCGGCCCCCTCAACGACATGGTCACCGGGTGCGTACAGGATTTCCTGCACCACGCCGTCGGCAGGTGCGGCAATCGTGTGTTCCATCTTCATGGCTTCCATCACGGCCAGCGCCTGGCCCTTGCTGACCTTGTCACCGGCCTTCACCGCGAAGGACACCACCTTGCCCGGCATCGGCGCGGTCAGGCGGCCGGCCTCGCCATGGGCTTCGCCGGCATGGGCCAACTGGTCGATCACCGTGATCTGCGTGGCACCCTGCCGTGCAAACACATGCACGGTCTCGCCGCGCCGGTAAACATGCGCACCCAGCCGCTGCTCGCCGAAGCGAACATCCACCGCACCGCCGCTACCCGCAAACACCAGCACATCCTCCACGCCGCCCACAGCCAGGCGCAGCCCGCCGTCATGCAGATAGGTCAGCACGGCCTGCGCCGCTTCGCCGTGAAACTCAAACTCGAAACGCCGCTCCGCGACCCCGTGTGAACGCCAGCCATCCCGTTTGCTGAAGGGATCGTCCGTTTCCTGCGCCTTTTCTTCCAGCAGGCTCAAGGCCACAGCAGCAGCAGCGGCCAGGGGCTGGCCGATTTTTTCCTGCCGGAACAACACCGCCTCCTCACGCGGGATCAGCGCCGTGTCCAGATCAGCCTCTGCGAACGAGCGGCTTTGCACCACATGGCGCAAGAACTGCACATTGGTGCTCAGGCCCACGATGTGCACCTGCGCCAGCGCTTCGTCCATGCGTGCCAGGGCCTGCTCGCGCGTGTCGCCGTGCACGATCAGCTTGGCGATCATCGAGTCATAAAACGGCGAGATGACATCACCCTCGCGCACGCCGGCATCCACACGCACCAGGCCACGCTCGAAAGACACCGAGGGCGGCAAGCCGTACACATGCAGCGTGCCGGTCGCAGGCAGGAAGTTGTTGTCCGGGCTTTCGGCGCAGATGCGCGCCTCGATCGCATGGCCGTGGATGTGCAGCTGCTCCTGTGCCAGCGGCAGCTTCTCGCCCGAAGCCACGCGCAGCTGCCACTCCACCAGGTCCAGCCCCGTGATCGCTTCGGTGACCGGGTGTTCCACCTGCAGCCTGGTATTCATTTCCATGAAGAAGAAGTTCATGCTGCCATCCGCACGCTGCTCGACGATGAACTCGACCGTTCCCGCACCGACGTAGTTGACGGCACGTGCCGCCGCAACCGCGGCTTCGCCCATTTCACGGCGCATGGCTTTCGTCATACCGGGCGCCGGCGCTTCTTCCAGCACCTTCTGGTGGCGGCGCTGCACCGAGCAGTCGCGCTCGAACAGGTAAACGTAATTGCCGTGCGTGTCGCCAAACACCTGGATCTCGATGTGGCGCGGGCGCTGCGCGTATTTTTCGACCAGCACCGCGTCATCGCCAAAACTGCTGGTGGCTTCACGTTTGCACGAGGCCAGCGCTGCGTCGAAGTCTTCGGACTTCTCCACGGCCCGCATGCCCTTGCCGCCGCCGCCGGCGCTGGCCTTGATCAGCACCGGGTAACCAATGCTGTCGGCTTCCCGCTTGAGCAGCGCCGGGTCCTGGTCACTGCCGTGGTAGCCCGGCACCAGCGGAACGCCGGCCTTTTCCATCAGCTGTTTGGATTCGGCCTTCAGGCCCATGGCCTTGATCGCCGAGGCCGGCGGGCCGATGAAGACCAGGCCGGCATCACCGCAGGCCTGCGCAAACTCCTCGTTTTCACTCAGGAAACCGTAGCCGGGATGAATCGCTTCCGCGCCGGTGGCCTTCGCCGCCGCAATGATTTTTTCCCAGCGCAGGTAACTGTCCCTGGGCGCGCTGCCGCCGATATGGATCGCTTCGTCGCACACACTGACATGTTTGGCGCCGGCATCCGCGTCCGAATAAACGGCCACGGTCTGGATGGCCATGCGGCGAGCTGTTGCAGCGACGCGGCAAGCGATCTCTCCACGATTTGCAATCAGTATTTTTTTAAACATGTCAGTCGTTCTTTGAAAAAGGAGATTTGAAGGTGAAAGCCGGAGAAGGCCCGGTATCGGGCCTGCCGCTGAAAATACGTGCCACGCGCACAAACAGCTGCCTCAGGAAACGCCAGCAGGTACGGATCAGCCAGACGCTGAGCACCAGTACGAGCAACAGCACCACAACAAACACCAGCGGATGGGCAATGGCCAGCCACAAGCCCAGCGGCACCAGGCCGTCTTCCAGCAGCGAAGCGCCCACATTGGTAAACGGCTCGGGCGAGGTGTTGATGGCCGCACGGCTGGTGGCCTTGGCCGCATGGCTGGTGGCCGCCAGCGTGCCACCCATCAGCCCCGCCACCAGCGCCATCAAGCCGCTGTCCGCGCCGAACACGCCGGCCGCCAGCGCCGCGCCGGCCGGGATGCGGATCATGGTGTGGACCACATCCCACAGCGAATCGAGCCCCGGAATCTTGTCGGCAGAGAACTCGACAAACACCATGAACCCACTGGCACCTAGCACCACGGGATGGGCCAGCAGATGCAGGCCGGGCGGCAGCGTGATCCAGCCCATGAACCCGGCCAGGCCGGTCAGCAGCACCACCAGGTACAGACGTACACCGCTGGCCCAGCCCAGCGCGCCGGCGAGGGCAATCAGTTGTGCGGTGTCCATCGGCTGCATCAGGTGATCCAGTTCGGCTTGCGCTTCTGCAGGAAAGACTGCACGCCTTCACGCCCTTCCGCGCTGACACGGATGTCGGCAATGCCGTCCACGGTTATTTTCACCAGCGCCGGTGTGATGGCCTGCTCCGCCACGTCCTGGACCAGCTTTTTGCACAGACGCACCGCCTGCGGACCGGCATTGACCAGCATTTTCACCAACTCGGCCACCTTGCCATCGAGCTCGGCGGCAGTCACCACCTCGTGCACAAACCCGATCCGCAGGGCTTCGGCAGCACTGAAGCGTTCCGCCGTCAGGAAATAGCGGTGCGACGCCCGTGCGCCCATGGCACGAATCACGTAGGGGCTGATCGTCGCCGGAATCAGGCCCAGCTTGACCTCACTCAGGCAGTAACCTGCCGTGTCCACCGACACCGCCATGTCGCAGACAGCCACCAGCCCGGTACCGCCGGCATACACATCGCCCTGCACCTTCGCAATCGTCGGCTTGGGGCAGGTGTAGATCACGCGCAGCATCTCGGCCAGGGCACCCGCATCGGCCAGGTTTTCCTCGCGCGAGTAAGTGGCCATGCGTTTCATCCAGTTCAGGTCGGCGCCTGCACAGAAGGCCGTTCCGGCGGCTGCCAGCACGATGCAGCGAACATCGTCGCGCGCGCCCAGGTCTGCAAAGCAGGCCGACAGCTCGGCAATCACCTCGTCATTGAAGGCGTTGCGAACGTCGGGGCGATTGAGGGTGACGGTGGCCACGCCGCCGTCGCAGGCCAGTTGCAGGTGATTCATTTCATTGCCTTTGGCTTGGGAACCTTGAAACCGTGTGTGTCGAGAAATTCGGCGACCCTGGGCTGCCAGACCTCCGGGTACCGGCTGAACAGAAGATGCCCATCGTCACCATGCGGCGGAAACTGCACGAAGTCGCCTTTGCCACCGGCCGCGGTATACGCTTCAAACCATTCCCGCGGGTACCGGGGACCAGAGTACATGTCGTTCTCGGTGTAAACCCACAGCATGGGAATACGCGCGGTCTCGCCATAACTGCGAAACATGCGCTCCAGCAATTGCGGCGCGCAGGGTTGTTGCGGCTGCGTCTTGGGGTTGCCGCCACCTCCACCGGCGAAGTTGATGCTGGCCTGCACGCCCGGCGGGTTGAGCGATGCGATGGTGACGGCCGTGGTCCCGCCGTAGGACTGTCCCATCACCACGGCCCTGTCCTTTGCGGCATCGGGCCGCTGGCGCACCGCCTCGAGCACCGCCAGCGTCTGCTTCGCTGCTGCTGCATATCCGGGCGGATAGTTCTTTTGATTGCAGGTGCCGCTGTATTCCACGTCGTCCCCGCCACTGACCCCGTAGCCGACGCGCGTGGGTACGGCAACGATGAAGCCACGCTGCACGAAAAATTTTGACGCATCGGTAAAACGCGCCCGCCCCAGTTTGGCCCGGCCCTCCGCTTCAGCGGAACGGCCGTGGTTGAGCACCAGCACAGGCGCAGGCTGGGGGTTGGTATCGTCTGAAAAGACCGTGACCTTGATGACATGCTCAACCGGCTTGCCATAGGCATTGACCACCTGCACCGGCAGGTCGATCTGCTCTTCACGCAGGCGCGCATGCGATGCGGCAGCTACCGCCAGCCATGCAGCACCGGCAACCAGCCATCGACAAGTCCGGTGATTCATGTCAATACCTCTTCGCCACTTCTTCGAGCATCACTTCGGTCGCGCCGCCGCCTATCGCCAGCACGCGGGCATCGCGCCACAGGCGTTCGATGGCCGTCTCGCGGATGTAGCCCATGCCGCCGTGGAACTGCTGGCAGGTCTGCACCACCTCGTTGACCAGCTCGCCGGTGAGCGCCTTGAGCATGGAGACGTCCTGCACGATGTCATGGCCTTGCGTGACGCGCCAGGCGCAGTGGTACATGAAGGCGCGTGCGGCGCGCGTTTTTGCGTCCAGCATGGCCAGGCGCTGGCGGATCACCTGCTGGTCCCACAGCGGGCCGCCGAAAGCCTGGCGCTGGCGCACATAGTCCAGCGTGAGCTTGAGCGCCTGCTGGCAATGGCCGACCGCCATCGCGCCCAGGGCGATGCGCTCGGTCTGGAAGTTTTTCATGACCGAATAAAAGCCCTTGCCCTCCTCGCCCAGCAGATTCCAGGCAGGGATGCGCACGTTGTCGAAAATCAGCTCGGCCGTGTCGGACGACAGCCAGCCGGTTTTCTTCAGCGCGCGGCCGACGGTGAAGCCCGGCGTGCCCTTCTCGACAATGAACATCGAGATGTCGCGTTTGCCCGGCCCGGTCTTGGCGGCGACGAAGTACAGGTCGGCATGCACACCGTTGGTGATGAACATCTTGGTGCCGTTGAGGACCCAGTCGTCCCCATCCCTTTTGGCGGTGCTGCGGATGCCCGCCACGTCGGAGCCGGCGCCCGGCTCGGTGATGCCGACCGCGGTGATCAGCTCGCCGGCAATCACCTTCTTCATGTACCTGTCTTTTTGCGCGGCATTGCCCGCGTGGTGCAGGTGCGGGCTGGCCATGTCGGTGTGGACCAGCACGGTGATGATGAAGCCGGCAAAAGTGGACTGAGAAAGCGCTTCGGCAAACACCAGGTTGGTCATGGCGTCGCTGTCAGCGCCGCCGTACTTTTCCTCGTACATCAGGCCGAACAGGCCGGCTTGGCCCATGCGCTTCAGGACCTCGCGCGGCACAAAACCCTGCTCCTCCCAGGCGGCGGCGTGCGGCTCCACCTCTTTGGCGATGAAGCGGGCGATCTGGTCGCGCAGGGATTCGTACTCGGGCGTGTCGTAAATGGATGCGTTGGACATTTGAGGCACCGGCAGCATCACATGCGGAACACGCCGAACTTCGGCTCGGGAATCGGTGCATTCAAGCTGGCGCGCAGGCCCAGGGCCAGCACGCGGCGCGTGTCGGCCGGGTCAATCACGCCGTCGTCCCACAAACGCGCACTGGAGTAATAGGGATGCGACTGGCGTTCGAACTGGTCCAGCATGGGTTGCTTGAAGGCTTTTTCCTCTTCGGCACTCCACTGCCCGCCCTTGGCCTCGATCGCGTCGCGCCGCACACTGGCCAGCACGGAAGAAGCCTGTTCACCGCCCATGACGCAGATGCGCGCGTTCGGCCACATCCACAAGAAGCGCGGGCTGTAGGCACGACCGCACATGCCGTAATTGCCGGCGCCAAAGCTGCCGCCGATGATGATGGTGAACTTGGGCACCTGGGCGGTGGCCACGGCCATCACCATCTTGGCACCGTGGCGCGCAATGCCTTCGGCCTCGTACTTGCGGCCCACCATGAAGCCGGTGATGTTCTGCAGGAACACCAGCGGGATCTTGCGCTGACAGCACAGCTCGATGAAGTGCGCGCCCTTCTGCGCCGACTCGCTGAACAAAATGCCGTTGTTGGCGATGATGCCAACCGGCATGCCTTCGATGTGCGCAAAGCCGGTGACCAGGGTGGCGCCGAAACGCGCCTTGAACTCGTCGAACTCGCTGCCGTCCACGATGCGGGCAATGATCTCGCGCACGTCGTAGGGCTTGCGCGTGTCGGTGGGCACCACGCCGTAAACCTCGTCTGCTGCATATTCAGGAGCACGTGGCGCACGCCCCATATGGGCTGGAGCCTCTTTTTGCTTGTAATTCGTATTCAGGTTGGCCACCGCGGCACGCGCCAGCGCCAGCGCATGCGCGTCGTTCTGCGCCAGGTAGTCGGCCACGCCCGACAGGCGGGTGTGCACGTCGCCGCCGCCCAGGTCTTCGGCGGTGACGATCTCACCCGTGGCCGCTTTCACCAGCGGCGGGCCGCCCAGGAAAATCGTGCCCTGCTCCTTGACGATGATGGTTTCGTCGCTCATGGCCGGTACGTAGGCGCCGCCGGCCGTGCAACTGCCCATGACCACGGCGATCTGCGCAATACCCTGCGCACTCATGTTGGCCTGGTTGTAGAAAATGCGGCCGAAATGGTCGCGGTCGGGAAACACCTCGTCCTGGTTGGGCAGGTTCGCGCCGCCTGAATCGACCAGGTAAATGCAGGGCAGGCGGTTCTGCTGCGCCACTTCCTGCGCGCGCAGATGTTTCTTGACCGTCATCGGGTAGTAGGTGCCGCCCTTCACGGTTGCGTCGTTGCAGACAATCATGCAGTCCACGCCCTTGACGCGGCCAATGCCGGTGATCACGCCGGCACACGGCGCGCTGTCGCTGCCGTCGCGGTCGGGGTACATGGCCAGCGCTGCCAGCGGGGCCAGCTCCAGGAAAGGTGTGCCCGGGTCCAGCAG
>NZ_JBAQYR010000022.1:0-16431 GCF_049790275.1 Polaromonas sp.
GGCGCCGTGGCCGGCGGGCTGGGCGGCAAGGCCGTGGCCGAAGCCATCAACCCGACCGCGGAAGAAGCCTACTGGCGCCAGCAATACACGCGGGAGCCGTATTACCAGACGGGCCGCAGCTTCGACGACTATGCGCCGGCCTACCGGCTGGGTTTGTACGGGCGCACCAATTACATCGGCACGTTTGACGACGCGCAGACCGACTTGTCCGTTCACTGGGACAGCCGCAAGGACAGTTCCACCCTGAGCTGGCCGGAAGCCGAAGCTGCCAGCCGCGCGGCCTGGGTGCGTGTTGACGAACAGATGTCGCCCAGCACGATTGCCGGGCAGATTGCGGACAACGACGACGTGATCGACATACTCAACGACCTGGTGGAGTCCTGCCGCGATGGCGAGTACGGCTTTACCGCCTGCGCGGAACACGTGAAAGCGCAGGACGTCAAAACCCTGCTGCTGCGTCATGCCGACGAATGCCGCGGCGCCGCGGCCGAGCTGGCAACGCAGATCCGCCAGCTGGGTGGCAAGCCGGACGAAGGCGGCACCGTCAGCGGCGCCATGCACCGCGGCTGGGTGTCCGTGCGTGGAACCCTGGCCGGCTACACCGACCTGGCCATGCTCAAGGAGTGCGAACGCGGCGAAGACGCGGCGGTGGCCCGCTACCGCAAGGCGCTCAAGGAGAACCTGCCGCCCGCGGTGAAAAGCCTGGTGGAGCGGCAGGCCCAGGGCACACAGCGCAACCATGACCAGATCAAGGCCATGCGCGATGCGCTGAACACCACCACCTGACGCTGACGTTGCAGGCGTAAAAAAAGCTGGCACGCTGCCAGCTTTTTTTGCGCTTGCGCGCGGATCAGCCTGCGCGCGGCGTCCTAGCGCCCGTGGCCCTTGCCGTGACCTTTGCCCTGGCCGTGGTCATCGTCCCGGTCCTGTCTGTCGTACTTGTCATGTTTGTCTTTCTTGTTCTTTTTATCCTTGACCATCACATACTGGGTGTCGCGCACCCAGTAGCCGGCATGACGCTGGTAGCCGTTGCCCTGCTGTTCCCAGCGGTCCGGCGCCCAGCGGTAGCCCTCGCGCTGCATGATGGCGTGGCCACGCACCCAGACATGGCGCTCACCCGTCCAGGCCCAGTAGCCCGGCGCCCAGACCTGGGCGGGTGCCAGCACAGGTACCTCCTCGTAACGCGGCTGCGGCGGCGCCACGTTGATGTTGATGCTGATCTGCGCGAGAGCCGGCGCTACGGCCGCAGCCGTGAGCAGGGCGGCGAGCAGGATTTTTTTGAGCGGGCGGTGAAGTGTCATGGAAGGTCTCCTGGGCGTTGTTGAGGGCAGTGTGTTCCGGCGCTGCGCGTGGCGTACCGCATGCGACGTAAAGTTGCATGCAGGGCAGGGTGGACTTGCAAGGATCTGTGCCTGCTATCGAATCAATAGCCTCTGGCGCAGGTGGAGTGAGGGCTGGAGGCTGTTTTTATCTAGTTTTTAAGCCTGCTGCCGCAGTCCACCTGGGCGTTCAGCACCGTGCCCTGGGCGCCGAAGCTGCTGTCGGTCACCTTGCAGTTGGAGGCCTTTTCAATCGCCCTGACCAGGCTGGCTGTTTTCTCTGTACCTTCCGGCAGGCTGCGTGCGGCGCGCGCCGACCAGGTGCTGGCGGTGAGCTGCTCGACGCGGTAAGCCTGGCCATCGAGCTGCACGGTTTGCGGTGGTGACTCAGCTTGCCGTCCCTGCAGGCCGCAGCCGGTCACCAGCACTGCCAGGCCGGCACAAGCCAGGCTGGGAAGCCAAAAGGCGGGCGGGGAAGTTTCAGATTTCAAGGGTGTGTCTTTGCAAATTCAGGCTCGCCTTGGGTTCGGGAACCATGGGTGGCTTGTCGGGTACCTTCGATTGCGGGCAACCAGCGAGCAGGCCCAGGACAAGCAGGACGGGCAGGGCAGTCAACAAATGCTTCATGGCGTGCTCCGGGGACAAAAGGCAGGGGCAGGGAAGCCATCCAGCACCAGGGCGTTGCCCGGGGCCAATGGAACTTCAGCTGAAGATACGGGGCGGCCAGCCGGCTGGACACCCGCCAGCGCGCCGACCACTTGTCAGCGCGGCGCCCATGGGCCTGTGATGTTGTTCCTACAGCGCCATCTCTGTGCGCCGCGGCGGTTCAGGCGGCGCGGCGCTTGCTGGCCACCGTTTTGCCTGCAGCTTTGGCGGCTGGTTTGGCGCGTGCCCTTGTTTTGGCCGGGGCCTTGCCCGCATCGCCGCCCTTGCTGCGCAGGCTGCGCTGCAGCAATTCCGTCAGGTCGATGATCTGCGCGCTGCCGCGGCCCGGTTCTTCCTCCTGCGGCTGCAGCACGGTTTCGGTTTTGCCGGCTTTCACTTTTTTCTCGACCAGCGCCATGATCTCGTCCTTGAAGGAATCGCGGAAGGCCTCAGGCTTCCATTTGGACGTCATGTCGTCCACCAGCTGTTTGGCCATGGCGAGTTCCTTCTCCGTCAGCCCGGCTGCCTTGGCGCCTTCGGGCGGCAGGTTCAGGCCTTCCCACGAGCGGATGTCAGCGCCCCAGCGCATGAGGTTCAGCACCAGCCCGGGCCCCGAGGGCACGAGCACCGCGAGGTGCTGCTTGGTCTGGATCACCACGCGGGCAATGCCGACGCGCCCGGTTTTCAGCAGCGTGTCGCGCAGCAGGGCATACACCTTCTGCCCCTTGTTGATCGGGGCCACGTAATAGGGCCGCTCCAGGTAGACAAACGGGATTTCCGTGTTGTCTACAAAGGTTTCGATCTCGATGGTCTGCGTGGTCTTGGGGTAGGCCGCGGCGATCTCGTTGTCGCTCAGGATGACGTACTGGTCGTCGTCATAGGCCAGACCCTTGACGATGTTCTCCTTGCTGATTTCCTTGCCGGTTTTCTTGTTGATGCGCTTGTAGCCGACCGGGTCCATGCTGCGTTTGTCGAGCCAGTCGAAATCAAGCCCGCTGTCCGAGGTGGCCGAATGGAGGGCCACGGGAATGTGCACCAGCCCGAAGCTGATGGCGCCTTTCCATAAAACGCGGGGTCCTGTTGCCATGGTGAAAACCTTCCGGTGCAGCTGTTCAGAACCCGAGTTTATTTTTGTGCCGGGGCCGGTGTGTCGGTGCGTACCGGAGGCCGCGGTAGGACGACGGCGCCATCAGGCCTTGCTGGGGTGGCGTCTGTTTGCTATGAGATTGGTAGCTGCTTGCGCCCGCCCGAAAAGGGCTGGAGGCCGATTTTTCTCTCAACTTCCGGCGCGGCATGCCAACGGGGACCCGCAAGGTCTAAGATTGAAATTCCATTCAATCCCTTCCTTTTTTACTGGAGACAACCATGACAACCCCTGCCCGCTACGCCTTTCGCGCTGCTCTCGCGGTGACTGCCACCCTTGTCCTGCTGGCTGGCTGCAAGCTCATGCCGGCGCCGCAGTCCAACCTGGTGACCTTCACCACGCAGATGCGCGGTGCCAACGAAGTGCCGCCGGCCGCCTCCAACGCCAATGGGCAGGTCGATGCCGTGCTGAACAAGGACACCATGCTGCTGCGCTGGCAACTGAGTTATTCCGGCCTCAGCGGCCCGGCAACGGCCGGCCACTTTCACGGCCCGGCGATGGTAGGTGCCAACGCCGGTGTTGCATTGCCATTCAGCGGCCCCGTCACCAGCCCGATGTCCGGCCAGGCCACCCTGACAGCCGCACAGGCTGCCGACCTGATGGCTGGCAAGTGGTACGCCAACATCCACACCGCCCGGTTCCCGGCCGGTGAAATCCGCGGGCAGATGACGCTGCGGCCCTGAGCCGCATGCACAGCCGGCGGGGTCCAGGGCAGCCGGCTTTTTCCCTCCCGGCGCGGTGTGGACAGCCTCCTACACACACTGCCTCCGGCTGACGACACCTTCCCCGGGGTGATGCCCTTATGGTGTGATGAGCCGGAACCACGCTGCCCGACAGCGCACACGGCCGTCATTCAAGGACTTCATCATGCCGACAAAACTCTCCATCTTTCTTGTGTCAGCCTGGCTGCTTGTGAGCGCTTCTGCGGTGCTGGCCCAGCCCGCCGCCATGGAAGACAGGCTGCTTGAACGCGGTGCGGTGGAAGACACCACCCCGCAGCAGAAATACCGCACTGCCATCAATGAGGCCGGCGGCGGCTACAAGCTCTACCTGGAAGAATGCGCCAGCATGGCTGCCGCCGAGCGCACCGCTTGTCGGCGTGAGGCCAAGGCCGTGTATGACCGCGACATGGCGGCAGCACGCCAGATACTGCGCAAATAAATAGGAGAAGAACAGGGTAGGGACGGCGGGTTTGGCCGGGGCGGCCCGGCGCTTCCTGCGGTTTCGCACCAGCCGTTGCAGGTCAGCGGCTTTTTAATGGGTGCGTGCGCGAGTACAGGCGTGGCATGCGCCCACGTCGGCCTGGTTGGGTTTTATTCCGCCGCCTGCTGGCGCCGGTGTTCGCTGCGTTTCATCGTCAGGTAAGCCGTGCGGTCGATTTCGTGCAACTGGCGCGGGTAACGCTCGGTCGCCTCGAACCAGTGGTGCAGGCGTTTTTCCAGCTGCTCGGCAGGCGGTGCGGCAAGCGAAGCCAGGTAGGCGTCAATCGCCAGGTAATAACGCATGGTGTTGCGCTCCACCGCACCCCGCATGCCGTCCACAGGGGTTTTCTGCCCGCCGTTTTCAACCAGGGTGAACCCCGTTTTGCCGCTGCCCACCGTGGCCAGGTAGCCCTGCATGGCAATGCGTCCTGCCATGCCATAGCCATAGGAATACTGCAGGTGCATGAAGGTTTTCCCGCCAGCAATCGGCGCCACCCGTAGGTTGATGCGGTAGTTGTGCGTGCCCAGCGGGCCCTTGTCCGCGTTGAGCTGCACCGCCATGTAGTCCGGCGTGGCGCTCGCCACCCTGAAGTCAAACGCCAGTCTGTACGCGTCCTTGATTTCCTGCCTGTTTTTCTTGCCGACGCTGACCTCGAGTACCGACGGGCTGCTGTCGCTCTGGGCCCGGCAGAATTTGGTGTTCAGGTGCAGCATCAGCATGTCGCACCAGTTCTCGGGATTTTTGAATGCGGCATTCACCGTTGAAAACGGGTAGTTGATGACCGCATAGGCATTGCCATTGACCGCACTGTCGGATTCAGACGATTCAATCACCAGCGGCCGCTGGAACTCGTTGCTCGCCAGCTGCGAGGTGAGGGCGGTGTACCTGGTCTGCAGCGCCGTAGCGCCTGATTCGGCAGGCGCAGCCAGGGCGCCACCGGTGCAGGCTGTGGCGGCCAGCAGGCTGGCTGCGGCTTTCAGGGAAAGGGATGTCTTGCGTGGTTGATGCATCGTGACAGTTTGACTGCTGGGGCGGGGGTGATTGGCTGCTCGCTCCCTTGTCTTACATAGTTTGGGGCTGCTTGGGAAAGTTAAAGGGGTGAAGACCGGCAGGATGCGGATTGTCTTCAGCCGCTGATGTTGCTCTTTGTCTTCACTACTTTTTGAGCCGTAAAGAGAAGAAGCTGCACCGGGATTGGAATAAAGTAAGCTCAAGCTTGGATGATCTGGGAGGTTCCTTTATGGTCGACAAGCGCGTCCCAAGCAAGCTGGAAGAGCGTTTAACGCGAGAGATATTTGCGAAGGTTGAAGGTAAGGAACCGTTCGATGCAACGAAGGCGATGCTTCAACGCTATCAACAGTGGATAGCAGAAAATGCGGTCGAAGTGAAGCAAAGGCAGGAGAGGCACGAGAGGGAGGGACAACAACTAAAGTGGCTTGCGCGCATAGCTGCGATTCCTGTTGCGATTCTCTTTTGTCTTTACGTGTGGATGATTGCCTATGGCTTGGTGCAGGGCCAAATACACGAAATTTCCAAATCTAGTCACCGCCTGGTTTCGATAGATCAAACACCCGTGCAATTCTGGATTACCGTGATATATCACTCGGGCGTCGCAGCGTTTCTGGGGTTTATCAGTTACCGGTGCTGGCAAGGAACAAGATGGTTTCAGAAAACGACAGACAACCAGGCGAATAAGGGAGAAATGGGCGCTGCCATCCGTGGCGCGGCGAAGATGGAAGCCACAGATGCGCGGTTTCACGCAACACTTGAGGAAATGCGAGAGAGTAGCCAGCGCATCATGGAAGAAATGAAGGCCATGGCGAGGAAGCGGCGCGGCGACCTTCCGGCCTGGGTTGTTGTGTTGGTGCTTGTCGGGTTCATGGTGATGCTTGCGCTCATCGCCTTGAAACACCATATGTAAAACAGGGCTGGTCACCGTGTACTTTGCGATCTTCACCGCGCAGGATGGACAACTGCAGGTGCTGCTGGCCAAGCGACCAGAAGGGCCTAAGGAGGCCGCGAACCGCTGACGATGACATTCAGTCCAGGTATTTCCCGCCATTGATCGACAGCGTGATGCCGGTGATGAAGCCTGCGTCATCGGCAGCAAGGAAAACGACGGCGCGGGCGATCTCCGCCGGGGTGGCCAAGCGGCCTGCGGGCACGGTTTTCAGGATCTGTTCCAGCACTTCGGGCCGCACCGCGCTGACCATGGCGGTGTCGGTGTAGCCGGGAGCAATGACATTGGCCGTGATATTGCGGGAAGCGCCCTCGAGCGCCAGCGCCTTGGTAAAACCGATCATGCCGGCCTTGCTGGCGGCATAGTTCACCTGGCCGATCTGGCCCGACAGGCCGTTGACCGAGCCCATGTTGATCACGCGGCCGAAGCGGCGTTCACGCATGCCCTCGATCACTGCGCGGCACATGTTGAAGCAGCCGCCCAGGTTGACACCGATGACCTCGTGCCATTGCTGTGTCGTCATTTTGTGAAGCATCGCGTCACGCGTGATGCCGGCATTGTTGACAAGCACATCCACCGGGCCAAGTGCAGCCTCGACCTGCGCCACACCGAAAGTGCAGGCGGCCGCATCGGCCACGTCCCAAGTGAAGGTGGCAATGCCGGTGCGGGCAGTGAAAGCCTCTGCCGCCACATGATTGCCACCGTAATTGACGGCCACACGGTAGCCCGCGGTATGCAGGGCTTCGGCGGTGGCTGCTCCAATGCCGGCGGTGCCGCCGGTGACCAGTGCGACACGCATGTCAGGTCTCCAGAGCGAGGGAGCGAGTTGCCGGCACGGGGCCCGCAACGGGCAGGGTTTTAAAGGACGTTTGCGCGTTTGTTGCCATGATTTCCTCTGCTTCCGGTGGGCATCATCACACAAGGAGCACGCGCTTTCATGCTACTGGGGGAGGGTGAATTCGTCCAGCATTGAGATGGATCAAGAAGAAAGCGCGGTCAGGCGGTTTTTCCCGGCCTGATGAGGAAAATGAGGGTGGAGAGGGGAAATGTCGCCCGGATTTGACCGGGGCAATGTCACTGGCGCGAAGGAATTTCCGGCCGGTGGTGCCCTCATCCCTGTGCCGGTACCGGGGCAGGAGAGAAGGAGATTTCAGATTTCGCCGTTGTCCCGGCGATTTGGTTCATACTAATGAAAACTGCTTAACGCAGACCGCGCTTTTGAACGGCTTACGTCGTACCGCAAGCAGTACAGCCCGCAACTAGTGAGGAAAGGTACCGCCTGGGCATGAACCACAGAAACAGTGATGTGTTGGCCCCGCGCGTGCCAGACCCGCTGCGGCAACGCTCTGCCCCGCGCTCCAAGGTGGTTGTGGCTCCTGCCCGGGAGGTTCAGGGGTGACCCGCGACGAGGAACTGATTCAGGCCAACGAGCGACTGGCAGCCCAGGCGCTGGAATTGTCCAGACAGCAGCTTGCCCTGGATGCCCTCAGGACCGAAGTCCAGAACCTGCGCAGCCTGGCCGCCATCTCGGGCTACTGGTACTGGGCGCAAGACACCCACTACCGCTTCACCGAATTTGCCGCCGCCCGCGACGCAGGTCTGCCGGACACCACCGCCTCGAACGACGCGATTGGTCACTGCCCCTGGGACTTGCCGGGCCTTGTTCCCGTCAGTGCGTCGTGGGAGGCGCACCGAGCGGTGCTGGATGCCCGTGAACCCTTCCGGGACTTCGAGTACATGCGTCCGCTGGCCGGTGAGCCGCCACGTTATTTCTCGGTCACCGGGATGCCGCTGTTCGACAAACAGGGCCAGTTCACGGGTTACCGCGGCACGACGCACGACATCAGTGCCCGCAAACGCTTGGAAGAAGCCCAGCGGCAGGCCGTGGATTTTCTTGACCTTGTGGTCGACAACATCCCGTTTGCCTTTCACATGAAGTCGGCGCAGGAAGGGCACCCGGTGGTGATGTGGAACCAGGCAGCCCAGGCGCTTTATGGCCTCAAACGCGAGGAAGCGATAGGCCGCACGGTTTACGAACTCTGGCCCAGGGCCGACGCGGAGCGTATGCACGCGGCCGACCAGGAGGTAATGGACAGTGGCGAGCCGCAGGACTTCCCCGATCGAATGGTGGCGACCGCACACCGCGGCCTCATTCATGTCCACCTGCGCAAGGTGCCGCTGAAAGACGCCAGCGGTGTGGTGACGCATATCCTGATCACCGCCGAGGACATCACCGAGCGCCTGGCCATCGAGGACAGCCTGCGACACAGCCAGGAACGCTTTCGCAGCCTGACCCAGCTTTCTTCAGACTGGTACTGGGAGGTGGACGACCAGTTTCGCTTTACCGTGCTGTCCGGCGGCACGACGGATGCGATCAAGGCTTCGATTGCCAGGTTTCTGGGCAAGGCCCGCTGGGAAATCGGCCGCACGCCCGGCGACCAGGTCGTCTGGGCAGCGCATCGCGCGCAGCTCGAGAGGCACGAAACCTTTCGTGATTTTGAATATGAACGGGAGGACGACGATGGCCGGCGGGTTTTGTGCATCAGCGGCGAACCCGTTTTTGACGACGGCGGCAAGTTCACCGGGTACCGCGGCGTGGGCACCGATATCACGGCACGCAAGCGGGCGGAGGCAGGGTTGCGGGCCAGTGAAACGCGCTTTCGTACCGTTATCGCGGTGCTGGCAGAAGGCGTCTTGCTGCGCGATGCCGATGGAAAAATAGTCGATTGCAATGCAAGCGCTGAACGTATCCTCGGGCGCACCCTGGCGCAACTGAAAGGGTCGGTCACTGTCGATTCGGGATGGCAGATGCTGCGTGAAGATGGTTCGCTCCTGCCTGAGGAAGAGCGCCCGAGCACGATTGCCATACGCACCGGCCGGCCGCAGTCGAACGTGGTGATCTGTTACCGAAAACCCGACGACAGCACCCTCTGGGTGCTGCTGAACCTGCAACCCCTGTTCGAGCGGGGTCCCGGCGCGCCTTCCGGGTTTGTCACCACCATCACCGATATCAGCAAGCGAAAACGCGATGAAATGGAGATTGTCCGGCTCAATGTGGACCTGGAAAACCGGGTGCTGCGCAGGACGGTCCAGCTGGAGGCGGCCAACAGGGAGCTTGAGGCGTTCTCCTATTCCGTGGCGCACGATTTGCGCTCCCCGCTGAGTTCCATTGACGGTTACTCGGCACTGCTGCAAAAAGCCCTGCCTCCTGCACCCGGCGAGCGTATCAATCATTACCTGACCCGTATACGCGCCGGCGTGCAGCGCATGGGAGAGCTCACCGACGGCCTGCTGGCCCTGGCCCAGCTGTCACGCACCAGCCTCAAGTGGGAATGGCTGGACCTCAGCGAGGAGGCCGCAAAAATCATCCGGCAATGGGCTGAAAGCGACCCTTCGCGGCTGGTGGAAGCAACGATTGAGCCCGACATGACCGTGCGAGCCGACATCTCGCTTCTGCGCCAGGTCTTGGAAAACCTGATTGCCAATGCCTGGAAATTCAGCTCCAAAAAATCCCTGACCAAAATCTCCGTTGGCAAGGAAAGCGGCGCCGACCAGGAGGTCGTCTATTTTGTCCGGGACAACGGCGCGGGCTTTGACATGGCTTACGCCGACAAACTTTTCGGTACCTTCCAGCGTCTTCATTCGCCAGAAGAATTTGCCGGCAGCGGCATAGGCCTGGCCACGGTCAAGCGCATCATCACCCGCCACGGAGGCAGGATCTGGGCCACCTCGGTGCTGGGCGAGGGGAGTACCTTTTATTTCACCATCGGGAGCGAGCAGCAAGTTGCTGCGTCGGATGCCGACACGCTGGACGACTCCCGGATTGCCCTGGCGCAAGCCCCGCGTTCCCGTTATTTGTTTCAGGGCGCCACCGGGGCGTCCATCAGCAGCGACAACGACGCTTTCACCATCCGCGACCAGCAGTTCAGCAACGCCTTCGAGCATGCTGCCATCGGCATGGCGCTGATCGCTGTCGATTCACGGCGGCTCCGTGTCAACGGTGCCTTTTGCCAGATGCTGGGTTACTCCGAAGCGGAGATGATGTCGCGCACCATCCACGACATCACCCACCCCGACGACATCGAGTGGGACCTGGTGCAGCGGGCCAGGGCGCTGGCCGGCGAAATCGAAACCTACCAATGGGAAAAGCGCTACATCCACCGCTCCGGCAGCATCGTCTGGGGCTACCTCAGTTGTTCACTGGTGCGCGACACCGACCGCCAGCCGTTGCACTTCATCGTGCAGGTCCAGGACATCACCGAACGCAAGTTGACCGAGCAGGGATTGCGCGAAAGCGAAGAGCGCTTCCGCGCGCTCACCGAGCTGTCTTCCGACTGGTTCTGGCAGCAGGATGAAAACTTCCGCTTTGTCCAGGTTTCAGGCGAGGCGCCTCATATGGCCGCCATTTCCCGCATGGCGATCGGCAAGACGCCCTGGGAACTGAACCATGTTGGCATGGACGACAGTGTCTGGGCGGCTTACAGGGCGCGGCTCGAACGTCACGAGCCTTTCCGCGACGTTGAAATCCCCCAGCGTGACCGCAAGGGCAGGGTGCGTTACATCAGCATCAGCGGGGCACCGATTTTCGATGCATCCGGGCGTTTTACCGGCTACCACGGGACCGGCCGCGACAACACCGAGATCCGCCGGGTCACCGAAGCCCTGCGTGTCAGCGAAGCGCAATTGCGCGACATCACCGACACCCTGCCGGCAAGCATTTCCTACGTGGATGCCAACCAGCGTTTCCGCTTTCACAACCGCGCCTATGCAGAAGGCCTGGGTTTGTCGCGCGAGGAGATCGATGGAAGGACCATGCGGGAGGTGCTGGGCGAAGAAGGGTACGAACTTGCGCGGCCCTGGATCGAGGAGGTCCTGTCAGGTTACCCGGTGACTTTCGAGCGCCACCGGAAAACCCCGAACGGGGATTTCCGCGACTTCATCGTCAACTATTTCCCCCGTTATGGCGACGGTGCCGAGGAAGGCCAGGTCATCGGCTTTTATGCCCTGGGCACCGATGTCACCGAACTCAAGCGCATCGACCGCATGAAAAACGAGTTTGTTTCCACGGTCAGCCACGAACTGCGCACGCCACTCACGTCCATTCGCGGCTCGCTGGGACTGATCGCGGGCGGCGTCGCCGGTGAGCTGCCCGAGGCAGTCAAGACCCTGGTGGGCATTGCGAGGAACAACTGCGAACGCCTGATCCGCCTGATCAACGACATCCTGGACATCGAGAAAATCGAGTCCGGCAAGATGCACCTGGATTTTCAGGTAGTCGAACTCAAGCCCCTGCTGGTACAGGTGCTGGCAGCCAACGAAGGTTTTGGTGCTGCGCAGAACGTCAGCCTGCAGCTACGTTTCCCTGACCAGGACTTGTGGCTTCGCGTCGACAGCGACCGCCTGGCCCAGGTCATGACGAACCTGCTGTCCAACGCGATGAAGTTCTCGCCGCCGGGCGGTGTGGTGGAAGTCCATGTCTTGCAGGTCGGCCCGGGTGTACGGGTGGAGGTGCGTGACCACGGGCCGGGTATTCCGGAAGAGTTCAGCAAGCGCATCTTCCAGAAGTTTTCCCAGGCCGACTCGTCCGACGCCCGGGGGAAGGGAGGCACCGGACTGGGCCTGAACATTTCACGGGCCATCGTCGAACGCCTGGGTGGCAGCATAGGTTTTGAAACCGGAGCCGGTACGGGCACCACCTTTTATTTTGAGCTGCCGGAATGGAAAAAACTACCCGCTCCGACACCTGGCGGACATGCAGGCACGGGGCCGCTCCGTCCACGCATCCTGATCTGTGAAGATGACCAGGACATTGCACGCCTGATCAGCATGATGCTGGACAAAGGCGGGTTTGACGCCGACATGGCCTATTCTGCTGCGCAAGCGCTGGAACTTCTGGCCCAGACGTCCTATGCCGCCATGACGGTGGACCTGAAGCTGCCCGATCAGGACGGCATCACACTGATCCGCCACCTGCGCGCGCAGGCCGGCACGAAGGATTTGCCCATTGTGGTGGTTTCGGCCGGGGCCAATCAGGGGCAGATCCAGCTCAACAACCAGCTTTTGACGGTGTCGGACTGGCTGGAAAAGCCTATCAACGAAAACCTGCTGGTGCTGGGCCTGAGGCGTGCGATTGCCGGGGCCGAGGGCAAGCCGAGAATCCTGCATGTCGAAGACGATCTGGACATCCAGCGCATCACCGCAGCCATCGCGCAGGACTTTGCCACCTTTGAATTTGCCGCCACGCTGCAGGAAGCCCGCACACGTCTGAACGCCCGGCGCTTCGACCTGATCCTGCTGGACCTGACCTTGCCTGAAGGGTCGGGCTGGGATTTGCTGGCCGATATCGCATCACTCAAGCCGCCCCCGCCCGTGGTGGTTTTCACGGCCGGCGAGGTCGAGCGGGAGCAGGGCATGCAAGCCGCCGCCGTGCTTGTGAAAGCGCAGACGTCCAATGCCGAACTGCTGGAAACCTTGCAACGCGCGCTGGCCAGGGATTGAGCCGAGGCTTGGTCAGGCGCATTCCAGCCATGCAGCAGTTTTCGCGCCGTGGTCGATCCGGATTGCCAAGCATTATCATGAACTGACAACCGTGAGCGCGGTCTGCCACGCGGGCGTTGGCTGCTCGGCCAGTTCACGACATCACGGAACGCCCGACACCGGCGACGTGTTTGACAGGTCCGCCGGGCGGGCAGGCCTTTTGAGCGACGGTAGGAAAGTTGACACCCCATAAGTCCTTGATTTTTAAGGAAAACCTGCAAGAGGCGCGCCGCTCTTCCTTCGCGATCTCTCGGACGAAATTCGTTCACAAGTAGCCGCGAGGAAGCAATATCGGCTCCTAGTCGGCGTTCCCGAATAAAAGTTGCTCCGTCTTCGCAGGTCCGCGGAGGAAAGTTATCACGGAATCGGGTGCTACTCGGGAAAGACGGGAGTTCTGGCGTCCCACGCGCGCTGACTGGCCTCTACTTCCCAAGCGCTGTGGAAAGGCTCAGGAGAAGCGTCCACGGAGCCAAAGCAGTGCGCGAGATAGTCCACGACGAGGGGCTGGAGCACAGCCATGTCCGACCGGGCATTCTGGCACCTGGCCAGCCGCAAACTCTCTAACAGCTCGAGCCGATATCCAATCAAGTCCCTCCGCGTCTCATATTGACGCAGCGCGAGGAGATGACGACCGAATGCAATTCGGGATATCGGCTCCTCTTCCTCGAACACAAAATACTCCCGCTTGGGTTCCGGGTGCAGCGTTTCTGGTTCGATGGAAACGCACCACGCGCGGATCGTATAGCTGCCGGCGCTCAGGAGTTCCGATCCAAACTCGAAGTTCAGGATGTCCCACTCCAAAAACGTCAGGGGAGAGGGATCGAGCAGTCGCCATACAGGTGACTTGACAGTGCGGGCTGCGCCGGGTGCCAGGTCATGCAGCCGATCAATCCACTTCTTCGTGGCGAGGTCCTTGGCGGGACGAATGCCAAGATGTTTGGCAATTGCGGGTTCGCCTCGACTGAGCATGCGATCGCAAAGCTTGGGTCGGTCGTCCGGGAAGTGATAACCGGGAACGCCGGCCAACATCCGCTCTTCCAGGGCGTAGGCCGTGTCGACGCCGACCTCCTGCATCACCTCGGTCACGAACGCCTTCGTCTGCCACCTCTCGATCGTGCGTCGAAGGTCGCGCGGGTTGCGCCAGCGATGCGTGGACGGCGGATCGACCAATCGCATCGCAGGACCCGTTTGGTGAAGCGCGTTGACGAACATAGCCTTTGGAATGGAAACGAAGGCGATTTTCCTTCCTAGCGCAATCCTGCCAGAGGCGGTACGTTTCGGCGACTTACCGGTAAATCCCGATGTTCGACGCCATGAACTCTCACGACCCCACGCCTGCGACCACCAACGCATCGCAGGAGCACGACCTCCTCACAGGGCAGGCGCTGCGAACGGCATTGGGATTTGGCACGGGGGAGGCCTTTCGTGCGGCGATCCGTACCAAACGCATCCCTGTGCCGCTGGTCAAGATCGCCGGCCGGCGTGGCTGGTTTGCGCGCGCCGCGGACGTTGCGAAGTGGCGCGCAAGCCTGACCAAGGACTTCGACGAAGCAACGAAAGGAGAAATGCCATGACCTGACCTCCACCCCAAAGGACCAGGCACAAAAGAAAACGGCCGCAGCGCGCCAACGCTCGGCCGTTTTGCCCGTCCCGCAGAGCTGACTCCACGAGATCACCTCAGATAACCAAAGGACATTGTGGAGTCCTTTTGGCCGGCCGTCAAGCCGGCCCGGTCCTTCCTGCGCCCGCATCAGTGCCGATGCGGGGATTTGACAAGGCGGCGCGCCCAGCGCGGGCTGGTCGCGCACGCCTTCGACCCAAGGAAACTCCACATGTTGCTATCCCACCTTTCGCGCGGGCGATGCCGCCCGTCATTGCGCTTTCCCGAGGCGCGCACCGAAGCTGCCGATGCGCTGCAGCACCACAAGTTCGGCGGCCTCAAGGGCTTGCGCCGCCACGGCCATTACAAGGACGTGCGCCTGGCCGATCCCTTTCAGGAAATGATGCTGCATTTCCCGAACCCGCTGGCCGCTGACAACTGGCTCACGAGCTGCTTTGGCCGCAGCCTCGTATGCACGGTTCCCACGGAGCCACTGTATGCGCTGGATCGCGGGCGCCTGATCAAGACGCGTTGCGCGCTCTTCCTGCAAACCAGCGAGGGGCCCGTCGCGGACTTCGTCTCGCGCACGCCCGATGAAGAAACCGGCCAGAAGTGGCAGCAGTTCCAGCTGATCGTGCAGGCGCATGGCTTCAGGCCGCAGTTGCGCACCCTGGAAGACATCCGCTGCAACACGCCTCGGCTGCAAAACCTCGAGCGCATGCGCCAGCACCTGGTGCAGTATGTCGGCGACCCCCGTGCGCACAAAGCGGTCGCGCCGGTTGAGCGCTTCTTCCGCAAGACGCCGTTCACCACGCTCGGCGCGCTGTGCGATGCGCTATCCAGCGACCTGCTGCCGCGCGGCGCCATCGAATGCGCTGCGATTTCCCTGTACCGGCTCGGTGCCATCGACATGAACATCTCGGAGGCTGCGTATGGCGACCAGACGACCCTACAGCTGCTTTGATGGTGGCCGCGGCAAGGTGCCGGCCGCTTACGCGAGCACCGAGAACTGGCCGCTGTTCGACGACAGCGTGCTCAAGGGCAAGGTGAAGTCGCGCTACGAACGCATGAAGGCGGCGATCGAGCTGTACCTTGCATTCGCGCCCATTGGCCGGGTTCTGGCCACATCTGGCGTGAGCGCATCGCGCTTCAGACGCATCTTCCGCCGCTGCGGCGAAGTGCTGCCCGATGGCAAGATAGTCGGGTGGTCAGGGTTGGTGGCGCGCAGCGAGACGCGTGATCGCCAGCGTCAGGCGCCGATCGTGGCCGGTGCCGGCGGCAAGTCCGGCTGGACGGGAGCCTTCGGCAAGCTCATGGCCGAGCACCCCGAGATTGGCGACGACCTGGCGAACTACCTGAACGCCTTTGGCGCGAAGTGCCTGCGCCCCAACAAGGTGGAATTCCGCGCGATCCACCGTCGCTTTGCCAAGATCTGCCGCGAGCGCGGCATCGCCGACGATGAGTACCCACTGAACACGCGCGAGCGCGGGCGCAAGGCACTGCGGCGCTGGATTGACGTCGTCTACCTGCCCAAATACGGCAACCGGTTCGTCGCTCTGGAATACGGCCCCGACGCGGGCAAGCTCAACGCGTACGGCGAGGGCCAAGGCAGCGCGGAAGCGCCGGCGGCGCCGTACTCGGTCTGGCTGTTCGACGAGGTAACGCTGGACGTGGCGGCGCGCTACGAGTTTCCCAACGCCACTGGCGATTGGGAGGATCTCGACCTGGCCCGTTTCTTCCAGATCCGCCTCATCGAGCAGGAGAGCGGCGCCACGCTCGCAGTGCGCCAGGTGTTCGCCGCCCAGGCGAGCGCCGACGACGTCGCCATGCTGTTCTGGGATGCGGTGAGCGGTCCGCCAGAGGTGCCCAAGGCCATGGAGGGTGAAGTTCTGCTCGAGGGCGCCGGCTACCCTGCCAATGCCCTGGAAAAGTTGCGCTTCGCGATCCCGTCCGTCATCAAGATGGATCGGGCGCTATCGCATTTGGCCGGGCACGTGCAGTACGTCGCGACGGTGCTGTTTGG
>NZ_JBAQYR010000023.1:0-15320 GCF_049790275.1 Polaromonas sp.
GGCCGCTGGCGGCTCGGGACGAAGGCGCTTATGCCGTCCGCGGAGACCAGGACGGTGCTGCTTTGGGAGGAAATGGAGTGGCGTCGCATGGTTGGCTGAAATTCGCTAAATGATGTCTTTCTGTCGCATTCAGGAATCCAGCCCGGATATTACGATAGCCGCATGAGCATCACAAGCACCGCCCCCACGCCTTCTTTCAATGCCGTTAGCCTGCGACAGGATGCCGGGGTCATCGGCCTGGTCGGGCTGGCGCACATGATCAGCCATTTCAGCCAGCTGTTGCTGGCGCCGCTGTTCCCGTGGCTGAAGGAGGAGTTCAGCGTGAGCTACGCGCAGCTGGGTTTCCTGATGACGATCTTTTTTGTAGTGTCCTGCGCGGTGCAGGCGCTGTCAGGTTTTGTGGTGGACCGCTTCGGACCCCGGCCCATCCTGTTTGCCGGCCTGAGCCTGCTCGGGCTGGCGGCCTTTGGTTATGCCCTCAGCACCAGCTACTGGATGATGGCGGCCTTTGCCGTGCTGGCCGGTATCGGCAACGGGGTGTTCCACCCGGTGGACTACACGCTGATCAACCGCAAGGTGAGTGCGCCGCGCCTGGGCCACGCCTACAGCGTGCACGGCATCACCGGCAGCCTGGGCTGGGCGCTGGCCCCGGCGCTGGTGGTGACGCTGACCTTTGCCTATTCCTGGCGGGTGGCGCTGGCTGCCGCAGGCGCACTGGCCTTTGCCGTGTTGGCGGTGCTGGTGTTGAACCGCGACAAGCTGACGCTGACTGTGGCGGCACCCGTCAAGGGCGCGCCGGCGGCCGACAGCTCGCTGGGCTTCCTGCGCATTCCCGCGGTGTGGATGTGTTTTGCGTTTTTCTTCTGGTATGCGATTGTGCTCAGCGTGGTGCAGGCCTTCGCCCCCGAAGCGGCGCGGCAGTTGCACAACGTGCCCCTGCCACTGGTGGCCATGTGTCTGACGATTTACATGGTGTGCAGCGCGGGCGGCATGGTGGCCGGTGGCTTCCTGGCGTCGGACCCGGCGCGCTGCGAACGCATCGTGGGCGCCGGCTTCGGTGTGGCCGCAGTCATTGCGCTGGTGCTGGCGCTGGGCAGTTTCCCTGCCTGGGTGGTGCCGGTGCTGTTTGGCCTGATGGGTTTTTCGTCCGGCATCGCCGGACCCTCGCGCGACCTGCTGGTCAAGCGCTCGACGCCCGAAAACGCATCGGGCCGCGTCTATGGCGTGGTGTATGCCGGCCTGGACATCGGCCAGGCGGTGTCGCCGCTGATCTTCGGCGTGATGATGGACCACCAGATGTACCGCGGTGTGCTGCTCGGCCTGGCGCTGATGCTGGCGGTGCTGATTGCCAGCGCCTTCAATGTGCGGCGCGTACGGCGTACACCGCTGGCCCTGGCCTGAATCCGCAATTCTCCTAACGGAAAGGCCGGCTCAGAAAACGCGAGCCTTCCAGCCCGAAGCGCCAGGGCTGCTCCACCGCTTTTGAAATGCCGATGCGCGGGCCCCTGACGACGCGGGGGCGGCTGGCCGCGGGCAGCAGCTCGAACGGCGGCGCGGCAATCGACAGGCCGTTGTGTTCCCGTGTGATGCCCAGCGCCTGACCGACACGCCCAGGCCCGGCACACAACAGGCGCACATCGTCCAGCCCCCGCCGCTGGCACATCACAGCCAGCCCGGCGATGGGCTCGATGGCGCGAATCAGCACCCCGGCGCCATGGCCTTCCTCGCGGCAGACGATGTTCAGGCACCAGTGGATGCCATAGGAACGGTAAACATAGGCATGGGCCGGCGGGCCGAACATGACGGCGTTGCGCGGCGTCGGACCTGAGAAGCTGTGCGAGGCCGGGTCTTCGCGGTCATAGGCTTCGGTCTCGACAATGATCCCGCCCACGCTGTTGACAAGCAGGGTTGCGCCTATCAGCCGGCGCGCAACCTCGGACGAGGGCGCCAGAAAATCAATGGCCAATGTCTTCATCACCCGCTCGGTCTGGCGGCGCGACTGGCGTGGAAATACGCGGCTTCTCGCAGACCGCAGTGGTCACGGCGTCTCATTGCCCTACCGTATCACAGGGGCAAGTGGCGCGGCGTAGCATGGCCGCAAACCATGGAGATGGCCCGATGACCCTGACGCGGATTTCACGGCGGCTTGCCCTGATGGCGGTGCTGGCGTGGGCGCCGTTCGCATCAGCGGACGACGCCTTGTGGGCGCTGCTCAAGGAAGGCGGGCATGTGGTGCTGATTCGCCACGCCTTGACGACGCCCGGTGTGGGCGACCCGGAAGGCATGAAGATCGACAACTGCAGCACGCAGCGCAATCTGAGCGACGAAGGCCGCGCGCATGCGCGGCAGCTGGGCGAAGCCTTCCGCCAGCGCGGCATTGTTGTCGGGCGGCTGTTGTCCAGCCCGTGATGCCGGTGCATCGATACGGCGAAACTGGCTTTCGGGAAAACGCCGGATGTGACGCCGGCGCTGGGCAACCTGTTTGGCCGCAGCGGCGAGGCCAGCCTGCAACTGGCCGACCTTCGACCTCTGGCCGGCCAGAAGCCGGCGAACGGCAATACAGTGATGGTGTCGCACGGCTCGACCATCGCGGCATTGACCGGCATCTCGCCGGACACCGGCGAGATGGTGGTGCTGACGCCGCAGGGCGGCGGCCGCTTCAGGGTGGCGGGCCGGATGATCGCCCACAAACCTTGATGCGTGGGGAATTCCAGCCAATGCCGCGGTGGTTCGTGACACGTCCAGCCAACGAATTCGCCGGCTCCCGCGGCTAAGCCCTGGCGGTGGCCGCGGGCTCCGGATCCCTGAGTTCGCGTATCCGTGATGTGGCCAGTGCAACCAACACCAGGCCCACCAGCAAAACGCCACTGCCCGCAAACAACTGGCCCAGCGTGATACTGCGCATCAACCACCCCGCCACTGCGGCGGACATGGGTGCGAGGCCCATGAAGATGAACATGAACAGGCTCATGGCGCGGCCCAGCATGGCCGGCGGCACGCGCCGCTGTATCCAGGTGAAGACGGCGACCTGCATGAAGCCTCCAAGCAGCCCGATGACGCCCATCAGGAAGGCGCCTTGCCAGGTGGTGGAAATCTGCCCCATGGGAATGAACAGCAGGCCAATCACTGCGTCAACCAGCAGCAGGGTCAACCCCAGGGTTCCTACCCGCAGCCGGGGCTTGATGCCTGAAACCACCATGCCGGCCAGCGTGCCCGCGCCATGGGCGCCGAGCATGATGCCGAAAGCCGCGGCGCCCAGGTCGAGCTGGGTGGCGAGCAGTGGCAGGGCAATCTGTACCGGACCGTGGATCAGCAAGGCAATGGCGCCCCAATAAAGAAAGCAGGAGCGCAGCGCGGTATCCCGCCAAAAAAGGCGCAGGCCATCTGCAACGGCAGAGAACACTGCCTGAGATGCTGCCTGGCTGCGGCCCTGGAGGGGCACCACTTTGTAGAGCGTCCATGTCGACAGGGCAAAACTGAAGGCGTCAAGTGCAAAGGCCACACCGGTACCACGGGTGGCCTCGGGCGAGCCTGGCGCGCCGTCACCGGACAGCGCAATCAGCAGGCCGGCCAGCAGCGGCCCCAGGAACATGGAGGCCTGGCGCAGGCCCAGCATCACGCTGTTGGCGGCCTGCAATTGGTCAGGTTTGACGACCGAGGGCAGCATGGCCGTGCCTGAAGGAATGCTGAACGCCGTGGACAGGCCAATGGCGAAGGCCAGCAGGTAAACCATCCAGAGTGTCAGGCCGCCCCACAGCACCAGCGCGGCGAGCAGGCCGAGCAACACGGTGTTGACATACTTGGTGAGCATCAGCACGCGTTTGGGGGAGTGGCGATCAACCAGTGCGCCGCCTATCAGCATGAACAGGGCGCGCGGCACGCTGATGAGCGCCAGCACGGTGCCCAGAACCAGGGTGTCGCCAGTCATTTTCAGCACCAGCCAGGGCAGGGCGATCAGCGTGAACTGGTCGCCCAGCATGGAGATGACGGCGCCGCTGAGCATCCACAGGAAGTTGCGGTCGCGAAAGAGCCGGGAACGCCCGCCGTCGGCACTGGGCTGCGGCTGGCCCGGTATGCCTGAACGGGGATGGGATGGCGAAGTTGAAGAGCTTGGAGGTGTCTGCATGGCGGTTTGTTCTGGTGTCAATGGCCGCAGACTGTAGACCCTCACGTCACGTGAGGGTCAAGGCTTTTCGCAAAAAATCTCGCGTTTCCGTATCGAGCACGGCGGCTGCCTGCAACAGGGGCTCGGTGGCATGTGCTGCCATTAACTTCGCGCGTATGGCGCTGTCATGGTCTGACAATCTGTCCATGAGTGCGTCCCATTGCCGGGCGAGCGTCCGCGCTTCGGGGCTGTGGACGGGCGTGCCCTGTTGGATCAGGTTTCGGGCGCTCTGTGAGATATGCTGCCACTCGTCTTCGGAAACCTTGCCCAGCCGTTTCAGTTCATCCGCTTCCAGGTACTTGCCCAGAACGGCCAGGCGCAGCTTGATGGGTTTGACGATGTACTCCACCATGTCCTGGCCGGGGCCTTCTTCCTGCTGTGCCCCCGGTTCGCGGTGGTACATGTGGTTCCAGCGTTCGAGCAGATCGAAGTCACCGTCCATCCAGTGCAGCATGAGGTTCATCCAACGGTGCGCCAGCGGCTGAAGTTCCAGGCTGTCTGCCGGCACGCCCCGGTCCATGGCGCTGCGAACCTCCGCCAGCAAGGGCGGCCATTTGTCGGCGATCTGTTTCCAATTGGTAAAAATGATTTTCTGTTCGGCCGGGCTGAAATACTTACTGTAGGTGGTCATGAGGGCCAGCGTACCCAGCCAGTCTGAAATCTCCGGCTGATCACCTCTGGACAGCCGCTCCTGCAGGAGCTCCAGGCTGGCCCGGAGTTCAGCTGCCTTGGCCAGTTCCTGGTCCAGCACCTGGATTTGCCGCGCAATGATGTCCGGGAGCGCAGCACCACCGCCGTCCAGCATGCTGCCGATGTCGCTCAGCGGCAGGCCGAACTGCTGCAAGGCCTGGATGCCGTGCAGGCGTGCCACATCACCGCGGCTGTAAAGGCGGTAGCCGGCATCGGTGCGGGCCGAGGGCTTGAGCAGGCCGATGGTGTCGTAGTGGTGCAGGGTACGCACGGTCAGGCCGGTGCGCGTGGCAAGTTCTCCTACCTTCAATAACATGGCATCCTTTCTTGGAGGTGGCCTGCAGCGAAACGTGCAGTGCCACCTGGTTGCCGGCCATGGCTGCCAGCCTCAGAAAGGAAGAGAGTCTATACCGCGCTGCGGTGCCTGGCGATGCAGGTGTCCAGCACCTCGCCAGTGTCACGCTGCCACCAGTTGCCAGAGGAAAAAATCTCCACCTCGCTGTAACCCGCAAAGCCCTGGCGTTCGACCCAGCCGCGGATCTTCGGGATGTCGATCACGCCGTCGCCCATCATGCCGCGGTCGTTCAGCAGGTCGGTGGTCGGTGTCAGCCAGTCGCAGACATGGAAAGCCAAGAGCCGGCTTTTTCCGGCGCGTTCTATCTGCTGCTGCAGCTTCGGGTCCCACCACACATGATAGACATCCACGGCCACGCCCAACGCGCCGCTTTTCGACGGGTCGAGTGCGTCGCAAACGTCCAGCGCCTGTTCCAGGGTGTTGATGCAGGCGCGGTCGGCCGCGTACATCGGGTGCAGGGGTTCGATGGCCAGTGGCATCTGGTTGGTCTTCGCATAGTCCAGCAAAGCGGCAATGCCGTCGCTGACCTGGCTGCGCGAGAGCGCAATGTCCTTGTGCGCGGCCTGGCCCGCCAGCGCGCCGGGCAGGCCGCCGACCACCAGCACCAGGCAGGCGGCGTTCAGTTCGCAGGCTTCGTCCACCGCACGGCGGTTGTCTTCGTACGTGGCTTTGGCACCTGCTGCGTCGACGACCGGAAACATGCCACCGCGGCAGTAGCCGGACAACTGCAGGCCGTGGGTTTTGACAAGTTTCGAAATCGCGGGCAGGCCGGCGGCCGCCACCTGGTCGCGCCACGGCGAGATCGCCTTGATGCCGCGCTGCACGCAGGCTTCAATGATGTCGGTCAGCGGCTGCTCGACGCCGCGGCTTTTGCGCACGGTGGCGGTGTTGATGGAGAGCCAGCGGTGGTCGGTGGAGAAGTCGCGCATGAGATGGGTACCGTGGAAAACGAAGGATTTTTTCAGCGGACGCGGAACCGGCTTTGCCGGGCCGCCAGCGTCGCCCCCTGAGGGGGAGGCCGCTACACGAAGTGAGTCGGCAACGGGGGGAGCCATCACTCGACTCCATGCATAGCCAGCAGGGTTTTCGTGCGGCGAACCGCCAGTTCCGGGTGCTCCAGCAGATTGGCCGCATCGGCGAGGCGGAACAGCTCGGCGAAATGCTGCAGTGAGCGCGTGCTCTGCTGGCCGCCGACCATGGTGAAGTGGCTCTGGTGGCCGTTGAGCCAGGCCATGAAGACCACGCCGGTTTTGTAAAAACGCGTGGGCGCGGCAAAGATGTGGCGCGACAGCGGCACCGTGGGGCCGAGGATGGCGTGGAATTTTTCCGCGTTGCCCCGGGCCAGTTCGCCGAGTGCGGCGCTGGCGGCTGGTGCGATGGCGTCGAAGATGCCCAGCAGTGCATCGCTCTGGCCGTGCATCGCTTCCTTGCCGAAACCGTCTCCGGCAATCAGCTCGGCGTAGTTGAAGTCGTCGCCGGTGTACATGCGCACGCCGGCCGGCAGCCTGCGGCGCATCGCAATTTCCTTGTCCTTGTCGAGCAGGGAGATCTTGATGCCGTCGACCTTGTCGGGGTGGGCATTGATGATGCCCAATGCGGTATCCATGGCTTTTTCAACGTTGCTGTTACCCCAGTAGCCAGCCAGTGCTGGGTCGAACATGTCGCCCAGCCAGTGCAGGACGACGGGCTGCCTGGCCTGGCTCAGGATGCGGTCATACACGCGTTCATAGTCCGCCGGACTTTTGGCGACGCGAGCCAACGCACGGCTGGCCATGACGATCAGTTTGCCGTCGAGTTTTTCAATCGCGGCCATCTGGTCTTCGTAGCCGGCGATGACTTCATCCACGGTCTTGACGTTGTCCAGCACCAGGTGGTCGGTGCCGCAGCCCGAAGCCACCAGCGCACCGGGTGTCTCCTTGGCTGCGTCGAGCGAACGGCGGATCAATTCCAGCGAGGTTGGCCAGTCCAGGCCCATGCCGCGTTGCGCGGTGTCCATGGCTTCGGCCACACCCAGTCCCAGTGACCACAGGTGGCGGCGGTAGGCAATGGTCGCGTCCCAGTCGATCGCGCAGTTGACCCAGGGATCGACCGCGGCCAGCGGGTCGGCCACCACGTGGGCGGCCGAGTAGGCGATGCGGTTGAACTTGACGCCGGGCGCCGGCTTGATGGGTGTGCTGCCTTGCAGCGCATAAGGCTGCAGGCCGCCCGCAGCAACGGGCAGGGTCAGGGTCAAAGCCATGGAATTTACCTTTTCATATGCAAAATATGCCTCTGGCCCTTATGTGGCGGGCGCAGACAGCTATCAAACCTGTAGCGCTTGAACGTCCACCCAGCGGCGTTCCTTCCAGCTTTCGAGTGCTGCTTCGACCAGTTGCACGCCCTTGGCGCCTTCAGGCAGCGTCCATTTGTAGGGCTCGTTTTCCACCACGTGGCGGATGAAATGCTCCCACTGGATCTTGAAACCGTTGTCGTAGACCTGGGTGTCCGGGACTTCCTGCCACTGGTCGGAGAAATTCATGGTCTGTTTCTCGTCCGGGTTCCAGACCGGGCGCGGCGTGTTGACGCGCGACTGGGCTTTGCACGAGGAGAGGCCGGCAACGGCCGAACCGTGCGTGCCATCCACATGGAAGGTGACCAGGTCTTCGCGGTTGACGCGGGTGGCCCAGGACATGTTCATCTGCGCAATCACCGGCTCACCGTTGTGGCCGATGAGCTCGGCCGTGGCGTAGGCCGCGTCGTCCGCGGTGGCCTTGTAGGGCTTGCCAGCTTCGTCCCAGCGCTGGGGAATATGCGTTGCGCCTATGCAGGAGATGGACTTGACTTCGCCGAACAGGTTGTCCAGCACGTAGCGCCAGTGGCACATCATGTCGAGGATCATGCCGCCGCCGTCTTCGGTGCGGTAGTTCCAGCTCGGGCGCTGGATCGGCTGCAGGTCGCCTTCGAACACCCAGTAACCGAACTCCAGGCGCACCGACAGCATCTTGCCGAAGAAGCCGGCGCGGCGCAGCATGTCGAGCTTGCGCAGGCCAGGCAGGAAAAGCTTGTCCTGAACCGCACCGTGTTTCAGGCCGGATTTTTCCGCCAGGCGCGCAATCTCGACGGCTTCGTTGAGGTTGGTGGCAATCGGCTTTTCGCAGTAGACGTGTTTGCCGGCGCGTATCGCCTTGGCAAGCAGGGTGGGGCGCATCTGCGTGGTGCCGGCATCGAAGAAAACGGTGTCGTCCTTGTTCTTCAGTGCTTCGTCGAGGTCGATACCCCAGCGGTCAATGTTCCAGGCCTTGGCCAGCGCTTCCATCTTCTCGGCATTGCGGCCGATCAGGATCGGGTCGGGCATCACCTTGTCGCCGCTCCCGAGCGTGACGCCGCCCTGTTTGCGGATCGCGACGATGGAGCGGATCAGGTGCTGGTTCATGCCCATGCGTCCGGTGACGCCGTGCATGATGAGTCCTAGTCGTTGTGTAGCCATGAAAGTTCTCTTGGAGTGGATTGGGTTGAATCAGGAAATCGGGTGCAGGCTGTCCCAGTGCGGCATCGCGGCACTGGCAAAGCCGGGGACATGCAGCGATGACAGGTCCAGCTCGCCGCCGTGCACGGCAAGGTGCGGCCGGCCGGCATGGGTCTCGTAAAAACCGGGGTGCGCCGCGGCAAAGGCTTGCGCCTCGGCCGCCGGCGCGATACCGAAACCGTCGACATAGTGGTGGCCGTTGCGCTCGATGTGCGTCACGCCCAGGCTGGCAGCGAGCAGGGTGTCCTGCTGTACGGCCAGACCGGCCTGGCAGGTCAGGTCTTCACCCGACAGCAGCAGGTGTTGCGGCTGCTGCGCGATGCGCGTCGCGTTGGCCAGCGAGCGGTAGATGCCCTTGCAGGCCTTGCTCGAGATGCCGCGGTAACCCAGGGCGATGCCGCGTTCGAGCACGTCGGGCTGATCGTCGGATTCGTCCAGGATCACGGGAACATCGATGCCCAGCCCGGCGATGGACTGCTCAAGCGCGACGCGGCGTGCCAGCGGCTGTTCGAGCAGCAGGGTGCGCCGCAGCAGGCCGGCCAGCTGCGGCGCCTGCGTGAGCGCCTGCCAGAACGCGCCCAGCGCTGGAGCATCGGCAAAGGTTTCATTGCCGTCCAGCGTGACACGGTAGTCGCCGGCCTGCGCGTCGAGCACGGCGGCAATGCGGGAGAGCCGGTCCAGGTCGTCGCCCAGCCGGCCCGACAGCTTGAGCTTGAAGTGATGCAGCCCATAACGCTGGATGGCGGCTTCGAGGGTGGCGGGCAATCCGTCGCCGGGATCGCTGCCCTCATCCCCGGCAGTCAGACGGTCGGCCAGGCCCACCGTATGGCGCAGGGTGACGGAGCGCGGCTTGACCAGAGCCAGCGCGGGCGACCACGGGTCGCCGAGCACACCGGCACGCAGGCCATCGACCCAGGACAGATCGGCAGCGCGCAGGGCCGCATCGGCGATGGCCTTGTCCAGCAGAGCCGGCCCGAATTGCGCTGCCAGCCGCGGCAGGCCACGCGCCACCGCGGTGGTGATGGCCGCAGTTCCAGCCGACTGCGACAACATGTGCGGGTTTTTCCCGGTACCGGCGCCGGCATAGGCGTCGCGGGCGCTGCGCAGGGCTTCCCGCAGCTGCTCGAAGTTCTGTTCATGAGTGAGCTCGGGTGACTTGTCGAACCACTTCGGCACCATGAGTTCGGCGCTGCCGCCTTCGAATGTCCGGCCACCGATCTCGAGCTCCACGCGCACGAAAGCCTGCGGACAGCGCGTGACCGTGGCCGCGCCGAAGCGGAAGGGCAGGCGCAGCGTGACCGGCCGTTCGAACAGCGAAATGGAGCGTACGGTGACAGCGCTCATGCCAGTGCGCTCCAGAGAGACTTCACATGGCTGGCGCTGAACTCTGCGCAACCCGGGCCGTCGGGCTGGTAGTCAAAGGGCTCGACCGCCATCCAGCCGGCGTAGCCCGCGTTTTTCAGCACCTGCAGCACCGGTTGTTGCGGTGTGTCGCCCTGGCCGGGTCCGCGGCGGTTCTTGTCATTGAGCTGCACATGCGCGATGTGGCCGCTGGCCAGGTAGTGCGCCAGCACCTCGTGCACCGGCGTGTTTTCGGCTTGCGAAGCGGCGCTCACATCGAGCATGGTGCGCAGCGCCGGCGAGCCGATGCGGTCCACCATGGCCGCGGCCTGTGCCACGGTGTTGATCACCGGGGTCTCCACGGGCGACAGCGGCTCCAGGCAGTAGATCACGCCCGCCGCAGCGGCATGCGGGGCGAGTTCCGCCAGCGCGTCGTGCAGGCGTTCCACGGCATCGGCCAGGCCCTGGCCGGGCAGGGGTGAGCGCTGCTTCGGCGAGCCATGCACCAGCACGGCGGCGCCGCAGGCGGCGGCGACATCGACCAGGCGTTTGAGCAGGGACAGCGTTTGTTGCCGCACCGCCGCGTCCATGCTGACGAGTGACAACCCATCGGGCTTGACCAGCAGCCAGTGCAGGCTGGAAATGGCCAGGCCATGGTCCTGCGCGGTGGTGCGAAAGCGTTGCGCGGCCGCCGCATCCAGTGTTTGCGGGTCAGGCGCCAGTGTGAACGGTGCCAGTTCCAGGCCGGTATAGCCATAGGCGGCAGCCAGCGCGCATTGGCGCTCAAACGGCAGCGGGTGCAGCACCTCATTGCATAGCGAGAGCTTCATACGACGGCCTTTCCGGCGCGACGCAGGCTGTAGATCTTCCAGCCGATGGTGCCGAAGATGAGTGCGGCGACCACCGCGGAAATGGGGCGCGTGAAAAAGGGGCTCAGGTCGCCGTCCGAGAGAATCAGCGCGCGGCGCAGATTTTTCTCCAGCAGGTCGCCCAGCACAATACCCAGCACCAACGGCGCCATGGGGTAACCAAAACTGCGCAGGAAGAAACCCAGGATGCCAAAGGCCAGCATCACGTAGACATCGAACAGCCGGCCGGAGATGGCAAAGCTGCCGACCGCGCAGAGCACAAAAATGATGGGCACGATGAAGTGCTGGGGCACACGCAGCACCTGGACCAGCGCCTTGGTCAGCACCAGGCCGTAGATCAGGATGCCGATGGTGGCAAACAGCATCATGGCCACCACGTCATAGACGAATTGGGGGTTTTCCACCATGATCAGCGGGCCCGGCTTGACGCCGTGGATGATCATGGCAGCCATCAGGACGGCCGCCGGCGCCGAGCCGGGGATGGCCAGTGTGAGCACCGGAATCATTGCACCCGGAACGCAGGCGTTGTCTCCGGTCTCGGCGGCCATCAGCCCCTCGACCGAGCCCTTGCCGAACATGTGTTTTTCCTTGCTGGCGCGTTTGGCGGCGGCGTAGGACGACCAGGCTGCCACATCTTCGCCGACGCCCGGCACAATGCCCACGCCGGTGCCGATCAGGCCCGAGCGCAGGATGGTGCGCCAGTATTTGGTGACGTCGCTCAGCTTCGGAATGACGGTGTCGAAGGGGCTGATCTTGACAGGTGCCTGGCGTTCCTTCATGGCCGTCAGCAGCTCGGCTAAGCCGAAGGCGCCAACCAGCGCAGGCACCAGCTGGATGCCGCCGGCGAGATCGCGCACACCCCAGGCGAAGCGCTCATAACCATATTGCGGCTCCTGGCCGATGCCTGCAATGAACAGGCCCGCGATGCCGGCGATCCAGCCCTTGAGCGGGTCATCTCCGGTCAGCGTGCCGGCAATGATCACGCCGAACAGCGCCAGCCAGAAAAACTCATAGGCACCGAACTTGAGGGCCAGCCCGCCAAGAATGGGCGTGAAGCCGGCCAGGAAAACCATGCCGATCAGCGTGCCCATGACCGAGCCTGTCGTGGCGATGCCCATGGCGCGGCCGGCCATGCCCTGGCGCGCCAGCGCGTAGCCGTCCAGGCAGGAGGCGGCCGAGGCGGGCGTGCCGGGAATGTTGAGCAGGATGGCCGAGCGTGAACCGCCGTAGATGGAGCCGACGTAGGTGCAGATCAAAATCAGCAATGCCTGGCTGGACGGGAGCTTGAGCGTGAGTGTGGTCATCAGCGCCAGCGCCATGGTGGCCGTCAGGCCGGGCAGGGCGCCCATGATGACGCCGACCAGGGAGGACAGCAGCGCGTAGAAGATGACCTCGGGCGTGCCGAAGCGCACGATCGATTGGCCAAACATGATGAATCCGTCAAACATGGGGGGGTATTTTTCAGGGAAGACGGACAAGAAAGACGTACTGGAACACCAGCGTCACGACGATGGTGGTCAGCACACCGGCCGCTACCGAAGCCAGCAGGCGCCTTGAGCGCGCCTGTTCCGGTGGCGCAAAACAGCAGACAAAGGCCGCTACAAACAGCGCCGTGGCCAGCCAGAAGGGCGCACGGCCGATCAGGCCACCGGCATAAACCAGGGTGAGCACCAGCGTGGCCAGCACCCGGCGGTTCAGTACCGGCGGCATTGGAGCGTCCGGTGCCGCAGCGGCGCTGTTGCGGCGGCGCCAGCCGCGCAGCATCAGGACTGCGCCCAGCAGCACAAGGACGCAGCCGATCATGCCCGGCACAAAGCCCGGCATGGTGTAAAGCTCCGCGCCCATGGCGGTGAAACGATCCATGCGCAGGGACTCCGCCAGAATCAGCAGGCCAAACCCGGCCCATCCCGCCCCGCCCCGGAGGTCGGAGCGGGCGGTGTTACCGCCATCGCTCATGTTTTTTCCCCGCGTGTGCTGTCAGGGCTTGGGGATGCCGACGGTGTCGGGAGAGACCTTGGCCTTGCCTGCGGCCTGCTGCGTCCAGGCGTAGGACTGGATGGCCGGGAACACGGCTTTTTGCGCTTCTTCGCCGGCCATGGGCGCGAACATCGCACCGCGTGCCTGGGCGTATTTTCTCAAGGCTTCGTTCTTGACCATTTCGGTGGCCCAGATCTTGTCCAGGGTTTGGGCCACTTCAGGCGGTGCGCCCTTGGGTACAAAAATGCCGAAGTAGTTGATCGGGTCCTTGAAGCCGGGGATGAATTGCGACAACGGAGGAATCGTGCCGTAGCCCTCGATCTCGATGGACTTGTCACCGACCACAGCCAGCGGACGAATCTTCTTGGCGCGGATCATGTCGGTCTGCTCGGCAGCCAGTTGTGTGGTGACCTGGGTTTCGCCGGAAGCGGCGGCCACGGCGGCTGGTGCGCCGCCGTCGTACGTGACGTGTTTGTAGGTCACGCCCGCCGCGCGGGCAATCGATTCAATGGCCGAGTGACCGCTGGAATTGACCCCGGCAGTAGCCACCGAGATGGCGCCTGGCTTGGCCTTCATCGCCGCCAGCAGTTCGGGCATGGTTTTGTAAGGCGTGTCTGCATTGACACCGACCACGGCGATATGGGCCACATTGAGGTAGAGGTTCCAGTCCTTTGCCGAGGTGTCCAGCATGCCCAGCACCTTGTAGGTGCCCAGATCCTTGGCGCCGCCGGATGTCCAGGTGTAGCCGTCATGCGGTGCTTCCATCGCGTTTTTAGTGCCCACGGAGCCTGAGGCGCCGGGCTGGTTCATGATGATGATTTTCTGGCCGAGGTATTTCTCGAGTTCGGCAGCAGTGACCCGTGTGACCTGGTCGGTGGAGCCGCCGGGTGCCCAGGGCACGATCAGCGTGATGGGCTTGGTGGGCTTCCACTGCGCCATGGCGCCGGTGACGCTGACGGACAGCAAGCCTGCAATCAGCAGGCCGCGAATGGACAGGGCAGGTTTCATGCGGAGGTCTCCTTCGTTGTTAATTCACTAAAAGGTGAATTGTAGAAAACGACCACCCTGGGGTCAATCAAGCGGCAGGCTCAGTTTCTAAGGACATACCCTAGGATGACGTCACACATGTGGGACAGCCGTTCGTTGAGTGCCTTGGTGCCCATCAGATCGCGCCCGAAAATGGCGGACAGCGTGGAGTTGTTGGAGAGGTAAAAGTAGGACAGGCCGGCGATCGAGACATACAGCTGCACCGGGTCGATACCGCCGCGAAACAGGCCATCGGCGCGTCCGCGTTCGAGAATCTCTGCAAGCGTCTGCACCAGCGGCGAGTTCATTTCCTGCACCCGGCCGGACATCGCCAGATGTCTTCCCTGGTGCAGGTTTTCACTGTTCAGCAGAGTCAAAAATTCGGGATGGGCGATGTAATACTCCCAGGTGAATTCCGTCAGCCGGCGGATCGCCTGTGCCGGCGCCATATCTCGCAGATGCAGTTTCATCTCTGCAGCGCGGATGTCGGCGTAGGCGTTTTCTAGCACCGCCAGAAAGAGTTCGTCCTTGCTCTTGAAGTAGTAGTAGATCAGGCGCTTGTTGACGTCCGCACGCTCCGCAATGCGGTCCACTCGCGCCCCACCCAGTCCGTGCTGCGCAAACTCGTCGCGGGCGGCCAGCAGAATGGCCATCTGGGAGCGGTCGGCATCGCGAGAGCGCGGCTCGGCGGCCTTTGCTGGTTTTGTTTTTGAGGTCGACATGGCGAGTAATTTAACCGTTTGGTGAATTAAAACAAGATTGGGCGACTAAGGAGCCATTGGCTGACAAGGATGGAGGCAAGCGTACCGCCATAATGAAACAGGCACCGACCATCCGCGCTGGTGCCGACATGCAAGGAGACGGTCATGAACAATTCAGACACACCCAAAGACGGGGACTTTGCCACCTGGGTGGACAACAAGGCGGAGGCGCTGAAATTCGAACTCGGTGAAAAATTTCCGGTGCCGCCGACCGAACTGCACTCACCTTCCGTGCACATGGAGACCGCCCAGCAGAAGCTGGAAGAGGTGCTGCTTGAGCACGAGGAACCTACGGCGGAGTTTCTCGAAGAACTCAGGGCGCTGGAAGAAGCCCCGCCACTCAACGACGAAGAGCTGGCCCGGCAGGCGCTGGAAGCGGGTGGTGACGACGGCGATGCCGCTACACCAGAATAAGCACGGGCACGGCGAAGGATTGCTCGCGTTCTAGTTCAAGCAGGGGCCGCAGGCGCAGCGCCCCCGAGGGGCTGGAGCCTGCGGCTCCAAAGCTGCTTGAGCAGCTTTGGACAGGCGACAGAGGCGAAGCGTCTCGCGAGCCGCGGCCTGCAAGGCCTCGGGCGCTTGAGCAACCGTGGGGGCTTCATTCCAACGGCACAATAGCCAGATGACTCTA
>NZ_JBAQYR010000024.1:0-14843 GCF_049790275.1 Polaromonas sp.
GGACCGAGCACCGCAGGTTGCCCCGAAGCGCAGCGCAGGGGACGCAGGCAGCGGGGTCGCCTTTTCTTTGCTTACTTTATTTAGGCGAAGCAAAAGAAAGTGAGTAGCCGCCGGGAAAGTGAGTAGCCGCCGGGCTACCCCCGGCTTGCTGGCAGACCACAACAGCAGAAGCAAAACGGCTTCAACAGGGTTCCCCCCGAACGGAAATCCCCACCCGTTCTGCATAATCAGCCCACCCCCCACTCCCACCGGCCACCGCATGAAGCGCTTCCCCGAACCGGCATGAACCAGCACAGCGCAGTGCTTCCTGCGCGCACCGACTGGCTGCGCGAGCTGTCGGGCGGGTTGATCACCGGTGTGGTTGCCGTGGTTTATGCCATCTCGTATGCTGCGCTGCTGTTTTCCGGCCCGCTGAAACAGTGGCTGCCTCTCGGCATCGGGCTGTGCCTGGTCAGTGCCATGCTGGGCGCGTTCTGGCTGGCCTGGCGCAGTGAACTTCCTTTCGCCATCGCCGGGCCCGATGGCAGCACCCTGTCCATCCTCGCGGCCATGGCGGCCACCGTGACGGTCACGGGTGCGGGTGCACTCAAGGGTCCGCTCGAACATGTGCTGCTGCTCCTGTTCGTCACCACGCTGCTGTGCGCATTGCTGTTCCTGCTGCTGGGCTTTGGCCGGCTGGGGGCATGGGTGCGTTATGTACCCTTTCCGGTGATTGGGGGTTTCCTCGCCTCCACGGGCTGGCTGATCGCGGCCGGCGCGCTCAAGGTGGCGGTCGACCTTCCCTGGGGCAGGGAGGCGCTCACGCAATGGCCGCACTACCTGGCGGATACGCGGCTGCTGGCCACCGTCGCCCTGGCCGCAGCCTTTCTTTTCATCTTCCGCAAGGAGCGCTCTCCGGCGCTGCTGCCGCTGGTCCTGCTCGGCGCCTGCGCCGCTTTCTTCATCGCGCTGCTGCTTGCCGGTGTCTCGCTGGAATCGGCCCGCCAGCAGGGCTGGCTGCTGGGCGGCATGGAAGGCGCCGCGCAATGGATGGCCCCCTGGACGCTGCTGGACACCCGCACAGCCGGCTTTGACGGACTCTGGCTTGCGGGGCAATTGCCCGACATGCTGGCCGTGGTGTTTGTTGCCGCCATCACCGTGCTGCTGGGCGCAAGCGGGCTGGAGATCATGTCGAAACGCGATATCTCGCTGGACCATGAGCTGCGCACGCACGGCTGGCTCAACCTGCTGGCCGCCTGCAGCGGCGGCTGCATCAGCCTGGTGTCGGTCAGCCGCAGCGCGGTGATGCTGGAAAGCGGCGCCAGGACACGCGCGGCCGGCATGCTGGCCGCCGCAGTCTGCGGCCTGGCTGCGCTGGGCGCCGGCTTCGTGCTGGGCTGGATCCCGAAAATTGTGCCGGCCGCTTTCCTGCTGTACATCGGGCTGTCCATCCTTGGCGAATGGGTGTTTGATCCGCGAATCAGGCTGAACCGCGCAGACTGGGCGCTGGTGCTGGTAATCCTTGCCATCACCGCCAGCGTGGGCTTCACCACGGCCGTGCTGGTGGGCATGGTGGCCGCCTGCCTGAACTTTGCGCTCAATTACAGCCGCGTCGGTGTCGTCCAGCACGACCTGGACGGCACCACCCTGCACAGCAATGTGGTGCGCCCCGCAGCGCAGCGCCAGCTGCTGAACCGGCACGGTGGCCAGTTGCGGGTGCTGATGCTACGCGGCATGATTTTTTTCGGCAGTGCCCATGCCGTGCTCGAGCGGGTGCGCGGCTTCCTCGCGGCGCGGACGGCCGGGCCCGGGGCAACGCGCATTCTGGTGCTCGACTTCAGCCATGTGGCCAGCGCTGACTCGTCGGCAGGCATGACCTTCACCAAAATCTCGCAACTGGCGCAGGCAGCCGGCGTGCAGCTGGCGCTCAGCGGGCTCAAACCCGCCGTGGAGGCATCCCTGGCGCAAGGAGGTGCCGCAGCCACGCTGGGCATGCACGGCACGCTGGACCAGGCCCTGGAGGCAGCCGAAGAAACCCTGCTTGCCGCTTACGGCCAAGCTGCCGAAAAGGAAACGCTGGCAGCGTGGATGCTGCGTGAACTCGGGCAGGCTCACTGGTCAGCGCTGCAGCCCCTGTTGGAGCGCCGCGCACTCGCCACGGGGCAGGTGCTGATGCACCAGGGGGAAGTGTCCGATGCCACGCTGTATCTGATTGAAAGCGGACGCCTGACGGTCACCCTGCGCGGCCAGGACAGCGGCCAGCGGCTGGCCAGCCTGATGGGTGGCACCACCGCCGGTGAAATGGGGCTTTATTCCAGCGCGGAGCGCTCGGCCACGGTGCTGGCCGAACGCGACGCCGTGGTGTGGGCTCTGACGCGCCAGGCTCTCGACCAGTTGCAGCGCAGTGCGCCCGACACCGCCATGCAGGTGCATGCCTTTGTGATGCGCATCATGGCCGAACGCCTGCGGCTTGCCAACACCACCCTGGCGGCACTGCAGCGCGGCACCTGAAACTGTAGGAACTCCCTGACGGCAGGTCAGCGCGCCTTCCTGCCTGTGCCAGCCCCGCGGCGGGCAAGAATCGGTGCATACATAACAAGGAGCCTTCCATGTCCATATCAATGATCCTGCTCATCGTCCTGATCCTCATTCTTGTCGGTGCGCTGCCCACTTGGGGACACAGCCGGAGCTGGGGTTACGGTCCCAGCGGCGGCTTGGGACTGATCGTCATCATCCTGATTGTGCTGTTGCTGATGGGCCGCATATAAAGACCCGGGGCATCACGCAAACCCTATGAAAAAAGGACTCGGCCCATGCGGCTCGAGTCCTTTTTCTTTGCGTGAAACGTGCCGGGTCAACTGTTCAGTTGAGCCCACAGCTTGTCCAGCCGCTTGATGCTGACCGGTTGCGGCGTGCGCAATTCCTGCGCAAAAAAGCTCACCCGCAACTCTTCGAGCAGCCAGCGCAGTTCCTGCAGCCTGGCGTCCATCGCACCCTTGCGTTCCGCCACCAGGCGCCAGTAGCGCTGTTCCTGCGGCCGCAACTCGGCCAGGCGGGACGCGTCACGCGCCGGGTCGGCACGCCATTTCTCCAGCCGCAGGGTGATGGCCTTGAGGTAACGCGGAAAGTGCTGCAGCTGCGTGTACGGCGTGGCCGTCAGGAAACGTTTGGGCACTAGGCGCTGCAACTGCTGTGCCGCATCTGCTGCTGCTTCTGCGGCATTTTTCGTGTCCTTGATCTTGCGCTGGGCTGCTGCAAATTCGACCAGGATGGCAGCCGCCAGCCGCGCAACCTCACTCGCGATCAAGGTCAGGCGCCCGCGCCCGTCGGCGATGCGTTTCAGGAAGTCGGCTTCGTTGGTCGGCAGCGGCTCCAGCAGGAAGGCCCGGTCCAGCGCCACTTCGATGATCTGCTCGCGCAGCTCTTCCAGCGTGCCGCCGCCCGAGTTGTCGGCAGCGCGTCCGACCAGCATGTAGGCGGTGGCCATCTTCTGCAGGTCAGGCAGGTTTTTCTCCAGGTACTTGAGCGCGTCCCTGATCTGCAGCGCAAAGAGACGCCGCAGTCCGGCGCGGTGTCTGGCGGCGGCCACGTCGGGCTCGTCGAACACCTCGATGGTCACCGCGTCGCCCAGGTCGATCAGCGCCGGAAAACCGATCAGCGTCTGTTTGCCCTTGCTGATTTCCATCAGTTCGGGCAGCTCGTCAAAGCTCCAGCTGGTGTAGCGCTCCGGCGTCCGGACTGGTTGCGGCTTCTGGCTCGCTATGCTTTCAGGAGCTGCTTGCGCCCGTCCCTGCTGGGCTGGAGGCCGATTTGACTCTGAACTCTGGGCAGAATCGGCACTGGCGGGCGCCGCGCGTGTTTTCAGCCCGGCCAGGGCCTGGAAAGCGCCACGCGCCTGCGAACCCAGCTCGCCCTTGAGAGCGCCAAGGTTGCGGCCCGTGCCGAGCTGGCGGCCATGTTCATCGACCACGCGGAAGTTCATGAACAGATGCGGCGCCAGCATGTCCAGCTTCATGTCGCCGCGCTTGATGTCCAGCGAAGTGGCATCGCGCACCAGCTTGAGCACGGCGTCCGTCAGCGAACCGGCGCCAAACTTCTCCGGCTGCAACAGCTCGGCCGCCATGCGCGCTGCTGTGTCCGGCAGCGGCACCAGGCGCGAGCGCGGCCGCTGGTGCAGGGTCTTGATCAGCGCCTGGATCTTGTCCTTCAGCATGCCGGGCACCAGCCACTCGCAGCGCTCTTCGTTCACCTGATTCAGCGCAAACAACGGTACATCCACCGTCACGCCGTCCTTGGCATCACCCGGCTCATGCAAATAAGTCGCCAGGCAGTCGACGCCGCCGAGGCGCAGGGTTTTCGGGAAGGCCTGTGTGGTGATGCCGGCCGCCTCGTGGCGCATCAACTCTTCGCGGCTCAGGAGCAGCAGCTTCGGCTGCTTTTTGACCTCGTCCCTGTACCAGTGCTCACAGCCTGCGCCGGTGCAGATGTCCGCCGGGAGCTGCTGGTCGTAAAACGCGTAAATCAGTTCCTCATCGACCAGCACGTCCTGGCGCCGCGCCTTGTGCTCCAGGTCCTGCACCTGTGCTATCAGCTTGAGGTTGGCCGCGAGAAACGGCAACTTGGTATCCCAGTTGCCGGCCACCAGCGCTTCGCGGATGAAAATCTCGCGTGCAGTGACCGGGTCAACCCGGCCGAAGTTGAGGCGTCGGCCGTTGTAGATCACCAGCCCGTACAGCGTGGCACGCTCCAGCGCGGTCACCTGCGCGGCCTTCTTTTCCCAGTGCGGGTCCAGCAGCTGTTTCTTGAGCAAATGGCCGGCCACTTGCTCGACCCACTGCGGCTCGATGTTGGCGATGCCGCGGCCGAACAGGCGCGTGGTTTCCACCAGCTCGGCCGCCACAATCCAGCGGCCCGGCTTCTTGCTGAGCTTGGCGCCTGGGTGCCGGTAGAACTTGATGCCGCGCGCGCCGAGGTACCAGTCGTCTTCGTCGCTCTTGATGCCGAGGTTGCCCAGCAGGCCGCAGAGCATCGACAAATGCAGCTGCTCGTAGCTGGCTGGCCTGTCGTTCAGGTGCCAGCCCTGTTCTCCGACCACGCTGTGCAGCTGCGAGTGAATGTCGCGCCACTCGCGCACGCGCCGGATGTTGATGTAGTTCTCGCGCAGCAGGTTTTCGTACTGGCGGTTGGTGAGCTTGTGCACCGCATCATGGCCACCGCGCACGTCACCCAGCCACTTCCAGAGCTTGAGGTAGCCGCTGAACTCGCTTTTCTCGTCGTCGAACTTGGCGTGCTGCTGGTCGGCCTGCGCCTGCTTGTCCATGGGCCGGTCGCGCACGTCCTGCACGCTGAGCGCACTGGCGATCACCAGCACCTCGTCGAGCGCCTGGCGGTCCCTGGCCTCCAGGATCATGCGGCCCACGCGCGGGTCCAGCGGTAGCCGGGCCAGGTTTCGGCCGACCGGCGTGAGTTCGTTGTCCTCGTCGACCGCGCCAAGTTCGGCCAGCAACTGGTAACCGTCGGCAATCGCGCGGCCCTGCGGCGGCTCGATGAAGGCAAAACTTTCGATCGTGCCCAGGTGGAGCGACTTCATGCGCAGAATCACCGCGGCCAGCGAACTGCGCAAGATCTCGGGGTCGGTAAAACGCGGCCGGCCCAGAAAATCCTGCTCGTCATACAGACGTATACAGATGCCGTCGGCCACACGCCCGCAGCGCCCCGCGCGCTGGTTGGCGGCGGCCTGCGATATCGGCTCGACCATCAGTTGCTCGACCTTGTTGCGAAAGCTGTAACGCTTGACGCGCGCCGTGCCGGCATCAATCACGTAGCGTATGCCCGGCACGGTCAGCGAGGTCTCGGCCACGTTGGTGGCCAGCACGATGCGCCGGCCGGTGTGGCCGTCAAAAATGCGGTCCTGCTCGGCCTGGCTCAAACGCGCGAACAGCGGCAGGACTTCGGCATTGCGGAACAGCGGCTGGTGCGCCAGGTGCTTGCGCAAGTGGTCAGCCGCCTCGCGGATCTCGCGTTCACCCGGCAGAAAGATCAGGATGTCGCCGGCACTGTGCGGGTTGCGCCAGAGTTCGTCCACACCGTCGGCAATCGCGTCGTTGAGGTCGTAGTCGCGCGACTCTTCATACGGCCGGTAACGCTGCTCGACCGGAAACATCCGGCCTGAGACCATGATGACGGGTGCGGGTCCTTTGGAGGAAGCAAAGTAATCCGCAAACCGCTGTGCATCAATCGTCGCCGACGTGATCACCACCTTCAGGTCGGGCCGGCGCGGCAGCAGCTGGCGCAGGTAGCCGAGCAGGAAGTCGATGTTCAGGCTGCGCTCGTGCGCCTCGTCGATGATGATGGTGTCGTAGGCCTTGAGCAGCGGGTCGGTCTGCGTCTCGGCCAGCAGGATGCCGTCGGTCATCAGTTTGACCGAGGCGTCGCGGCTCAGGCGGTCCTGGAAACGCACCTTGTAGCCGACCACATCGCCCAGCGGTGTTTTCAGTTCATCGGCGATGCGCTTGGCCACGCTGGAGGCAGCAATCCGGCGTGGCTGGGTGTGGCCAATGAGTCTGCCCTGGCCCTGCGGGTAGTTGAGCTTGCCGCGGCCCATGGCCAGCGCAATCTTGGGCAGCTGCGTGGTTTTGCCCGAGCCGGTTTCACCGCAGACGATGACAACCTGATGTGCTTCAATGGCGGCCGTGATCTCGTCGCGCTTGCCGGAAACGGGCAGCGATTCGGGGAACTCGATGTGCAGGGGCGCGGACAAGGGGGAAGAAGACAAGGGATGAGGTTTCAAAACCCTCCATTATCGGCGCTGCGTGCCCGTTCGCGGGCAACAGGGCCAGCCCGCCCCGCTCAGCTGGTTTCCGGCACCGGCAACTCCACCGCTTCGCCGCTGGCGTGGTCGAACCAGGCCACCCGGCTGGCATAGGACATGGCAGCGCGCGACATGGCCTTGCAGGTGGCCAGCACACCCGAGGCCTTGGCCGCTGGGTCGGACACCAGCAACACGCCTATGCCTATTTCGGCCTGCCAGCGGGTCTGTTCGCTTTCGCGCCGTGCCGCGTCAAGGCTGGTGTTGAGCGTAACTGACTTGGACAGCCGCGCGCCCAGCCGGTGCGCCAGCCGCACCAGTTGGCCGCTGTCGCTGCAGTTGCGGATAAGCAGGACAAAACCGTCGGCGGAAAAACGCCCGGTCTCGACAAAAGCCGGCACGCTGCGCTGCAGACGCCCGGCGCAGACAAACAGCGCATGGTTGACCGCGGCGGCGCCATGCAGGCGTTCCAGCGCGTACAGGTTGCCTATGCTCACGACCATGACGCCGACAAACCGGCCCGGCCTGTGCAGGGCCTCGCGTCCGCCGTCGGCCCCTTCGGGGCCGGGATGGTCCTGCCCCCGCGACATGCCGGGAGCCACGGGTTCGTCCCGGCGGCCGCGGAAAATATCTCCCAGCATCTGCCCGGTTTCGGTGTGCGAACGCATGCGTGTCACCGGGTCGTAACTGGGCCCCAGCGTCATCACCTGGTGCAATTCGATCAAATAGGAATAGCGCGTCCAGAGCGCCGCCGCCATGGTGATCAGGTAAGCCGTTCCGGCAAGTGCGCTGACGGCATGCACCTGCCACGGCGCCTGCCCGCGCGCCAGTGCGATCCAGCCCAGCCCGGCCATGCCAATCAGCATGAACAACACGCCGAGCACTGCCGTCCAGGCCAGCCGGTCCCCGCGGTAAGCGCTGCGCACCGCGATGCCGAAGGCCAAGGCGCCCAGCGACCATGCACTGACCAGGCCAAGCATCAGCGCCTGTTGCGGCGCCAGCAGCCAGCTCACCGCCATGCCACCCAGGGCCAACACCGCCAGCGCCAGCCGGGTGCGATGCCGCACCTTGCGCCTGTCCAGCAGGCCCAGGATCGAAAACAGCAGGTAGGCCAGGAAGCCCGACACCGCCATGGCGATATGGGCCAGCACCCGCGCCTGGGTGCCTTCCTCCTCTATCGGCAGCCCGCCCAGGAAGGCGAACACGAAAAAACTCGAGGCGGTGGCAGACAGGCCGGCATTCAGGGAGATGCGGTGCAGCGAACGCACAAAGGCCAGCGCGGCGCCGGCCAGCATCAGGGCCGTCATGCCGAAATAAAATCCCCAGAAGCCGAACGCCAGTTTGTCCATGGATGGCTCATTATCCGGCGGAACCGCCACCACCAACCGCCGCCCGCAGGCTATCTTGCCCGCGTCCTGCGGCGCGGTGCGCCGTCCCTTACACTCACTGCCATCGTCCGGAAAGCGGTGGCTTCTGCCCGGCTTGTCCGCCCCGCCGGCCCCTTGTTGACCCTGCCCGATCCCTCGAAAGCGCGCCCATGTCCGCCGTCTTCAATTTCACCTTCGTCCCCTGGTTCCGCTCGGTGGCACCTTATATCCACCTGCACCGCGGCAAGACCTTTGTGGTCGGCATCGCCGGCGAGGCCATCGCCGCCGGCAAGCTGCAGCATCTGGCGCAAGACCTGGCGCTGATCCAGAGCATGGGCGTGAAGATTGTTCTGGTGCACGGTTTTCGCCCGCAGGTCAACGAGCAACTGGCCGCCAAGGGTCACGAGGCCAAATATTCGCACGGCATGCGCATCACCGATTCGGTGGCGCTCGACTGCGCACAGGAAGCGGCCGGCCAGCTGCGCTACGAGATCGAAGCCGCCTTCAGCCAGGGCCTGCCCAACACACCCATGGCCGGCTCCACGGTGCGTGTCATCTCGGGCAACTTCATTACCGCACGGCCGGTCGGCATTGTCGACGGCGTGGATTTCAGGCATTCAGGCCTGGTGCGCAAGGTGGACACCAAAGGCATCCTGCGCACGCTGGACTTCGGTGCCATGGTGCTGCTCTCGCCTTTCGGTTTTTCGCCAACCGGCGAAGCCTTCAACCTGACCATGGAAGAAGTTGCCACCAGCGTGGCCATTGAACTGCAGGCCGACAAGCTTATTTTCATCACCGAAATTCCCGGCATCCGCATCAACCCCGGCGAACCCGAGAGTGAAGACAACCCGATCGACACCGAGCTTCCGCTGGCCACGGCCGAAAAACTGCTGGCACAACTGCCCAATCCGACGCAACCGACCGACACCGCCTTTTACCTGCAGCACTGCGTCAAGGCCTGCAAGGCCGGCGTGGAGCGCAGCCACATCCTGCCGTTTGCGGTGGACGGTTCCCTGCTGCTGGAAATTTATGTGCACGACGGCATTGGCACCATGGTCATTGACGAAAAACTCGAAAGCCTGCGCGAAGCCACCGCCGACGACGTGGGCGGCATCCTGCAGCTGATCGAGCCTTTTGAAAAAGACGGCACGCTGGTCAAACGCGACCGCACCGAGATCGAGCGCGACGCCGACCTTTACACCGTGATCGAACACGACGGCGTCATCTTCGGCTGTGCCGCGCTGTACCCCTACCCTGAAGCCAAAACCGCCGAGATGGCGGCACTCACCGTGTCGCCGCAAAGCCAGAGCCAGGGCGACGGCGAACGCATTCTCAAACGCATTGAACAGCGTGCCAGGCTGATGGGCCTGGACAGCATTTTTGTGCTGACCACACGCACCATGCACTGGTTCATCAAGCGCGGTTTTGTCCAGGTGGACCCGGAATGGCTGCCCGAAGCGCGCAAGCGCAAGTACAACCTGAACCGCAAAAGCCAGGTGCTGGTCAAAAAGCTGGTGTGAGCCTGCAGGCCGCGCGCATCAGCCGGCCTCTTTGTTCCTCGCCTTGAAGATCGCGAAACTGCCGTTGGCCTTGCCCACAAGGACGTCGTCCACATGGATGGTGGACTCCAGATTGGCAACGCTGGCACCCCTGTGAACAATCTCGCTCAGGCACACGAGCTGGCCGGCAAGAATGGGCCGGAAATAGTTGATCTTGATCTCTATCGTCGCGCAGGATTCGCCCGGCGCCAGCGTGGAGTAAAGCGCGGCACCCATGCCGGTGTCCGCCAGCGTGAAGGCGACCCCGCCATGAACCCTGCCACTGGAATTGTGGTGAAAATCCTGCACCTCCAGCGTGCAACGGCTGCGGCCTTCGCCCTGCGCCTCAATGCGCATGCCCACGTGTTCGACAAAAGGAAGTTTCACGGTCCCCATCGGCGACAATTTCAGGCCGAGCGCCGGGCCAGCCAGGCCCAGACGCCGGCAGCCGTGAGCAGCGCGCCCTCGGCGATGTTGAAACGCCGCTGCGCACGCGGAGAAGCCAGCAGCCGGCGCGCCGAGCCGGCAAACACGGCATACAACGTGGCGTTGAGCGTGGCCAGCAACACAAAGGTGATGGCGAGAACCCAAAGCTGCTGCGTCAGCCCCGCACCCGGGGTGATGAACTGCGGCAAAAAGGCCACGAAGAAAACAATGCCCTTGGGATTGAGCGCCGTGACCAGCCAGGTGTGGGCAAACAGCTTCCAGCGTGAGCCCGGCGCCGCCGGCGCGGCCAGCTCTGCCGGAGAAATGCCCGCGCGCAGCAGCTTGATGCCCAGGTAAAGCAGGTAGAGGCCGCCGACCCACTTGACCACCGTAAACCAGAACGCCGACGTGGCCAGTAGCGCGCCCAGACCCAGCAGCGACAGCAGCAGGGCCGTCGAGTCACCCAGCGCGACCGCCGCAACCAGCGGCACATTGGCGCGCCGGCCATGCGCCATGGAATAGCTGATCACGGTGAGGATGGTCGGGCCCGGAATGATAAGCAGGACCACCGATGCGGCCACAAAGGCCAGCCAGAGTTCCAGGGACATGGAATGTTTTCCTTAAAGAGTTGAGCAGATTGGCAATTGCACGTTACGGCTAGCCGGCATTTTTGTAGGTATCCGCTCCGTGCGGAGCCGCAGCAAATTCCTTCAATTTCTCTGCCTTTGCAGAAAATGCCTGCAGTGCAGGAAACGCCGTCGCCGGGACAACCTCCGGCAGCATCATCTGTGTGAAATGCCACGCCACCGCCACAGACACGCCGCCCTGATGGATGGTGTGGCTTTCATGCGCCAGGGGTTTGAGCCGGCACTCGGACTCCAGCGCGTCATAGGCGGCCAGCAATTGCCCCGTGACCCGCGACACCCAGGGCGCGTGCTGCTTGTCAGTGGGCCGCAGTTCCCGCTCATAAATGATCTGGAGACTTTTTTCACACGCGGCCAGGGCCAGGCCGGCCAGTCGCAGGATGTGCTGGCGCTCCGCCAGCTTCCCCCTCACCAGGGATTTACCGGGAGCCCCAAGGCTCTCGGCGTAGTCGATGATCAGGGTGGAATCCATCAGCACCGTGCCGTCATCGCACACCAGGGAGGGTGCCTTGACGACCGGATTGATTTCGCGGAACTGCTCGAAGGTCCGGAACACCGATAACGACCGGTGTTCAAAAGGCAGCCCCAGCAGCTGCAGCGACACCGCCACGCGGCGCACGTAAGGCGAGTCGAGCATGCCGATCAGTTGCATCAATTCCCTTGTGATTTCTGTTGAACAAATTATTGTTGCGCGGCCATTTTCGCCAGCAGCGCTTCACGCCGCGCAAGACTTGTGGCTGGCCAATGGATCTTGCGGTCGTAATACGCCGGCACGGCCGGTGTGCCCTCCGGCAACACCACCCAGGGCTGTTTGGACGCGGTGAAGATGTGGATGTCGGGCGGCAGGTGATCGGGCTCGTCCAGCGTGCCGACACGCACAAAACGCACGGAAGGCCCGGCGCCTGAATAGTTGCTCCACAGGGCAACCCGGCATTGTGGGCAGCGCGCGATCTTCTGACCCTTGCCGCTGGCCGAAGGTGTGTCCACTACCTCGGGGGTTCCGGCCAGCAGGGTGACGCGGTCGGCCTCGATCATCGCGTTCAGCGCAAACGAGGCGCCGCTTTCGCGCTGGCACCAGCGGCAGTGGCAACAGTGCACAAAAAGCGGCGGAGACTCCAGCCGGTAGCGAACAGTGCGGCAATCGCAACCACCTTGCAGCGGGTAAACATCCGGGGCCGGCATGGCAGTCCTGCGTCCGTCCACCTCAGGCGGCCGCGGCAATCTGGCGCAAGGCCTGTTCGAACACCTCGGGCGGCTGGCCGCCCGAGATCAAATGCCGGTCATTGATGATGATGGCCGGCACCGAGTGAATACCCTGCTGCAGGTAGAACTGTTCGCGCTCACGCACCGCGTCGGCGTATTCGCCGGAGGCCAGTATCTCTGCCGCACGCGCCGCGTCCAGACCCACCTCGCCGGCCACGCGGGCCAGCACCGCGTGCGAACCCGGGTTCTCGCCGTCGGTGAAATAAGCCTTGAACAGGGCCTGCTTGAGCGCCAGCTGGCGCCCCTCTTCCTCAGCCCAGTGCAGGAGGCGGTGTGCGTCGAAGGTGTTGTAGACGCGATTGCGCGCGCCCACAGTGAAAGTAAAACCCAGCTCCTGTCCGCGTGCGCGGATCATCTCGCGGTTGCGCTCCAGCTGCTCGGGCGTGGAGCCGTATTTTTCTGACAGGTGTTCAACAATCTCCTGGCCTTCGGCCGGCATCTGCGGGTTCAGCTCGAAGGGCTGGAAGTGCAGCTCTGCCTGCACCTGGCCCGCGACGCGGCCCATCGCTTCTTCCAGCGACTTCAGGCCAATCACGCACCAAGGGCAGGAGACGTCGGAGACAAAGTCGATTTTCATTTTGGCGGGAGCCGGGGAGGTCATGAGCTAGTCCTTTTTGATGGGGTCAGGCGGCACAGCGAGCGCGTCGATGAACCGCCAAAACGCCATACTAAAGACAATTGAAGAACCCCGCCGGAGGCCGGGGAAACAGCACGCCCCCGGTCGGAAAGCAGTTGTGTAGGAGGTGCCCGCGCCTTTTTTGCGAAGCTGTCTCACGCAGCGCAGGCGGATACACGACGACAGTGACATGACTCCTCCACATTCAAGAAAGACCACCATGACTGAAAAATCCGCCAGCATCCATTGGGAAAGCCAGGGCAAAAAGGGCCGGGGCCAGATCAGCACCGAAACTGACGCGCTCAAAGCCTACCCCTACGGCTTCGGCAGCCGCTTTGAAGACGACCGCAAGGGCACCAACCCCGAAGAGCTACTGGGCGCGGCCCATGCGGCCTGTTTCACCATGGCTTTTTCGTTTGCATGCGATAAAGCCGGTTTTGCCACCGAAGAAATGGACACGCAGGCCAGCGTGCGCCTGGTGCCGCAGGGCGAAGGCTTCCTGATCGACCGCATCATGCTGACGCTGAAAGCCAAAGTCCCCGGCATCGACGAAGCCAGGTTCCAGCAGATCGCCAGGGCCTCCAAGCGCGACTGCCCGCTGTCCAAGGCGCTGGCCAGCGTCCCGGCAATTGAATTGACGGCCACGCTGCTGAAATAAGGGCCTCCTTCGGCGCCCAGCCGGCTTGCCCCGTCGGCCGGAAATGTTCGAGAATGCGTCCTGCAACCAGCCGGACCTACCAGGACACACCATGCTCCAACTGCGCCCCAACTGCGAATGCTGCAACAAGGACTTGCCCAACGAGTCGCCCGACGCCCGCATCTGCACCTTTGAATGCACCTTCTGCAGCGACTGCGCCAGCACGCGGCTGCACGGCATCTGCCCAAACTGCGGCGGTGAGCTGGTGATGCGACCACGCCGGCCGGCGGAGAAGCTGGCCCGCTATCCGGCTTCGACCGAACGCATCTTCAAGCCCGCCGGCTGCGGAGCCGCAGCATGAACACCACCACCCTGCCGCTTTTTTCCCTGGTAGCGCTGGTGGCCATTGCCACCCCGGGCCCCACCGTCCTGCTGGCGCTGGCCAATGGGTCGCACTACGGTGTGCGCCGTTCGGTGCCCGGCATGCTGGGCGCTGTGCTGTCTGACTTCGTGCTCGTCGGTGCGGTCGCGCTCGGCCTGGGCGCGCTGCTGGCCGCGTCCGAGTTCTGGTTCTCGGTGCTGAAATGGGTGGGCGCCATTTACCTCGGCTGGCTGGGCATTCGCATGTTGCGCTCGCGAGGCGGGTTCGAGATGCCGGCGGAAGGATCGGTCCAGGCGCAGCACGGCAGCCGGGCGATTTTCATGAAGTCTTTCCTGGTGGCCGTGACCAACCCCAAGGGTTACCTGTTCTGCTCGGCCCTGCTGCCGCAGTTCATCGACCCGGCGGCCGCGCAGACGCCGCAGTACATCGCGATTTCGCTGGTGTTTGCCGGGCTGGACTTCAGCGTGATGCTGGCCTATGCCTTCATGGGCGCACGGGCCATCCGCCTGCTCAAGGCCTCGGCCATACGCTGGATGGACCGCCTGTGCGGCGCCGCCCTGCTTGCACTGGCCGGCTCGCTGGCCTTCTACCGCCGCGCCAACAGCTCCTGATTCGATAGCTGTCTGCGCCCGCCCCCATTGGACTGGAAGCTGTTTTTGCGTTGAATCAATGAATGCATCCGGCAGGGACATTCTGACCCATAAGTAGGACTCGTCTGATGGCGTGAAATGCCGATCAGACTTACCGTGGGCATTTGAATGGAGCCGTCCATGAACCCGCCCGCCCCCAGCCATGCTCCCGAGAGCCGCGAAGTCCGCATTCCCTGCGGCGAGGCCTGGCTGTACGGCGACCTGGTCCTGCCGGCCGACGCCCAGGGCGTGGTGCTGTTTGCCCACGGCAGCGGCAGCGGCCGGCACAGCGCGCGCAACCGGCAGGTCGCGCAGAGGCTCCAGCATGCGGGCATCGCCACGCTGCTGTTCGACCTGCTCACCGTGCAGGAAGAGCAGGTGGACATCCACACGGGCGAACACCGCTTCGACATTGCCCTGCTGACCGGCCGCATGCAGCAGGCCACCGAATGGGTGTTCGCGCAGCCCGGCCTGCAGCACGCCCCCATCGGCTACTTCGGCGCCAGCACGGGCAGCGCGGCGGCGCTGATTGCCGCGGCCCGGCTCGGCAAACG
>NZ_JBAQYR010000025.1:0-7764 GCF_049790275.1 Polaromonas sp.
GCCAGCGGCCGGTGCGGGTGCGCACCCGCAACCTGCCGGCCGACACCCACTTCGAGCCGCACCGCCATGCCTGGGCGCAACTGGCCTATTGCTCCACCGGCATCGTGCAGGTGACCGCGTCCACGCCCGAGGAGGTGACCTACATCGTGCCGCCCTCGCGCGCGGTCTGGATCGCACCGGGCGCACTGCACACCATCAACGTGCTGGAGGCCGCCGAGTTCCGCACCCTGTACATCGACGCCAGCGCCAGGCCTCCGGGCTGGAACAACTGCCGCGTGCTGGTGGTGTCGCCGCTGCTGCGCGAGATCATCCACGCCTTGGACAGCCCGCGCGAGGCCCTGAGCGTGGCGCGTGAACAGTTGCTGACCGGCCTGGTGCTCGACGAACTCACCCGTGCCGATACCCAGGCGCTGGGCGTTCCCATGCCGAACGCGCAAACCGGCGACAAACGCCTGCGCGCCTTGTGCGAAGCGGTACTGCGGGTGCCGTCGGAGCGCGCCACCCTTGCCGGATGGGCCGCCGACATGGGCGCCAGCGAACGCACCATGGCACGGCTGTTCCGGGAAGAACTGGGCACCAGCTACCAGCAGTGGCGCCAGCAGGCCATCCTGGCACATGCGCTGCCCCTGCTGGCGCGCGGCACACCCGTCAGCCAGGTGGCGGCTGCCAGCGGCTACGCCAGCGACAGCGCGTTTTCCGCGATGTTCAAGGCGGCCATGGGGCAGTCGCCTAGTCATTTTCAGAACAAAAACGGGGGTTAGCCCAATAAGGGTGGGCGCAAGCAGCTATTGATTCAATAGCAAACCGGAGCAGAGGCGACTGTGTGCCGCGCCCTTGACATGCATCAAGCCAGGGCAACAGCCAAGGCGCTAGCCTGAGCTCCTTCACCGCCAATGCAAGAGGCAGGACACCATGGATTTGCTCGACTGGGCGCGCGGCCCCCTGCTCGCGGTCGCCATCGCGGTTTTTGTTGCCGGCGTGGCATGGCGGCTTTTTTCACTGTGGCGCCTGCCAGCACCCGCAGGCCGGCCAGCGCCGGCACGTGCGGCCTTCGGTACCACCGATGCGATCAAGGCCAGCTTGTTGCGCATGGCGCCGCATCGCGGCTTTCATCCCAGCGCCACGCTGGTGACGATCAACCCCTACGTCTTTCACATCGGCTTGGCCCTGGTCTTCTTCGGCTACGCGCCGCACATCGCCTTCATCCGCCGCCTGACCGGCCTGGGCTGGCCGGCCCTGCCCGACATGGTGATCTACATCGCCGCTGCGGCCACCATCGTGTCGCTGCTCATCGCCCTGCTGTTTCGGCTCACCGATCCGGTGCTCAAAAAAATATCCCGCGCCGACGACATGCTGACCTGGGCGCTGTCCATGCTGCCCCTGATCACCGGCATGGCCGTCGTGGGTGAACCCTCAGCGGCCCTGCTGGCCCATGCCAGTCCGCTGTACCGCGGCCCGCTGGCCGTTCACCTGCTGAGCCTGGAGCTGCTGCTGGTGTGGTTTCCCTTCGGCAAACTGATGCACGCTTTTCTGGTGCTGCCCAACCGCATGCAGCTGGCCCGCTTTCTCGGACGCCGCGGAGTACGCACATGATCGACATGGCCGTTTTCAAACAGTTCCAGGAAGCCATCCGCCACCTGGGCGAGATGGCGCAGCCTGAACCCCTCACCGACGCCGCCCGGCTGTCCCGGGCCAAGGCCGTGATGCACCGCAAGACCGACCGCGCGCTGGCCATGGACCTGGAGTCCTGCGTCAACTGCGGTTACTGCTCCGAGGCCTGCCACTTCTACCAGAGCACCCAGGACCCGAAGTACACGCCGACCCGCAAGCTCGACCTGCTGCGGCGCGTGCACATGCGCGAGACCTCGGCATTTGCGCCCCTGCATCGCCTGTTCAAACCCGACATCACCGTCGCCGACCTGCAGGAATGGCAGGAGCTGGTGTACGACTCGTGCACCGAATGCGGCCGCTGCAGCATGGTCTGCCCCATGGGCATTAACATCGCACGCGGCGTCAACGTCATGCGTGAAGCGCTGTCCGAAGCCGGTCTTGTTCCGCTGGAGCTGATGGCGGTGGCGCAGGAGCAGGCCGGGCGCGGCACGGTGTTCGGCGTCGGCCCGGCCGAACTCGCCAAAACCGTGGAGGCGCTGCGAGCGCAAGGCATCACCATTCCGCTGGACGAACCCGCCGCCGACGTGATGCTGGTCACCACAGTCATCGACGTGCTGCTGTACCAGGACGCGCTGGCGGCCACGGCGCGCATTCTCAACCACCTGGGCCTGCGCTGGACGCTGCGCAGCGGCGGTTTCGAGGCGGCCAACTTCGGCCTGCTGTCGGGCAACGAAGCCCTGCAGAAAGCGGCCAGCCAGCGGCTGATCGCCGAGGCGCTGGCCGTAGGCGCGCACACCGTCATCCTGCCCGAATGCGGCCACGCCTACCCGGCCCTGCGCTGGGAAGGCCGGCTGCCCGGCGGCGAGACGCTGCCCTTCGAGGTGCTGGCCGCCTCGGAATTCGTCGGCCGCGAAATCCAGAGCGGCCGGCTGCAACTGCAACCCGGCGATGCGGGCCAGACCTACACCTACCACGACGCCTGCAAACTGGCGCGCCACGGCGGCGTGATCAACGAGCCGCGTGCCGCCATACGCGCGCTCGGCGGTGAATTCCGCGAGACCGCGCCGACGGCTGAACTCAACTGGTGTTGCGGCGGCGGTGCCGGCGCCTTCCTGATCAACCGCGCCGCGCCGCTGCGGCACAAGGCCTGGGAAATCAAGCGCCAGCAGCTCGACGCCACCGGCGCCGCCACTGTGGTGGTCTCTTGCGCAAGCTGCCGCCTCAACTTCATGGAAGGTGCAGAAACCGACCTCTGGCCCACACGCATTGCCAGCCTGGTGGAACTGGTGGCCGACCACCTGCCGGGCCACAAGGCGCATTCAAGAGCAGTGGAATAAAAGTAGACTCCAGCCCAATAGCGGCGGACGCAAGCAGCTATCAAACAAGTAGCAATCCGGTGATCTTCACCGCCTCGCCAGCAGGGGCTTGGTGCGGTGTTAGCATGAACAGCCCTAGCTCAAAACACGCTTGCGCGCCGACCCAGGACCATGAAAATTCCCGCCCCCGGCCTGTTGATGGCCCTTCTCTTCGCCGCGATGGCCGCCGGTGGTTTTTACTGGTGGCAGCAAAGCGTGAAACCCGCGCGCCCCGCCGCCGATGCCCCGGTACCGACGACGCCCGCCTCCCCGCCCCCGGCATCCGCTTCCACCGGCCCGGCCATCCAGTACCCGATTGACGCAGCGAAAGGCGACAGCGGCGCGCCTCCTGCGGCGTTGCCCGCGCTCGCGGAGTCCGACGCTTACGTGGCTTCGGCGCTGGCCGACTTGCTGGGCCGCGAGAAGGTCCAGACCTTCCTGCACCTCGAAGGCTTCGCGCGGCGCGTGGTAGCCACCACCGACAACCTGGCGCGCGACCATGCGGCACCCGCGCTGTGGCCCGTAACGCCCACACCCGGGCGTTTTGCCACGCTGGACGGCGGCGCGACCGCGCCGAGCACCACCAGCATCAGCCCCGACAACAGCCAGCGCTACACCCCCTTCGTGCTGTTTGTGGAATCGGTAGACACCGCGCAGGCCGTTCGCCTGTACGCACGTCTTTACCCGCTGTTCCAGCAGGCCTACGAAGAGCTGGGCTTTCCCGGCCGCTACTTCAACGACCGGCTGGTCGGCGTGATCGACCTCCTGCTGGCCACCCCGGTACAAACCGGCCCGCTCGGCGTGAGCCTGGTGGAGGTCAAGGGCCCGCTTCCTTCGGTGCGGCCCTGGGTGCGCTACGAGTTCACCGACCCCGCGCTCCGCTCGTTGTCATCCGGACAAAAAATGCTGTTGCGCACCGGGCCGGTGAACCACAGACGGCTGAACGCCAAGCTGATGGAAATCAGGCGCCTGGTCAGCGGCGGCCAACTGGCGCCCGCGCCCGGCACAAGCCGGCCCTGACGGGCACAGCTTGCCCGGCGCGAAACCGCCGGACAAGCCCGGTCACGGTGCGTCGTTATCATGGGTTCATGAATGGCATGGGCACGAAGGTGAAAGCGCTGGGCGCGTGGCGAAGCGTCGCGGGGTGCCTGGCGCTGCTCATGCTGGCCGCTGCCGGATCGGCACTCGCCCAGGCAACCGCATCAGGCCACCCGCCCCTGCTTGGCGCGCTGAACGCGCTGCGCAACCAGGGTTGCGTCAAAGGCGCCCGTGCCGTTGCCCCGCTGCGTGAAAACATGGCGCTCTCGCGGGCGGCGGCGCTCATCGCGGGCGGCCGCAAACTCGAAGACGCGCTGAAGGCCGTTGGTTACCGCGCAGTGCGTGCCGCGCAGATCACCGTGCGCGGTGCAAGCGGCACTGCCGCGCTGACGCGGTCCGCGCTGGGAAAATCATGCAGCACGGCATTGCACAGCGAACTGACCGAGGCCGGCTTTCACCAGCGCGGCAAACAGACCTGGGTGGTGCTGGCCGCGCCCTTCTCGCCGCCCGCTGCCGCGCAGGCCGGTGAGGTGCAGGCGCGTGTGCTGGCCCTGGTCAACCAGGCACGCGCACAGCCGCGCCGCTGCGGCACCGAGTTTTTCGCGGCGGCAACGCCGGTGCAGCTCAACGCCACCCTGCAGACGATTGCCGCGGCACATGCAGCCGACATGGCGCGCTACAGCTACTTCAGCCATACCGGCCGCGACGGCGGCGGTGTGGACGACCGCGCCAGCCGCGCCGGCTACCCCTGGCGCGCCATCGGCGAGAACATCGCCGCCGGCCAGATGCAGGCCGATGCCGCGGTACAGGGCTGGATCAAGAGCCCGGGCCACTGCGCCAACCTGATGGCGCCGGCCTACACCGAGATGGGCGCCGCCTTTGCGGTGAACAACAGCAGCAGCGCGGGAATTTACTGGGTACAGGTGTTTGGCAGCACCCGTTAGCACACTTCATAACAAACAGAGCTCCAGCCCTTATATAGCGGGTGCAGGCAGCTATCAAAAGAAGAGCTACTTCTCCGCAGGCGCATCGTTCCGGGTCCGGGCATGCGGCGGGAAGTACAACCAGGTCGCAACCGCCAGCAGGCCAAACAGCGAGTAGCCGACAGCAAACACCCACCACGGCGCCTCGTAATACAGAACACGCTGCAGCCAGTATTCGATGAAGCCGCCGCCGTAGCCGACAGCGCCAGCGCGAGCACGCAGCCACGTCTCCAGGGTGGTCAGCGGGCAGACCATGCCCAGCCAGGTTTCGGCGATCACAAAGAGAATGGCGCCCAGGTGGGCCAGCCTGAACCAGCGCGCATTGACCCAGCGCCACTGCAGGAGATTGCCGGCAATCACCAGCAGCAGGCCCCCCACCACAAAAGCCACCACAGCGACATGCAGGGTGAGCACGGTGTCTGCGAGCAGGGAATAGGACATGCCGGTGTGCTTTCAACGGCTCGCATTCAGGGTGCTGGCGGCACCCCAAGCGCCACAAACTCGCCCTCGAGGCGGCCCGCCACCACGCCTTCGAACTGCAGCACCGACGCCACCGTGATGCGTGCCTTGCCCATGCGTTTGAACACGCGCAGGAACTGCTTCCACGCCTGGTCATCCGGCGCCGTTGCCGTCGCGGTGAAAGTCCCCACGATGGGCTGCTCGTACGACATGGTGTTGCGCTGGATCACCAGGCGGCTCGCCAGGCCCTCGGCACCCAGGCGGGTGTGCAGCAGCGACCAGGCAGCCAGGATGGCCAGCGCCGACGCACTGCCGCCGAACACGGTTTCGCGGTGGTTGATGTTGGGCGCCAGCGGGGCGCTCAGCACCACTTCTTCCGACGAAGCCCGCACCACGCTGACCTGCATGGCTTTGGACAGCGGAATGTGCGCGTGAAGATAGTTCTCTAGTTCGGTGGGGGACATAGGTGGCCGGTTCAGATCAATGCGAACGGCAAGAATATCAGCCCCCTGCCCGGCACCGCTTTCAGCCGGCGTTTCGTACCTTCAGCCTTCCCGAAGCTGAGGCCGAAGAAACCTCGCCGTTACAGCCAGCGCTTGAGCAAGCCCATGATCTGGTCGAAACGTTTGCCATAAGGCGGATAAAACAGGTCGCCGCGCGCCCACTTCGAGGACACCAGCACCGGCTTTTGCTGCGTGAAGCGCAGGAACCCGGTTTCGCCGTGGTAGGCGCCCCAGCCGCTGTCGCCCACGCCGCCAAAAGGCAGGTTCTCGTGGGCGATGTGCATGAGGGTGTCGTTGACCGTCACGCCGCCGCTCACGGTTTGCGCCAGCACGGCGTCACGCGCGGCGGTGTCGGTGCCGAACCAGTAGAGGGCCAGCGGCCGGGGGCGATCATTGATGTAGCGGATGGCTTCGTCCGGCGCTGCATAAGGCAGCACCGGCAGGATGGGACCGAAGATCTCTTCGTCCATCAGTTTCATGGCGGGGGTTGCACCAAAGACCAGCACGGGCGCCATCTGCCTTGAACTGCCCGCCGCAGCGCCACCCGGGTTGACCACCTGCAGGCGTGCGCCCTGGTTTTCAGCCTGCACCAGCAGTGCCTGCAGCCGTTCGTGATGGCGTGGGCTGATGATGGCGGCGTAATCAGGATTGCCGGCCATCACCGGGAACAGCTTGGTCACCGCGCGCGTAAAGGCCTCACCAAAAGCCGCTTCCCGCCCTTGCGGCACCAGCACGTAGTCGGGCGCAATGCAGGTCTGCCCGGCGTTGAGCAGCTTGCCGTGCGCGATCTTCAGCGCCGCACTGTCAAGGTCGCAAGACGCATCAACAATGCAGGGAGATTTGCCGCCCAGCTCCAGCGTGGTGGGTGTCAGGTTGGCGGCTGCGGCTTCAGCCACCTTGCGGCCGGTAGCCGTCGAACCGGTGAAAACCAGGTGGTCAAACGGCAGACTGGTGAAAGCGGCGGCCAACGCTGCATCGCCTTCCACCACGCAAAATTCGTCGGCCGAAAACGCTTCACCAATCAGCTCGCCCATCAGTGCCGAGGTACGCGGCGTCAACTCGCTGGGTTTGAGCATCACGCGGTTGCCGGCCGCCAGTGCCGTGATGGCCGGCGCCAGCGCCAGCTGCAGCGGATAGTTCCAAGGCGACACCACACCCACCACGCCCAACGGCTGACGCTGGAGATAGGCACTGGAAGGCTGCAAATACAGCGGCGTGGATACCTTTACCGGCTTGATCCACTTCGGCAAATGCTTGAGCGTGTGCGACAGCAGCGTGCGCAGCACAAACAGGTCGGCAATTTCGGTCAGTTGCGGCGAACGCACGCCGAAGTCTTCCTGCACCGCCTGCGCCAGCGCACTGCCGTGTTCATCGAGCAGGGCACGAACACGCAGCAGCCTGTCGCGCCGCAGCGCCAGCGGCACGTCGATCTGCACACGGCTGGCGTGAAACTGGGCATCAAACAGGGAGCGAAGGGAAGTTGTGCTGGAAATCATCCGGCCATGATAGGCTGCGGTGCGCCCGCATAGAAGGGGATTCAGTCCAGATCGTGTAGCCCGGTGCCAACAGTCTTGCAGGCGATTCTTCATTTTCAAGCAAAATCTGCCTCCAGCCCTTTCCACACCGGCGCCACCAGCTACCATTTCAATAGCATCAGCAGCAAGCCAGAGAACCACCCGTCGTCCGCGAATGCACCAAGGCAGGCACCCATGAGCACAGGCACTTCCACCCAGAGACTGGAGGCAGCACTCGCCGCCATCACCGCCGCCGGCGACGAAGGCCGGCATGTTTTCACGCGGCTGCATGCCAACAAGG
>NZ_JBAQYR010000026.1:0-14314 GCF_049790275.1 Polaromonas sp.
GTTTTCGGCCAGGCGCGCGAGCCGGCCGCGCAGCGTGAGCGTGACCCAGCCCAGCGAGCGCGGGTTGTCGCGGTCGAGCACCAGCAGGTCCAACAGCGCCGGCACATTGCGCTGCTGCTGATATTGCGCATGGAAGGTGATGGTGCTGTCGAACAGCGCCAGCATGGCGCCGAAGCCGCCTTCGTCGTACACGGCGCCGGTTTCAAAGCCGAGGATCAGCGCCGACGCCAATGTGTTCAGGCGCTCGATGTGGCGGCCCGTGCTGAGCAGACGCCAGCCGTCGTCGCGGCTCATGCGGTCGGTTTGCGCGCCTGTCATGGCGGCCAGGAAGCCGCTGGCGGATTCGAGTGCGGCGAGGGCTTCGACCGACGAGTATTCGAGTGCCTGCGATGCCGGGTGGTCGGGTCCGCTGAAGACTTCGCAGCGCCGGAAAAAATCGGCCTCGGCGCGCATGATCACATGCCACTGCTCCTGCGACAGCCGCTCGCGCACGGCCGAAGCCGCGCCCTTGAGCGCACGCAGGCTGTAACCCACGCTGGCAGCATTCTGGGTGTCGGCCAAGCTGGCAATCAGCGAGCGTTCGAACACGCGGCGCGACTGAGTGGCAGGCGGCACCGAGTCAAGCACCAGCCCGTTTTTCACGGCCAGCTCCGAGAGCCAGGCCAGCAACGGCTGCGAAGACTGGTCTTCGCCATTGAGGGACTGCAGGGTCAGCTGAGCCATGCGGATGGCGTTTTCGGTGCGCTCGGTGTAGCGGCCCAGCCAGAACAGGTTTTCGGCGGCGCGGCTGGTGACCGGGGGTTTGTGCAGGGCACGCATGGCCGCACGCGGTGCGGCACCGAACTCCGCCCCGGAGGCAGAAAGCGGCGCGGCGTCGGTATTTGCCGCCGCCGGTCCTGCGGTCCGGCTTGTGGCTGCAGGGGCCGGTGCTGTGGCCTCGGCCGGCGCCCACACATCGGCGCTGCTGCCGCCTTGCTGCATGGAAGCGATTTTGTCGTTAGGGCCCGCCAGCCGCGCCAGGCCGCCGGGTAGCACCTGCCAGGAACCCGCGCCGTCGGACACCGCAAACACACGCAGCATGGTGGAGCGCGGGGCCACCCTCTGGCCCTGCCAGGTGGGTGTCTGGGACAGCGGCAAATAGGCCTGCACCGTGTAGTCTTCGCCGCGCCGGACCAGGCGGCCGGCCCATTCGTCGAGCTCGCGACGGGACAGCGTCTGCGCAATCACGGACTGAATGCCGGACTCCGGATAGGTGCCCTTGATGACACATTCCTTCAGCCGGGGCAGGACCGACTGCAGCGCGGCCTGCTCACCGCACCACCAGGTGGCCAGTGAGGGCAGGGCCAGAGGCTGGTCCAGCAGGTGGCGCGACAGCGCCGGCAGAAAACCCAGCAGCGCGGTGGATTCAAGAAAGGCCGAGCCCGGCGCGTTGGCCACCAGCACGTTGCCGGCGCGTATGGCCTGCAACAGGCCGGGCACGCCCAGCGTGGAGTCGGAGCGCAGTTCCAGCGGGTCCAGGAACTCGTCGTCCAGGCGCTTGAGCAGGCCATGCACGGGCTCCAGCCCCTGCAGGGTCTTGAGGTAGAGCTTGTCGTCGCGCACCAGCAGGTCGCTGCCTTCGACCAGGGTCAGGCCGAGGTAACGCGCCAGGTAGGCGTGTTCAAAATAGGTCTCGTTGTAGGGGCCGGGCGTGAGCAGCACGATGCGGCTTTCCTCACCGTAAGCGCGTGCCGGGCTGGCCGCTTTCATGCCATCGACCAGGGCCTTGTAGGAGGCAGCCAGGCGCTGCACCTTCAGTTCGCGGAAGGCCTCCGGGAACAGCCGCGAGATCGCCAGCCGGTTTTCCAGCAGGTACCCCAGACCGGATGGCGCTTGCGTTCGCTGCGACACCACCCACCAGCGCCCGTCCGGGCCGCGCGCCAGGTCAAAAGCGGTGATGTGCAAGAAGGTGCCGCCCGCCGGCAAGACGCCGTGCATGGCGCGCAGGTAGCCGGGGTGGCCCTGCACCAGCGCTGCGGGCAGCAGGCCCAGCGCCAGCAACTGCTGCGGGCCATACACATCGGCCATGATGTGTTCCAGCAGCCGGGCACGCTGGCGCACGCCGGCGGCAATCTGCGCCCAGTCCTGCGCCGACAGAATCAGCGGAAACAGGTCCAGCGACCAGGGCCGCTGCGGGCCGTTGGCGTCTGCATAGACGTTGTAGGTCACGCCGTTGTCGCGGATCTGGCGCTGCAGGTTGGCAGTGCGGTGGTTCAGGTCATCAAAGCCGTCGCCGCCGAGGAAATTGAAGAAGCGGGTCCATTCAGGCGCCAGGCTGGCAGGTGCGAGGTCAGCGGGGCTTGTATCGGGTACGGGGGCCAGTGCTGCAGCAGTTCCGGCCAGCTGCAGCGATTGCTGGGTCTGGCTTTGGCTCTGACTGGCAGCGGGCGGCGCTTTGTCCAGGGTCCGGCCGTGCAGCTCGTCAAAATGGCCGGCCGCAGCCGGCAAGGCCAGGGCTCGCGCCAGATCGCCAGGGGCTTCCAGCGCTGCTGCTGTGAAAAGTGAGTCGTTGTATTCCACGGTGGCCCAAGTATGCCTTCATGCCTGTGCGGCGAGCCGCGCAGGCTGCCATTGACCCGGTCTTCGGCGCACGATGACACGGCTCCGAACCGCAATTGTTGCGGCCGCAAGACAAATCGTATGGGCCCGACCTTAACGCAGGTCCAGCGTGAACGGAAACTCGCGGCTCGGTTGCGCGGGCTGAACGCGGATTTTCCCGGGTGTGTGGCCCATCTGGAAGAAGCGGTTGAGCCGCCGGCTTTCGGCCTCGTACGAGTTGACGGGCAAGGTGTCGTAACTGAGACCACCCGGATGCGCCACGTGGTACTGGCAGCCGCCCAGTGAACGTTCCATCCAGGTGTCCACGATGTCGAAGGTCAGCGGCGCATGCACACCAATCGACGGGTGCAGGGCCGAGGGCGGGTTCCAGGCCTTGTAGCGCACGCCGGCCACGTATTCACCCACGGTGCCCGTGCTTTGCAGCGGCAGGGCGCGGCCGTTGGCGGTGATCACATAACGGTTGTCGTTGAGGCCGGTCACATGCACTTCCACGCGTTCGAGCGAGGAGTCCACATAACGCACGGTGCCGCCGGCCGAGCCTTCCTCGCCCATCACATGCCAGGGCTCGAGTGCGCTGCGCAGGGTCAGCTCGATGCTGTTGGCTTTCACCTGACCGATCATGGGAAAGCGGAACTCGAAATGCGGCTCGAACCAGGCCATGTCGAAACCGTAGCCGGCTTCCTTGAGTTCAGTCAGCACGTCGGCGAAATCCATGCGGACAAAACCCGGCAGCAGAAAGCGGTCGTGCAGCTCGGTGCCCCAGCGCGTCATGCGGCCGTGGTAAGGCTTGTTCCAGAAACGCGCCACCAGCGCGCGCAGCAGCAACTGCTGGACGATGCTCATGCGCGCATGCGGCGGCATTTCAAAAGCGCGCAGCTCGAGCAGGCCGAGCCGGCCGGTGGCCGAATCGGGCGAATACATCTTGTCGATGCAGAACTCGCTGCGGTGTGTGTTGCCTGTGACGTCCACCAGGATGTTGCGCAGGGTGCGGTCAACGATCCAGGGCGGCATGTCCTGGCCGTATTTCTCGCGGTTGGCGGCGATTTCGCGCAGCGCGATTTCCAGCTCATACAGCTGGTCGTTGCGCGCTTCATCAACGCGCGGCGCCTGGCTGGTCGGGCCGATGAACATGCCCGAGAACAGATAACTCAGCGAAGGATGGTTGTGCCAGTACGCGATCAGGCTGCCGAGCAGCTCGGGCTTGCGCAGGAAGGGGCTGTCCGGCGGCGTGGCGCCGCCGAGCACAAAGTGGTTGCCGCCACCGGTGCCGGTGTGGCGGCCATCGGTCATGAACTTTTCGGCCGACAGGCGGGTCTCGTGCGCAATCTTGTAGAGGAACTCGGTGTGCTCGACCAGTTCGCTCCAGTTGTAGGCCGGGTGGATGTTGACCTCGATGACGCCGGGGTCGGGCGTGACCTGCAGCATTTTCAGGCGCGGGTCGCGCGGCGGCGGGTAGCCTTCCAGCACGATCTGCAGGCCCAGGGCTTGCGCGCTGGCCTCGACGGCGGCCAGCAGGTCGAGGTAGTCTTCCAGGCGCTCCAGCGGCGGCATGAAGACATACAGTGCGCCGGTCTCGGCCTTCGCGCCTTTTTCCTTGGGTGCGGCCTTCGGCTTGTCTTTCGGGCCGTTCGCGCGTGATGGGTCGCGCACCTCCACGCAAAGCGCGGTGCGCGTCAGCCAGGCGGCGGATTCGCCCGGCTTGGGCATGCGGGCTGTTTCTTCAGCCGCTGCAGGTGCTGCCGGTTCGGCCGTCGCGGCCGGGGCTTTTGCGCCCTGGCCCTGGTCGAAACGCGCGTCGGTGCTGACGGTTGCGGGCTTGAACTGCAGCAACCGGCTGGCTTCGTTGCGCGGGCCGCTGGCTGTCATGTAGCGCGCCATGTACTGAGCCAGCATGCTTTCGCTGTTGTGGCCGGCGGCGGGTGCCGGCGGCATGGAAGGGGGCGCGGCCTGGCCGGTGGCTGTGTTGTAGCGCGCGGCCAGGGTGGCGGTGGACGGCAAGTCTTCCCGCGGTGCAAACGGGTCGGCCTCGGTCATGTAGGGGAAGTCGGTTTTCGACACCCAGGGCACGGAGTCGAGCGGCAGGCGGTAACCCATGGGTGAGTCGCCCGGCATCAGGTACATGCGTTCGTCGCGGAAGAACCAGGGGCCGGTGGACCATTGTGGCCCCTGTCCTGCAGCACTTTCTTCTCTGACTTTCAAGGGCAACACGTAGCCGACCACTGCGTCCAGCCCCTGCGAAAAGACACGGCGCAGGCGCGCGCGCTCCATCGCGTCGTCCAGCTTGGTCTCGAAAGGGTCCACGTTGACGGGCAGGCGACGCTCGCGCCACAGGTAGTACCAGGTGTCTTCATAACCCGGGGTGATGTATTTGGCGGACAGCCCCAGCTTGCTGGCCAGCATGTCGGCAAAGCGCCGGGCATCCAGACTGGTGTAATTGCAGGGCTTGCGTTCATCGGTGAACAGGTCCGGGTTTTGCCAGACTGGTTGACCGTCCTTGCGCCAGAAAATGCTCAGCGCCCAGCGCGGCAACTGCTCGCCCGGGTACCACTTGCCCTGGCCGAAATGCAGGAAGCCGCCCTGGCCGTACTCGGCGCGCAGTTTCTGGACCAGCTCGGTCGCGTAGCCGCGTTTGGTCGGGCCCAGCGCGTCGATATTCCATTCGGCCGCGTCGCGGTCCTGGGTGGAAACAAAAGTCGGCTCGCCGCCCATGGTCAGCCGCACATCGCCGGCCACCAGGTCCTGGTCCACCTTGTGACCCAGCTTGAGCACGTCGGCCCACAGCGCCTCTGTGTAGGGCTGGGTGACGCGAGGGGACTCGTAAATACGCTGCACACCCATGTGGTGGGAGAACTCGACTTCACTTTCATCAACGCCGCCTTCAATCGGCGCCGCGCTCGAGGGCTCCGGTGTGCAGGCCAGCGGAATGTGGCCTTCCCCGGCCATCAGGCCCGAGGTCGGGTCCAGACCAACCCAGCCGGCACCGGGCAAAAACACCTCACACCAGGCGTGCAGGTCGGTGAAGTCGGTCTCGGCGCCGCTGGGGCCGTCGAGTGACTTGACGTCGGCCTTGAGCTGGATCAGGTAACCCGAGACAAAACGCGCGGCCAGGCCCAGGTGGCGGAACAGCTGGACCATGAGCCAGCCGGTGTCGCGGCAGGAACCGATGGCGAGCTTGAGGGTTTCCTCCGGCGTCTGCACGCCGGGCTCCATGCGGATGGCGTACTTGATGTCGTGCTGCAGCTTCTGGTTGAGGCCGACCAGGAAGTCGATGGTGCGTTTGGGCGTGCGGTCGATGGCGTCAAGGTAGCTTTTCAGCAGCGGCGTGGCCGGTTCGGTGGCCAGGTAGGGCGCCAGTTCATGCGCCTGGGCCTTGGCATAAGCGAAGGGAAACTCTTCAGCCTCTGGCTCGAGAAAGAAGTCAAACGGGTTGAAGACCGCCATTTCGACCACCAGGTCCACCGTGACCTTGAACTCGCGCGTCGGTTCGGGGAATACCAGCCGCGCCTGGTAGTTGGCAAACGGGTCCTGCTGCCAGTTGATGAAATGGCCCTTGGGCTCCACTGTCAGCGAATAGGACAGCACCCTGGTGCGGCTGTGCGGCGCCGGCCGCAGCCGCACGACCTGGGGACCAAGGCGGACCAGGCGGTCGTATTGGTAGTGGGTGATGTGACTCAGGGCAACATGAATGGACAAGGCAATCTCGCTTTTCGAATAATTCAGGGCCGACCTTGTCACTATGCCGCAGAAACTGCGCGCCGGTCCCGGAATAACGGTTTTAATGCGAACAATGCTAGCAAGAGCTGCGCCAAAGCAGCAGCTTGTCGGCGCACGGGATGCGTGATTCGTTGAGAACAGGGACGTGGATCACACGGTAAAAAAACAAGGGGGAGCTTTTGCCTGGAACAAGGTCAGCCACAGCGCCTCCAGCAGCCAGGCTGCTGAGCCTGGTTTTTATCGGCTTTATCGGCGGTGCTGCCCTGCAGCTGCAGCAGCGTGCGTTGTGGGATGGCTGGCCCTATGCCGGCATGGCCATCGCTGCTGTGGTGCTGGCCGGCCTGGTCGGGGCGATGACGCCTCCCGCAGCGGCTGCGTGGTCGGCACGCAGCCTGGCGGCGCTGCTGCTGGCACTGGTAGCCGGGTTTGCCTTGACGGGCCTGCGCGCCGCGGTGTTCCAGGGCGGCGCCCTGGTTCCGGCGCTGGAGGGTAAGGACATCGACATCACTGGCCGGGTGCTGGCCATGCCGCAACGCGGCGAAGACGGGCTACGTTTTCGTTTTGCGGTCGAGGGCGCGCGACTGGACGGCAAACCGGTGCAACTGCCGCAGCTGTACCTCGGCTGGTATGCCGGCTTCGGCGGCCGGGATGCGCCGGACGCTGACACCCCGGATGCACCGGCAGCGCTTCTTGCGTTGCAGCGCCAGCCGCAAAACCTGCATGCCGGCGAGTACTGGCGCATGACGGTGCGCCTGAAGGCGCCGCACGGCAACAGCAATCCGCACGGCTTCGACTATGAACTCTGGCTCTGGGAGCAGGGTGTGCAGGCCACCGGTTATGTGCGGGCCGGCCCGCGCGATGCGCCGCCTCAATTACTCGCCGACGGCTGGCGCCATCCGGTGGAACGTGCGCGGCAGTGGATGCGCGACGCGGTGTTTGCGCGTGTGGCCGACCGGCAACTGGCCGGCGTGGTGGCGGCCCTGCTGGTGGGCGACCAGAACGCCATCGAGCGTGCCGACTGGGATGTGTTCCGCGCCACCGGGGTCGCGCACCTGATGTCGATTTCCGGCCTTCACATCACGATGTTTGCCTGGCTGGCCGCGCAGGCCATTGGCTGGCTGTGGCGGCGCTCCGCGCGCTGGAGCCCCGCCTTGTGCTTGCTGTTGCCGGCGTCCAGCGCCGCTGCCTGGGGTGGCCTGCTGCTGGCCGCCGCTTATGCGCTGTTTTCGGGTTGGGGCGTGCCGGCACAGCGCACGGTCTGGATGCTGGCTGCCGTGGTGCTGCTGCGCCAGAGCGGCAAACGCTGGCCCTGGCCGCAGGTGTGGCTGCTGGCCATGGCGGTGGTCGTCGCGCTGGACCCCTGGGCTTTGCTGCAGGCTGGGTTCTGGCTGTCGTTTGTGGCGGTGGGTGTCCTGTTTGCTGCCGGGCGGGATGTTCGGGACGACGATTTTGCTACAAATTCAGGAGCTGCTCGCGCCCATGGAGAAAGGGCTGGTGGCCAAAATGACTCTCAAACTTGGCGCTTGCCGGCCCTGTTGCCCGTTTGGCTGGGCGCTGCCGGACGGTCTGTGCTCCGTTCTGCCCGCGAGCAGTGGATCGTGACCCTGGCGCTGGCGCCGCTGTCGCTGCTGCTGTTCAACCAGGTGTCGCTGGTCGGTCTGCTGGCCAACGGGCTGGCGATTCCCTGGGTGACCCTGCTGGTGACGCCGTTGACCATGCTGGGCATGGTGTGGGCGCCAGCGTGGGACCTGGCCGCCGGTGCGGTGGCCGCGCTGATGCTGTTCTTGGAGTGGCTGGCACGCTGGCCGCTGGCAAGCATCAGTGTGGCGGCGGCGCCGCTGTGGTGCGCGGTTGCCGGTGTGGCCGGTGGTTTGCTGCTGGCCATGCGCCTGCCCTGGCACTGGCGCGTGCTGGGCGTGCCGCTGATGCTGCCGGTGCTGCTGTGGCAGCCGCTGCGCCCGCCGGCGGGCGAATTCGAATTGATCGCTGCCGATGTGGGGCAGGGCAATGCGCTGATTGTCCGCACCGCCGGCCACACGCTGGTGTACGACACCGGCCCGCGCTTTTCGCGCGAAAGCGATGCCGGGCACCGGGTGCTGGTGCCCCTGCTGCGCGCCTTGGGGGAACGCGTGGACATCCTGATGCTGAGCCACCGCGACGGCGACCATATCGGCGGCGCGCCGGCCGTGCTGGCCATGCAGCCACAGGCGGCTTTGCTGAGCTCGATCGAGGATGGTCATGCGCTGCAAGCCTTGCGGCCTTCACGCCGCTGTGTGGCGGGACAGCGCTGGGTGTGGGAGGGCGTCAGTTTTGATGTGCTGCACCCCGCAGCGGCGGACTACGAGGTGCCGGCCAAGCCCAACGCGATGAGTTGCGTGCTGCGCATCTCCAACGGCAAAAGCAGCGCCCTGCTGGCCGGAGACATCGAGCTGGCGCAGGAGCAGCGCCTGGTGGCTGCGGGGGCGGCACTGCAGGCCGATGTGCTGCTGGTGCCGCACCACGGCAGCAAGACCTCGTCCAGCGCGGCGTTTCTGGACGCCGTGAAACCCACGCTGGCGCTGGCGCAAAACGGGTACCGCAACCGCTTTGGTCACCCGGCAGCGCCCGTGCTGGAGCGCTACCGCGAGCGCGGGATCGCGGTGGTGACGTCGCCTGTATGCGGCGCCGCCAGCTGGTCCAGCCAGCAACCGGCTGAGGTCCGCTGCCAGCGGCAGACCGCATTGCGCTACTGGCAGCATCCAACCGGAACTGCCCCTTCAGTTGTTCCCTGAGCGCCGGGCATTCCGCATAAATAGTTGCTCATTTGCGAACGGCTGGCGCATTACTTGCTAAGCTAGTGCCATAACAATCCATTCGTAAACCTGCTGGAGACCAAGCTGATGAGCCGCCCCATGTTTGATGAAATGAATGCAACGGCGTCCAGCGTCCGCGAGCACTACCAGGCCTACCAGCGCTGGCTGGCCAGGCAGCCAGATCAGGTCATGCAGGCCAGGCGCGCAGAAGCCGAAATGATCTTCCGCCGCGTCGGCATCACCTTTGCCGTGTATGGCGACAAGGACGACGGCAACTCCGAAACCGGCGGCACCGAACGGCTGATTCCGTTTGACCTGATCCCGCGCATCATCCCCGCCCATGAGTGGGCCAGCATGGAAAGTGGGCTGGTCCAGCGCGTGACCGCACTGAACCGCTTCATCCACGATGTCTACCATGACCAGGAAATCATCAAGGCTGGCGTGATCCCGTCCGAGCAGATTTTTCAGAACGCGCAGTTCCGCCCCGAGATGATGGGCGTCGAGGTGCCCGGCAACATCTACTCGCACATCAGCGGTATCGACATCGTGCGCGCCCCGAACGCGCAGGGCGAGGGCGAGTACTACGTGCTGGAGGACAACCTGCGTGTGCCAAGCGGCGTGAGCTACATGCTGGAAGACCGCAAGATGATGATGCGGCTCTTCCCCGACCTGTTCAGCGAGAACCGTGTCGCGCCTGTTGCTCACTATCCCGACCTGCTGCTCGAAACCCTGCGCGACAACTCGCCGGCGCACCGCGCCGAGCCGACGGTGGTGGTGCTGACGCCCGGCATGTACAACTCGGCCTACTTTGAGCACGCTTTCCTGGCGCAGCAGATGGGCGTCGAGCTGGTCGAGGGTCAGGATCTGTTCGTGAAGGACAACTTCGTCTACATGCGCACCACGCGCGGCCCGAAACGCGTGGACGTGATCTACCGCCGCGTCGACGATGACTTCCTCGACCCGCTGGCTTTCCGGCCCACCTCGACACTGGGCTGCGCCGGCCTGCTCAATGTCTACCGTAGCGGCAACGTGGCGCTGTGCAATGCCATCGGCACCGGCGTCGCCGACGACAAGTCGATCTACCCCTATGTGCCGAAGATGATCGAGTTCTATCTCGGCGAAAAACCCATCCTGAAAAACGTGCCGACCTACATGTGCCGCAACGCGGACGACCTGAAGTACACGCTGGCCAACATGAAAGACCTGGTCATCAAGGAAGTGCACGGCGCCGGCGGCTACGGCATGCTGGTCGGCCCGGCGGCCACGCAGGCCGAGATCGAGGATTTCCGCAAGGCCGTGCTGGCCAACCCGTCCGGCTACATCGCTCAGCCGACGCTGAGCCTCTCGACCTGCCCGACCTATGTCGAAAGCGGCATCGCACCGCGCCACATCGACCTGCGGCCCTTTGTGCTGAGCGGAAAAACCGTGCAGATGGTGCCCGGCGGGCTGACGCGAGTGGCGCTGAAAGACGGTTCGCTGGTGGTCAATTCCTCGCAGGGCGGCGGCACCAAGGATACCTGGGTGCTCGAAGACGGGGACGGCAGTGCGCCCTCCCAGTCGCAATCTCAGTCGCTGGCCTCCAACTGAAGGGAAAGGGAATCACCATGCTTTCAAGAACCGCTGATCACCTTTTCTGGATGTCCCGCTACACGGAGCGGGCTGGCGATATGCCGAAGGCATTCGCGGGGATGACTGACAACTGCGCGCAGCGCTTGTCATGGCATCACCAAAATACGCAAAGCGCGGTAGCGCTTTCGGTGTTTGAGGCAAGGAGTTAAACCATGTTATCTCGTACTGCTGATCATCTATTTTGGATGTCCCGCTACACAGAACGTGCCGAAAACACCGCGCGCATGCTGGATGTGAACTACCAGACCTCGCTGCTACCGCAATCCACCGCTGTGGCGCAAGTGGGCTGGAAAGGCCTGCTCAGCATCAGCGAACTCTCGGCTGCCTATGAAAGCAAATACGGCGGCGTGAACGCGCGCGACGTGATGGACTTCATGGTGCGCGACGAGAAAAATTCGTCGAGCATCATCTCCTGCCTGAAAAACGCCCGCGAGAACGCGCGCGCCGTGCGTGGCACGCTGACCACCGAAGTCTGGGAAACGCAGAACCAGACCTACCTCGAAATCTTCCGCATGTTGCGCAACGGCGAGTTCGAGCGCGACCCGAGCCAGTTTTTCGAGTGGGTCAAGTTCCGTTCGCACCTGTCGCGCGGCGTGACCGTCGGTACCATGCTGCAGGATGAGGCGCTGTATTTCATGCGGCTGGGCACTTTCCTCGAGCGCGCCGACAACACCGCGCGCCTGGTCGATGTGAAGTTCCACGCCGTGCAGAGCGATTTTTACGGCGCCGCCAGCGAGAAGGACCAGGAGTACGACTTCTACCACTGGAGCGCGATCCTGCGCAGCGTCAGCGCCTTCGAGATCTACCGCCGGGTCTACCGCAACGTGATCAAGCCCGAGCGTGTGGCCGAGCTGCTGATCCTGCGCGCCGACATGCCCCGCTCACTCGCCGCCAGCCTGCAGGAAGTGGTGAGCAACCTGCAAAGGGTGACGGACGACCAGAATTGCGAAACCGTGCGCCGCGCCGGCAAGCTCAATGCCGACCTGCAGTACGCACGCATCGACGAAATCCTGGCCACCGGCCTGCACGCCTACCTGACGCAGTTCCTCGACCGCGTGAACGAACTCGGCGCCCACATCAGCCGCGACTTCCTGGTTCCGGCAACCGCGTGAGCTACTGCCGCGCGCCTGGCCACGCCAGGCAAGACCTCTCTTCCTGGCGCGCGCAGTGAACGAACGTGGGGCTTTCCAATCAAGCAGCGGCCGCGGAACCGGCTTTGCCGGGCCGCAGGCGCAGCGGCCTCTTTTCCTGTGCGAGGGGCAGGGAGCTGCCGCAGGCTCGAAGCGAGCGACCGTGGGGGCTCTATGAGATTACACGTCCGCCACACCACGCGTTACCGCTACACCGAGCCCCTGCGTTATGCACTGCAAACGCTGTGGCTGACGCCGAAATCCGGCCCTTCGCAAAACGTGCTGTTCTGGACACTGGGTGCGCCCGGCGTGTTGCATGAACAGCACGACGGCTTTGGCAACAGCATCCACTCCTACACCTTTGTCGCAGACGCCGCGGCGCACGTGACTGGCAGCCTGGTCAACGCCGCAGGGCAGGTGGAAACGCTGGGGGTGGCAGAGTTTATTGACGAGGCGGTGATGCCGCACCCGGCCTTTTTCCTCAGGCCGACGGCATTGGCCGCGCCGCATGTTTCGCTGGCCGAATTCGGCCGCCGCTTCGTGCGGCCGTCTGCCGTTGCCGGTATCACAGATCTGGGCATGCTCTTGGCCCTGAGCAGAGGTGTGGCGGGCGCCGTCAGCTACCAGAAAAATAGCACCAGCGTGACCACCACGGCACTGCAGGCCTTTGAGGCTGGTGCCGGCGTCTGTCAGGACCAGGCCCACGTGATGGTGGCCATCTGCCGTAGCCTGGGCATTCCGGCGCGTTATGTCAGCGGTTATTTCTACGCTGCCAACGAGCCTGACCTGGCCAGCCACGCCTGGGCCGACGTCTGCATCGACGTGGCGGCCCGGCGCTGGGTCAGCATCGACGTGACCCACAGCTGCCTGATCGACCAACGCCACGTGCGCCTGGCCGTGGGCACCGACTACAACGCCTGCCCGCCCATCAAGGGCATACGCCATGGCGGGGGGGAAGAATCGATGATGGTGGAGATCACGATTGAGCCGGTGTGAACCCGGATCACGCCCGCCGGCGGCTCACTTCACCCGCGCCGCCACTTCCCGCCCCAGCTCAATCACCGCCATCGCGTAATAGCTGCTCCAGTTGTAGCGTGTGATTGCGTAAAAGTTTTCGGTGCCGGCGATGTAGACAGGCGCGCTACCGCCGTTGTTCGGGTCGCCGTTGAGCAGTTCGATCAGCGCCAGCGGACCGGTGTGGTTCAGTGCATCGCCTTCCAGCACCGCGCCCTTGGCGGTGAAACTGGCCACGCTGAAGGTGGGCAGGATGTCGGGCGCCATCAGGGCGCCCATGTCCAGGTTTGCGCTGTCAAGCTGCACCGGGTAATGCGTGGGCATGCCGGGCTGCCAGTTGAAGGCCTTGAAGTAACTGGCGACCGAGCCGATCACATCGGCGGGGCTGTCCCACAAATCCACCTTGCCGTCGCCGTCGAAGTCCACCGCGTGTTTGACCCAGCTCGAGGGCATGAACTGCGGCATGCCCATGGCACCGGCGTAGCTGCCGCGCGGCACCAGCGGGTCGCTGTCGAGGCGGTTTTGCATGCTCAGGAACTGCTCGAGCTCGCCCCTGAAGAATTCGCTGCGCTCACGGGCGCGCGGGTGTGTGGCCGGAAAATCAAAACTCAGGGTGGCCAGCGCATCGAGCACCCTGAACTTGCCGGTGTCGCGGCCGTAAATGGTTTCCACGCCGATGATGCCGACAATGATGTCCGGGGGCACGCCGTATTCTTTTTCGGCGCGAGCCAGGGTGGCCTGGTTCTCCTGCCAGAAGCGCACGCCGGCCGCGATGCGGACCGGGTCGATGAAGCGGCTGCGGTAGACGCGCCAGTTTTTCGTGAAGGTTTTGGCGGGGGGCTGCATCAGCCGGGCTATGGTCGGGCTGTAGCGTGCCTGGCCGATGGCCTCGCGCACCCATTGCGCATCGAGGTCGCGCCGGCTGGCCAGGTCGTCGGCAAACCGCATCGCTTCGGGACGGCCCGCGTAGGCGCTTTCCTGTTGCGCAGCCTGCTGCACCTTGATTCTCCGGGGTTTGAGGTCTTTTGCGCTGCTGTCCCCCGCTGTACCTGCGCCGATAGCTATCAAAAGAAGAGCGGTCAGTAGCCGTGGCGAGACGGCTTTGTAAAGCGGAAAGGCAATCATGCGAAAAGGCGTGTCCAGGCAGCGGAAAGAGGTCGGGAAAAGAGGTGGAAAGACCTACAGTATCGCGCCGGGCCGATACCCTACTGCGGGCAGCGGGAAAATCAGCCCGGCCAGCTCAGCTGGTTGTATTGCTTTTTCAGCGGTGCCAGGCGAGGGGGAGTGCCACCGGCGGGCGTGCCGGCATAACGCTGGGTTTCGAGTTGCAGCAGCCAGTCGTGCAGCGGCTGCCCCTCGCTGCCATAACGCTGCATGACCTGTTGCGCGAGCTGGCGCGGGGAGGTGGCGGCATGGCTGGGCAGGCCGGCCTTGCCC
>NZ_JBAQYR010000027.1:0-7483 GCF_049790275.1 Polaromonas sp.
TGCCCGGGCCGAGGAACTGGCTGCCTTTGAGGCCTTCTGGCAGAAGGGCCAGGAGTTGCGGCTTCGCGACCGTGTGTATGCGTCCGACCTGGCACCGCTGGGCGGTGATACGGCAGAAGGCGACAGCCAGCGTTGACAGGGGGCTAAATCCTGCGCCGGCGCGGCACCACGCTCAGCTGCAGTGTGGTCTTGCCGGGCGCGGCGCTCACGGTGGTTTGCTGCGGGGCAATGTCGATCAGCTGGTCGGCATGCCAGACCTTGACCTGCGCGGCGCCATCGGGAAGCTGCTCCATGTTGGCCATGCCGTCGGCGCCGGTCAGCACCGCCCAGGGTGACTCGCTGACGAAGACGTGGCCGCGCATGGAACCATGGATGTGGCAGCCCAGCAGCACCGCCCCCGCCTTTTCAAACACGGCCTCGGCCGATCTGGCGGGCTTGCCCTCGGGTTTGCCGTCAATGCGCAGCTCGAAGCCGCCACTGTTGGCGGTGCTGAACTGTGCAAAGCCGGCGGCCGAGGCGCGCACGTGATGTTCCCAGGGGTCGTTGTTGACAAACGAGGCTCTGGCGCCGACGGCCACCACGCTGACGGCAGGAACAAAGCGCATTTTTTCCTGGGCGATGGTCACCTGCATGGGCAGGGCAGCCTTCGCTGCGCCCCTGTTTGCCGGTACCACCACAACAACGGCGTCCGCTACCGGCTTGCTGTCTTTGTCCAGCACCAGCACCTGCAGGTTGCCGGCCGCAGCATGGCTGGACAGGGCTGCCAGCGCCAAAGAGATCAACGTATTTTTCATGAGGTCGCTCCTGGAGAGTGAAGGTGGCGCTCAGCGCACCGTGATGATGTCGCGGTGCATCGGGGCCAGCAGCGCCAGCATCTGGTTTTGTGTACGGAAAGGAATGCCGCGGGCGTCCATGCTTTGCTGCAGCACTTCGACCAGCGCGTTGAAGTCAGACTTCCTGATGTCCAGGTTGGCGTGCGCGCTTTTCATGTCGGCTCCCTTGTAAACGCAAGGGCCGCCGGCAAGGAAGCAGAGCTGGTCTACCAGTTGCTCTTTCACGCGCTGCTGGTTCGCGGGCTTGAAGTGCGGGCCGGTGCGCGGGTCGGCCAGCAGGCGGACCATGAAATCGTCCATCAGCGTGACGAGGCCGGCTTTTTCACCGAAGGCCTTGTAGAGCTGGTCATTCCGGGGGGCGCTCTGCGCTAACGATGCGCCGGCCATCAGCAGGCTGGATGCAGCAAGGACGAGGCCAATGAGGTTTTTTTTCATGTCAGTTCCTGAAAAGAGGTGGGTCGTGGGGGGGTGTTCAGAAGGCGAGCTGGGCCGACAGGTAATAGCCCTGCTGTTTGCGGCTGGCGGTGGTGGCCGGAACGATCACGCCGAGGTCCACATAGGCCAGGGTCACCGAGACGTTTTTGTTTGGCGCCCAGGCGATGAAGATGTCTTTCCAGTCCTGCGAGCGCAGCCCGTTGCCCAGGCCGGCAGTGCGGCCGGCGGTTTCCAGCCTGTTGCGCATGAAGCGGTATTCGGCGCCCACCGCGATGTTTTTGCTGATCAGATAGGCGACCGAAAATTCAGGTTGCAGGTTGTAGCTGTTTTCATTGCCGCCCAGCGTGGCGCCGTAGCCCAGCAAGCCGTTCTGGTTGGCTTTGGTGGCCCGCAGCGTGCCATTGACCAGCAGGCTTTGTCCCAGCAAAAGCTTGGTGGCGCTGACATACAGATCCACGCCGTCGCGTTTGGCGCCCAGGGCACGCAGCGTGCCGTCCAGTCCGGTGGAGCCCAGCGTTTTGTATTGCACTCCCACGGCAATCTGCGGCATCAGGCTGTCGGCATCCAGCACAGCGTCGCCGGCCACGCGTACCTTTGCGCCCACAATGGTTTGCTTCAGATGCAGGCCGGGCAGGCCCAGCGCGGTGCCGGTGGAACGGGTGTTGAAGTCCTGCTGCGCCACCGACAGCTCATACCGGTCGTTGATGCCGATGGCGGCACCGGCGATGTTCAGGCCGTAGTCTTTGGTGCCCGCGGTTGTCAGGAAGGCGGAAGCTCCCACTTCGCCTTCGGTGGCGTTGGTGCCAATCACTGCCCAGGGCGTCAGGCCGCCGCCAGCTGCGCCGTCAATGCTGCTCACGCCACTGGTCAGCAGCAGTTTGCCGGTGTCGGCCAGGGCGGGAAGGCTGGCGCCGGCGCACAGCAGGGCCGCACAGGCAGCCGTGAGGGAAGATGTAAATTTCATGGTCAGGGCTCCAGGCGTGGCGGGTTGGGGAGGTGTCATCCAGAGGGGTCGGGGGTGATACGCACCGGGGCGGGCCGCTGGATTCAAAAAATTTTCAAACGGGCTGGTTCCATTCCGCGTCGGCTGGACATTGCAGGACTTCCCGCCTGCCCGGCGGCTGCTACCATGCCGCCATGCGCCGACGTGATTTTTTATTCAGCACTGCTGCACTTGCCGGAGGCTATGCCATGGCGGATCTGCCCAAAGTCCAGTCCCTCGACGATGCCTTGCGCTGGCTGGACAAGCTCGATCGCGCGGGCAGCGTGCACGCCACCGGCGCCTGGCCAATGGGGGCCGTGCTTGAGCACCTTGCCCAGAGCATCGAGATGAGCATGGACGGTTTTCCGCAGCCCAAAAGCGCGGCCTTCCAGGCCACGGCGGGCGCGGCGGCTTTCGCATTTTTCAAGTGGCGCGGGCAGATGAGCCACGGCCTGAGCGAGCCCATCCCCGGCGCACCTGCGCTGGGGGCCGGTGCTGACTGGCGCCCCGGAGCGGTGCGGCTGCGTACCGCCATTGCGCGCTTTGCCGGACATCAGGGCCCGTTGAAGCCGCACTTTGCCTACGGTGCACTCAGCAAGGCCGATTTTTCGCTGGCCCACACGTTCCACCTTGCCAACCACCAGGATGAAATCGTCCTGGTGACGGCCCAGTAGCCCTAGAAGAGCTGATCAGTTGCTATTGATTCAGTAGCCGCTTGCGCTCGCGCTGATTGGGCGGAAGGGCTTTTTCGCTCTATGGGCGGTTCTTCCCCGAGCCGGGCGAGCGTGGCGGCCCGCACCCCCAGCAGGCGCAGCCGTCTGTCCAGCGGCACCCGCTTCAGGCACTGCCCGGCAATTTTTCGAATGGTGGCGCCGTCGGCCGTGTAGGACTCGGCCGTCTGGTCGCGTGTCGCAATCCTGAAATCGTCATAACGCAGCTTGATGCCTATGGTTTTGGCCACATAACCCTTGCGCTGCAGGTCTTCGGCCAGCTTGTCGCAGAGCTCGGTGAAGATGGCGCCCAGCGCCTGTTTGTCCCGCACCGCATGCAGGTCGCGGTCAAAGGTGGTTTCGCGGCTCATGCTGACCGGCTCGCTTTCCGTCACCACCGGTCGGTCGTCGCGGCCCCAGGCGGCCTCATGCATCCACGCGCCCGTGGCCTTGCCGAAGTGGCCGATGAGGAAAGACGGATCCTGTGCGGCCAGCTCGCCAATGGTCTGGATACCCAGCTTCGCCAGTTTTTCGCCTGCCTTGGGGCCGATGCCGTTGATCTTGCGCACATGGAGTGGCCAGATTTTTTCCTGCAGGTCGGCCTCGTAAACGATGGAGATGCCATTGGGCTTGTTGAACTCGCTGGCCATCTTGGCGAGCAGCTTGTTGGGCGCCACGCCGACCGAGCAGGTCAGGCCGGTTTTCTCGAAAATCGCTTTCTGGATCAGCCGCGCCAGCACTCGGCCGCCTTCGCGCTGGCCGCCGGGCACATCGGTGAAGTCGATGTAGACCTCGTCCACGCCGCGGTCCTGCATCAGCGGCGCGATCTCGGTGATGGTGCTTTTGAAGAGCCGCGAGTACTTGCGCACTTCCTCAAAATCCACCGGCAGCACGATGGCCTGCGGGCACAGCCTGGCGGCCTTCATCATGCCCATGGCCGAACCCACGCCGAACTGCCGCGCAGCGTAGGTCGCGGTGGTGATGACGCCGCGGCCCACATAGTCCAAGAGCCGCGGAAATTCTTCAACCGGGATAAAGCGCAGCGCGCGCTCCGGATCGGCACGGATGGCCTCGTCCACCTTGCGCCGCCCGCCGCCTATGACGACCGGCAGGCCCTTGAGCTGCGGGTACCGCAGCAGTTCGATGGATGCAAAAAAGGCATCCATGTCGAGGTGCGCAATGCGGCGGACGGGGGCTGGTCTGGAAGAGGAAAAGTCGCTCACCCGGCAAGCATAGCGTCGAACGACCAGCGGGTGGCATCTGCCGGTTTTCGCCTTTTTTTGCGGCCGAAACGCGGCAAGGGAAATATTTACCCCTCCAACAAGGCCTGGTGTGATTTATTTGCCCGGCCCAAGCGCTGACAAAGCCTTTCCGGTTTTCTAGAATCCCGCCTTTGTCCGGAAAACCGTGCGGCCAGGCTGCACGCAGCGAACGGCATTTTCAAAAAACAAGGAAGCATGATGAAGCGATGGGTCAAATGGACGGTGGGCGCAGGGGTCACCCTGCTGGTGCTGGTCGCTGGTACGGCTGTGGTGGGTACGACGCTGGCTGAGAAAAAGGGCGAGCGCCTGGTCACGGTCAATGTGCGGCCGGTGTCTTTTCCCACAGATGCGCAGTCGCTGGAGCGCGGCAAATACCTGTTCAGTTCGCGCGGCTGTGTGGATTGCCATGGCGCCAACGGTGGTGGCCGCGAGTTCGTCAACGACGGCCGCGGCTTGCGCCTGGCGGGCCCCAACATCACGCCGGGCGAAGGCAAGGTGGTGGCGCGCTACACGCCCGAAGACTGGGTGCGTGCCGTACGCCAAGGTGTCAAGCCCGACGGCCGGCCGCTGTTCGTCATGCCCAGCGAAGACTACAACCGCTTCACCGACGCCGACCTCGGGGCGCTGGTCGCCTATGTGCGCAGCCTGCCGCCGCAGCCGGGCGGTGCGGCGGTGCTGGAACTGTCATTGCCGGTCAGGCTGATGTATGGCTTTGGCGGAATTCAGGACGCTGCAGAGAAGATCGATCATTCCCTGCCACCGGCGACGGCGGTGGCGGAAGGCGTGACGGCCGCGCACGGTGCTTATGTGGCCAACATGTGCATCAGCTGCCACGGCCCCGGGCTTTCGGGCGGCAAGATCCCCGGCACCCCGCCTGACTGGGCGCCGGCCGCCAACCTGACGCCGGGCGATGGCAATGCGATGACGCGCTACAAAGACGCCGGCGCGTTTGTTGCCATGCTGCGCAGCGGCAAGCGCCCCGACGGCACGACCGTGACCGTGATGCCTTTCGAATCGCTGCGCGAGATCAACGAGGTCGATGCCCAGGCACTGTATGTGTACCTGAAGACCGTGCCGGCCCGGCCCTTCGGACAGCGATAGCCCCGTGCTGGCGCAACGATAGAACCCGCAGCACTCTGGCATCATCGGCGGCATTGCCATTTCCCTGAAAGCCCATGCCATGCCATCCCACGCAGCCGGAACCTTCGAAGTCAAGCTCCTGCCCCAGCCGCTGTCCAGCGCCGAGGCAGGGCCACTGATGGGGCGACTGTCGATCAACAAGACTTTCAGCGGTGACCTGCAGGCCACCAGCCGGGGCGAAATGCTGAGCGCTGGCACCGCCGTAAAAGGCTCAGCCGGTTACGTGGCCATGGAGTGCGTGACGGGCACGCTGCAGGGGCGAAGCGGCAGTTTTGTGCTGCAGCACAGCGGCACCATGAACCGCGGTGCGCCGCAATTGACAGTGAGCGTCGTCCCCGATTCCGGCACCGGCGAACTCGCTGGTATCAGCGGCACGCTCGGCATCCAGATGGCTGATGGCAAGCACTCCTACACCATGGACTACGAGATTTCGCCGCAGGACTGAACAAGAGAAGCTCGCTGCGGCGAGCCCTGTTTTTCAGTAAGTTCCCGGCAACAGAATGCCCTTGTCCACGGTCTTGATGTTGGTGTGGCCGCAAAAAGCCATCGTCAGATCAAGTTCGCGGTGGATGATCTGCAAGGCCTTGTCCACACCTGCTTCGCCCATGGCACCCAGGCCGTAGAGGAAGGAGCGGCCGATGTAGGTGCCCTTCGCGCCCAGCGCGATGGCCTTGAGCACATCCTGGCCGCTGCGGATGCCGCCGTCCATGTGAACCTCGATCTGGCTGCCCACCGCCTCAACGATCTGCGGCAGCGCGCGTATCGAAGACTCGGCACCATCGAGCTGGCGTCCGCCATGGTTGGAAACAATCAGCGCGTCGGCGCCGGAATTCACGGCCAGCTTCGCGTCTTCCACGTCCTGGATGCCCTTGAGGATCAGCTTGCCGCCCCAGCGCTTCTTGATCCATTCCACATCGCCCCAGTTCAGGCCGGGGTCGAACTGCTTGGCGGTCCACTCCGACAGCGAGCCCATGTTCTCGACGCCCTTGACGTGGCCGACGATGTTGCCGAAGCCGTGGCGTTTGGTGCCCAGCATGCCCAAGCCCCAGCGCGGCTTGGTCATCAGGTTCAGGATGGTGGAGAGCGTTGGCTTGGGTGGCGCGCTCAAACCGTTCTTGAGGTCCTTGTGGCGCTGGCCGAGGATCTGCAGGTCCAGCGTGAGCACCAGCGCCGAGCAGTTGGCGGCCTTGGCGCGGTCGATCAGGCGTTCGATGAAACCGCGGTCTTTCATGACATAAAGCTGGAACCAGAAGGGGTGCCCGCCGGTGCCGGCCGACACGTCTTCGATCGAGCAGATGCTCATGGTCGAGAGGGTGAAGGGGATGCCGAATTTTTTGGCAGCACGTGCGCCCAGGATTTCGCCGTCGGCATGCTGCATGCCGGTCAGCCCGGTCGGTGCAATCGCCACCGGCATGGCGACAGGCTGGCCGATCATGGTGGTGGCCGTGCTGCGGTTTTCCATGTTGACTGCCACGCGCTGGCGCAGCTTGATCTTCTGGAAGTCGCTTTCGTTGGCGCGGTAGGTGCTTTCGGTCCACGAGCCCGAATCGGCATAGTCGTAAAACATGCGCGGCACGCGCTTTTTGGCCAGGACGCGCAGGTCTTCGATGGTGGTGATCACGGGCATGGGGTCTCCTTGGAAGCCCTTGATGCTAGCGGTTTGCGGAGCGCCCGGTTTGAAGAAATTTGCATGCAGGCGCACAATTCCGGAATTTTCTTCATGCCAAACTCCGCAACTCCTGTTTCGCCGGATCTGAAACGGGTCATCAATGCCTGGGGCACGCCCACCCCTTATGGCGTCTCGCGCAGCGACCCCGCCGTGGCCGAGGCGGTGGCGCTGATGCTGCAGCGCCACGTGGTGATGGCGGACCTGCAGGCCCTGGCAGGGCGCGAGCTGGCGGCCTGGAGCGGCGCCGAGTCCGCCTGCGTCACCCACTGCAGCGCGGCGGCCATCACGCTGGCGGTGGCTGCCTGCATGACCGGCACCGATGCGGCACGTGTGGCGCAGTTGCCGGACAGCACGGGCATGCCGAACCGCGTGCTGCTACTTGTGGCCCATCAGGTGCATTACGGCCAGGCGATCACGCAGGCTGTGCGGCTGGCAGGCGCGCACCCTGTGCC
>NZ_JBAQYR010000028.1:0-36693 GCF_049790275.1 Polaromonas sp.
TGCCAGAAGGCAAGGAAATGGTCATGCCAGGCGACAACGTGTCGATCACCGTCAAGCTGATCAACCCGATCGCCATGGAAGAAGGCCTGCGTTTTGCCATCCGCGAGGGCGGCAAGACCGTCGGCGCCGGTGTCGTGGCCAAGATCATTGCGTAAAGCATTGACATTTTCGCGAGGGTTTGACGGAGGGGTATAGCTCAATTGGCAGAGCGTCGGTCTCCAAAACCGAAGGTTGTAGGTTCGATTCCTACTGCCCCTGCCACCCGGCCTTGACAGATGTTGATGCCGCAGGTGGTTAGAAAAGACAGTAAAGCGAAGCCCGCCGGGAGTCCAGGACCCCAGGTGGGCTTAAGCGTCTGAAAAGACGCATGAAGATTGAACAGGAATCAGGCACTCATGGCCACTTCTCAAGTCGAAACCGTCAGCACCACTGCAGACAAGGCCAAGCTGGCCCTTGCCGTGGTTTTGGTCGTGGCCTCACTGGCGGGTTTTTACCTGTTGGGCAAGCAGGGGCAGATCGCTCAATGGGGTGGTCTGATTGCGGGTCTGGTGGCGGCTGTGGTTGTGTTCATGACCTCCGAACCAGGCAAGCAGTTTGTCGCTTTTGGACGTGATTCCTGGCGCGAAGTCAAAAAAGTGGTGTGGCCGGCCCGCAAGGAAGCCATGCAGATGACGGCTTATGTTTTCGCCTTTGTGGTGATCATGGCCCTCTTTTTGTGGCTCACCGATAAAACACTCGAGTGGGTGTTTTATGACCTGATTTTGGGGTGGAAAAAATAATGAGCGATATGAACGGTGACGTGGTCAGCGAAGTGGCGGCTGGCGCATCCCTGCATCCGGCACCCGGCATGCAGTGGTATGTGGTGCATGCCTATTCGGGCATGGAAAAAGCCGTTGAACGCAATATTGTCGAGCGCATCAACCGTGCCGGCATGCAGGCCAAATTCGGCCGCTTCCTGGTTCCTACCGAAGAAGTGGTTGAGATCAAGAACGGCCAGAAGAAAACGACGGAGCGCCGTTTCTTCCCTGGTTATGTGCTGGTCGAAATGGTCATGGATGATGAAACCTGGCACCTGGTGAAGCACACCAACAAGGTCACCGGTTTTGTCGGCGGCGCAAAAAACCGTCCCGCACCGATTTCCGAGGAAGACGTGCAGAAAATTGTCGACCAGATGCAGGTCGGCACCGAGAAGCCGCGCCACAAGGTCGAGTTTGAAACCGGCGAATACGTCCGCGTGAAGGACGGTCCGTTCACCGACTTCAACGGCACGGTCGAAGAAGTCAACTACGACAAGAACAAGGTGCGCGTGTCGGTCACGATTTTCGGCCGTGCAACGCCCGTGGAGCTGGAATTCAGCCAGATCGAGAAGACATAAGGTTTTCGGTCGGCAGTTAAAAGTTTCGCGCCTTGCAACTCGGCGCGAAAGGTTCTTCGGAACCATGATTGAGTTGTGTAACCCCCGGGGAGCCCGGGCCTGCTTTTTGGCGGTGCCCAGGCGTTATGACCCGCAAGGAGAAAAGTATGGCGAAAAAAATCGTCGGCTTCATCAAGCTGCAAGTGCCAGCTGGTAAGGCTAACCCGTCCCCCCCGATTGGCCCGGCTCTGGGTCAGCGCGGCCTGAACATCATGGAGTTCTGCAAGGCATTCAATGCCCAGACCCAGGGTGTTGAGCCCGGCCTGCCGTTGCCTGTGGTGATTACTGCATTTGCAGACAAGAGCTTCACTTTCATCATCAAGACCGCTCCGGCTGTCACGCTGATCAAGAAGGCCATCAAGCTGGACAAGGGTTCTGCCACGCCGCATACCGTCAAGGTCGGCAAGATCACCCGCGCCCAGCTGGAAGAAATTGCCAAGACAAAAATGAAAGACATGACTGCCGCCGATCTGGATGCAGCCGTGCGTACTATTGCCGGTTCCGCCCGTTCCATGGGTGTGACGGTGGAGGGTGTTGTATGAGCAAGCTGACCAAACGTCAAAAAGCTGTTGGCGACAAGATCGACAGCAACAAGCTGTACCCGGTGGTTGATGCCCTGGGCTTGGTCAAGCAATTCGCTGTCGCCAAGTTCGATGAATCCATCGACGTGGCCGTGCAGCTCGGTGTGGACGCCAAGAAATCCGACCAGGTCGTTCGCGGCGCTGTCGTGTTGCCCAACGGCACCGGCAAGACCAAGCGGGTTGCCGTGTTTGCGCAGGGCGCCAAGGCTGAAGAAGCCAAGGCAGCCGGTGCTGACCTCGTCGGCATGGATGATCTGGCTGCTGACATCAAGGCCGGCAAGATGGACTTCGACGTGGTGATTGCATCGCCGGACGCCATGCGTGTCGTGGGCACCCTGGGCCAGATCCTCGGCCCACGTGGTTTGATGCCCAACCCGAAAGTCGGCACGGTAACGCCTGATGTGGCCACGGCGGTGAAAAACGCCAAGGCTGGCCAGGTCCAGTTCCGCGTCGACAAGGCCGGCATCGTGCACGGCACCATCGGCCGCCGTTCGTTTGACACCGACAAGCTGCAGGGCAACCTGGCGGCGCTGATCGATGCGCTGACCAAAGCCAAGCCTGCGTCGAGCAAAGGCGTGTATTTGAAGAAAGTCGCGGTTTCGTCGACGATGGGTGTGGGCGTTCGCGTCGACACGCAAACCATCGCAGCGTAATCGCAAAAATTTGAACGGCCCGCAAGGGCAGTTCAAAGTGGTGGGCTGCCGGGGTTTCGGCTCCGGCAGGCCATCCAGGACCGTTGGTGCGACAGGACGAAAGTCCATCGCTTAATCGTCGAAAGACAGCCAACGCAGATGGCGGTCCCGCTGCTTGAATGGTTTTGCAAAAAATCTGAAAACAGTTGGTCGCTGAATATAGGCGTGTTGATCGGGTGTTGCGAAAGCGGCATCCGAAAGACACAATATTAAGGAGTAGACCTTGAGTCTCAACCGCAGTGAGAAACAAGCCGTCATTGATGAAGTGACCGGCCTCGCCGCTAAAGCTCAAACGCTCGTGATGGCGGAATATCGTGGCATCACGGTCGCTGACATGACCAAGCTTCGCAGCCAAGCCCGCGACAAAGGCGTGAACCTGAGTGTGTTGAAAAACACCCTGGCTCGCCGCGCCGTGGCAGGCAGCGCGTTTGATGTCCTGTCCGACCAGATGACCGGTCCGCTGATCTATGGCTTTTCCACCGATGCTGTTGCCGCCGCCAAGGTGGTTGCCGACTTCGCAAAAACCAACGAAAAATTGGTGATTCGCGCAGGCGCAATGGCAGGAAAAGTCCTGGACGTGAACGGCGTGAAACAGCTCGCGAACATCCCTTCGAAAGAAGTGCTGCTTGCCCAGCTGTTGGGCCTGATGCAATCCCCCATTTCGCGTACGGCACGAGTGCTGGCCGCGCTGGCGGAACAAAAAGGCGGCGGCAACGATGGGGTCGTAGCCGCAGAGCCCGCAGCAGAAGCTGCAGCGGCATAACCTGTACCAACTTTTTAGGAAATCAAAATGGCATTCGATAAAGACGCATTTTTGACCGCGCTCGACAGCATGACGGTCCTCGAACTCAACGACCTGGTGAAAGCCATCGAAGAGAAATTTGGCGTGAGCGCTGCAGCCATGTCTGCTCCTGCTGCCGGTGGCGGTGCTGCTGCTGCAGTTGCAGAAGAGAAGACTGACTTCACGGTCATGCTGCTCGAAGCCGGCGCCAACAAGGTGTCCGTCATCAAGGCAGTTCGTGAAATCACCGGCCTGGGCCTGAAAGAAGCCAAGGACCTGGTCGATGGCGCACCGAAGGCTGTCAAGGAAGCCGCACCCAAGGCCGATGCAGAAGCTGCGAAGAAAAAGCTCGAAGACGCCGGCGCGAAAGTCGAACTCAAGTAATCCTTGTGTTTCGCGAAGGCTGGAAGACCGGGTTCGGCTTCCAGCCTTTCGTGCTTTCAAGGAGTGCCGTTCAAACGCCGCGCAAGCGCGTTTTCGGCCTCCCTGGAACCACCGGCAAGCAGATTTGATCGAATCTGCTTGCCAGTGTTTCCTGACCCCGACTGCAGGAAGCGCCTTGGTTCGGGCAACGTGCAATGCGTTGCCGTCCGCCATGGTTGGTAGTGGCCAACCACCAAGTCTGTTTGATTACGTGGTGTAGTCATTCAAGACAGTCGCCAGAGCTTAACAAACCAGTTGCTGTACTTGTTTGTGTCCCATCAAAGCGGAGAACTCATGGCCTATTCCTATACCGAACGCAAGCGAATTCGCAAAAGTTTCGGCAGCCGCGAAAGTGTGCTGAATGTTCCTTACCTGTTGCAAATGCAAAAGGACGCCTACACGGCGTTCCTGCAGGCCGACCGCGCACCGCAAAAGCGCGAAATCGAAGGCTTGCAAGCCGCGTTTGACAACGCTTTCCCCATCGTCTCGCACAACGGTTTTGTCGAGATGAAGTTCCTCGAGTACAACCTGGCCAAGCCCGCATTCGACGTGCGCGAGTGCCAGACCCGCGGCCTGACTTTTGCGTCGGCCGTGCGCGCCAAAGTCCAGCTGATCATCTATGACCGCGAGTCCTCGACTTCGCAGTCCAAGGTCGTCAAGGAAGTGAAAGAGCAGGAAGTCTACATGGGCGAAGTGCCGCTCATGACCGACAAAGGCTCGTTCGTCATCAACGGGACCGAACGCGTGATCGTGTCCCAGCTGCACCGCTCGCCCGGCGTGTTTTTCGAGCACGACAAGGGCAAGACCCACAGCTCGGGCAAGCTGCTGTTCTCGGCAAGGATCATTCCCTATCGTGGTTCCTGGCTGGACTTCGAGTTCGACCCCAAGGACATCCTGTACTTCCGCGTGGACCGTCGCCGCAAGATGCCGGTCACCATCCTGCTCAAGGCCATCGGCCTGAACCCTGAGTCCATCCTCGCGAACTTCTTTGTGTTCGACAACTTCCGCCTGATGGACAGCGGTGCGCAAATGGAGTTTGTCGCCGAGCGCATGCGCGGCGAAGTGGCCCGTTTCGACATCACCGACAAGAGCGGCAAGGTTGTTGTAGCCAAGGACAAGCGCATCACCGTGCGCCACACGCGCGAGCTGGAGCAAAGCGGTACGTCCACCATCAGCGTCCCGGAAGACTTCCTGATCGGCCGCGTGGTCGCCAAGAACATCGTGGATGCAGAGACCGGTGAAATCATTGCCAAGGCCAATGACGAACTGACCGAAGTGTTGCTGAAAAAGCTGCGCGTAGCCGGCGTGCAGGACCTGCAGGTGCTGTACACCAACGAACTGGACCAGGGCGCGTACATTTCGCAAACCCTGCGCTCTGACGAAACCGCGGACGAGTTTGCTGCGCGTGTGGCGATCTACCGCATGATGCGTCCCGGCGAGCCCCCGACGGAAGACGCCGTTCAGGCCCTGTTCCAGCGCCTGTTCTACAACCCGGACACTTACGATCTGTCCAAGGTTGGCCGCATGAAGTTCAACGCCCGTGTGGGCCGCGACACTTCCACCGGTCCCATGGTCATGACCAACGAGGACATCCTCGCTGTCGTCAAGATCCTGGTGGACCTGCGTAACGGCAATGGCCAGGTCGACGATATCGACCACTTGGGCAATCGCCGCGTGCGTTGTGTCGGTGAACTGGCCGAAAACCAGTACCGCACGGGTCTGGCGCGTATTGAAAAAGCCGTCAAGGAACGTCTGGGTCAGGCCGAGCAAGAGCCGCTGATGCCGCACGACCTGATCAACAGCAAGCCGATTTCTGCCGCACTGAAGGAATTCTTCGGCGCCTCGCAGCTGTCCCAGTTCATGGACCAGACCAATCCGCTGGCCGAGATCACCCACAAGCGCCGTGTATCGGCCCTTGGCCCCGGTGGCTTGACCCGCGAACGTGCCGGTTTTGAAGTGCGTGACGTGCACGTGACCCATTACGGCCGCGTCTGCCCGATTGAAACGCCTGAAGGCCCGAACATCGGCCTGATCAATTCGCTGGCCCTGTATGCCCGCCTGAACGAGTACGGTTTCATCGAGACGCCGTATCGCCGCGTGGTGGACGGCAAGCTCACTGACCAGATCGACTACCTGTCTGCCATCGAAGAAGGCAAGTACGTGATCGCCCAGGCCAACGCGCTGCTTGACGACGCAGGCAAACTGACCGGTGACCTCGTATCGGCCCGTGAAAACGGTGAGTCGGTGCTGGTCGGCGCGGAGCGTATTCAGTACATGGACGTGTCTCCTGCACAGATCGTGTCGGTTGCGGCTTCGCTGGTTCCTTTCCTGGAGCACGACGATGCCAACCGCGCTTTGATGGGCGCCAACATGTCGCGCCAGGCCGTTCCGGTTCTGCGGCCCGAAAAGCCGTTGGTCGGCACGGGCATCGAGCGCGTGGCTGCCATCGACTCCGGTACGGTCGTGACCGCGAACCGCGGCGGCGTGGTGGATTATGTGGACGCCACCCGCATCGTGGTGCGTGTGAATGACGCGGAAGCGTTGGCTGGTGAAGTGGGCGTGGACATCTACAACCTGATCAAGTATCAACGTTCCAACCAGAACACCAACATCCACCAGCGTCCCATCGTCAAGATCGGCGACAAGCTGGCCAAGGGCGACGTGATTGCCGACGGTGCATCGACCGACCTCGGCGAGATCGCCATCGGCCAGAACATGCTGATTGCCTTCATGCCCTGGAACGGCTACAACTTCGAGGATTCGATCCTGATTTCCGAGCGCATCGTCGCCGAAGACCGCTACACCTCGATTCACATCGAGGAACTTGTGGTCATGGCGCGCGACACCAAGCTCGGCGCGGAAGAAATCACACGCGATATCCCCAACCTGTCCGAGCAGCAACTCAACCGCCTTGACGAATCCGGCATCATTTATGTCGGCGCGGAAGTCCAGCCGGGCGACACGCTGGTCGGCAAAGTCACGCCCAAAGGCGAGACCACGCTGACACCGGAAGAAAAGCTGCTCCGCGCCATCTTCGGCGAAAAAGCCAGTGATGTGAAAGACACCTCGTTGCGCGTGAGCCAGGGCTCGCAGGGCACGGTCATCGACGTGCAGGTCTTCACGCGTGAAGGCATCGTGCGCGACAAACGTGCGCAGCAGATCATCGACGACGAACTCAAGCGTTTCCGTCTGGACCTCAACGACCAGTTGCGTATTGTGGAAGCCGATGCGTTCGACCGTATCGAAAAACTGCTCAACGGCAAGGTTGCCAATGGCGGCCCCAAGAAGCTTGCCAAAGGCACCAAGATCGACAAGGCCTACCTGGCCGATGTCGAGAAATACCACTGGTTCGATATCCGTCCGGCGGACGACGAAGTGGCTGCGCAGCTCGAAAGCATCAAAAACTCGATGGAGCAGACGCGCCACAGCTTTGACCTGGCCTTTGAAGAAAAGCGCAAGAAGCTCACGCAGGGCGATGAACTGCCAGCAGGCGTGCTGAAAATGGTCAAGGTGTACCTGGCCGTCAAGCGTCGCCTCCAGCCTGGCGACAAGATGGCCGGCCGTCACGGCAACAAGGGTGTGGTGTCCAAGATCGTTCCGGTCGAAGACATGCCCTACATGGCCGACGGTACGCCTTGCGACATCGTGCTCAATCCGCTGGGCGTGCCTTCGCGGATGAACGTGGGCCAGGTGCTTGAGGTTCACCTCGGCTGGGCCGCCAAGGGCCTGGGCCAGCGCATTGGTGACATGCTGCAGGCCGAAGCCAAGGTGGCTGACCTGCGCAAGTTCATGGATACGCTGTACAACAAGTCCGGCCGCGCGGAGGATCTCTCCAAGCTGTCGGATGGCGACATCCTGCAGATGGCCGGCAACCTGACAGGCGGCGTGCCGTTTGCCACGCCGGTGTTTGACGGTGCGTCGGAAGCGGAGATCATGGGCATGCTGCAACTGGCCTACCCCGACGACATCGCCAAGACGAAGGGCCTGACGGCCACGCGTACCCAGGCGCAGCTGTACGACGGCCGCAATGGCGATCCGTTCGAGCGCACGACCACCGTGGGCTATATGCACTTCCTGAAGCTTCACCACCTGGTGGACGACAAGATGCACGCACGTTCGACCGGCCCTTATTCGCTGGTCACGCAGCAGCCGCTGGGCGGCAAGGCGCAGTTCGGCGGGCAGCGTTTCGGCGAGATGGAGGTCTGGGCGCTGGAAGCGTACGGCGCCGCCTACACGCTGCAGGAAATGCTCACCGTCAAGTCCGACGACGTGCAGGGCCGTACCAAGGTGTACGAAAGCATTGTCAAGGGCGAGCACGCGATCACCGCCGGCATGCCGGAGTCGTTCAATGTGCTGGTGAAAGAGATTCGTTCGCTCGGTATCGATATCGAGCTGGAACGCAGCTAATCAACAGGAAAGAAAAGGATTTAACTCATGAAATCATTACTCGACCTGTTCAAGCAATTCACGCCGGATGAGCATTTCGATGCCATCAAGATCGGCATGGCTTCGCCCGAGAAGATCCGTTCGTGGTCGTTCGGTGAAGTGAAAAAGCCTGAAACCATCAACTACCGTACCTTCAAGCCAGAGCGCGATGGTCTTTTTTGCGCCAAGATCTTTGGCCCCATCAAGGACTACGAATGCCTGTGCGGCAAGTACAAGCGCCTCAAGCACCGCGGTGTGATCTGCGAGAAGTGCGGCGTTGAAGTCACGCAGACCAAGGTTCGTCGCGAGCGCATGGGTCACATCGACCTGGCCGCACCGTGCGCGCACATCTGGTTCCTGAAGTCGCTGCCGTCACGTCTGGGCCTGGTGCTGGACATGACGCTGCGCGACATCGAACGCGTGCTCTACTTCGAAGCTTATGTGGTGACCGATCCCGGCATGACCCCGCTGAAGAAGTTCAGCATCATGTCGGAAGACGACTATGACGCCAAGCGCAAGGAATACGGTGACGAGTACACCGCCAAGATGGGCGCCGAAGGCATCAAGGACCTGCTCGAAGGGCTGGACCTCGACGTCGAGATCGACAAGCTGCGCAACGACCTGACCGGCTCCGAAATCAAGATCAAGAAAAACGCCAAGCGTTTGAAATTGATGGAAGCGTTCAAGAAGTCCGGCATCAAGCCGGGCTGGATGGTGCTCGACGTTCTGCCCGTGCTGCCGCCGGACCTGCGTCCGCTGGTGCCGCTGGATGGTGGCCGCTTCGCGACCTCCGATCTGAACGACCTGTACCGCCGCGTGATCAACCGCAACAGCCGTCTGCGCCGCTTGCTGGAGCTGAAGGCTCCCGAGATCATTGCCCGCAATGAGAAGCGCATGCTGCAGGAAGCTGTGGACTCGCTACTCGACAACGGCCGCCGTGGCAAGGCCATGACGGGTGCCAACAAGCGCGCACTGAAGTCGCTGGCCGACATGATCAAGGGCAAGTCAGGCCGTTTCCGCCAGAACTTGCTGGGCAAACGCGTCGATTATTCCGGCCGTTCAGTCATTACCGTGGGCCCGACGCTCAAGCTGCACCAATGCGGCCTGCCCAAGCTGATGGCGCTCGAGCTGTTCAAGCCTTTCATCTTTGCGCAACTCGAGTCGCGCGGCATTGCCACGACCATCAAGGCGGCCAAGAAGGAAGTTGAATCCGGCACGCCAGTGGTGTGGGACATCCTGGAAGAGGTGATCAAAGAGCACCCGGTCATGCTGAACCGTGCACCCACGCTGCACCGCCTCGGTATCCAGGCCTTTGAGCCCATCCTGATCGAAGGCAAGGCCATCCAGCTGCACCCGCTCGTCTGCTCGGCTTTCAACGCCGACTTCGACGGTGACCAGATGGCTGTTCACGTGCCGCTGTCGGTGGAAGCGCAGATGGAAGCCCGCACCCTGATGCTGGCTTCGAACAACATCCTGTTCCCTGCCAACGGCGAGCCGTCCATTGTTCCGTCGCAAGACGTGGTGCTGGGTTTGTACTACACGACGCGCGAACGTACCAACGGCAAGGGCGAAGGCCTGGTGTTTTCCGACACCGGTGAAGTGCGCCGCGCCTTTGATGCGGGTGAACTCGACCTGAACGCACGCATCAGCGTGCGCCTGACCGAGTACACCAAGAACAAGGAAACCGGCGAATTCGTGCCATCGACCAAGCTGTGGGAAACCACCGGTGGCCGTGCCCTGCTCTCGGAAATCCTGCCCAAGGGCCTGCCATTCTCGAACCTGAACAAGGCGCTGAAGAAGAAGGAAATCTCCAAACTGATCAACGTGTCTTTCCGCAAGTGCGGATTGAAAGAGACCGTGGTGTTTGCCGACAAGCTGCTGCAGTCGGGCTTCCGCCTGGCGACCAAGGCCGGCATTTCGATCTGCATCGACGACATGCTGATCCCCAAGGAAAAGCCGAGCATCATTGCGCGCGCCCAGAAGGAAGTCAAAGAGATCGAGCAGCAGTATGTCTCGGGCCTCGTGACCTCCGGTGAGCGTTACAACAAGGTGGTGGATATCTGGGGCAAGTCCGGCGACGAAGTGTCCAAAGTGATGATGGCCCAGCTCTCGAAAGAGAAAGTCATCGACCGCCACGGTAAGGAAGTCGAGCAGGAGTCCTTCAACTCCATCTACATGATGGCCGACTCCGGCGCCCGCGGTTCCGCGGCTCAGATTCGCCAGGTCGCCGGCATGCGTGGTTTGATGGCCAAGCCGGACGGCTCGATCATCGAGACGCCGATCACAGCCAACTTCCGTGAAGGCCTGAATGTGCTGGAGTACTTCATCTCCACCCACGGTGCCCGAAAAGGCCTGGCCGACACGGCGCTGAAAACCGCCAACTCCGGTTACCTGACACGCCGCCTGTGCGACGTGGTCCAGGATCTGGTGGTGACGCAGGACGACTGCGGCACACAGGACGGCTCGCTGATGCGCGCCATTGTTGAAGGCGGTGAAGTCATCGAATCCCTGCGCGACCGTATCCTCGGTCGCACCACGGTGGAAGATGTGCTGCATCCCGAAAACCGCGCGGTGCTGGCGAAGGCCGGTGTCATGCTGGACGAAGACCTGATAGAGGAACTCGAAGCGGCTGGTGTGGACGAGGTCAAGGTGCGCACGGCGTTGACCTGCGAAACCCGCTTCGGCCTTTGCGCCAAGTGTTATGGCCGTGACCTGGGTCGCGGCGGCCTGATCAACATCGGTGAAGCGGTCGGTATCATCGCCGCCCAGTCGATCGGTGAGCCCGGTACGCAGCTGACCATGCGTACCTTCCACATCGGTGGCGCGGCATCGCGTGCGGCGATTGCCTCCAGCGTGGAAGCCAAGTCCAATGGTGTGATCGGCTTCAATGCGCCGATGCGGTATGTGACCAACACCAAGGGTGAGCTGGTGGTGATTGCCCGTTCCGGTGAAATCGTCATCCATGACGAGCATGGCCGCGAGCGCGAGCGTCACAAGGTGCCTTACGGTGCCATCCTGTCGGTGAAGGCCGACCAGATGATCAAGGCTGGTGCCATTCTGGCCAACTGGGATCCGCTGACACGTCCCATCATCACGGAGTTCGCCGGCAAGGTGGCCTTCGAGAATGTGGAAGAAGGCGTGACGGTGGCCAAGCAGCTCGACGAGGTGACCGGTCTGTCCACCCTGGTGGTGATCGATCCGAAACGCCGCGGTGCGACCAAGGTGATCCGTCCCCAGGTCAAGCTGATCGATGCGTCTGGCAACGAAGTCAAGATCCCCGGCACCGATCACTCGGTGACGATTGGCTTCCAGGTGGGGGCGCTGGTTCAGGTGCGTGACGGCCAGGACGTGGGTCCCGGCGAAGTGTTGGCGCGTATTCCGGTTGAAGGCCAGAAAACGCGGGACATCACCGGCGGCTTGCCGCGTGTGGCCGAACTCTTCGAAGCCCGTACGCCGAAAGACAAGGGCACGCTGGCAGAGATGACCGGTACCGTGTCGTTCGGCAAGGAGACCAAAGGCAAGGTTCGCCTGCAGATCACCGACCCCGAAGGCAAGGTCTGGGAAGACCTCGTGCCCAAAGAGAAGAACATTCTGGTGCACGAAGGCCAGGTCGTGAACAAGGGCGAGTCGATCGTGGACGGCCCGGCCGATCCACAGGACATCCTGCGTTTGCTGGGCATGGAAGAACTGGCCCGCTACATCGTCGACGAAGTGCAGGACGTCTATCGCCTGCAGGGCGTGAAGATCAACGACAAGCACATTGAAGTGATTGTTCGTCAGATGCTGCGCCGTGTGGTCGTCGAAAGCGTGGGTGATTCCAGCTACATCGCCGGCGAGCAGGTCGAGCGTTCTGCCATGCTGGATGCCAACGATGCCCTGCGCGCCGAAGGCAAGATCCCGGCGACCTTCAGCAACCTGCTGCTGGGTATCACCAAGGCGTCGTTGTCGACCGATTCGTTCATTTCCGCGGCTTCCTTCCAGGAAACCACCCGCGTGCTCACCGAGGCTGCCATCATGGGCAAGCGCGACGAGCTGCGCGGCTTGAAAGAGAACGTGATCGTCGGCCGCCTGATTCCTGCCGGCACCGGCATGGCCTACCACGAGGCACGCAAAGCCAAGGACCAGATGGACGACGCCGAGCGCCGTGCCATCGCCGAAGCCGAAGCGGCCGAGCTGGAAGCCATGCCCGAGCAGAGCAGTGAAGGTGCTGCCAGCGAGTAATTGCTGCTTTTTGACGCTATAAAAAGCGAAGCGCCTCGCGCCCTGCAGACAAGGGCCCGAGGCGCTTTTTATTGTGCATTCAGGACTGCGCGAGCCGTCCGGCGCGCCAGGCTACTGAAAAGCTGTACGGGCTCCGGCTTGTCGGCTAAAGTCGCGGTGCCAGTCTGTCACCCGTCGCGAAAGGAAACCCGCCTCATGTCCACCCAGTCCCTGGTTCTCATCGCCGTGTTTGCCTTGCTGGTGTTCTGGGCCGTCGGCGCCTATAACCGGCTGGTGCGGCTGAAAAACATCATTGCCAATGCCTTTGGCCAGATCGACGTGCAACTCAAGCGCCGTTACGACCTGATTCCCAACCTGGTCGAGGCCGCCAAAAAATACCTTCTGCATGAACGCGAAACGCTGGAGGCGGTGATTGCCGCCCGCAACCAGGCGCGCTCGGCCAGCGACGCGGCACGCAGCCGCCCGACCCATGCGCCGGAAGTTCTCGCGCTGGGTGCGGCTGAGCAGGCGCTGAGCGGCAGCCTTGGCAGGCTGTTTGCGGTCGCCGAGGCCTACCCCGAGCTCAAGGCGGACAACACCATCCGTGAACTCAGCGAGGAGCTGACCAGCACCGAGAACAAGGTGGCTTTTGCGCGCCAGGCCTACAACGATGCGGTGCTCGACTACAACAACGCCCAGGCCCAGTTCCCCGCGCTGCTGATTGCCCGCCTGTTTGGTTTTGCCGCGTCGGCGATGTTGCGGGCCACTGAAACAGCTGCTGAACGCGAGGCGGTGCGCATCCAGATGTGAAAGTGGCTCCATGCCTGTCGCTTCGCTTGCTGCGCTGCCTCTCCCATGGGGAAGAGGGGCTCATTCTTCCGGGGGCGGCGCGTCGAAAAATTGCTTGTCAGCTTTGTTGGGTGCCGGCCGGCAAATCTAATTCATCCTCTCATGCGTTTTTTTGAGCACCAAGAACAGGCCCGCGCCGAAACCCGGCAGTTGCTGCTCCTGTTTGGCCTGACAGTTGCGGCGCTGGTGTTGGCCGTCAATGCCGCGCTGGCACTGACCTGGTACCTGCTCACGCCGGGGTTCAGCGGCTATCCGGCGTATTTTTTCAGCGTCAACACAGCTGTAGCCCTGCTTTTTATCCTGGGCGGCTGGTGGCTGGAGACCTCCAGCCTGCACGGCGGCGGGGAAAAGCTGGCGCGCCGGGTGGGCGCGCGGGAAGCCTGGCCGGCCAGCCGCCTCGATGAGCAAAAACTTTGCAACATCGCCAGCGAGCTGGCCATTGCCGCCAGCATGCCCGTGCCGCAGGTCATGGTGCTGGACCGTGTGGGCAGCATCAATGCCTTTGCCGCCGGCTGGGACGAAGAAGATGCGGTGATCGCCGTGACGCGCGGCGCGCTTGATGGCCTGAACCGTGACGAGCTGCAAGGCCTGGTAGCCCATGAACTGAGCCACATCCGAGAAGGGGACACCCGGCTCAACATGCGCCTGGCCGGTATGGTGTTTGGATTGGAGCTGATCTTCAACCTGGGCGTGGGCATGTGCGAGCGCGACGAGAACGACCGCCGTTCGGTGCTGGCACTGCCGGGGCTGGCCATCATGGCAACCGGCTTCCTCGGCTGGCTGGCGGGGCGCGCGCTCAAGGCCGCGGTGTCGCGCCAGCGCGAGTTCCTGGCCGATGCGCGTGCGGTGCAATTCACACGCAGCAAGGACGGCCTGGGCGGTGTGCTGCGCAAGGTGGCCCGGGAGCAGGGCGCAGGCGCCACCGCCAGCTTTCATCCGGCGGTGCAGCACATGCTGCTGGTCGGCCAGGCGAAAGCGCACTGGCTGGATTCCCATCCGCCGCTCGCCGAACGGATTCGCCGGATTTACGGCCGTTCCATGCCGGTGCTGGCCCAGGACGACATGGCACCGACCCGGCCTGATGCCCTGTTCTGAACCTTCAGCGCGAATAAGCACATCACAAAAGGTTCGAATGCTGGCTTGGTGCGGAGCTGTTATTTACTGGATACTCCCTATGGCCCGCCTGACCGGGCGCGTTAAATTGGCCTGCTGTAGCAACTGCGAGGAGAAGCTGTGAAGATTGCCTTACCCATTCTGGCACTGGCGTTCTGTACGCTGGCTGTGTCTTCCCCGAGCCATGCCCAAAATGCTCCCGCCCAGGCGCTGTACGCGCGCAGCCTCGCCGCCACCTGTGCCAACTGCCATGGCACCGATGGCAAGGTGGTGCCAGGCTCCTCCGTTCTGTCCATTGCTGGCATGGAGAAAAACTACATCGTGACCCAGCTCAAGGCCTTCAAGTCCGGTACGCGACCAGCCACTGTCATGCACCAGATCAGCAAGGGGTTCAGCGATGCCCAGATCGAGGTCCTTGCCAGCTACTTTGCTGCGCAGAAAAAATAAGGAGAACACTCATGCAAAGACGCTCCTTTCTCCAGTCCACCGCCGCATTGAGCCTGCTCGGCCTGAGCGCATGTGCCACCACTTCCGTTCCGGCCAAAGCCAAAGTTGTCGTAATTGGAGGTGGTTATGGCGGCGCGACTGCAGCGAAATATGTGCGCTTGCTGTCCGATCACAAAATTGATGTGGTGCTGATCGAGCCGCAAGCCGCGTTTGTTTCATGCCCCATTTCCAATCTGGTGCTGGGTGGCAGCAAGCAGCTCGCCGATATCACCACACCCTACACGGGTCTCACCAAAAATCACGGTATCACGGTTGTGCGGGACACGGCCACTACCATCGACACCGCAAAGAAAACCGTGACGCTGGAAGGCGGCGCCACGATTGCCTATGACAAGCTGGTGGTGTCTCCGGGCATCGAGCTGATGTTTGGCAGCATCGAGGGCCTGCAGCAGGCGCAGGCCGCCGGCCAGATCCTGCAGGCCTGGAAGGCCGGCCCCGAAACCGTGGCGCTACGCAAACAGCTCGAAGCCATGCCCGATGGCGGGGTGTACGCCATCACCATTCCCGAGGCGCCTTACCGCTGCCCGCCCGGACCCTACGAGCGGGCGTCCGTGATTGCCGGATATTTCAAGGCCACGAAGCCGCGCAGCAAGGTGCTGATCCTTGACGCCAACCCGGACGTGACGTCCAAAGGACCGTTGTTCAAGAAGGTGTGGGCCGAGCAGTACAAAGGCATCATCGAGTACCGTGGACAGCACAGGGCCACGGCGGTGGACGCGAAGGCCGGCGTCATCAAGTTCGACGTCCAGGAAGACGTGAAGGCCAACGTCATCAATGCCCTGCCGTCCATGCGTGCCGGCGCCATCGCGGTGCAGACCGGCCTGAACAACATGGCCAACAACCGCTGGTGCGGCGTCAACTACCAGACCTTCGAGTCCACAGCGGCGAAAGACGTGTTTGTGCTGGGCGACTCTATCCAGATCGCGCCCGGCATGCCAAAGAGCGGGCACATGGCCAACAACCACGGCAAGGTGGCGGCCGCGGCGATTGTTGCGCAGCTCTCGGGCTGGGACGTGAATCCGGCACCGATGCTGACCAACACCTGCTACAGCTTTGTCGATAGCAAAAATGTCATCCACGTGGCCAGCGTGCATGAGTACGTGGCTGCCGAGAAGACCTTCAAAACCGTGGCAGGTTCTGTCGGTGTAAGCCCCGGTCCCACCGAGCAGGAAGGCGCCTACGCCATGAGCTGGGCCAGCAACATTTGGGCCGACACTCTGGTCTGAAATTGGTCTCGGGGACGTTCCACCTGCGATCCCGAATTGCAAGCCGGGGCCGCGGGACCGGCTTTGCCGGACCGCAGGCGTAGTGGCCCCCTCGGGGGGCAGAGAGCTACACGCTGTGAGCGACCGTGGGGGCTAACATAAGCTCATGCAAGACAACCCCACCCAAGTCCCTCTGTGGCGCCAGCTTCAGGGAGCTGCTTTTTTACTGATGGCCGTTCGCGGTGGCCGTTCCATGACGGCCGCGCTGGAGGACGTGGACCCCATCCTCAGGCCCGGCGTGCAAGCCTTGGGTTTTCATGCCTTGCGCTGGCTGGGCCGGGCCGAGGCCCTGCGCCAGCAACTGGCCCAGCGGCCGCCGCCACCCGAGGCCGATGCCCTGTTGTGTGTTGCGCTTGCGCTGGCTTGCACGGAGGAGGGGGCTGCAAGCGTTGATCTCGGCCGGTTGCCGGACGATGACAGCCCCCGCTACACCGCCTATACGCTGGTGGACCAGGCGGTGGAAGCGGCCAAGCGCGACGAGGCCACGGTGCATCAGGCGAGCTTTATCAATGGCTGCCTGCGCCGCTTCCTGCGCGAGCGTGACGCGCTGATGGCGTCAACGGAAAAGCATCCGCAAGCCGTCTGGAACCACCCCCAGTGGTGGATAGACCGGGTGCGCAAGGACCACCCTGCGAACTGGCAGGCCATCCTGCAGGCGAACAACGCCAGAGCGCCGTTGATTCTCCGGATTAATGCAAGGAAAACGACTCCAGCCCAATATCTGCGGACGCTTGCAGCTATGAATATAGTAGCGAATCAAATTGGGCCGCACGGTGTGGTGCTGGCGGCACCCAGCCCGGTGACGGCACTGCCCGGTTACGCGGAAGGCCATTTTTCGGTGCAGGACGCCGCGGCGCAGATGGCGGCGCCACTGCTGCTCGAGGGCCTTGCTCCTCCTGAGGGAAGCCCGCGCCTGCGCATCCTCGATGCCTGTGCCGCCCCGGGCGGCAAAACAGCGCACCTGCTGGAGTTGACCAATTGCGAGCTTCTGGCGCTGGATATCGATGCGCAGCGTTGCGAACGTATCAGCCACAACCTGCAGCGCCTGGGGCTGGAGGCGGACATACGGGCAGGCGATGCTGCCCGCCCCGATGACTGGTGGGACGGGCGGCCTTATGACGCCATCCTGCTGGACGCGCCGTGCACGGCGTCGGGCATCGTGCGGCGCCATCCGGATGTGCGCTGGTTGCGCCGGCCGACCGACATCGCGCAACTGGCTGCGCTGCAGGCTCGCCTGCTTGAAACGCTTTGGCCGCTGCTCAAACCAGGAGGCCGCTTGCTCTACTGCACCTGCTCGGTTTTCAGGGCCGAAGGTGAGCAGCAGGTGCAAACGTTTGTTGTGCACCACAAAGACGCTCATTTCATGCCGTCGCCCGGTCATTTGCTACCCCAAAGTGGCGCCGGGGTGACCGTCTTCCCGGACAATTTGGAGGGTGAGCACGACGGTTTCTATTACGCGGTTTTTGAAAAACGCAATGCCTGACAGGGTGCTGCGGCGCCTGCTGGTGTTTGTTGTCTGCACCTGGATGGCGCTTGCAAACTTTGGGGCATTGGCGACCGAGGTGACGCAACTCCGGATGGAGCGCTCCGACGAAGGTGTGTATCTGTCTGCAACAGTCACATTTGACCTGTCGCCGGTCGTCGAAGACGCCTTGCTCAAGGGCATTCCCATGTTTTTTGTGGCTGAGGCCGACATTTACCGTGGCCGCTGGTATTGGTATGACAAGCGCATCACCACGGCGACCCGCACCATGCGCCTGGCCTTTCAGCCGCTGACGCGACGCTGGCGCCTGAATGTCCTTTCCGGCGCCATCAGCGTCAGCGGCCTGCGCGCCTCCTTCAGCCAGAACTACGACAACCTGGACGATGCCATTGCCTCTATCCAGCGCTTCTCGCGCTGGCGCATTGCCGACGCGGCAGAAGTGGAGCCCGATACCCGGCATAACGTGGATTTCCGCTTCCGGCTCGACCTGTCGCAATTGCCGCGTCCCTTCCAGATTGGCGTGGCGGGGCAGAAAGACTGGACCGTTTCTGTCGAAACCAACCGTGAGCTGCGGGCGGAACCGATCCGCGACATGCCTAAAGACCCGGTCAAGGATGTGCCGGCAGAAGCGCCCAAGGAAGCAGCCAAAGAGGCTGTGAAGTGAACCTCAAGGGCAATGCGTCCCCGCTGAAAAGCAGTCCGGCTTTTCGCTGGACTGTCGGTGTCGGTGTGGGTGCCATGGCGGCGCTGGGGCTGGTTCTGCTGTTCCTGCTGACCCAGGCCACCGGCAACCGGGAGCTCTACGAGCGCAACTATGTCCTGTTGCTGGGGCTGAATGTGGCGGTGGCTGTCCTGCTGCTGCTGGTCATCGGCTGGATTGTGGCGCGCCTCATCCTTCGCCTGCGCAAGGGCAAGTTCGGCAGCCGTCTGCTGGTCAAGCTGGCCGCCATTTTTGCGCTGGTAGGCTTGTTGCCGGGCCTGATGATTTACGTCGTGTCCTACCAGTTTGTTTCGCGCTCGATTGAGAGCTGGTTTGACGTGAAGGTCGAGGGCGCGCTGGACGCCGGCCTGAACCTGGGCCGCGTCACCCTCGACACGCTGGCCGCCGAACTGGGCAACAAGACCCGTGCTGCCGCGGGGCAGCTGACGCAGACGCCTGACGCCTCGGCCGGCCTGGCGCTGGAGCGCCTGCGCGAGCAACTGGCCGTCAGCGACGTGGTGTTGTGGACAGCCTCCGGGCAGCTGATTGCCAGCGCGGGAGATTCGCGATATTCACTCAAACCCGAGCGGCCTCCTGCGCAGCTGTTGCGCAGCGCCCGTACCCAGCGCGTGGCCACGCAGATCGAAGGGCTGGACGAGGTGGCGCTGTCCGGTGCCGAGCCGGGCAGTGCGGCAAGCCTGGCCGCAGGCGGCACGCCGCCGCGCATCAAGGCCCTGGCGCTGGTCAGCAGCCCGAATGTTGGCCTGCTCGGGGAAAGCCGCTTTTTGCAGGTGACGGAGATGCTTCCGGCCAGCTTGGTCGCCAACGCCTTTGCCGTGCAGGAGGCCAACCGCGAATACCAGCAACGCGCCCTGGCCCGGGGCGGCCTGCGCAAGATGTACATAGGCACACTCACGCTCAGTCTGTTCCTGGCGGTGTTTGGTGCAGTGCTGCTGGCGGTGGTGCTCGGCAACCAGCTGGCGCGGCCCCTGCTGCTGCTGGCGGAAGGGGTCAAGCAGGTGGCCCAAGGCGATCTCACGCCCAAGGCGGCCCTGCAGGGCAAGGACGAGTTGGGCGGCCTGACCCGGTCCTTCGCCGACATGACCCAGCAGCTGGCCGACGCGCGCGGGGCGGTGCAAAAAAGCATGGACCAGGTGGATGCGGCGCGCGCCAATCTGCAGACCATCCTGGACAACCTCACGGCCGGCGTCATGGTGCTGGATCTCAAGGGTCGCATCCAGACCAGCAACCCCGGAGCCACGCGCATCCTGCGCGTGCCGCTGGCGGCCTACCAAGGGCGCACGCTGGCCGACATTCCCGGCCTGGAGGTATTTGCGCAGGGGGTGCAGGCGCAGTTTGACACCTACTTCGGCGAAAACGTCCAGCATGACATCGAGCACTGGCAGCAGTCCTTCGAACTCAATGCAGCCCAGCCTGGCGCCCCCGACAATGCCATCACGCTGATCGCGCGCGGCGCCAAGATGCCGGGCAACGAATGCTTGCTGGTGTTTGACGACGTCTCCGAGATGGTGTCTGCGCAGCGCGCCCAGGCCTGGGGCGAAGTGGCGCGCCGGCTGGCCCACGAAATCAAGAACCCCCTGACGCCCATTCAGCTGTCGGCCGAGCGGCTCGAGATGAAGCTCACCGGCAAGGTCGCCGAACCCGAGCAGATCCTGCTGACCAAATCCGTCAAGACCATTGTTGACCAGGTCGATGCGATGAAACGTCTTGTCAACGAGTTTCGCGACTATGCACGCCTGCCGGCGGCCGAGCTCAAGCCACTGGACCTCAACACGCTGGTCGCGGATGTGATGCAGCTCTACGCCAGCGAGAACGCTGTGGTGCCCATCTATAGCGAGCTGGACCCGGCTGCCCCCGAAATCAAGGGCGATGCGCAACAGATTCGGCAGGTCATTCACAACTTGTTGCAAAACGCCCAGGATGCGCAGGAGGGCAAGACGGGTGCGCGGGTCCTCCTCAAAACCGAGTACTCCGAAACCTCGAAACGGGTGCGCCTGACTGTGCGCGACAACGGCACGGGCTTCCCGGAACACGTGCTGAAACGGGCGTTTGAGCCTTATGTCACGACCAAGGTCAAAGGCACTGGTTTGGGGCTTGCGGTGGTCAAAAAAATTGCCGATGAACACGGCGCGCGGGTCGATATTTCCAATCGCGTGATCGACGGCGTCGTGCAGGGGGCTCAAGTATCGTTATCATTCGCGGTTGTGACTTAACAACACTGCAGGCTCGGGCCAAGAGTCGCAGAACTGACAACTGCTGGCGGGGGTAGTGATTCAACATGGCAAACATTCTGGTAGTCGACGATGAGCTGGGCATACGTGACCTGCTTTCGGAAATCCTCAACGACGAAGGGCATCAGGTCGAACTCGCGGAAAACGCGGCGCAGGCCCGCGCCGCCCGTGTCCGGTCGAGGCCCGACCTGGTACTGCTCGACATCTGGATGCCCGATACAGACGGCGTCACCCTGCTCAAGGAATGGTCGTCGAGCGGGCTTCTGACCATGCCGGTGATCATGATGAGCGGCCACGCGACCATAGACACCGCGGTCGAGGCCACCAAGATCGGGGCAATGGCCTTCCTTGAAAAGCCGATCACGCTGCAGAAACTGCTCAAGGCGGTCGAACAAGGCTTGGTCAAATCAGCGGGCCGCAAACCCTTGGCTGCTCCAGCCGCGCTTTTGCATGCCGTGGACATGACGGTGGAGGCCGCGATGACCGGTCAGGTCATGCCGGTTGCGGTGGACCTGGGCCCCCAAGCCACGCAAAGCTTTCTGCTGGAAAAGCCATTGCGCGACGCGCGTGACGAGTTCGAAAAAGCCTATTTTGAATTTCACCTCGCCAAGGAGGGCGGCTCCATGACCCGTGTGGCGGAAAAGACGGGCCTGGAGCGAACCCACCTGTACCGCAAGCTCAAGCAATTGGGTGTGGACCTGACACGGGGCAAGCGCGCCGCCTGATATATAATCTTAGGCTTGGCCCGGTAGCTCAGTCGGTAGAGCAGAGGATTGAAAATCCTTGTGTCGGTGGTTCGATTCCGCCCCAGGCCACCAGATCGCAAGCCCTTGATTCTTAACGGACTCAAGGGCTTTTTCAATTCTGGAGCGTCGCTAACCCCTTGGTTTGGTACACCAAGCAGGTACACAGTGACAACTTCGGTTCGTAGAATCGGCGCCTCTTTTCCAAAGCACCGCCGCTCCTTGACGGCCCAGCTTTTTAAGTCCCCGATTGGCACCGGCATTTACCAGTTACGCCGCAAGAAGCCACCTGAGCTTGGGAACGCTCCGGGTCATGGGTACAAACGCTCCCTGAAGACCTGCGATCCCGCCGAAGCCGAGGCGCGGCTTTGTTCAGGAACTCTAGTAATGCGCTCTCCCCAAGGTCCCCAAGGCTAGGCGGTAGCGGCCCATTCGACGCGCTTCGTGTGCGCACCCGGTTCGGAGACCTCAGGTGTATAGCGAATGTGCAAGGAGCGCTGGTGGGGATTGAGAATTGCATGCAACGCGTAAGCGGCGCCGCCGACCGCGGTGGCGAAGTCCGAGTACCGGGTCAGCCTTACTTTGGGAGCCTGAAGGCCTGCGCGCTCGGCATAGCGAGCGAGGACTTGCGACGCGGCGTCCACCAGGATTTCGCCGCCCAGCGTCACCGTTTCGCCGCCGAGCACGATCGCCTGGGGGTTGAACGTCGTCCAGGCGTTTTGCAACAGAACGCCCAGAAACTCGCCAGCGCGCGCGAAAGCAGCCCGTGCGACCGGGTCGCGTGCTGACATGCGTGCTCGAAGGGCCGCGTGGTTGATCGCGCCGTGTTGCAGACAGTCGGCCGCAGCCGCGATGCTCCTGAGGCCCAGATAGGCCTCCGCGCACCCCAGGCGCCCGCAAGAGCAGGGCGCGCCATCAATCACCAGCGTTGTATGTCCGATTTCACCAGCCGAGCCGGTGGCGCCGGTGAAGAGGGCGCGGTTGAGGATGATGCCCGCACCAACCCCGACACCGCAGCTGACGTACACCAGGGGGTCGGCGACGGGGCCTTCACTGAACTCGGTTTCGCTGACAGCGGCCATGTCCGCCTCGTTGTGATAGTAGACCGGCACGTTGGCAAAACCCGAGCGGCCCAGTTCGGCGCCAAGCCGCTTGCCCACGTCGACGTTGCGCCAGCCGATGTTGGGAGCGAACTCCAGCATGCCCGAGCGCTTGTCGACGAGCCCGTGCAACCCGACGCCGATGCCCAATAGCTGTGCGCCCTCACGCGTCATGCGAGCGGAAAGGGCGCTCACCATTTCCACAAGCTGATGGCAGGCCGGATCGGGTTCCCGGGACCGCAGCGCCGCCTGGCTCGATTCGAGGATGTCGCCCTTGATCGACGTGGCGACCACGCGGATCGCGTCGGGCCCGAGCTCGGCGCCCAGGAGGATCAGGCGGGACCCATCCAGATTAAGGGGTGTGGGCCTTCGTCCAGGGCCGCCTGTGGCGCAAGCATCTTCTTCGCTCAGCCATCCTTCATCGATGAGTTCCTTGATGCGGGCACTGACCGTGGAGCGAGTCAGACCACTGCGCTCGGCCAGTTCGGCGCGAGACATCCCGGTCTGCTCCCGCAGCAGGCGCAGCAAGATCATGCGATTGATGGCTTTGAGATAGCTCTGGTCTCCGGTCATGGACGTGTTTGGCATCGGAAACGTGTGCGCGGCAGTTTTGCCGCAATAGTTTGACTGGTAAACAATTGTGAGTGCTCTCTTCCCGCCTCACAAGTGAATTTCTTTTGGCTCCATTGGGATGACCGTGCACGGGGGTAATCCCTGATGTTGGGACCGGTGGCCAATGGCACATTTGGTTCGACCAGACAACTAATGGAGGCGCATATGAAGATCAGCAAGCTATTGTTATCGGTTGCCCTCGCGATTGCCGCAGGAATGGCAGGTGTCGCAGCCATGGCTGCAGACGTCAACGTTCGCCTCATGCACGTAGATCAGAACCCCGAAATTCGGGCGTTTTACAACGACCTGGCACAGCGCTTCGAATCCACCCACCCCGGGGTCAAGGTAGAAATCCAGTACCTCGAAAACGAGTCGTACAAGAAGAAGCTCACCACCCTGCTCCAATCGCCAGATCGCCCGAACATCCTGTACAGCTGGGGAGGGGGCGTGATGCGAGAGCAGGTCAAGGCCGGCGTGCTCGAAGACATCAGCGCGCCGATGAATGCCGGAGGCTGGAAGGATCGCTTCCTGCCCGCCGGTGTGCAGGCGTACACGCTGGACAACAAAATCTACGGCGTGCCGTTCCAGCTGTCGCAAGTCGGTTTTTTTTACAACAAGGACCTGTTTGCCAAGGCCGGCGTCGACGCCCAGGGCATCAAGACCTGGGACGACTTGCTGGGGGCCGTCAAGAAGTTCCAGGCCGCGGGCATCACGCCCATCATCGCTGGCGGGGGCGACAAATGGCCGCTCCATTTCTATTGGTCGCATCTGGCCATCCGTATCGGCGGCAAGCCGGCATTCGACGCCGCGATCCGTGGTGAAGGCAAGGGCTTCGCCGGCGAGACCTTCGTGCGCGCGGGCGAGTTGTTCAAGCAACTCGCGGACCTCAAGCCTTTCCAGCCCGGCTTCCTGGGAACGACGTTCCCGCAATCGTCGGGCCAGTTCGGCGACGGCAAGGGTGCCATGGTGTTGATGCTCAACGGAATGCTGGGCTCCATGAAGGCCAACGCCGCCGACAAGATCGGGGTTCCGGACGAGAAACTGGGCTGGATGCCTTTCCCCACCGTCGCGGGCGGCAAGGGCGACCCGACCGACACGCTAGGCGGGCTCAATGGCTGGATCGTGACCAAGGGCTCACCCAAGGAAGCCGTGGAATTCCTGCGCTTCTTCTCGGAAGCGCAGAACCAGCGCATCGCCGCGGAGAAGGGCTTGTACCTGCCGGCTATCAAGGGCACGAACGACGCCATCAAGCGCCCTGTGCTGCGCTTGCTGGTCGAGAACGTCGGCAACGCGAAATACCACCAGGTCTATTACGACCAGATGCTGGGTGCGTCCGTCGGTGCCGTGGTGAATGACGTTTCCGCGGACCTTGCCGCGGGCCGCACCAAGCCCGCCGACGCGGCCGCCGCCGTGCAGCAGGCGTGGAAACTGGCCAATTGATGGGTCGCTGGGCCCGGTTCCGCGGGCCCAGCTCCAGGTTGGGCGCGAGCGCGGCCGTCGCGCTGCTGTTCCTGCCACCGGCGCTATTGTTGTTCACCGTCTTCGTCGCGCTGCCGATGGGCGAGGCGGCCTGGTACAGCTTCTTCAGCTGGAACGGGTACGGGACGCCAACGCAGTTCGTCGGGTGGCGCAATTTCAAGCTGTTGTTCGAGACGCCGGCGTTCCACACCGCGCTGAAAAACAACCTCTTGGTCATCCTGGTTTCGCTGGCCGTGCAGTTGCCCCTGGCCCTGGCGATGGCCCTGCTCCTGGCCGAACGGCTGCGCGGCACCACGAGCTTCCGCCTGATCTTCTTCCTGCCCTACATCCTGGCGGAGATCGCGGCCGGGCTCATCTGGCGCTTTGTCTACGACGGTGAGTACGGATTTCTGGCCAAGATCTGGCAGGCTTTCGGCGCGTTACCGCCTTATGTGCTGGCGGAGCCCGACCTGGCCATGTATGCCATCCTGGTCGTGGTCGTGTGGAAATATTTCGGCTTTCACATGATCCTGTACATCGCCGGCCTGCAGCAGATCAACCCCAGCCTGTATGAGGCGGCGCGCATCGACGGGGCAAAAAGCTGGCAAATCTTCCGGCGCATCACATTACCGCTCCTGGGATCAACCATTCGCCTGTCGGTCTTCTTCGCCATCATCGGCTCCATCCAGCTGTTCGACATCATCATGCCGCTGACCAAGGGCGGGCCGTCCGACAGCACGCAGACGATGGTCACATTCCTCTACAGCTACGGTGTGACGCGCATGCAGATCGGCTTCGGCAGCGCGGTGGGCGTGGTGTTGTTCCTCATCTGCGTGGTGTTCGCGTTCGGCTACAAACGAACCTTGATGCGCGATGACTGATGATGCATCACCACGCGTCGCCGCCGGCGGGATGCCGGTCATGCTGCGCTATGCGGTCTTGCTCCTCGTGGCTGGCATCGTGCTGGTTCCCCTGGTCGCGACTGCCCTGGGTGGCTTCAAATCATTGGGTTATCTGCGCGTCGATCCGTTCGGGCTGCCGCGCGAGTGGGAGTGGCGCAACTACTGGGACATTCTTTCGGGGGTTCGCTACTGGCGCCTGATGCTGAACTCGGTGATCATCGCCGTGCTCACAGTCGTGCTCACGGTCGGCGTTTCGGCAATGGCCGCCTTTGCTTTCGTACACGTGCGGTTCTTCGGCGCCACGTTCCTCTTCAACTACCTGTTGCTGGGCCTGATGTTTCCTGCCGCCACGGCCATCCTGCCCCTGTTCATCAAGATTCGGGACCTCGGCCTGCTGGACACCTACTGGGGCGTGGTGCTGCCGCAGGTGGCATTCGGGGTGGCGACCAGCGTGCTTCTCTTTCGCAACTACTTCAAACAACTGCCAGCGGAGCTTTTTGAGGCTGCGCTGATCGACGGCTGCGGCTATTTCAAATTCTTCTGGTACATCGTGCTGCCGCTGTCGCGGCCTATCCTTGCCACTGTCTCGGTCATTGTGTTCGTGCACAGCTGGAACGCCTATTTGCTGCCGTTGGTGGTCTTCAACCGTGAATCCAACTATCCCTGGCCGCTGGGAATCATGGCCTACCAGGGGGAGTACTCGACCGAATGGAACCTGGTGCTGGCGTTCATCACCCTGACGATCCTGCCGGCGGTGATCATGTTCTTCGCCGCTCAAAAACACATCGTTGCAGGATTGACCGCGGGCTCGGTCAAGGGATGACGCCGACACGATACAAAGGAGAAGCGCATTGGCATCCGTCAACATTCGAGGCGTAGAAAAGAACTTCGGGACCGAGCGCATCATTCGCGGTGTCGATGTGACGATCGCGGACGGTGAATTCGTGATCCTGGTGGGTCCGTCGGGCTGCGGAAAATCGACCTTGCTTCGCATGATCGCCGGGCTGGAGGACATCACCGCTGGCGAAATAAGTATTGGCGACAGAGTCGTGAACCACTTGCCGCCTTCCGATCGCGACGTCGCCATGGTGTTCCAGAACTACGCACTGTACCCGCACATGACGGTAGCGCAGAACATGTCGTTCTCGCTCGAGATGAATGGCGCGAGCAAGGCAGAGATCGAGCAGAGAGTGCAGCGCGCGGCGCAAATCCTGGGCCTCGTTCCGTTGCTCGGACGCTTGCCCAAGGAGTTGTCGGGCGGCCAGCGCCAGCGTGTGGCGATGGGCCGTGCGATTGTGCGCGACCCGAAGGTCTTTCTCTTCGACGAGCCGCTCTCCAATCTCGATGCCAAACTGCGGGTTCAGATGCGCACGGAGATCAAGGCGTTACACCAGCGCCTGCGCACCACCATGATCTATGTGACGCACGACCAGGTGGAAGCCATGACCATGGCTGACCGTATCGTCGTACTGCACGATGGCGTGGTCGAGCAGATCGGCGCGCCATTGGATCTGTACGACCGACCTGCAAATCTGTTCGTTGCCGGCTTCATTGGCAGCCCGGCGATGAACGTCTTGAAGGGCACGCTGGGGGCCGACGGCTTTCACGCGGAAGGCGGGCTGGTGCTGCCAGTGGTACAGCCGGCCTCGATGCCGACGGGCACTGCACTCTACGGTGTGCGCCCCGAGCACTTCAGGCTGTCCGACACGGGTGTGACCGCGCTGGTGAAGATCGTCGAACCCACCGGATCGGAAACGCAGGTGGTCGCAGAACTCGGCGGGCAAGCCATCACGGTCCTCTTCAGGGAGCGCATTGAGGCGCGCCCGGGCGAGATCTTGCACATCGCGCCGCTGGCCGAACGTGTCCATCTCTTTGACGCGGCGAGTGGCCTGCGCTTATCTTGAATCGTTGCATATGTCTACACCTACCTTGATCCAGAACCCGATCCTCAAAGGCTTCAACCCCGATCCGTCCATCCTTCGCGTGGGCGACGATTACTACATCGCGACTTCCACCTTCGAGTGGTTCCCAGGCGTGCAGATCCATCATTCGCGCGACCTGGTGCATTGGAAGTTGATCGCCCGCCCATTGACGCGGCCCAGCCAGCTCAACATGCTCGGCGACCCCGACTCGTGCGGCATCTGGGCGCCCTGTCTTTCGTACGCCGACGGACTTTTCTACCTGATCTACACGGACGTCAAACGCTATGGCCAGACCTCGAACGCGGGCGCGGCCGGCGGTGCATCGCTGCGTGACTTTCACAACTTCCTGGTCATCTCGGCCTCGATCGATGGCGAATGGTCCGATCCCGTCTATCTCAATAGCAGCGGCTTCGATCCTTCGCTGTTCCATGACGACGACGGGCGCAAGTACCTGGTCAACCAGTTGTGGGATCACCGGCCCGGCAAAAACCGCTTTGCTGGCATCGTGCTGCAAGAGTATTCCGCCGCCGGGCGCGAGCTGGTCGGCGAGCGCGTCAACATTTTCACGGGCACGCCGATCGGGTTCACCGAGGGGCCGCACCTGTACAAGCGCAAAGGCTACTACTACTTGATCACCGCCGAAGGGGGAACGGGCTGGGGCCACGCGGTCACGATGGCGCGTTCGCGCGACCTGCGCGGCCCCTACGAACCTCATCCCGACATGTACATCCTCAGCTCGCGCGATCGGCCGGATGCACCTTTGCAGCGGGCGGGCCACGCCGACCTGGTGGAAACGCAAGACGGACAGACGTACATCGCCTACCTGTGCGGCCGTCCCTTGCCCAATCGCGGAACCTGCATTCTGGGACGCGAAACTGCGATCCAACCGATGGTGTGGGGCGCTGACGACTGGTTGAGAACCGACTGCGCGCCAGGCCTGACCCAGTTGCAGGCGCGGGCCCCCGGACTGCCGGCCCATCCGTTCGGAAGCGTTCCCGAGCGAGAGGACTTCGACAAGTCCGATCTGCCCATCGACTTCCAGTGGCTTCGCTCGCCTTGGCCGCAGGAGCTGTTCAGCCTGACGGCGCGGCCAGGGTACCTGCGACTGTTCGGTCGCGAAACGGCGGGCAGCTTCTTCAAGCAATCGTTGGTCGCCAGGCGCCAGCAGGCGCACTGCTACAGCGCCAGGACCCGCGTCGAATTCGAGCCCCGCCACTTCCAGCAACAGGCTGGGCTGATCTGCTACTACAACAGCACCAAGTTCCACTACCTTTACCTGTCTCACGACGAGGTACTTGGCAAGCATGTGCGGGTGATGTCGAGCCTGCCCAACCAGATGTCGGCCGATGCGTTCTCGGCCCCGATCGCGGTCCAACCCGGGATGCCCGTGGAATTGCGGGCCGAGGTGGACCTGGAGCGGCTGTATTTCGCCTATCGGGTCGAAGGCGGTGCGTGGACTTGGATTCCCGTCCAATTCGACGCCAGCATTCTCTCGGACGAAGCCAGCGCACCGGGGCGTCCAAACTTTACGGGTGCTTTTGTGGGAATGGCATGCCAGGACATGTCAGGCAGCGGGCTGGCCGCCGACTTCGACTATTTCGAATACCAGGAACGATCGTATCGGGCTGATCCCTACGCAGACTAGATAGAGCAAGCGATCATGCTCAAGGCGGCATCGGCATCGTCGGCTGCGGCAACCTCAGCGAAGGACGCTTGCGTCAGACGCCGGTGCAGGAAGGAACCTGTTCGCTTTCGATCGCGGCGATGGTGTCGACCTTATTCAAATTAGTCAGCAGCGATTGGGGACACGATCTCCATTGGGAAAGATGTCCAGTTCCGCCCTTGCTTTGGCGGGAAACGGTGTCGAGCTTTGGCACGGCCGGCTGATCTTGGCATACCTCTTCAATTGCTGCGATGCAGAAAGAAATTTCACAACTCATGTTCAGCAATTTCGCAAACTTCTGAGACGACACACCGGCTAGCATCGTTTTTTTTGGTGATTGCGATGCAGATTCTCCGGGATTCCCCTTGAATGGCATCGCTAACTGAATAGACAGTAGATAGGCGAGCGTCAACGCGCGATGCCGCCTTTCATGCGCGCGCCACCCACAGTTTCCGGGCAATCAACGAGGGACTTGATGACTGAGCAAACCCGCTATCCGAGTCTAGACGGCAGGAGCGTTCTTATTTCCGGTGGCGCGACGGGGATCGGCGCGACCCTGGTGGAGTATTTCGCCTTGCAGGGCGCCAAAGTGGGGTTTGTTGATATCGACACGGACGGTGCCTCGGCTTTGCAAGCCAGGCTTGAACATGAGGGTGTACGGGGCGTCCACTTCGAGGAGTGCGATGTCACGGATACTCCTCGGTTTCGGAACGCAGTTGGCGCGCTTCGCCAGCGGATAGGCCCGATCCAGGTGTTGGTGAACAACGCGGCGAACGACCAGCGCCATCTCATTGAAGAAACAACGCCCGAGTCATGGGACAGCGGCGTGGCAGTGAATCTAAAGCACTACTTTTTTGCCGCACAGGAAGTGCTCAAAGACATGAAGGCGCTGGGGGGAGGCTCGATCATCAACCTCGGCTCGGTGAGCTGGATGCTCAAGACGGGTGGGATGCCTGTGTACACAACCTGCAAGTCCGCGGTTCAAGGACTTACCAGAAGTCTTGCGCGTGACCTCGGTCCTTTTCGCATTCGCGTCAACACGATTGTGCCGGGTTGGGTCATGACCGAAAAGCAGATTCGGCTATGGGTGACACCGCAAGGCAAGATCGAACTCGCCAAGGGGCAGTGCCTGCCAGGCGAACTCGCGCCTGAGCACATTGCGCGCGCCGCGCTTTTTCTCGCCTCTGACGACAGCAGCATGATCACCGCGCAGGACCTGGTCGTCGACGGTGGCTGGACATGACCCACGATCCAGGTCTTTCAACCGCTTCCGATCTCATCCTGGTGACGGGCGCAACCGGCAAAGTCGGGCGGCCGTTCATTGACCGTCTGTTAAGCGATGTGCGCTACGACAGGTTCCGGGTTCGCGCGTTGTGCCACAACCGGAAGCTGCCACCGCATCCCCGAATTGAATCCGTATACGGCTCCATCCAGCATCGCGCCGATGTTAGCCGCGCGATGGAGGGTGCGACGCATGTTCTTCATCTTGCGACCAGCAAGGAGACGCCGGACGACGTGATGGACGTGGCGGTCAAGGGGATGTTCTGGCTGCTGGAGGAATGCCGCACAAGCAGGACATTCCGCCAATTCCTGCTCGTGGGCGGAGACGCCGCAGTGGGCCACTTCTACTATCCGCGCAGCGCGCCTGTCGTCGAGAGCCAGCCGCATAGCGCCTATCCAGGGTGTTATGCGCTGTCCAAGGTGCTGGAGGAAGTGATGTTGCAGCAATACCAGATCCAGTACGGACTCAACAGCTGTTGCCTGCGTGCGCCCTGGATCATGGAGAAGGATGACTTTCGCTACACCCTGACCTTCGGCGCCGATGTCTTCGGCGGGCCGCGCTGGCGTGAGCTGGTGGGGGAATCCAAAGCGCGCGAATACGTGGCGTCTGCGGCCGTTCCGGTCATGCTGGACGCGGAGGGCGGGCCGGTGAAACGCAATTTTGTGCACGTGGACGACCTGGTGGAGGCGCTTTTGCTGGCGCTCGATGCGCCGCAAGTCCGGCACCAGCTGATGAACGTCTGCATGGATGAGCCCATTGACTACGGAGCCCTGGGAGACTACCTGGCGCGCACGCGCGGCGTGCCGCTGGTTCCTCTGCGGACGCCCTACCACTCGACATGGCTGGACAACAGCAAAGCGAAGTTCCTTCTGGGCTGGCGTCCGCGATACGACATGGCGCGGCTTGTGGAGGCCGCATGGGCTTACCTGCGCCCCGCCGATGAGCCCCGCGTGGTCTGGTACCCCGGATAGGAAAGCTGCTACGCCCGCTGCAGCACCGGGCGAAGCTGAAAAATGAGTGCTGGCTCGCTTCGACGAAATCAACTTCAGGAGACATGACATGAAATCCCTTCAACGACGCACATTCGCGGCAGTTCTGGCCAGCGCCAGCCTCATGCTGGCATGGAGCCCGTTCGCCCATGCCCAGGCCGCAGGCAAGAAACTGGTGATCGGCTTTGCGCAGACCGGCGCCGAGAGCGAATGGCGCACGGCGAATACGGAGTCCGTCAAGGCCGCCGCGAGCGCGGCCGGTTATGAGCTCAAGTTCTCCGACGCGCAGCAGAAGCAGGAAAACCAGATCAAGGCGATCCGCTCTTTCATCGCCCAGAAGGTGGACGTCATCATCCTCGCGCCGCTGGTCACCACGGGCTGGGATACCGTGCTCAGGGAGGCCAAGGCCGCCAAAATTCCCGTCATTCTGGAAAGCCGCAGTGTGGTGGTGAAAGACCCCTCCACCTGGACCACCTTCGTGGGTTCGGACTTCGTCGAGGAAGGCCGGCGCGCTGCGCAGTGGTTGCTTGGTCACACCAAGAACACTACCGGCGACGTGAACATCGTCGAATTGCAGGGCACCGTGGGGTCCGATCCGGCCATCGAACGGAAGAAGGGCTTCGAGGAAGTGCTCAAAGCCAACCCGCGCTACAAGATCATCCGCTCGCAGACCGCCGATTTCACCCGCGCCAAGGGCAAGGAAGTCATGGAGGCTTTCCTGAAAGCCGAGGGCAAGAAGATCAACGTGCTGTACGCGCACAACGACGACATGGCCATCGGCGCGATTCAGGCCATCGAGGAAGCGGGCCTGAAGCCGGCCAAGGATGTCCTCGTCATCGGCGTGGATGCGGTCAAAGGCGCCTTCGAGGCGATGATCGCAGGCAAGATGAATGTCAGCGTGGAGTGCAACCCCCTGCTTGGTCCCCAGCTGATGGAGGCGGCAGCCAAAGCCGCCTCGGGGCAAACGCTGCCACGCTGGATCAAGTCGATCGAGGGCGTGTTCCCGGCCGAAGTGGCAGCCAAGGAATTCCCGAACCGCAAGTACTAGCGATACGGGTTTTGACAGTTGTAGGACCGAAGAAGCGATTGGCCCGGAAGTCGCAGTTCACTACGATCAACCGCGCGGTTTCGCAATCGCGCCAGTGCCGCCAGGCCGGCACCCACAACCAGGAGACAGCAATGCACACGAGACGAGACATTCTTGCAGCAAGCGCCGGCGCAGCACTGGCAGGTATCGCCGGACCCACGGTGGCGCAGACTTATGAGCCCGCCTGCTTCAAGCCTTTTTCCTCCAGTACGAAGACCATCCAGTACCCGGCCAGGAAAGGCCCCTACCGCATCGCGCTGGCCAACGGCTACGCGGGAAACAGCTGGCGCATCCAGATGATCAAGTCGCTCAAGGCCTACGCGGCGACGCCCGAGATGAAGCCCCACATCAAGGAGCTGAAGGTGGTCTCCACCGGCACCGACGTCGCCGCGCAGCTGGGCGCCGTCGACAACTTCATCAATGCGGGCTTCGACACCATCCTCACCATCGCAGTGTCGCCTACGTCGTTCAAGCCGGTGATCAAACGTGCGAAGGACGCGGGTGTGGTCCTGATCCCTTTCGACAACGTGCTGGACACCGACGAAGTCATTCAGGTTAACGAAGACCAGCTCGAGATGGGCCGCCTCATGGGCCGGTGGCTGGAGAAGAACGGGGTCACCAGCGGCAAGGTGCTCGAGATCCGCGGCCTTCCGGGGAACTCGGTCGACCGCGACCGGCACCTGGGCTTTCGCGAGATCATGGAAAAGCACAAGGGTGTACAGATCGTCGAGGTTGTCGGCAACTGGGACGACGGCACCTCCCAGAAGGTGGCGGCGGATGCGATCGCCGTGCACGGCCGGTTCAACGGTATCTACACCCAGGCCGGGTCCAATGGCACGGTCCGGGCACTCATCGAAGCCAAACATCCTTTCGTGCCTATCGGCGCCGAGGGGGAGAACGGCTTTCGCAAGATGGTCCATGCGCATCACAAAGACGGGCTCAAGGGTGCGTCGGCCGCGCAGTCGCCGGGGCTGGTGGCCGTGGCGTTGAAGGCGGCCATCGCCGCGCTGCAGGGGCAGAAGCTGCCCCAATACATCTCGGTGCCCATTCCCTACGTGGAATACCAGCAGATGGAGCCGGGAAAGAACTTCTACCCCGAGCTCCCGGACACGTTCTATGTGGCCAATGAGTTCCCGCCGTGCAACATCAACATCACGGCGCCGGACATCATGAAGCAAAGCGAAGGAAATACCTGAAGGAACGCGCCGTGCCCCAGACCTTGCTGCAGCTCGAGGGAATCTCCAAGCGCTACGGAGGCGTGTGCGCGCTGGACGGCGCGGACTTCACCTGCCGTGCTGGCGAAATCCACGCGGTGCTGGGGGAAAACGGCGCGGGCAAGTCCACCCTGATCAAGACCATCGCCGGCGTGGTGCAACCCGACGCCGGCCGTATTCTGATGGATGGCGTCGAAGTGCATCTGGCTGCGCCGAACATGGCCCGCGACCACGGGATTGCCTGCGTGTTCCAGGAATTGTCCTTGGTGCCGGACCTCTCGGTGGCAGAGAACATCTTCCTGGCGCGGCCGCCGCGCCGGCGCGGGTTGATCGACGCCAAGGCCCAGCAGGAGCAAGCCCTCGCCTTGCTGGACATGCTGGGATGCGGCGACATCCATCCCAAGGAGCGCGTGCGGGACCTGCCCCTTTCCAGGCGCCAGCTGATCGAGATCGCCAAAGCGCTGAGCCTTCAGCCGCGATTGCTGATCCTGGATGAGGCGACCTCCGCCTTGAGCGGCGAGGACGTGGAGCGTCTCTACAAGCTTTTGTTCCAGCTGCGGGAGCGCGGCGTGGGCTGCTTGTTCATTTCACACCGCATGCACGAAGTCAAGGCGCTGGCCGACACCTGCTCGGTGTTTCGCAGCGGCCGGCGCGTGGATACTTTCCCGAACGGAAGCCGCTCCGATCCGGAGGTGGTGCAACTGATGATAGGCCGCGACGTCGCCAAGTCCTATCCGCCGAAAACCGGTCCCGCGCCCTGGGCCGTGCCCGCCATCAGCGTGCAAGGCCTGAGCTGGCCGCCCGAACTGCACGACATCTCGCTGGAGATCAAGGCCGGCGAAATTGTCGGGTTGGGCGGGCTGGACGGCCAGGGACAAAGGGAACTGCTGCTGGCCCTGTTCGGTGTGCTCAAGGGCGTCCAGGGCAAGGTGCAGGTATTCGGCGAGCCGCGTGAACTGGCGCCGCACCGGTGCCGGGATCCTGAGCTGGGCATCGCGCTGATCCCCGAAGATCGCAAGACCGAGGGGCTGGTCCTGCCCGTGAGCATCCGGGAGAACATGAGCCTTGCCAACCTGCCGGCGCTCGGGCGCCTGGGCATCCTCAGCGCGGCGGCGGAGCGCTCCGCCGTGGCGCGGATGGTGGAGCAGCTGCATATCAAGATCGGCTCCACGCAAGACGCGGTGCAGACCTTGTCGGGCGGGAATCAGCAGAAGGTGGTGATCGCCAAATGGCTCATGACCCAGCCGCGCGTGCTGCTGCTCAACGACCCGACCCGCGGCATCGACGTGGCCACCAAGCAGGAGCTGTATGCGCTGCTGCGCCGGCTTGCGGCCGAAGGCGTGGCCGTGCTCCTGTATTCCACCGACTACGAGGAACTGGTCGGCCTAGCCGACCGCGTGTTCATCATGTATGAGGGCCGGATCGCCCGTACGCTGGATGGCGATGACATCAGCGAACACGCTATCGTGGCCTCCTCGCTCAATGTTTCCTCCGGCGGCCGGGAGGCCGCCATGGCATGACCCGGCGCAGCGAATGGGCCATGGCATTGCAGCGCAACGGCGGGCCGCTCGCCGCCTTGGCGGTGTTCGTCCTGATGTTCGCGCTGTTCCTGCTGGAGCACCCGCGCTCGATTTCCGTGGCCATCGTGACCACCGCCTCCAACAAGGCGGTGCTGCTGGCTATCGTGGCGATGGCGCAGACTTTGCCTGTCATCACCAGGGGACTGGATCTTTCCGTCGGCATGGTGATGGTGATGACCGGCTGCCTCGCCTCCATCGTGGTGAACGGGGCGCCGTGGCAGGTGGCATTGGGCGTCGTGCTGGTGCTGGCCTGCGGCGCGGCGGCAGGTGCCATCAATGGTGCCATCGTGGTGTTCGGGCGTCTTCAGCCCATCATCGTCACGCTCGCCACCGGTGCGGTGTACTTCGGCTTTGCGCTGTTGCTGCGGCCCGCGCCGGGCGGCGAGGTCAGCGAGGGGCTGGCGGATGCCCTGACCGGCCGGCTGTTCGGTGTGATCCCCGCGACCCTGGTCCTGCTGGCCGCGCTGGTCGTGCTGGGGTGGATGCCTTTCAGGCGTACTGTCATAGGGCGCGCATGTTATGCCGTCGGCTCATCGGAGCAGGCCGCTTATCTCTCCGGCGTGCCGTCCGAGGGCGCCAAATTCCTCGCCTACACCATCGCCGGGCTGCTGTCGGGTGTCGCCGGGCTGCTGCTGTCGCTGATCGCGCTGTCGGGTGAGGCCAGCGGCCCGCAGGCCGGGCTCTACACCCTCAATTCCATCGCGGCGGTCGTGATAGGTGGCACATCGCTGTATGGCGGCACCGGCGGGATGGTCGGCTCCATCCTCGGCGCCTTCGTGCTGCGAACCATCGGTGATTTGCTGTTCGTCTTCAACGCACCGGCGCTTTGGCAGCCGCTGTTCGAGGGCCTGATCCTGCTGGGCGCCGTGTGCATTGGCGCGGCACGGGTGCTGCGCGTCAGAAACCGCCTGGAGCTGTTCTGATGAGTGCCAGTGAACTGATCGCCGCCCAACCTTCGTCCGGGCCCGAGAGGCGGCCCGCGCGGTGGCTGCTGCTGAATCCGCCCGCCGTGGTTGGGCTGTGCTGCCTGGTGCTGCTGCTGGCCGGCAGTGCCGTGAACAGCAACTTCCTGATGCCCGCCTACCTGTTGCAGCAACTGCAGATCGCCGCTTTCCTCGGGCTTGCCGCGGCGGGGCTGATGGCCGTCATCCTGCTGGGCCATATCGACCTGTCCGTGCCATGGACCATCACCACCGGTGCCATGATGGCCGCCGCCGCGGGAGCGGCCTTCGGGCCCGGATGGGCCATTCCGGCCGGCCTGTTCTGCGGTGCCCTGATCGGGCTGGTGAACGGCTTGGGCGTGGCATTCCTGCGGATCCCGTCGATGATCTTCACGCTCGGCGCCAATGCGGTGCTGCAAGGCCTGATGGTGCTGTACACGGGCGGCCATGCGCCCCAGGACGCGGCCACCCCGCTGATGCGCGACCTGGCCGTGGGCAGGACCGCGGGCCTGCCC
>NZ_JBAQYR010000029.1:0-3073 GCF_049790275.1 Polaromonas sp.
CGCGGCCGCTTTGCAGCCGACGCTCCTTCTGCCGCGCAGACTCCTAGGCCTGGCCGGCAGCCAGCAAGGCCTTATCGATCGCCTCGTGCAAGTGGTGCAGGCCGAATGACACGTCGGTGTACACGCCGTTGACATAAAACGTCGGCGTGCCGCGCAGGCCGAGGTGCTGTCCGCTTTGCAGGTGCTCCTGCACGCGCTGCAGGTAGACGTGGTCTTTCATTTCGTATTCGTAGCGCGCCATGTCCAGGCCCAGCAGGCGGGCATGGTCCAGCAGGTGTTTTTCTTTCAGGTGCTGCTGGTCTTCGAACAGCAGGTCATGGAAAGGCCAGAACCTGCCCTGGGCACCCGCTGCTTCGGCCGCCTCGGCTGCCAGCTCCGCCTCCGGGTGGGCCGCGCGCTGGGGATAGTGGCGGTAAACAAAACACAGGTCGCAGCCGAAATGGGCGAGCATGATTTTCAGCGCGCCATGCGCCTGGGCGCAGGACGGGCACTGGAAGTCGCCGTACTCCACCAGCGTCACCCGGGCCGACGCGGGGCCGAGAATGTGGTCAGTCGCCTCGTCCGGCTGCAGCGCCGGGTCCGGCCTGGTGTGCTCGTTCATGAAAATCCCCTTCGGACTTTGATGGACTCTTGAATGCCCGGCATGCATGGCCCGCGCCGCGCTTGCAGGGTTTCAGCCGGTATGCGCCCGCGTCCAGCGCACGATATCGGCCGCTCCCATGGCGCCAGGCTGGCGCGCGACCTCGCGGCCGCCCACAAACAGCGCCAGGGTCGGAATGCTGCGGATGTTGAAACGTGCGCCCAGGTTGCGGGCTTCTTCGGTGTTGACCTTGGCTACACGCACAGCGGGCTCGAGCTGCGCCGCCGCCTGCTCATAGGCCGGCGCCATCTGCAGGCAGGGGCCGCACCAGGGCGCCCAGAAATCGACAAGCACGGGAATCTGGCTGCGCGCGATGTGGCGGTCAAACGCGGCTTCGTCGAAGCTTGCCGGGTGCCCGGTGAACAGTGCCTGGTGGCAGTTGCCGCAGTCTGGCGCGTTCGCCAGGTCGGCGCTTTTCACGCGGTTGGTCGTGTGGCAGTGCGGGCACACGATGTGCATCGGATCCGTCATCGGACTTCCTCGCGTGCTTGTGTGTCAGCTGCCGGCTTCGTCCAGCGCCTTGCACGAAGGCGCACACACGGCGTGGGACTTGCCCAGCACCTTGCGTGTGCCCATCTGAGAGCGGGGACGGTGTTTGCCGCACATGAAGCACGACATCGTGGCGGCGCCGAAAGAGGCGGATGCCACGAACGGGGAGCCCGACACCTTGGACTTGTAACGCAGTCCGTCGGCGAGGACGGTGGTTTTGGCATCAGCTCTGGCCATGGGTGTTTCCTTGGTTGGGTTGGCGCATTGCGCGCTCTATGGCTTGCCTGGCCTGCCGCTCGGCAGCCAGCGCCGGATCCAGCGGCGAACGGCAAAGGCCCGCGTGCTGGTAGTGAGCATTTTCGTACATTTCGGCCGCAGCCGGGTGAGTGTCGAGCAAAGCACCCAATTCGGGCCCAGGCTCCGCCTCGCCCAAGGCACCGGCCAGGCGGTTGACCACCGAGCGGTATTGCTCCGCACCCACGGGCACAGCGCTGTGCTCCAGCCGCTCGAGCAGATTGGCCAGCACGTGGGTCACGGTCAGGCTGGCACTGGAAGAAGGGTTCTGGGTTGTGTTCATGCCTCTGAAACTGGGGGCTTTTGGCTGAAAAACAAGCCGCTGGAGCCGGCGTCACTGAATCGCTATGGTTTTAATAGCTGCCAGCGCCCATGCAGAAAGGGCCAGAAGCGAATTTCATTGCAAATTCAGGGCGCTACCGGCTTGGCTGCCGGCGGCGTGGCAGCTGCGCCTGTTTCCGATGTAAATCTGCTTGGGGAAACAGCCTGGCGTACTTGGCGATGGCCGGCGCAGGCCTGCTTGCCAACCCTGCCAGCGCAACGGCTAATGCCGGGCGGCTGGAAACATTCATAAAATGGCGGCGTGGGGTCATGGTCTGCTTTCTGGAAGCTGCGGACCAACACAGGAACGAATCAGATTTCAGTTCTTCATACCCAAAACATCTATAACGACATCTCACGAAGGTAACTACATGGCACGCACCGTCAAATGCATCAAACTGGGCCGCGAAGCCGAGGGCCTGGACTTTCCGCCTTACCCCGGCCCGCTGGGCAAACGCCTGTGGGAAGAAGTCAGCAAGGAAGCCTGGGCCGAATGGATGAAGCAGCAGACCATGCTGGTCAATGAAAACCGCCTGAACCTGGCCGATGCCCGCGCCCGCCAGTACCTGGCCCGCCAGATGGAAAACCACTTTTTTGGCACCGGTGCCGACAAGGTGCAGGGTTACGTCCCCCCAACTGAGTAAATAGGGCCCCCACGTTTGTCGCTGCGCGTACTGCACTGCCCCCCGAGGGGGCCGCTGCGCCTGCGGGCCGGCAAAGCCGGACCCGCGGCCCCTGCTTGAAGGGGATCGCTGTCCTCGGTATGACAACCCATGACTGAGCCTATCGAGTGGTTGCCGGACGGCACGCCTTACAGTCCGCGCTTCGGCGACCGCTACCGCAGCGAGTTGGGCGGGCTGGCGCAGTCGAGGGAAGTGTTCCTCCACGGTTGCGGCCTGCCCGCGCTTTGGGCCGGCCAGCCGCAGTGGCGCATTCTTGAAACCGGCTTCGGGCTGGGTCTTAATTTTCTTGTCACCTGGCAAGCCTGGAAGGCCGACCCGGCGCGCCCGCGCCTGCTGCATTTTGTGAGTGCCGAGGCCTACCCGGCCAGCGCTGCCGATATATTGCATGCCGCGGCCGCCCATCCTGAATTGCTGCTTTTGGCCGAACAGCTGCAGGCCCAGTGCTGGGGTTTGCTGCCAGGGGTGCACCGGCTGGTGTTTGAAAACGGGCAGGTGCTGCTCACCCTCTGTATCGGCGACACCAAGGCGGTACTGCGCGAGCAGGCCTTTGAAGCCGACGCGGTGTACCTGGACGGTTTCAGCCCGGCCAAAAACCCCGGCATGTGGGACATCCACACGCTCAAGGCGGTGGCGCGCTGCTGCCGCC
>NZ_JBAQYR010000030.1:0-8461 GCF_049790275.1 Polaromonas sp.
GGCAGGTGCTGGGCCATGGCGCGCACGTTGATGCCCACACCAATCACCACGTAGCGAAGCTCGCCCCAGTTGGCGGTTTCCACCAGGATGCCGCCCAGCTTGGATTCGCCGCCCTGTGCATCGGCCAGCCACAGGTCATTGGGCCATTTCAGGCGGATGGCCGGGGCGGCAGGGTTGCCGGGCTCCAGGCTTTCGGCAATGCTGATGCCGACGGCCAGCGACAGCCCCGACCAGTCGGCCGGCTGCAGGGGCAGGCCGAGTGAAAAAGTCAGGCTGTCGCCCACGCTGCTTTGCCAGCTGCGCCCCATGCGCCCGCGCCCGGCGGTCTGCTGTTCGGCCACCAGCAGCACCGGTTCGGCGGCGGTGGGGCCGGCGCTGCGGAAGCGCCGCATCAGCTCGGTGTTGGTCGAGTCGACCTGCGGCAGCACCTCGACCGTGAAGCCGGGCAGCACGGGTGCCACGGCTTCCCAGATGGCCTCGGCGGACCAGCGGATGGGGACGGTGGGACTGGGATGCACGGCAGGGACCGCTCAGTCCTTTTTACCTTTGCCTGGCTTGTCGGCCTTCCCGGCTTTGCCGGCCTTCTTCAGGACTTTCTTGAGTTCCTTGTTGAGTTCTTTCCTGAGCTGCTTGCCCTTCACGGGCTTGTCGGCAGCGGACGCTTTCTCAGGCTTGTTCTTCTTTTTTTCCTTCTTGCCCGGCTTGTCGTCCTTGGGCGCGAGCAGCGTGCCGCGGCAATTGGGCGCGCCGCACCAGCAGGGGTATTCGGCCTTGAGCTTCTTCGTGTACTTGGCGTCGATGATCAGGCCGTAGTCGTAGAACAGCTCTTCACCGGCCTTGATGTTGCGCAGCGCCTTGATGAAGACGCGGCCGTCCTGTTCGTCGGCTTCGCAGTTGGGGCTGCAGCTGTGGTTGATCCAGCGCGAGGAGTTGCCGCCGTATTTGGCGTCGATCACATGTTCTTCGTCGATGTGGAAGTAGAAGGTGTGGTTCGGGTCTTTCGGGTCGTGCGGGTGGCGGCGCAGCGCTTCCTTCCAGGTCACGACTTCGCCGATGTATTCGATCAGGGTCTCGCCTTCGGCCAGGTCCTGCACGGCAAACACGCCCTTGCCATGCACGCCGGAACGGCGGGTCTGGATGCGGCGGCCAGTGTCCGGCACCGGGTTGTCGGGCAGGCTGGAAAGGGGGGCAGAGTCCTGATTTTTTGACACGTCAATTTTTTTTGGTATGGTTAATTCATGCATGTGCGCGCACATGCGGGTGCGCGCGTACGCACGCGCGAAGCCGTTATTGTAGTGATGCACGCAAGGAGCAAGCCATGTTGAAGCGCCGCAAGGCCATCGCGTCTGCCGCCGCACTGGCTGCTGCGGCCCTGGGTTTGCCTGCGCTGGCCAGGGGCCCGGAAAGCCCTTTGCCCAAGGTGGGCAGCACCCTGTCCTTGTTACCGGTGACACTGCTGGACGGCAGCCTCTGGACGCCCGCGCAGGCGCAGGGCAAGGTGCTTGTGGTGTACTGGTGGGCCAGCTGGTGCCCTTTTTGTGCGGTGCAGTCGCCCCATATAGAGGCGCTGTGGCGGGCGCAAAAGGCCCATGGCCTGGAGGTGCTGGCGCTGTCGATTGACAAGGAGGCCGCTGCGGCGGCCAACTATATGAAGGCCAAGGGCTACAGCTTTCCCGCCGGGATGCTGACCCCCGAGGTGGCCAGGGTATTGCCCAAGCCGGCCGGTTTGCCGGTGGTGGCGGTGTTGAGAGTTAATGGCAAGCGCGGAAAAGTCCTGTTTGCCGAAGCCGGGGAAATGTTCCCCGAAGATGTAGAAGGTTTGAAGAAGTACTTATGAAAACGCTGGTGATTGCAGAAAAACCCTCGGTGGCGCAGGACATCGTTCGTGCCATTACGCCCACCGCGGGCAAGTTTGAAAAGCACGATGAATATTTCGAAAGCGATGACTGGGTCATCACTTCGGCCGTGGGCCATCTGGTCGAGATCCAGGCGCCGGAAGAGTTTGACGTCAAGCGCGGCAAATGGAGCTTTGCCAACCTGCCGGTGATTCCGCCCTACTTTGACCTCAAGCCGATGGACAAGACCAAGACGCGGCTCAATGCCATCGTCAAGCTGACCAAACGCAAGGACGTGGGTGCCATCGTCAACGCCTGTGACGCGGGCCGCGAGGGTGAGTTGATCTTCCGCCTGATCCAGCAGTACGCCAAGAGCGCGCACCCCGTGAAACGCCTGTGGCTGCAGTCGATGACACCGGCCGCCATCCGCGAGGGTTTTGACAGCCTGCGCACCGACGCGCAGATGCTCCCGCTGGCCGATGCGGCGCGCTGCCGCTCCGAGGCCGACTGGATGGTCGGCATCAACGGCACCCGCGCCATGACGGCCTTCAATTCGCGTGACGGCGGCTTCTTCCTGACGACGGTGGGCCGGGTGCAAACGCCCACGCTGTCGGTGGTGGTGGAGCGCGAGGAAAAAATCCGCAAGTTCGTCTCCCGCGACTACTGGGAAATCCACGCGAGCTTCCTGGCCGAAGCCGGCGAGTACCCGGCCAAGTGGTTTGACCCCAAGTGGAAAAAAGCCGCGGCTAATGCGGACAATGCCGAGCCCGATGCCGAGCTGAGGGCCGACCGCGTCTGGTCCGAGCGCGAGGCGCTGGCGATTGCCGAGGCTGTGCGCGGCAAAGCCGCCACGGTGACGGAAGAAAGCAAGCCGACCACGCAGGCGGCGGGGCTGCTGTTTGACCTGACCTCGCTGCAGCGCGAGGCCAACGGCAAGTTCGGCTTTTCCGCCAAGACCACGCTGTCGATTGCGCAAAGCCTGTACGAGCGCCACAAGGCGCTGACCTACCCGCGTACCGATTCACGCGCGCTGCCCGAAGACTATTTGCCGGTGGTGAAGCAGACCTTTGAAATGCTGGCCGCGAGTTCCATGAAACACCTGGCACCGCACGCGGCCACGGCCATCAAGGGCAACTACATCAAGCCGAGCAAGCGCATTTTCGACAACAGCAAGGTGAGTGATCACTTTGCGATCATCCCCACGCTGCAGGCGCCCAGCGGCCTGAGTGATGCCGAACAGAAACTGTACGACCTGGTGGTGCGCCGCTTCATGGCGGTGTTTTTCCCGAGTGCCGAATACCTGGTGACCACGCGTATTTCGCAAGCGGTGGGCCACAGCTTCAAGACAGAAGGCAAGGTGCTGGTCAAGCCGGGCTGGCTGGCGATTTATGGCAAGGAAGCCGCCGATGAAGTGGCCGATGCCAAGGAAGGCGACAAGGGCCAGAGCCTGGTGCCGGTCAAGCCCGGCGAGATGGTGCGCGCCGAGGTGGTCGAAGCCAAGGGGCTCAAGACCCGGCCACCGGCAAGGTATTCGGAAGCCACCTTGCTGGGCGCGATGGAAGGCGCTGGCAAGACAATTGACGACGACGAGCTGCGTGAAGCCATGCAGGAAAAAGGCCTGGGCACGCCGGCCACGCGCGCGGCCACGATCGAGGGCCTGATCAACGAGAAATACATGCTGCGCGAAGGCCGTGAGCTGATCCCGACGGCCAAGGCCTTCCAGCTCATGACGCTGCTGCGCGGCCTGGGCGTGGAAGAGCTCTCTCGCGCCGACCTGACCGGCGAGTGGGAACACAAACTCGCGCAGATGGAACACGGCAAGCTCAGCCGCGAGACTTTCATGGCCGAAATTGCCGCCATGACCAAAAACCTGGTCGACAAGGCCAAGGGTTACGACAAGGACACCATTCCGGGCGACTACGCCACGCTCAGCGCGCCCTGCCCCAACTGCGGCGGCGTGATCAAGGAGAACTACCGGCGCTACACCTGCACCGGCAAAAAGGGCGACGATGGCTGCGGTTTCTCGTTCGGCAAGACGCCTGCCGGCCGCACCTTCGAGGTGGCCGAGGTGGAGCAGTTCCTGCGCGACAAACGCATCGGCCCGCTGGACGGTTTCCGCTCCAAGGCGGGCTGGCCCTTCACGGCCGAGATGGTCATCAAGTTCGACGAAGAGACGAAGAACTACAAGCTCGAGTTCGACTTCGGCGACGACAAGAACGGCGAAACCGGCGAGATTGTCGATTTTTCAGGCCAGGAATCGCTGGGCGCCTGCCCCAAGTGCGGCGCCGGGGTGTTCGAACACGGCAAGAATTATGTGTGTGAGAAATCGGTGCCGACCAACGCCCAGCCCACACCGAGCTGCGACTTCAAGACCGGCCAGGTGATCCTGCAGCAGCCGGTGGAACGTGAACAGATGGTCAAGCTGCTGACCGCGGGCAAGACCGACATGCTGGACAAATTTGTCTCCATGCGCACACGCCGCCCCTTCAAAGCCATGCTGGCCTGGGACGCCGAAGCCGGCAAGGTCAACTTCGAGTTCGCACCGTCGAAATTCCCGCCACGCAAAACCGCCGGCCCGCCGAGGACCGGTACCGTGAAAACGCCGTTTGGCAAAACGGTTGCGGCCAAGACCGCCGGACCTGCGGCGAAAAAAGCGGCTGCGAAGAAAGTCGCGGCCAAAAAAGCACCCACCGCCAAAACCGCGAAACCGAAAACCCCACGCGTTGCCAAACCAGGCAGCGGCCTCAAACCCAGCGAAGCGTTGGCCGCAGTGATCGGCAACGAACCGGTTGCCCGCACCCAGGTCATCAAGAAGCTCTGGGACTACATCAAGGCTGAAAACCTGCAGGATGCGGCTAACAAGCGCGCCATTAATGCCGATGCCAAGCTGCTGGCCGTGTTCGGCAAGCCGCAGGTGACGATGTTTGAGTTGGCGGGGATTGTTGGGAAGCATTTGACGGCGGAGTAAATCCGACCGCGGAGGTACTCGCCCCGTTTGGGCTGGCCTCTGTCAAAGCTATCTTTGATTCCACTGGTAGTGGTTTGCCAGCAAGCCGGGGCGAGTCCTGGCTTGCTGGCACACCACAAACCGGCAACCGAAGAACGAGTCTAAACAGCTCAGCCGGAACGTTAGAGAAGATGCGCTATTAATTCAATAGCTGTTGGCGTACATCCCTACTGGGGATAAAGCCACTTTTGCCTGAAGCCCGCGACGAATCAGGCCGTGACGTGTTTCTTGGCTGCAGCCACCGCAGAAAGAAAATCCTCCAGCACAGCCGCATCATCAATCGTGTCCGAACCCGGCTGGTGAAACTCCGGGTGCCACTGGAGCGCCGCGATATAGCTTTTGGCCGGGTCCTTGCGGCGAATGGCTTCCACCATGCCGTCGGGCACGCTGAAGGCCTCGGCCACGAACTCGGGCGAGAGGTCCTTGATCCCCTGGTGGTGGATGCTGTTGACGCGCGCGCGTTCCACGCCGGGGTACAGGCGGGACAGCTGTGTGCCCTGGACGATCTCCACGCTGTGGAAGTTCTGGTCGTAAACCACCGCATCGCGGTGCACGAAGGACTCGGGCACCTGGGTGGCGATGTCCTGGTACAGCGTGCCGCCGAAAGCGATGTTGAGCAGCTGCATGCCGCGGCAGATGCCGAACACGGGCTTGCCGGCTCTTTCAAAGGAGGCGACCAGGGCCTTGTCGTATTCGTCGCGCACGCGGTCGCCGGACCAGCGCTCTTCGAGGGGCTCTTCGCCGTAGTTGCCGGGCCAGACATCGGCGCCGCCGTGCAGCACCAGCCCGTCGAGCCACTGGGCGTAGTCGTCAAAGTTGACATCCCCACGCTGCGTGCTGCCGGTCGGGCAGGGCACCATCACCACCATGGCGCCGGAAGACATGATCCAGTGGGCGACGGTCTGCTCGACGTACTGCAGCGTTTTGCCGGTGAACAGCGAACGCGTGGGGTCGGCGTGGGAGAAGCAGGCCGACAGGCCGATCTTCAGGCGCGTACGCATGTGGCGCCGGCTTTCACGGTTGCTCACTTCGGCCTGGGTGGGCACGGGGACCGCGGGCTTCATCGTCTTCATGGGGGTGAAAGGTCTCCAGGGGTATGGAGACAGTGTAGTGACGCGCAGCTTTATTCTTGTGGCAGATCTGCAAAGCCCGTGAAACGAACTGTGACCCGGGTGCCGGGGGGCGTGTGCCCGGGCAGGGCGTCGTCCACCGCGACGGTGGCACCGTGCTGCCGCGCAATTTCCTGCACGATGGCCAGGCCCAGCCCCGAGCCGTCGACATTGGTGCCGAGCGCGCGGTAAAAGGGCTGGAACACCAGCTCGCGCTCGGAAGCCGGAATGCCGGGGCCCGAGTCTTCAACCATCAGCACAATCACGCCGCTAAAGCGGTCGGTCAGCAGCCGCAGCGTAACCTGCCCGCCGTCGGGCGTGTAGTTCAGGGCGTTGTCGAGCAGGTTGCGCACCAGTTCCTTGAGCAGGGTCGGGTTGGCCTCCAGCACGCTGGCGGGCTCTCCGGGCGGTGGTCCGTCGTAGCCGAGGTCGATGTGCTTTTCCAGCGCGCGCGGCACCGAGTCCTGGATCGCGTCGGCCAGGATCTGGACCAGGTCCAGGCGCTGCTTGGCCAGGCTGCGGCCGGTGGTTTCGGCACGGGCCAGGGCCAGCAACTGGTTGACGGTGTGCGTCGCGCGTATGCTGGCGCGGCCGATCTGCTTGAGGGATTTCTTGAGTTCGTCGGCGTCGGTTTCACGCTGGGCCAGATCGGCCTGCATGCGCAGGCCGGCCAGCGGGGTCTTGAGCTGGTGAGCGGCGTCGGCCAGGAAACGTTTTTGGGTGGTCAGCAGGACCTTGAGCCGGCTCAGCAGGTCGTTGATGGACGAGACCAGCGGCGCCACCTCTTCGGGCACGATGGTTTCGTCAAGCGGGCTCATGTCGTCGGACTTGCGCGCGCGAATGCGTTTTTCCAGCTGGTCCAGCGGCTTGATGCCGCGCACCAGCGCCAGCCAGACCAGCAGCACGGCCAGCGGCAGCGTGACGAACTGCGGCACCATCACGCCCTTGACGATTTCGGTGGCCAGGGTCTTGCGTTTTTCCAGGGTTTCGGCCACCTGCACAAGAATGGGGTGGCCACCCGGCGCCTCGACCTTGATCCAGGTGTAGGCGACGCGCACCTCCTGGCCCTGCATCATGTCTTCGCGCAGCCGGACCTCGCCTTCAAAGCTGGTTTCTTCATCCGGTGGCAGGGGCAGGTCGCGCTCGCCGCTGAGGTATTCGCCGCGGGAGCCCAGCACCTGGTAGAACACCAGGTCCGTGTCGTCGGCGCGCAGGAGTTCGCGCGCCGGTGCGGTCAGGTTGAACTGCACCTGCTTGTTGTGGACCACAACCAGCCGGGTCAGGGCCTGGACGTTGTACTCCAGCGCGCGGTCAAACGGCTTGCCGGCAATGTTCTGCGCCACCAGCCAGGTCAGCGCCAGGCTGATCGGCCACAGCAGCAACAGCGGCGTGAGCATCCAGTCCAGGATTTCGCCGAACAGGCTGCGCCGTTCGCGTTGGAAGAGTCTCAGCGCCACAGGACTGTGTGCCCCCGCGCTCTGCAGGCAAGGCCAGCAGGGGCCGCGGAACCGGCTTTGCCGGGCCGCAGGCGCAGCGCCCCCTCGGGGGGCAGCGCATTACACGCAGTGAAAAGCGTGGGGGCCATATTTAACCAGGAATCTTCTCCAGGCAATAACCGAGTCCCCGGACAGTCGCAATGCGCACCGGGCCCTTTTCGATCTTCTTGCGCAGGCGGTGGATGTACACCTCGATCGCGTTGTTGCTGACTTCCTCGCCCCACTCGCACAGGCGCTCGACCAGCTGGTCCTTGCTGACGAGGCGGCCGGCCCGCTGCAGCAACACTTCGAGCAAGCCCAGTTCGCGTGCCGACAGCTCCAGCATCTGGCCGTCGATGGTGGCCACGCGGCCGGCCTGGTCGTACACGAGCGGGCCGTGTTTGATGGTGCTGCTGGCGCCACCCATGCCGCGGCGTATCAGGGCACGCACGCGGGCTTCGAGCTCCTGCAGCGAAAACGGTTTGGCCATGTAGTCGTCGGCGCCGTAGTCCAGCCCTTTGACGCGTTCTTCCACGCTGTCGGCGGCGGTGAGGATGAGCACCGGCATGGCCGAGCCGCGGGCGCGCAGGCGCTTGAGCACCTCGAGCCCGTGCATGCGCGGCAAGCCCAGGTCCAGGATGAGGAGGTCGAATTCGGTGTTGGTCATCAAGGCGGCGTCGGCCTCGGTGCCGCTGGCCACGTGGTCGGCCGCCGCGCCGGAGGCTCGCAGCGTACGCAGCAAGCCATCGGCCAGGACCTGGTCATCTTCTGCAATCAAAATACGCATGTTTGTCTCCTGATGAGAGTCCTTGCGCGCTCCGGCGGAGCGTGCAGGCGAAACGGCTCTTCGGCTTGTTTCGCAAATTCTAGGCTTTTATCCCCACGGCTAGCTGACTGCACCAACCTCCACGCTTTTCATTGCGTGCAGGGCGCAATGCAAATGCCACTCTTCCGTCTTTCCAAGCAGGGGCCGCGGGTCCGGCTCTGCCGGCCCGCAGGCGCAGCGGCCCCCTCGGGGGGGCAGGGAGTTACGCG
>NZ_JBAQYR010000031.1:0-95195 GCF_049790275.1 Polaromonas sp.
GGGGGCAGCGACCCGCGCAGCGGCGGAGCGTGGGGGCTAACCCTTCAGCCAGGGCCGGGGGCCGCCCATCACATGGATGTGCAGGTGGTGCACTTCCTGCCCGCCTTCGGCACCGCTGTTGACCACCATGCGGAAACCGCCTTCGGGGTAGGGGTTGCAGCCCTGTTCAGCGGCCAACCGGGGCGCCAGCACCATCATGCGGCCCAGCAACGCCGCGTGTTCAGGCCCCACCTGCGCCATCGACGGGATATGCACTTTGGGGATCATCAGAAAATGCACCGGCGCCCAGGGGTGGATGTCGTCGAACACAAAGATCTCTTCGTCTTCATACACCTTGCGGCTGGGAATCTGGCCGGCAGCGATCTTGCAGAAAATGCAGTTGCCGGGGGCATGAACAGGGGGCTGGCTCATGGGATGCTCTTGCAAAAAAAAGGGGTCAGACGAGTGGAACGCTGCGCGCAGGGCGGTTGCTGTTAAAACGTGTCCAGCCGCGCACGCAGCGGTACAGGTACCAGAGCCAGACGATGCAATAGGCAATGGCGCCCGGCACAAACAGCAGCAGCCAAAGCGGGGACAGCAGCACCAGCCACATCAGCGTCCACCAGAAGGTCTGGATCATGTAGTTGTGGTGGTCGATGTAGAGTGCGTCGGACTCTTCGGCGCGCCGCACATAGTTCACGATCAGCGCGACCACCGCGAACACACCGCCGCTGAACCAGGCCAGCGTGTGCAGGCCGTAAAGCACATGCATGACGATGCGGTCGTTGGGGTTTTTGGAGTCGAATTCAGCCAGGTCGGTCTCGCTCATGGGTTCCCTTTCTTGCTTCGTGTTATTTTTCACTCGCCTCGCGGTCCTGCGCCTTGCGCAGGGCCTTTTCCTCGATGCCGCTGGTGCCTTCACGGCGCTCCAGCTCGGCAATCACGTCGGCCGGTGACAGGCCATAGTGCGCCAATGCGATCAGGCTGTGAAACCACAGGTCGGCCACCTCGCCGACCAGTTTGGCGGGGTCACCGCCATGGTCCAGGTCCTTTGCCGCCATCACGGTTTCGGTGGCTTCCTCGCCGATTTTTTTCAGAAAAGCGTCGGGGCCCTTGTGCAGCAAGCGCGCCACATAGCTGGTGTCAGGGTCGCCGCCACGGGCCGGTTTGCGGCTTTCAATGATTTGCGCAAGGCGCTGGAGGGAGTCGTTGGAAGTCATGGTCTACTTGTAAATGCTTGTCGGGTCCTTGAGGACCGGATCGGTCACCACCCATTGCCCGTCCTTGTAAAGGCTGAAAAAGCAGCTGTGGCGCCCGGTGTGGCAGGCAATGCCCGGCTCGTGGCCCAACTGCGTCACTTTCAGCAAAATCACATCGTTGTCGCAGTCCAGCCGGATTTCGTGCACCGTCTGCAGGTGGCCGGACTCTTCGCCCTTGTGCCACAGGCGGCCGCGCGAACGGCTGTAATAGACCGCTTGGCCGAGCTCGGCGGTTTTTTGCAGCGCCTCGCGGTTCATCCAGGCGAACATCAGCACGTCGCCGCTGGTGGCTTCCTGCGCAATGACAGGGATCAGGCCCTTGTCGTCCCAGCTGACTTCATCTAACCAGTTCATGAAAGTATTATCGCCCCCACGTTCGCTCGCTGGGCGTAGCTCTTTGCCCCCCGAGGGGGCGCTGCGCCTGCGGGCCGGCGGAGCCGGACCCGCGGCCCCGGCTGGAATGGGAGACAGTCCCCTGCGCGCGCGTGTTCACTATTAAATTTATAGCTGCTTGCGCACGCCAGACATGGGCTGGAGGCCAATAAGGTTTGAGACTAGAGGCGAACCGGAATGCCGCGTGCGGCCATGTGCTGCTTGGCCTGCTGCACCGTGTATTCGCCGTAATGGAAGATGCTCGCGGCCAATACAGCGTCGGCGCCGCCGATCTGGATGCCGTCGGCCAGGTGGTCCAGGTTGCCGACGCCGCCGGAGGCGATGACCGGCACGCTGACCGCGTCGCTGACGGCGCGGGTCAGCGCAAGGTCAAAGCCGGACTTGGTACCATCGCGGTCCATGCTGGTCAGCAGGATCTCGCCGGCGCCGCGCCGTGTCATCTCGGTGGCCCAGGCAACGGCGTCCAGCCCGGTATTCTTGCGCCCGCCATGGCTATAGACATCCCAGCCCGGCCCGCGGGTGAGCACTTCCTCGTCCGAGCGGCGCTTGGCGTCGATGGCTACCACAATGCACTGCGCACCGTATTTGGCCGAGGCGTCTTCAATCACCTGCGGGTTGGCCAGCGCGGCGGAGTTGAAGCTGGTCTTGTCGGCCCCGGCGTTGAGCAGACGCCGCACATCCTCGACGGTACGCACCCCGCCGCCGACCGTCAGCGGAATGAAGACCTGTGAGGCCACCGCCTCGATGATGTGCAGGATCAGATCGCGGCCGTCGCTGGTGGCCGTGATGTCCAGGAAAGTCAGCTCGTCGGCGCCCTGTTCGTTGTAACGGGCAGCAATCTCGACCGGGTCCCCGGCGTCGCGCAGCTCGACAAAGTTGACACCCTTGACGACACGGCCGCCGGTCACATCAAGACAGGGAATGATTCGTTTGGCGAGCATTTAGAGTTCAGTGAAGCTGGCTATGGTTAAAAGGGCTCGAAAGGTCCCTGAAAATTCGACCATCGGGATGCAGGGCGACGCGCACGGCACAGAAACCGGACGCGACCAAGGGCATGAGGATTCCGGGCACCGCCGAACGCCGCCGGCTCCTTCACACTCGTGCCACCATGCGCCCAAAAATCGGATTTGAGGGAGCGTTTAGTGTAGTGCGCCGAGTTGCTCTGCGCTCGCGCGGTTCACCCCAGCTTGATGAGGTTCTGAAGAACCAGCGGCCCGCTCCGATCCAGCAAGGCTCCGCCTTCACTGATCTTTCCGAGTTCGATGGGCGCAAATCCGAGATCCCCTACCAGCGTGGTGATCAAAGTGGAGGCGGCTTTGTCATTGCTGGAGACGAACATGACACGGCGCCCACCGCCTTCGGCGGGGTTCATCGCCAGCAGCTTCGCAGGCAACTGGTTGAGTGTCTTGACCAGTTTCGCGCCGGGGAATGCAACTGCCACCAGGTCGCTGGACGCTTGGCCTTTCAGCTCCTCTGGCGCCACGCCATAGGTGTTCATGGCATCGACAATGATCTTGCCGGCCCAGTCACGCGCCGCGCCCGCCACCGCCGTGTGGGCGCGAAACGGCACCGCCAGAATTATGACGTCGGCCTTGAGCGCATCCTCCAAGGTCATAGCCGCCACTTTGCCGCCAAGCTCTTCGGCCAATGCTGTGATGGAGTCTCGGCCGCGGGAGTTGGCGACGCCCACTGAGATGCCGCTGCGGGCGAACTGGCGGGCCAGGGCGGTACCGACGTTGCCGGAGCCAATGATGGAATAGGTCATGGTGAACTCTTTCGATGGTTTGGTTGATGGGTGAAGATGGGATGGAATGCAACGCTCAGGCCGCAATCGCTGCGATATCCTCAAGCGCGCGTGCCACAGCGGCCTCTTTGGCCTCGGGGCCCAACGCCATGCCTTCAGCGCGTACAACGGTCACATCCGTCACGCCCAGGAAGGCCAGCAGGCCGATCAGGTAGCTTTCCTGGTGTTCCAGCGCCGCAGCAGGGCTGCCCGCCGAATACACGCCGCCGCGCGTCGAAGCGATGAATGCCTTTTTGTTTTTCAGCAGGCCTTCAGGGCCCCCAGCGGTGTAGCGGAAGGTCTGGCCGGCCACCGCAATGCGGTCGATCCACGCCTTGAGCGGCGTCGGTATCGACAGGTTGTACATCGGCGCGCCGATGACCAGAATGTCTGCGGCGAAAAGTTCGTACATGTAAGCGTTGCCTTTGACCAGGTCCGCGTTGATCAGCGCGTCCTCGCTGGCGCTGCCCTGGAAAGCAGCCAGATGTGCGCCGGACAGATGCAGGGCCGGGTCGGCGGCCAAGTCGCGGGAAATCACCTCGATGCCCGGATGCAAGGCCTGGTGGCGCAGGACGATTTCGGATGTCAGGCGGCGGCTAACCGAGGCGGCGCCGAGCACGCTGGAGTCAAGATGCAGGAGTTTCATGATGAGACCTTTCAAGTCGTTTTGGATGAAGACCTGATGGTGTTCTTTAACAATCAATCTGAATAGACGGTATATTGAGATGCGATCCATCGTTTTTTGGGATAGGATGGTCTTTATGCTCGACGGCGTTTCACTCGACCAACTCAGAACCTTCATTGCGGCGGTCGATGAAGGCAGTTTTTCGGCGGCGGCCCGCAAGCTCAACCGCGTGCAGTCAGCTGTGAGCGGCTGGGTGAGCAGCCTAGAGGGGCAAATTGGCGTGGTGCTGTTCGACCGCACCGGGAGATTCCCCAAGCTCACCCCCGAGGGAGTGCTGCTTCTGGCCGACGCCCGCACCATCGTGTCTGGCGTCAACACCCTGAAAGCACGTGCCAAACTCATGTCGTCCGGGCTGGAAGCCGAGCTGTCGGTCGTGGTCGATGTGTTTTTCCCGACGGCCGCTATCGCCGAAGCGGCGAAGGCGTTTGCAAACCGGTTCCCGCTGACGCCGCTGCGGCTTTTTGTCGAAGGACTGGGCGCGAGCTACCAGCCAGTGCTGGATGGCCGTTGCAGCCTCGGCATTCTGGCGGCACTGCCGGTCGCGTTTCCCTCATTGGTCAGCGAACGGCTGGGCGAGATTCCCCTGGTGTCGGTCGCCGCCGCAGACCACCCGCTGGCGGCTTTCAAACACCGCATCCCGAGACGTGAACTGGCCAAACATGTGCAGCTTGTGCTCACCGACCGTTCAGCGCTGATGAAAGGCCAGGACTATGGTGTGTTGTCGCCACTCACATGGCGGCTGGCGGACCTGTCGACCAAGCACGCATTTTTGAAAGACAGCGTCGGCTGGGGCAGCATGCCGCTGCACATGGTGGCGCAAGACCTTGCATCGGGCACGCTGGTCATTCTGGACGTGGATGACATGCCCCGCAGCGGTTTCATGCTCACGATCTCCGCATTTCATCCGGCGTCAGCGCCGCCGGGGCCTGCGGGCCGGTGGTTCGTTGATCACTTGATGACGGCTTGGGCTGGAAACAGTTTTGAACGCGGCGCGCAGGACTAGCTCATGCTGCGTTTTTAATTGAAACCCCCGCAGCTATGCAAGTGAGCCCGGGCGAACTCAGGCGATTCACTGTATTGCTTTCTGGCGCTTTGCGGCCCAAACCACACCCACCAGAATCTCGCCAGAGTTTACAGTGGTTCTCTAGCCGTTAAGCTCGTCGGCCCTGGCCTGCGCCGCGGCAAAGTCCAGGTCGCCGCTGTAAATCGAGCGGCCGCAGATCACACCCTCCACACCCTCGTCTTCCACCGCACACAGCGCGTCGATGTCGGCCATATTTGACAGTCCGCCCGAGGCAATCACCGGGATGGTCAGCGCCTTGGCGAGCTTGACCGTGGCTTCGATGTTGATGCCGCTGAGCATGCCGTCGCGGCCGATGTCGGTGTAGATGATGGACTCGACGCCGTAATCCTGGAACTTCTTGCCCAAGTCGACCACCTCGTGCCCGGTCATCTTGCTCCAGCCATCGGTAGCGACCTTGCCGTCCTTGGCGTCCAGGCCGACGATGATGTGGCCGCCGAAAGCGGTGCAGGCGTCCTGCAAGAAGCCAGGATTCTTCACCGCCGCCGTGCCGATGATGACGTAGCGCAGGCCGGAGTCCAGGTAACGCTCGATGGTGTCCAGGTCGCGGATACCGCCGCCCAGTTGCACGTCGATTTCGCTGCCCACTTCGGCCAGGATCTTGCGGATGGCCGCCTCGTTTTTAGGCTTGCCGGCAAACGCGCCGTTCAGGTCCACCAGGTGCAGGCGGCGCGCGCCTTTGTCGACCCAGCTGCGCGCCATGGCGGCCGGGTCTTCGCTGAAGATGGTGGACTGGTCCATGTCGCCCTGTTTGAGGCGCACGCAATGGCCGTCTTTCAAGTCAATCGCAGGGATGAGTAGCATGGGCAATGAGGCAAGGGTGGTTGGGAAGTGAGGAGAGCAGGGGCGCAGGCGTGGGCAGGAACAGGTGACTCATGTCCTTGGGAATCAGGGGTTCCAGTGCAGGAAGTTGCGGTACAGGGCCAGTCCGTGGTCTGCGCTTTTTTCGGGGTGAAACTGCGTGGCAAAAATATTATCGCGTGCCAGCGCCGCCGTAAAGCGCGCACCATAGTCGGCAAAACCCGCGGTGTGGCGCGCATCCGACGGGCATGCATAGAAGCTGTGCACAAAATAAAAGTAGGCGCCGTCCGGCACACCGGCCCACACGGGGTGGTTTTTTCCGCTGTCGGCGCCTGCCTGGTACACCTGGTTCCAGCCCATCTGCGGCACCTTGTAGCGGCTGCCGTCGGGCTGGATCTGGCCGGCCAGGTCGAACTTGTGCACCTCGCCGGGGATCAGGTTCAGGCCAGCAGTGCCGGCACCGCCATCGCCGGGCTGGCCTTCGTCGCTGTGGGTCAGCAGCATCTGCATGCCGACGCAGACGCCGAACAGCGGCTTGTGCGCAGCAGCGTGCAACACAGCCTCCTGCATGCCGGACTCGGCCAGTTCACGCACGCAGTCGGCAATCGCGCCCTGCCCCGGCAAAACCACACGTTCCGCGGCCATCACGTCTTCGGCGCGGGATGTCACCACCACCTCGAAGCCGCTTCCCAGCGCCACATGCTGGACCGCTTGCGATACCGAACGCAGGTTGCCCATGCCGTAGTCAACCACCGCGATTTTCTTGAGCTTCGCCATCAGATTTGAGAAATGCTACGGTTTTTATAGCTGCTTGCGCCCGAACAGCAAGGGCTGGAGGGCAAAAACATGTAAAAGTCTGCCTACAGCGAGCCTTTGGTCGAGGGAATCACGCCCGCCGCCCGCGGGTCGATCTCCAGCGCCATGCGCAAAGCGCGGGCAAAGGCCTTGAACACGGTTTCGGCCTGGTGGTGCGCGTTGTCACCCTTGAGGTTGTCGATGTGCAGGGTCACAAAGGCATGATTCACAAAGCCCTGGAAGAATTCGTAGGCCAGCTGGCTGTCGAAGGTGCCGATCATGCCGCTCTTGAAAGGCACGTGCATGTCGAGGCCGGGCCGGCCCGAGAAGTCGACCACCACGCGCGACAGCGCTTCGTCCAGCGGCACGTAGGCGTGGCCGTAGCGGCGCAGGCCTTTCTTGTCGCCGACGGCCTGGGCCACCGCCTGCCCGAAGGTGATGCCGACGTCTTCCACCGTGTGGTGGCCGTCAATGTGCAGGTCGCCCTTGGCCTGGATGTCCAGATCAATCAGGCCGTGCCGGGCAATCTGGTCCAACATGTGGTCAAAAAAACCGATGCCCGTGGACAGGCTGGCCTTGCCCGTGCCGTCGAGGTTGAGCTTGACGGTGATCTGGGTCTCGGCAGTGTTGCGCGAAACTTCGGCGGTGCGTGGGGCCTGCGTGGTGGGGGTGGTCATAGTGATTCTTTGAGGGCAGCCAGCATCTGTGCATTCTCGTCAGCGGTGCCGACAGTCAGGCGCAGGCAGCTGGCCAGCAATGCATGCATTTTAGAAACGTTTTTGACCAGCACCTTGCGCGCCCGCATGCCTTCGAAGGTTTTGGCCGCGTCGGGCACCCGCACAAGGATCATGTTGGCCTCGCTTTTCCAGGTTTTTATTCCCGGAATGCCCTGCAGTGCTTCAAAAAGTATAGCGCGCTGCTCCCGTATCTCCTGGGCTTGCGCCGCAAACACCTCGGCATGTTCGAGCGCAAACAGCGCACACTCGTAATTCAGCACGCTGATGTTGTAAGGCGGGCGCACCTTGTCGATCTCGGCAATCAACGCTTTTGGACCCACCATGTAGCCCAGACGGACGCCGGCCAGGCCGAACTTGCTCATCGTGCGCATCAGCAGCACATGGCTGTGGCCGGCGATGCGGCCCATGTAGCTTTTGCTGGCAAAGGGCTGGTAAGCCTCGTCGAACACCACCAGGCCGGGCGCCGCCGCAATGATTTTGTCGATCACTGCGTCGTCCCACAGGTTGGCGGTCGGGTTGTTCGGGTAGGCGATGTAGATGATGGACGGCTGGTGTTCCTTGATCGCAGCCAGCATGGTGGCCTCGTCCAGCTCGAAGTCGGGCGTCAGGGGCACACCGATGAACTTCAGGCCCTGCAGCTGCGCGCTCATGCCGTACATCACAAAACCGGGCAGCGGAGCGAGGATGGAGGCACCCGGCACATCGCAAGCCATGGCGAGCAGCGAAATCAGCTCGTCCGAGCCATTGCCCAGCGTGATGTCGAAGCCTTCGGGCATCTGCGCGTAGTCGGCCAGCGCCTTGCGCAGATCGTTGACACGGGCATCCGGATAGCGGTTCAGCGCCAGTGCCCCCAGACGCTGGCCCAGGTGCGCCTGCAACGCCGGCGGCAGGCGATGCGGGTTTTCCATCGCATCGAGCTTGACCATGCCGGCCGAATCCTGGATGGCATAAGCGTGCATGGACTGCACGTCTTGTCTGATCAGTTTTTTCAGTCCGGGCGCGACATCGTTCATTTTTTCAATCTCATTTCGGCGGCACGCGCATGTGCCTGCAGCCCCTCGCCATAGGCCAGTTCGGCGGCAATTTTCCCCAGGGTCTGCGCACCGGCTTCGCTGACCTCGATGATGCTGGAGCGTTTCTGGAAGTCGTACACGCCCAGCGGGCTTGAAAACCGCGCGGTTCCGCTGGTCGGCAGCACGTGATTCGGGCCGGCACAGTAGTCACCCAGCGATTCGCTGGTGTACGCACCCAGGAAGATGGCACCGGCATGCTTGAGCAGCGGTTCCCACTTGTGCGGGTCGCGGCTGGAGACTTCCAGGTGTTCGGGCGCAATGCGGTTGCTGATGGCGCAGGCCTCTTCCATGCTGCGGGTGTGAATCAAGGCGCCGCGGCCGGTGAGGGACTTGGCGATGATTTCGGCGCGCGGCATGCCGGGCAGGAGGCGGTTGATGGCCTCCTGAACGGCATCGATATAGGCCGCATCCGGGCACAGCAGAATGCTTTGCGCAAGCTCGTCATGCTCGGCCTGGCTGAACAGGTCCATGGCCACCCAGTCGGCCGGTGTGCTGCCGTCGGCCAACACCAGGATTTCACTGGGGCCGGCGATCATGTCGATGCCCACCGAGCCAAAAACGCGTTTCTTGGCGCTGGCCACATAGGCGTTGCCGGGGCCGGTGATCTTGTCGACCTTGGGCACGGTTTGTGTGCCGTAGGCAAGGGCGGCCACGGCTTGTGCGCCACCGATGGTGAAGGCACGCGTGACACCGGCCACATAAGCAGCGGCCAGCACCAGTTCATTGCGCTCGCCTTTGCTGGAAGCGGCCTGGTTGCCGGAGCCGCCCGTGGCCACGCTGCCGCGCACGGGCGTGGGCACCACCATGATGATCTCCTGCACCCCTGCCACGTGGGCTGGGATGGCGTTCATCAGCAAGCTGGACGGGTAGGCCGCCTTGCCGCCGGGAACGTAAATGCCCACGCGGTCCAGCGGCGTGACCTTCTGGCCCAGCAGCGTACCGTCCTCGTCACGGTAGCTCCAGCTCTCGCCCGATGCCTTCTTCTGTGCCTCGTGGTAGCTGCGCACCCGGGCAGCGGCGGCCTGCAGGGCCTCGCGCTGGGCAGCGGGAATGGCATCAAACGCGGCTTTGAAATCCGCCTGCGTCAGTTCCAACCCGGCCACTGACCCGGCCGACAGGCCATCAAACCGCGCGGTGTATTCCAGCACAGCAGCATCGCCGCGTTTTTGCACGTCGGCCAGAATGTCGGCCACGCGCTGCTCGATCGCCGCGTCGGTGTCGGCCGCCCAATGCAGGCGTGCCTGAAATTGAGCCTCAAAAGTGCTGTTGGCCGTTGAAATACGGGCGGGAGTAGCTATAAAACTCATAGCGCTTTCAGGCGGAAGGTTTGCCGATGGCCGAGGCGAAAGCATCGATGATGCTACGCAGGGGCGCCTGCTTGAGCTTGAGCGCCACCTGATTGACCACCAGGTGCGAACTGATGTCCATGATGCGCTCGACCTCGACCAGGTGGTTCGCCTTGAGCGTGTTGCCGCTGCTGACCAGGTCGACAATCGCATCGGCCAGGCCGGTCAGGGGCGCCAGCTCCATGCTGCCATAAAGCTTGATCAGGTCCACGTGCACACCCTTGGTCGCGAAAAAATCGCGTGCAATGCTGACGAACTTGGTTGCCACCTTCAGGCGCGAGCCCTGCTTCACGGCGGCTTCATAGTCAAAACCGGCGCGCACGGCCACGCTCATGCGGCATTTGGCAATCTGCAGGTCCAGCGGCTGGTACAGGCCCTGGCCGCCGTGTTCGATCAAGGTGTCCTTGCCGGTCACGCCGATGTCGGCGCCGCCATATTGCACGTAGGTCGGCACGTCGGTGGCACGCACCAGCACCACACGCACGTCAGGCCGGTTGGTCGCCAGGATCAGCTTGCGCGATTTTTCCGGATCTTCCAGAACCTTGATGCCGGCCGCTTCAAGCAGCGGCAGGGTTTCATCGAAGATGCGGCCTTTGGACAGAGCGAGCGTGATCATGATTTGATTCTCTCGATGTCCGCACCAATCCCGCGCAGCTTGGCTTCCATCTGGTCGTAGCCGCGGTCCAGGTGATAGATGCGGTCCACCAGGGTTTCGCCCTCGGCCACCAGGCCGGCAATCACCAGGCTGGCAGAGGCACGCAAGTCGGTGGCCATCACAGTGGCGCCGGAGAGTTTTTCGACCCCGTCGATGACCGCGAACTTGCCGTCGATCTCGATCTTGGCGCCCAGGCGCACCATCTCGTTGACGTGCATGAAGCGGTTTTCAAAAATCGTTTCCGTCACCTTGCTCGAGCCTTCGGCGATGGCATTGAGCGCCATGAACTGCGCCTGCATATCGGTCGGGAAACCCGGGTATTCGGTGGTGCGGAAGGACTGCGCCTGCATCCGCCCCGAAGCCTGGACCCGGATGAAACCATCGCCAGCAGTGATGACCGCACCGGCTTCGCGCAACTTGTCGATCACGGCTTCGAGATGGTCGGCCCGGCCATGACGCAGCACCACATCGCCGCCCGCCGCCGCAACCGCACACAGGAAAGTGCCTGTTTCGATGCGGTCGGCCACGACCTGGTGCGTACAGCCATGCAGGCGCTCGACGCCTTGAATGCGGATGCGGCTGGTTCCATGGCCCTCGATCTTTGCGCCCATCTTGATCAGCATCTCGGCCAAGTCGCCAATCTCGGGCTCTTGCGCCGCGTTTTCAAGAATGGTTTCGCCCTCGGCCAGGCTGGCAGCCATCAGGAAGTTTTCAGTCCCGGTCACGGTCACCATGTCGGTCGTAATGTTGCTGCCCTTGAGCCGCTTTTGTCCGGCTGGCAGCTTGGCAATCATGTAGCCGTGTTCGACCACGATGTCGGCACCCATGGCCTGCATGCCCTTGATGTGCTGGTCCACCGGCCGCGAGCCGATGGCGCAGCCGCCGGGGAGCGAGACGGTGGCTTCGCCGAAACGGGCCAGCAAGGGGCCCAGTGCGAGCACCGAGGCTCGCATGGTTTTCACCAGTTCGTAAGGCGCTTCGGGAGAACTCAACCCACCTGCATTGATGACGACGGTGCCGGGTGTGCTGTCGTTTCGCTCGGCGCTCACGCCCATGTTGCGGATCAACTTGAGCATGGTGGCCACGTCCTGCAGGCAAGGCACGTTCTCAAGTGTGACGGTGTCTGCAGTCAGCAGCGCCGCGCACAGCTCGGGCAGCGCGGCATTCTTGGCACCGGAAATGTCGACAGTCCCGGCGAGCGATTTACCGCCCCTGATGAGTAATTTGTCCATGTGTTTGTCTATTCTTGTGCGTTGCTGGCGGCCCACTCGGCCGGGGTGTAGGTTTTCATGGACAGGGCATGCACTTCATCGCTCTGCATGCGCCCGCCCAGCGTCTTGTAGACGCGCTGGTGGCGCTGGATCAGGCGCTGGCCTTCAAAAGCAGCGGACACGATGGTGGCATACCAGTGCCTGCCATCGCCGGACAGTTCGATGTGCTCGCATGGCAGGCCTGCGGCAATGATGGTTTGGAGTTCTTCGCTGGTCATGTTGTGTTTGTCAGGCTGGTAATTACTGTTGTTCCGCTGAAACGGCATTTTTCAGCCAGGGCCGCGGATCCGGCTTGGCCGGTCCGCAGGCGCAGCGCCCCCTCGGGGGGCAGAGAGCGACACGCAGTGCGCGAACGTGGGGCCATATCTAGTGCCGTATTTTGTAGCCAATACGCAGCAAATTCACCGCGACGCCGCTGATGACCAGCAAGGCAGCGCCGACTATGGCCAGACTCAGCAAGGGCGACACATCGCTGACGCCGAAAAAGCCGTAGCGGAAACCGTCGATCATGTAGAAAAACGGGTTCAGGTGGCTGACGGTCTGCCAGAACGGGGGCAGCGAGTGGATGGAGTAAAAAACCCCGCTCAGGAAAGTCATGGGCATGATGACGAAATTCTGGAAAGCCGCCATCTGGTCGAACTTCTCCGACCACAAACCGGCAATCAGGCCCAACGCGCCCAGCAGCGCCGCACCGAGCACTGCGAACACCACGATCCACAAGGGTGCGACAAAGCTGGGCTGGCCAAAATAAACCGTGACCACAAACACACCCAGGCCGACCGCCAGCCCCCGCACAATCGACGAGCCGACATAAGCAAAAAACCAGTGCCAGTGCGACAACGGCGTCAGCAGCACAAACACCAGGCTGCCCATGATCTTGCTCTGGATCAGCGAGGAAGAGCTGTTGGCAAACGAGTTCTGCAACACGCTCATCATGACCAGCCCGGGCACCAGGAAGGCCGTGTAGCTGACGGTGCCGTAGACCTTGACCTGGTCCTGCAGTACATGGCCAAAAATCAGCATGTACATGACGGCGGTGAGAATGGGCGCGCCCACGGTCTGGAAACCAACTTTCCAGAACCGCAGCACTTCCTTGTAGAACAGGGTTTGCCAGCCGGTCATAGAGCCCCCACGCTTGTCACTTCGTGCACTGCGCTGCCCCCCCCCGAGGGGGCGCTGCGCCTGCGGCCCGGCAAAGCCGGATCCGCGGCCCCTGCTTGTACAACCGGAGTTCGCGCGCCGTTCATGCCATCACCCCGATTTTTTCCGCCATGACTTCAAGAAACACGTCTTCCAGGTCGGCCTTGCGGATCTCCACATCTTCCGCCACCAGCCCGGCCTCGCGGATGGCGCTGAGGTATTGCTCGATCTCGTGCGCGTTATGGGCAGGCAACTGGACAATGCGTCCGGTGATGCGGGCCTGGTCTGCCAGCGCTTTGGGGAGCTCGCTGTCGATCTTGAAACGCAGCACATTCGACGAAGCCGCCTTGAGCAGTTCAGAGGTGGAGGCCAGCGCGACCACGCGCCCCTGCTTGAGCATGGCGATGCGGCTGCACAGGGCTTCGGCCTCTTCGAGGTAATGCGTGGTCAGCAGCACCGTGCTGCCCTGCTTGTTGAGCCTGGCGATGAATTGCCACAGCGTCTGGCGCAACTCCACATCGACGCCGGCGGTAGGCTCGTCGAGCACAATGACCTGCGGCTGGTGAACCAGCGCCTGCGCCACCAGCACACGGCGCTTCATGCCGCCCGACAGCTGGCGCATGTTGGCATCGGCCTTGTCGCTCAGGCCAAGGCTGGCCAGCAGTTCGTCAATCCAGTCGTCGTTGTTCCTGACGCCAAAATAACCGGACTGGATGCGAAGCGCCTCGCGCACGGTGAAAAAGGGGTCGAACACCAATTCCTGCGGCACGATGCCAAGCTTGCGCCTGGCATTGGCGTAATCGGTGACCACATCACTGCCATGCACCAGCACCCGGCCACTGCTGGCCCGCGAAAGGCCGGCCAGAATGCTGATCAGGGAAGTTTTTCCGGCACCATTGGGCCCCAGCAAGCCAAAAAACTCGCCCTGCTGAATGTCAAAGCTCACATTGTCCAGTGCCTGGACACCGGGACCGGTCTGGCTTCGAGTCGATGGATAGGATTTTGAGACGGACTGGAATGAGATGGCTGGCATGAGCCCGCTATTTTAAGGGCTGACGCCTGTTTCATCCGGCCTGGCAGCCCAATGTCCCGCGCTTGGCCGAGGCCCTGTTCCCCGTCGCCCTGCGGGTTCAGGCCGTGGCAGCGGATGGAATCAGCTCGGCCACCCCATACAGCTCGGCCAGTTCCCGCAAGCGTGCGGGGGCGCCATGTACCGAAAATCTCTTGCCCGCTGCCAATGCCCGGCGCCGGCATTCCAGCAGGACGGCCAGCGCGGACGAATCAAACTGCTGCAAGGCAGCAGCATCTGCCACCACCTCCCCCGGGTCGGCAAACAGTCCGGGCGTGAGGCTTCGGACAAAGCCCGGCGCTACCGCATGGGTCAGGACCGCAGGAAGTGTCAACACGTCAGCGGGCTTCACTCAGGATTTCTGTGCACCTGCGTTGGACTTGTTGCGCTGGGCCAGCGCAGCGATCAGGCCGTCCACCCCTTTGGCTGAAATTTCCTGCGCAAACTGGGTGCGGTAGGTTTCCACCATCCACACCCCCAGGACATTGAGGTCATAGATTTTCCAGCCACCGGCGGCTTTTTCCATGCGGTAATCCAGCTGGATCGGTTCACTGCGGCCTATCACCTCGGTCCGCACGACCACTTCCGTGTCTGCCGGTGCGGCACGCAGGGGCTTGACGTTGATGGTCTCATCCTTGACCTGGGACAGTGCCCCGGAATAGGTGCGCACCAGCAGGATCTTGAACTCGTCCTGCAGGCGCTTTTGCTGCTCAGGCGTGGCCTGGCGCCAGTTACGTCCCACGGTAGCCGCCGTCATGCGCGTGAAATTCACATGCGGCATGATCTTGGCATCGACCAGCGCAATGATCTTCTTCGTATCGCCGGACTGGATGGCCTTGTCGGACTTGATGGTGTCCAGCACTTCGGTGGAGGCGCGCCTGATCAGGACATCGGGCGCCTCGTCGGCAGCAAACACGGCCGGGCCAGCGGCCAGCAGGCCTGCGGCAAAGCAGGCACCCAGGGCATGGCTAAAAATTCGACGGTTCATGGTTTTCCTTCAGTTCGAGGCAAATGCCTGCCGGGCCGGACGGGATATCCGCCATGGGCCTGTTGCAGGCAAGTGTTTGATTTGACAGCGTTTTTCGGGCTTTGGTTCAGCTTGCTCAGTGAAGTTCCGGCACCACGTGTAAGCGTTCTTTACTTTGCACGCGCCGGTGGAGGGGTCTCCGGGAGGTCATAACGCTCTTCGTCCCCATTGGGCTCCACGGCCGCGCCACGACGCTGCAGGTAGGCATCACGTGTGAAGCTGTATTTATCGAGTGCAGCGCCGTCCAGTACTTCCCCGGCACGTAACAGGCTGGCGCGAAGGTCCACCGCGCGCAACACATAAAGGGAATTGCGCGTGGGCACATGATCGACCTGCATGACCAGGTCGCCTTTGGTGTCAACCACCAGCGCCGCCGTGTCACGCACTGTAGAAGGGCCCAGAACCGGCAATACCAGGTAAGGACCGGTCGCCACACCCCAGCGCCCCAGAGTCTTGCCGAAATCCTCGCGGTGTCGCTCTATGCCCATGGGAGTGGCCCAATCAAGTACGCCGCCCAGGCCGATCAGCGTGTTGACGCTGACACGCATAAAGCTGTCAGCTGCCGCTTGCGGTTTGGCCTGGAGCACGTTGTTGACAAAGGACCAGACATCCGAGAGATTGCCGAAGAAGTTGTTGACACCGGTACGCACTGGCGAAGGCACCACACCCTGGTAGGCCTGAGCCACAGGCTTGACGATGGCTTCGTCAAGGCCATCATTAAAGCGGGTGACGCTGCGGTTGAAAGGTTCAAAAGGATCGCGCGGGTTGGGGCCGGTCGCACAGCCCTGCAACAGTGCAAGGGCCAGAAGGCCGGCCCACAGGCCGGGCCGTTTCATCATGGTTCGTGTTTTCATTTTTTATCGTTATTCCCTGCTGGCGGTGCAGTCGCTGGACCGGAACTGCTGTCCGCCGCCTTGCTGTACAAAAATTGGCTGATCAGGCTTTCCAGCACCACGGCCGACTGTGTCTGTTTGATCACATCGCCCGCGGCCAGGTTTTTCTCGTCAGCACCCGCTTCCACACCGATGTATTGCTCCCCCAACAGACCACTGGTCAGAATCTTCAGCGAACTGTCTTTGGGGAACACATAACGGCTTTCCAAGGCCAGACTAACACTGGCTTGATAGTATTTGTCATCAAATGTAATATTTTCGACGCGACCGACAATTACGCCCGCACTTTTGACCGGTGCGCGTGGTTTTAAACCACCGATGTTGTCGAACTTGGCCACCACGGAGTAGGAAGTGTCGAAATTCAGCGTCAGCAGGTTGGCCGACTTCAGCGCCAAAAACAGGATGGCAGCAGCACCGGCCAGCACAAACAGGCCGACCCACAGGTCATTTTTCGAGCGTTGCATCTTGGTTCCTGGAATTGCACAGGCCGCGGCGTTCGCCGGGGCACAAAAGGAGAGTTGATTTTCGCACTGGACGGGACAATTTCTGAGGTGACATAAATCACACGCTGAACATCAGCGCCGTGAGGACAAAGTCAAGGCCGAGCACCGCGAGCGAGGCCAGCACCACAGTACGGGTGGTAGCCCGCGCAACGCCTTCAGGCGTCGCCTGTGCCTCGAACCCCTGAAACAACGCGATGAAAGTGACGGTCACACCGAAGACGAAACTCTTGACAACGCCGTTGCCGACATCGCGCCAGACGTCCACACCCGATTGCATCTGGCTCCAGAAAGCGCCGGCGTCCACACCGATCATTAGCACGCCAACCACCCAGCCGCCCAAGATGCCGACGGCACTGAAAACAGCCGCCAGCAACGGCATGGCAATCACACCGCCCCAGAACCGCGGTGCCAGAATCCGGCGCACCGGATCCACCGCCATCATTTCCATGGCCGACAATTGCTCACCGGCTTTCATCAGGCCGATTTCAGCCGTCAGTGCCGTACCGGCCCGTCCGGCAAACAGCAGGGCCGTTACCACCGGGCCCAGCTCGCGCACCAGGCTCAAGGCCACCAGCAAGCCGAGCGCTTCGGACGAGCCATAACGCTGCAGCGCGTAATAACTTTGCAACCCCAGCACAAAACCAACAAACAGCCCCGACACCGTGATGATGGCCAGCGAGTAGTTGCCCAGAAAGAAGATCTGGTCGCGGATCAGGCCAAAACGCGCGAACGCCGGCCCGGTCAACGCAAGAAGCCGCGCCATCATGCGGGCGCCATAACCCAGCTCAACCAGCTTGCTGCGCGTGGCAAAACCCAAGTCGGCCACCAAGTTGACGAGCAGGGACCGGCTCACGAACGCCGTCCTTTTCCTGCCGCAGACTGAAGGCCGAAATCGTCGGCCACGTTCGGGCCCGGGTAGTGGAACTGCACCGGCCCTTCGGCCAGTGCATTGACGAACTGGTGCACCAGCGGGTCGCTGGAATGACGAACTTCATCGGGCGTGCCCTGGGCGGCAATACCGCCGTTGGCCAGGATGATGACCTTGTCGGCAATCCGGAAGGTTTCTTCCAGGTCATGCGACACCACGATGCTGGTGATGCCGAGGCTGTCGTTGAGCTGGCGTATCAGCTGCGCGGCCGTGCCGAGCGAAATCGGGTCCAGGCCGGCGAAGGGTTCGTCGTACATGATGAGTTCCGGGTCCAGCACAATTGCGCGGGCCAGTGCCACACGCCTGGCCATGCCGCCCGAAATTTCACTGGGCATCAGCGCGCGCGCGCCACGCAGCCCGACTGCATTGAGCTTCATCAGGACGATGTCGCGAATCAGCGCCTCATCGAGGGCCGTGTGTTCACGCAGCGGAAAAGCCACGTTGTCAAAGACGCTCAAGTCGGTGAACAAGGCACCGAACTGGAACAGCATGCCCATGCGCCGCCGCGCAGCGTACAGCTCGGCCTGATTCAGGCTGGAAATGTTCTGGCCGTCAAACAGGACCTCACCGCTACCCGCTTTCTGCTGGCCGCCGACCAGGCGCAACACCGTGGTTTTGCCGCCGCCGGAGGCGCCCATCAGTGCCGTGACCTTGCCGCGCGGCACCGACAGCGTGACGTCGTTCAGGATCACACGATCCCCTGTTGCGCCCGGGTAGGCAAAGGTCACATGCTTGAATTCAACAAGGGAAGGCGCGCTGTCGGACATGGGAGGGGAAGAAAAGCCGACGAAAGGAGAGCCGGCTTCGATTGCAATGGCTCAATGATAAAGGGTTTGCCCTGAGCAGGTTGCGCAAAGCGAGGACATACCCCTTCAAATTCACCCCATGAACATGGGGCCGGCACGTGCGAAGTGCCAGCACCGAACCAGGCCCTGAAAAAGCATCACAGCCTTTTCTCCACGTCAAATCGGGCTCCAGCCCTTTTAGGGCGGGCGTCGGCAGCTATTCTTCCAATAGCAAACTACGCATGCAGCCCCCTGCACCTCTGGCGGCGGTCCCCACGGGGCGATTTGCAGGTGCTGGAGGATTTCAGCGCGGCAGGTCGCTGTAACCCATCAGGAACTCATCGACCGAACGCGCGGCCTGGCGACCCTCGCGAATCGCCCAGACCACCAGGCTCTGGCCGCGGCGCATGTCGCCCGCCGCGAAAACCCTGGGCACATTGGTCGCATAACCGCCGGTGAAATCCGTCGTCGCCTTGGCGTTGCCGCGTCCATCCCTTTCGATGCCGAAGGCATCGAGCACGGCCGCCACAGGAGCTACAAAACCCATGGCCAGCAACACGAGGTCGGCCTTGAGCGTCTGCTCGGAACCCGCCACTTCCTGCATTTTTCCGTCTTTCCATTCGACCCGCACGGTTGTCAGGCCGGTGACTTTGCCTTTGTCGCCGATGAAGGCTTTGGTAGAGATCGCGAACTCGCGCTCGCAACCCTCTTCGTGGGAAGAAGAGGTGCGCAATTTGATCGGCCAGTAGGGCCAGGTCAGTGGCCGGTTTTCTTCTTCGGGTGGCTGTGGCATCAGTTCAAACTGCGTCACGCTGGCCGCTCCATGGCGATTGCTGGTGCCGACACAGTCGGAGCCGGTATCACCACCGCCAATGACGATGACGTGTTTGCCGTCGGCGCGCAACTGGTCCTTGACCTTGTCACCCGCATTAATCTTGTTTTGCTGCGGCAAGAACTCCATCGCGAAATGGATTCCGGCCAGGTCGCGGCCTGGTACCGGCAAGTCGCGGGACTGCTCGGCCCCGCCAGTCAGCAAGACCGCGTCGAAGTCCTTTTGCAGTTGCTCGGGCGTGATGGTTTCCTTGGCCCAGTTGGTGACCTTCGAATCCTTGCCAAGCGGGTCTTTGGCCTTGCCCACCATGACGCTAGTGCGAAAGGTCACGCCTTCTGCCTGCATTTGCTGCACGCGGCGGTCGATATGGCTTTTCTCCATCTTGAAGTCGGGGATGCCATAACGCAGCAGGCCTCCGATGCGATCGTTTTTCTCGAACAAGGTCACGTCATGGCCGGCGCGCGCCAGTTGCTGGGCAGCGGCCATGCCGGCCGGCCCCGAGCCCACCACCGCAACCTTTTTGCCGGTTTTATGGGAGGGCAATTGCGGCTGGACCCAGCCTTCCGCCCAGGCCCGGTCGATGATGGCATGTTCGATGGACTTGATGCCCACCGCGTCGTCATTGACATTGAGCGTGCAAGCCGCTTCGCAGGGAGCGGGGCAAATGCGGCCGGTGAACTCCGGGAAATTGTTGGTGCTGTGCAGCGTTACGATCGCACTGTTCCAGTCGGCCCGGAACACCATGTCGTTGAAATCGGGAATGATGTTGTTGACCGGGCAGCCGCTGTTGCAGAACGGTGTGCCGCAATCCATGCAGCGCGCGGCCTGCTTGTTGGCCTGCGCATCATCGAGCCCGATCACGAACTCCTTGTAATTTTTCAGGCGCTCGGGCACAGGCTTGTAGCCCTCCTCGACGCGCTCGTATTCCATGAAACCGGTGACTTTTCCCATGTAGCTACTCCAGATACTTCTTGTTGTTCAGGCTGCGGCGATGGCTGTTTTCGCAAGTGCGGCCTTGCCTGCCGCTTTGGCAGGCGCAGCGGCGGCCAGTTGCCTGGCGGCCATCTCGCCGAGTGCGCGCTTGTATTCCAGCGGGAACACCTTGATGAACTTGCCGCGTGCTTCGGCCCAGTTGTCCAGCAATTCACGGGCACGCTTGCTGCCGGTCCAGCGATTGTGGTCTTCGAGGAGTTTTTTCAGTTGCGCTTCATCGGTCTTGCCGCCGTGCCAGACCGCGTGGTCCGTGCCGGCTTCCTGCTGGGCAGCAGGCTGCACTTTTTCCAGCGACACCATGGCTGTATTGCAGCGTTTGGCAAACTGGCCGTCCTCGTCGTAGACATAGGCCACGCCACCGCTCATGCCAGCCGCAAAGTTGCGTCCGGTCTTGCCGAGCACAGCCACCGTGCCGCCGGTCATGTATTCGCAGCCATGGTCGCCCGTGCCTTCAACCACCGCAGTGGCGCCCGACAGCCGTACCGCAAAACGTTCCCCGGCCACACCGCTGAAGAAGGCCTCGCCGGTCGTCGCGCCGTACAGCACGGTGTTCCCGACGATGGTGTTCTTGACCGCGTCGCCGCGGAAGTCAATGCTGGGACGCACCACGATGCGTCCACCCGACAGGCCTTTACCGGTGTAGTCGTTGGCGTCGCCAATCAAATACATGGTGATGCCCTTGGCCAGGAAGGCGCCGAAGGACTGGCCGCCAGTACCTTCCAGCTGGATGCGCAGCGTGTCGTCCGGCAGGCCTTCCGGATGACGCCGGGTCAGCTCACCCGACAGCATGGCACCGACAGTGCGGTTGACGTTGCGTGCCACTTCGATGAACTGGACTTTTTCGCCCTTTTCGAGTGCTGCTTTTGATTTTTCGATCAGGCGCACATCCAGTGCACGCTCCAGCGCATGGTCCTGCTCCATGACATGTTTGCGCGGCACATCGGCGGGCACATTCGGCTGGTAGAACAGCCGCGAAAAATCCAGGCCATCGGCCTTCCAGTGTTCAATGCCCTTCTGGGTATCGAGCAGGTCAGCGCGGCCTATCAGCTCGTCGAACTTGCGCACGCCGAGCTGGGCCATCAACTGGCGCGCCTCTTCGGCGACGAAGAAGAAGTAGTTGACGACGTGTTCAGGTTTGCCGCTGAATTTTTTCCGAAGAACCGGGTCCTGGGTGGCCACGCCGACCGGGCAGGTGTTCAGGTGACATTTGCGCATCATGATGCAGCCCTCGACCACCAGCGGTGCCGTGGCAAAACCGAACTCATCGGCCCCCAACAGGGCGCCGATCACCACGTCGCGGCCCGTCTTCATCTGGCCGTCGGCCTGCACCCGGATGCGTCCGCGCAAGCGGTTCAGTACCAGTGTCTGCTGGGTTTCGGCCAGGCCGATTTCCCAGGGTGAACCGGCATGCTTGATCGACGACCACGGTGACGCTCCCGTGCCCCCATCGTGGCCGGCAATCACCACGTGGTCGGATTTGGCTTTGGCCACACCGGCCGCAATCGTGCCAACGCCCACTTCACTGACCAGTTTGACGCTGATGCTAGCACGCGGGTTGACGTTTTTCAGGTCGTGGATCAGCTGTGCCAGATCCTCGATCGAGTAAATGTCGTGGTGCGGCGGCGGCGAAATCAGGCCGACACCGGGCACCGAATAACGCAGCTGGCCGATGTACTCGCTGACCTTGCCGCCGGGCAGCTGGCCGCCCTCGCCGGGCTTGGCGCCTTGTGCCATCTTGATCTGGATCTGGTCCGCCGATACCAGGTATTCCGCGGTCACCCCGAAACGACCCGAAGCCACCTGTTTGATGCGCGAACGCAGCGAATCGCCGTCCTGCAGAGGCAGGTCGACCTCGACCACGCTCTCACCGATCACGCTCTTGAGCGTTTCGCCCTTTTTGATCGGGATACCTTTGAGTTCCTGGCGATAGCGGTTGGGGTCTTCGCCGCCTTCACCGGTGTTGCTCTTGCCGCCGATGCGGTTCATGGCCACGGCCAGCGTGGCATGCGCTTCGGTACTGATGGAGCCGAGCGACATGGCACCGGTGGCGAAACGTTTGACGATCTCCTTGGCCGGTTCGACTTCATCAATCGGAATGGCCTTCGAAGGATCGATCCTGAACTCGAACAGGCCGCGCAGCGTCATGTGGCGGCGGTTCTGGTCGTTGATCAGCTGGGCATACTCCTTGTACGTGTTCCAGTTGTTGGCACGCGTTGCATGCTGCAACTTGGCGATGGCATCCGGCGACCACATGTGGTCTTCGCCGCGCACGCGCCAGGCGTATTCGCCGCCGGCGTCGAGCATGTTGGCCAGCACCGGGTCATTGCCGAACGCCGCCTTGTGCATGCGCAGCGCCTCTTCGGCGATTTCGAACACCCCCATGCCCTCGACCTGACTGGCCGTACCGGTGAAAAACTTGTCAATAGTGGCGCGGTTCAGGCCGATGGCTTCGAACAGCTGGGCACCGCAATAACTCATGTAGGTGGACACACCCATCTTGGACATGATCTTGGACAGGCCTTTTCCGATGGCCTTGGTGTAATTGTAGATTGCCTTGTCGGCGCTGAGGTCCCCGGGCAGATCTCGGGCCAGTTCGGTCAGCGTTTCCATCGCCAGGTAGGGATGGACGGCTTCTGCGCCATAACCGGCCAGCACCGCAAAATGGTGAACCTCGCGCGCAGAACCGGTTTCCACCACCAGGCCTGCGGTCGTGCGCAGACCTTCCTTGACCAGGTGTTGGTGAATGGCCGACAGCGCCAGCACGGCCGGGATGGCGACCTGCACCGAGCTGATGCCGCGGTCGCTGATGATCAGGATGTTTTTGCCGCTCTTGATCGCGTCAACAGCTTCGGCACACAGCGAGGCAAGCTTGGCCTCCACCCCTTCGTGGCCCCAGGCCAGCGGATAGGTGATGTCCAGGGTGTAGCTCCTGAATTTGCCCTGTGTGTGCGCTTCGATATCGCGCAGCTTCTGCATGTCAGCGCTATTGAGCACCGGCTGGCTGACCTCCAGCCGCATCGGGGGATTGACCTGGTTGATATCGAGCAGGTTGGGCTTGGGCCCTACAAACGATACCAGCGACATCACGATCGCTTCACGGATCGGATCGATAGGTGGATTCGTCACCTGCGCAAACAGCTGTTTGAAGTAGTTGTAGAGCGGCTTGTTCTTGTTGGACAACACAGCCAGCGGGCTGTCGTTGCCCATGGAACCCGTGCCCTCTTCGCCGTTGACAGCCATGGGCGACATCAGGAACTTGATGTCTTCCTGGGTGTAGCCAAAGGCCTGCTGACGATCCAGCAAAGCGTGGGATTCGGTCATGCCGGAGCTCGATGCCGAAGTAGCGCTCGCTTCGTCAGCGCCCATTTTCATCCCGTCCGTGGGAGCAGGCACTGCTGTCGCCTGCACATCATCGAGGCGGATGCGCAGGTTTTCTATCCACTGCTTGTAGGGCTTGCTGTGGGCCAGCGTCGCCTTGATCTCTTCGTCGTCGACCATGCGGCCCTGCTCCAGATCGATCAGGAACATCTTGCCGGGCTGCAGACGCCACTTGCGCACGATCTTGTTTTCGGGAATCGGCAGCACGCCGGATTCGGAGGCCATGATGACCAGGTCATCATCGGTGACACAGTAGCGCGAAGGCCGCAGGCCGTTGCGGTCCAGCGTGGCGCCAATCTGGCGTCCATCGGTGAACACGATGGACGCCGGGCCGTCCCACGGCTCCAGCATGGCGGCGTGGTATTCATAAAAGGCCTTGCGGCGCTCGTCCATGGTGGTGTGCTGCTCCCAGGGCTCGGGGATCATCATCATCACGGCCTGGCTGATCGGGTAGCCGGCCATGGTCAGCAACTCGAGGCAGTTGTCGAAGGTTGCGGTGTCGGACTGGTCGGCAAAGCTGATCGGGTAGAGCTTCTGCAGGTCGGCACCGAGCACCGGCGAAGACATCACACCTTCGCGGGCCTTCATCCAGTTGTAGTTACCCTTGACGGTGTTGATCTCGCCGTTGTGGGCCACATAGCGGTAGGGATGGGCCAGCGGCCACTCGGGAAAGGTGTTGGTGGAAAAGCGCTGGTGCACCAGACCGAGCGCCGAAATGCAACGCGGGTCCTGCAGGTCCAGGTAATAGGTGCCTACCTGGTCAGCGAGCAGCAGGCCCTTGTAAACCACGGTGCGGCTGGACATGCTGGGGACGTAATACTCTTTGCTGTGCGTGAGCTTGAGCCGCTGGATGGCCGCGCTGGCAGTCTTGCGGATCACATACAGCTTGCGCTCCAGGGCGTCCTGCACAATGACGTCGTTGCCGCGGCCGATGAAAATCTGCCGCAGGATGGGTTCTTTCTTGCGCACTGTCGGCGACATCGGCATATCGCGGTTAACCGGCACATCGCGCCATCCCAGCAAAACCTGGCCTTCCACGCGCACCGCACGCTCGAGCGCCTGCTCACAAGCCAGGCGGGAAGCATGCTCTTTCGGCAGGAACACCATGCCCACGCCATATTCGCCGGGCGGCGGCAGGCTCACGCCCTGTTTGGCCATTTCTTCACGGTAAAGCGCATCGGGCAGCTGGATGAGAATGCCGGCGCCGTCACCCATCAATTTGTCGGCACCGACCGCACCCCGGTGATCGAGGTTTTCGAGAATCTTCAGGCCCTGCTGCACGATGGCGTGGCTTTTATGACCCTTGATGTGTGCAACAAAACCAACGCCGCACGCGTCATGCTCGTTCGCCGGGCTGTACAGGCCGTTTTGTTCAAAATGTTTGATTTCAGCAGCCGTGGTCATGGCGCACTCCTGGTCAAGTGGGCAGGACAATTTTTGACGCGCAAACCGCGCTCAAGGCTGTCCTGCCGAGTTTTCGTAATATTTCGCGGGAAAGACAGCATAGTGCAGTGCAACAACAATGCCAAGGAGAAAAATTGGGGTCAGGTTTTAATTAAGTATAACATTACGAATAGCCAGTTAAATTAGGGACACATCAAGAATCAACACACTCCCGCTGACGATGGCACCGGAATCAGATACCCGCGGGCTTTCGGGGAGGGCGTCCAACCTGTGTCTTGACAACTCTGCGCTCTATGCGCTTCTGAAGTTCCGCTACAAAAGCGGCATCACCCAAAGCCCACCCACCCAACGTTGACTCGGTCAGCGCGGCTTGCTGTTCGGCGGGCACTCCGGCGCGTACGATGTCTGCATAGATTGCTTCACGGGCAAAAGGTGTATTGCCGAGCCCCCAGAACAGGGGGTGCGGCGTCACCAGCTTGTCGTTTCGCAATCCGGCATAGTGGCCGTGGCTGGACCAGGGGTAGTCACGCGCCTCGGAGACCAGACCGGCACGTACCGGATTGAGGTCCATGTAGGCCATACAGGCCAGCAGGTATGTCTCAGCCTGAATCAGCGTCGAGCGGTAACGGCCCTCCCACAAAGTGCCCGAACGCCCGTGGCTGTCGTTGAAGCAGCGTACATATCGCCTGCCCACCGCCTGCATCATCCGGGGCAACGAATCCGCGGTTTCCGGCGTGACCAGCAAATGAAAGTGGTTAACCATCAGCACATAGGCATGAATGGCAACGCCGGATTTTTTTGCACTCTCCTCGATCAGATCCAACAGGGTCTGATAGTCGGCAGGCGACGAAAAAATGGCTTGCCGGTTGTTGCCGCGCTGGATGACGTGGTGCGGATAACCGGGAAGACTCAGACGGGGAAGACGTGCCATGACATAGGTGCGCTGTGGTTCAGCGCATCATAGGGGACTCCGACCCCCATTGGTTTGTCTGATTAGCGTTAACGAACTACCTTGCCATCTGGTGTGATGGTGACCAGATCGACAAGGCGAACCGATTCGTATTTTTTGGCGCGGAGATTCACGCGAAAACCGCCCACATCGTAGTCAGTCATGGATTCGAAGGCTTTCTGGAGCCCGGCACGATCAGGTTTTCCGCTGCCGGCCGCACTGCGCCGCACGCCCTCCGCAAAGGTGCGCGCCGCAATATACCCTTCAACACTTTCGTAACTGGGGATCTGGTCCGTCAGGTTCAGCACGTCCAGGTATTCCTTGACGATGGGGGTCCCGGCGCTGCGCGGCGAGGGCACCACCTGCGAAATAATCACGCCGCCGATTTCCTTGCCCAACGCCGTGAACAGTGGATCAATTCCGACCACCGAAAAGTTCAGGAACTGACCTGCAAACCCTGTTTTTCGCATGGCACGGATGAATGCAGCCGAGGTGTTGAACAGGCTGACCTGAATGATGGCTTGAGGTTGGGCTTTGGCCAGTTGCGCCACCGCAGACTCGACCTTGTCGCTGTTGACCGGCGCGAAGGCGTTCGCTACCAGGGGCGGGAGTTTCAGGTCCACCAGCGCCTGCTTGACAGCGGCCAGTCCGGCGCGGCCCATGGCATCGTCTTCTGCGAAGACCGCGATGCGGTCCTGGCTCAATGTGGCGCAGTGGCGCGCGATTTTGTAGGCTTCGTCAGCCAATGCCGGACGAACGTGAAATGCATTGCTCAGGGTTGTGTCACGCAACCCATCCGACGCTGCGAAGGGTGCAAAAAACAGGGTGTTGGCCGGCTTGGCCACGGCGAAAGCCGCATCGCAGCTGGCTGTTCCGACAAAACCGAACAAGGCATCGACCCCCTCGTCAATCAGTTGCCTGGCGTTCGCCGCAGCTTTGACCGGGTTGTAGCCATCGTCCAGTGTCTTGACTTCGATCTTGTAGCCCGCTGCACCGTTTTTGGCGTTGATCGCATCAAAGTAGAGCTTGGCCCCATTGAGATAAGCCAGACCAATCTGGTCGGCCGCCCCGGTCAGGGGCACCGATTGTCCAATCACGAGTTTGCGGGCACCCTTGCCCGCCTGCGACCGGGCCAAAGGACTGAAGGCAGCCACACCAGCTGAAATTCCGCCCACAACGAGCGCACGTCGATTTAGTTTCATGCCATACCTTTGAAATGCCGATACCACCAAGCACGATGGATGCCCGGGTGCAGAAAGATTCAGCCTTTGTCACGCATCTTGTAACAAATTGCACGCTTCCTGCAGGTTAGTCGGTCAGGCTGCTAAAAGGAAGGCCTGCGGATGCCAACACGTCATAAGGCTATGCGCAGCGTCCCATGGGGCATTTCCCAAGGATCCGCAAGGATCATTGACCGTTGCGGTTAGTCGGGCAGGCATGACACCAGGCTAGTGATCGCGGCTCAACAGACTCTGGAGTTTCCAGGCCAGCAGAATGCCAGCCAGCGAACAGGCACCCGTGACCGCCCAGGTCAGTTGCCAGTGCCCCATTTGCGCAGCAACCCAGGCCACAAGCGGTGGCCCGCAAAACTGGCCAAAGGCAGACCATTGCTGCATCCAGCCCACCGTGGCGGGTACGGTGGCAGCACTTGGCGCTAACCGAACGGCCAGACTGAACAGCGTTGCCGGGATCAAGCCACCCACCATCGAAAATGCCAGCACCGCCAGATACCGGAGCCAGGAATTGCTATCCCCCCCAAAAGCCAGTACGGCACCCCCACCCATCGCGGCAAACCCCGCTACCAGCAAGGCCAGCGGGGCTGCTCCCCAGTGCAGCAGGCGGCCTGCCGCCAGGTTGCCGATGATGTTGACAGCTGCCACTAGCGCCGTAAGCCAAGCCGTGTTACCAGCAGTCAGCCCGGCCTGGGCGTAGATCGAAGGCAGAAATCCCACAACGGCCAGCCATTGGCCCGAATACATGGCAAAGCACACGGCGACCAGCCAGACCCCGCGTGATTTCAGTGTCAGCCTCAAGAGACCAAGCACCTCAGGAGAGGACACCCCTGCCACGGGCAAGACGGACGATCCTCCCAACGCGAGCGCGGTCCGATCGGCGGGGACACCGCGAAAAACCAGCGCTGCCAGCAAGGCAGCCAATGCCGACAAGGCCCACCACCAGATACGCCAGCCCCACGTTGGCTCAACCTGCATCATCACCCAGGGCCCCAGCAGCATGGCCAACGCTGCGCCCAAAGGCATGTAGGCGCCCCACGAACCCAGCGCGCGGCTCAGACGCTCGGGCGCCACCATCCCCCGCAGCAAGCCTGGCGCAGGCAGGACCACGCACAGAAAGCCCAGCCCCTCCAGCACACGGCTGACAAGCAAGCCCGGCGCACCTTGGGCCGCGCCACCCAGCGCACTGGCCAGGCTGAGCACCAGCAAACCGGCAAGCATGCTGCGTCGCGGTCCGTGGCGCTGGATCAGCAGCCCGGCAGGCAGACCCAGCGTCATCCCTGCGAGCTGAACCAGCGCCAGCAAAAAGCCGGCCTGCACCAGTGACACGCCCAGCACCTGCTGGAGTGCGGGCAAGGCCGGCGGCAGCTTGCCTACATGCATCGCAGCCACCACGCCAGCAGCGATCACCAGGCCGGCGGAGTGGGCGGCCTTCAAGCAGGAAAAACCACGCGGCCGTTCAGGCGTTCGTGCTCCCTGGCCGCAAACCGATCTGTCATGCCGGCAATGTAATCGGCGACCACCCGCTCGGGCTTGGCCGAACGGTGTGCATCGGCGGGCGCACTGCTTTCCAGCTGGTCAAACCGGTCACTGTGTTCCTGTGGCATTTGCGCCGGATCGGCCATATAAGCAGCGAACAGGTCACGCACGACCTGCTGCGCGGTTTGGGTGGTTTCGACCACCTGCGGATGTCGATATAAATTTTGTAGCAGAAAACGCTTGAGAGATGAGGACTTCAAGGCCATTTCATCACTGAAGCAGACCAGCGGCGGGTGCTGGCGCACGGCCTGGACACTGTCCGGGGCTGCGTTTTCCAGGACCGCGCGTGTTGCATCGATCACGTCGTAGACCTGCGCACTGAGCATGCGGCGTATGGTTTCAAACAGCAGGCGGCGCCCCTGCAAAGCCGGATGTCTGGACAGGGTTTCGCGGCTGTATTGGTCGAACAACTCGACTTCCCTGAGCTGCTCCAGTCCTAGCAGGCCGGAACGCACACCGTCGTCGATATCATGGGCGTTGTAGGCAATCTCATCAGCAAGATTGGCGAGCTGGGCCTCGAGGCCAGGTTGGCGGGCGTGCGGAGCAGTACCGGACGATTCCAGGAAGCGATGCGCAACGCCCCCCGGCTCGTGTGCTTCAATCTGCCTGGCGTTGCGGCGCGAGCAATGTTTGAGGATGCCTTCCCGGGTTTCAAACGACAGATTCAGGCCGTCATAGTCCGGGTACCGCTCTTCCAGGGTGTCCACCACACGCAGGCTTTGCAGGTTGTGCTCAAAACCGGCACTGTCCGGGTTGTGGTTTTTCAGACAGCTGTTCAATGCGTCCTGCCCGGCATGGCCGAAAGGCGTATGACCCAGGTCATGGGCCAAGGCGATGGCTTCGACCAGATCTTCGTTCAGACGCAACGTGCGGGCGATGGAACGGCCGAGTTGTGCGACTTCGAGGGAGTGGGTCAGGCGGGTGCGAAACAGATCTCCTTCATGGTTCAGAAACACCTGGGTCTTGTACACCAGCCGCCGAAACGCGGTGGAATGAACGATGCGGTCACGGTCCCGCTGGAAAGCCGAGCGGGTCGGCGCGGCCGGCTCCGGGTAACGGCGGCCGCGCGAAGCATCAGGGTCGCAGGCGTAGGGCGCCAACATGGTCATACCTTGGACGTCAAATTGGGCCTCTGCCCTTTAAATTCGGGCGCAGCATGCTATCTTTAGCGTAGCAAATTTCGAACAAAAGATCATGCACTGCAGCAGGCTTCAATCACTTCGCGTACCAGCGCATCCGGGGCGCCTCGCACGGCCGCACGGCCAGGGCCGTCGATCACCACGAACCGGACCTCCCCCGCTTCCGCCTTTTTGTCCACCCGCATCAGCTCCAGATAGCGCCCTGCATTGTCAGCCGCAGACAGCCTGGGACCGACGACCGGCAGCCCGGCGCGCAGGACAAGCGTGCGCAAGCGATCGACGAAAGCCTTGTCGATGAGGCCCAGCCTTTGCGACAGCCGGGCCGCCATCACCATGCCGCAACCCACGCCTTCGCCATGCAGCCACTGCCCATAACCCAGTCCTGACTCGATGGCGTGGCCGAAGGTATGTCCAAAATTCAGAATGGCACGAAGCCCGGTTTCGCGTTCGTCCTGACCCACCACGGCGGCCTTGATCTCGCAGCTGCGCTGGATGGCGTGTGCCAGCGCCGCCGGCTCCCGTGCGAGCAGCGCCTCGATGTTCGCTTCGATCCAGTCCAGAAAAGCCATGTCGGCAATCGGCCCGTACTTGATAATTTCCGCGAGTCCGGCGCTCAGCTCGCGGAGCGGCAGGCTCTGAAGCACGTCGAGGTCGCAGATCACGCGTTCAGGCTGGTAAAACGCACCCACCATGTTCTTGCCCAAGGGGTGATTAATGGCTGTTTTTCCACCGACCGAGGAGTCCACCTGCGCAAGCAAGGTCGTGGGCACCTGTACAAAAGGCACACCACGCATGTAACACGCTGCTGCAAAGCCCGTCATGTCACCGACCACGCCTCCGCCCAACGCAAAAAGCACGGTCTTGCGGTCACAGCCGTTGGCCAGCAAGGCGTCGAAAATGAGTTGCAGGGTAGGCCAGTCCTTGTGGACCTCGCCGTCGGGCAGGGCCACCTGCAGCACCCTGCTGTAGTGGCACTGCAGCGCACGCTGCAACAACTGTGCATAAAGGGGTGCCACCGTGTCGTTCGACACAATCAGCGCTGTATTTGAAGCTGGCAGATCCTCGTAGGTCGCAGGGTCGCCCAGCAGACCGGCGCCAATGAAGATGGGATAGCTGCGCTCGCCCAGGTCGATGACAACCTGTTGTATAGCCGGAGAAGAATCAGTGTGCATGAATGCAAGTGTAGAGGCTCTGGAAGTCCAGGCGGGCTCCAACGAATGCTGGGTTGTCACGCCCTGACGACGTGCGGCGCCCCGGGACGGCTGCCCTGGCACGGCACGCGTCAGACTCCGGAGGCAGGTAAAACTCCGGCCAGTTCAAGCTGCATCGCGATGGTGTTGACCAGCGCAGCCACCGAAGGCTTTCCGGTTTCCACGACAAAGCGGGCGCTTTCGCGGTACAGCGGGTCACGCAAGGTGTACAGCCCGCACAAACGCGCCAGCGGGTCATCCACCTGGAGCAGCGGCCGGTTCCGGTCATGACGCAAGCGGCGAAAGACTTCTTCGGGCGCGGAATGCAGGTATACCGCCTGGGTGCGCTGCTTCAGGTGCTGGCGATTAAGCGGTCGCAATACCGCCCCGCCACCCGTCGACAGGACACAGGATTCGCCCTGGGTCAGTTCGTCAATGACATCTTGCTCAAGGTCCCGAAAAGGTTCCTCGCCCTCCCGCTCAAAGAACTCGCGGATAGACAGACCAACCCGCGCTTCAATGACCTGGTCGGTATCAAGAAATTGACGACCCAGACGGCGGGCGAGCTGACGGCCGATTGTGGATTTCCCGGAGCCGGGAAGGCCGACCAGGGCCACGTAAGACGGCTTGGTCAACAACATCTCCTGTCGAATAAGGCAGGAAAAAGAAACAAAGCCTGTTTAAGCAGCATCTCAGAAAGCCCGCGCAAGCAGAACGCTTCGGCGCCTCACTCATCCCTGGATTTGCGAGCCGAAAAAAGAGCCAGCTCAGGTAAGTGTATGACTGCGCGCTCTACACAGCCATACATACTTCAGCGTAATGCCGCGCCGTTAGAGATCATTCTGGGCGAGATGAAGACCAGCAACTCCGATTTGTTTGCCGTCCGCGTTCTGGTCTTGAATAAATTACCCACTCCAGGAATATCCCCCAAAAGCGGCACCTTGGTCACATCATCTCGCTCGTTCTGCTCAAAGATACCGCCTATCACTACGGTGCCGCCATTCTCAACCAGCACTTGGGTCTGGACATGTTTCGTATCGATCGCAAATCCGTTGGTTGTAGATCGACCCACGCTGTCTTTATTCACGTCCACATTCAAAATGATGTTTCCTTCAGGCGTGATTTGCGGCGTTACTTCCAACTTCAAATTGGCTTTGCGAAAGGCAATGGAAGTCGCTCCGCTGGAGGTAGCTTGCTGGTAGGGCAACTCGGTACCCTGCTCAATCAAGGCCTTGACCTGATCAGCCGTCACGATACGCGGGCTCGACACAATTTTGCCCTTGCCGTCTGCTTCCATGGCTGAAATTTCCAGATTGATGAATCGAGTCAAGCTGGATTCGAATAAGGAAATGGCAAAAGTCCCGGCTTGAAAGCCATTCTGACCAACACCAGGAAGATTGATAAAGTCACCAGCCGTTGTGCCGGTTGCCCCAGTGGTATATGTAGAGCCAAATGAAGTGTTTTGATTCCCGTTCAAGGTGAATGGCCGTCCCCCAAGCCGGACGCCCAATGATTTTCCAAAGGTGTCGGAAGCTTCCACAATACGCGCTTCAATCAAGACCTGACGCACAGGAATGTCTATTTTCGCGATAAAGTTTTGAACTTGTTCGAGCTTGGAAGGAATATCCGTGACAAACAGCTGGTTTGTTCTGGCTTCGGCAATCGCGCTACCGCGGTTGGATAAAATCCTCGCGCTGTTCGGGCCAGTACCTCCGGCCGTAATTTGAGCACCGATGTCAGCAGCCTTCGCATAATTGATCTGGAAAGCCTGGGTACGCACCGACTCCAGGGTCTGAATCGCATTGCGCGACTCCAGGTCGAGTTTGTCCTTGGCAGCCAGTTCATCCTTGGGAGCAATCAGCAGGACATTGCCTGTTTTCCGCATGCCCAAGCCTTTAGCCTGAAGAATGATGTCCAGCGCCTGATCCCAAGGCACATCTTTCAGGCGCAGGGTAACAGCACCCGATACGCTATCGGAAGTGACGATGTTGAAATTGGTGAAATCGGCAATGACCTGCAGCAATGAACGGGTCTCAATGTTCTGAAAGTTCAAGGAAAGCTTTTCACCGGTATAACCAGGGCCCTGCGACAGCTTGGACTCGTCCACTTTCTGCTGGCGAACTTCCAGCACAAACTGGTTGTCGCTCTGATAGGCGCTGTGTTCCCATGACCCTTTGGGCTCCACCACCATACGTACCTTGTCGCCCAATTGCGAAGTGGTCACGCTCTGGACCGGTGTACCGAAGTCGGATACATCCAGCCGGCGGCGCAATCCTTCGGGCAAAGCGGTCTTCAGGAATTCCACCACCAGGGTCTGCCCCTGCTGGCGGATGTCAACGCCCACCTGATTGTTGGCCAGATCAACCACTATCCGGCCCGAAGCGTCGGTTCCCCTGCGAAAATCAATATCTTTCAGTGGCAAGGTATCGCGGTTCCGATTCTCTGCAAAAACAGGTGCAGCGACGGGCGATGGCGCAGCAACGGACAAAGGCTCGAGCGTGATCAGCAGGGATTTCCCCTGGATTTGCGCCGTGTAGGCTGTCGATGCCTTGAGATTGAGGACGACGCGCGTGCGCTCTCCCGCCTGAACCACGTTGGCGGATCGCAAGTTACCGAGGTTCAAGTCAACTGCGGAGCGTCCCATCGAGTTGCCGACACCAGGAAAATCAAGCGCAATCCGGGCTGGTGTTTGAATCGTGAACCCGGTCGGAACGACAGTCAAAGCTTCCGTCAAGTCGATGCGAATGACCTCTGCGCCTCCCTGAACGGAGCCCGAGACCGCCTCGATCGCATTGGATGCTAGCGCCCAAACAGGCGCTGTCAACGAAGCCAGCAGCAACACTGCATGGACGGCAAAGCGACCTGATATCCGCGACCATGTGCCCTGCTGCTGCAGGACGGCATGCATCGTCGATGCATTTTTGTTCATTTTGACCCCTCTTGAAGCTGTAAAGTCGCTGTCCGCTCTATCCATTCGCCTGCAGCATCCTGCACAATTTCTCGCAGGCCAACCTCAGTCTCGGAAATTTTCGTGATGCGTCCATAGTTTTGACCCAAATAGTTGCCCACCCGCACCTGATAAAGAAGGTTGTCTACCCGCACCAGCGCCACCGGCTGTCCCAGCTTAATCAAACTGCCAACCATGGCCACCGCATCGAGAGGCATCGCTTCCAATGGTTCCTTGCGTCGGCTAAGTTCGGGCGCAATAAGGGCGGCATTGGAGGTCGCCTGGTTGGAATCCCGATTCAACGCCTGCGTCAGTTTCTGGCTGCTGAAAGGTTCGATAGCGCCTTCTTGGGTATAGGCCTGAGGCGCAAATTTGGTGGGCTCCGGCAACGGTTCGATCTTGGGTTTCGTCAGATTGCGTTGCTCGGTCATCCACTGCTGAAGCTCTGCCTGTTCGGAAGAGCCGCAGGCTGTCAGGCCCAAGCACACCATCAAGGCGAACGGCAGGATCAGGGCCTTTTGAATACCGGCTCGCTTCATTTGGCACCTTTCGCGGGTGCCGTTTTACGTTGCAGGGCGACTTCCTCGGGATCCAGATAGCGGAAGGTCTTGGCTGTGCTGTCCATGCTCATCATCCCGTCCTTGAGCGGCAAAATCGTCATGTTGTTGAGGGTCACGATTCGTGACAGATTGGCAATATCAGCCGCAAAAGCCCCAATGTCGTGATACCGCCCCGACACCTTGATTGCAATCGGCAGCTCCGCATAATATTCTTTGACACTGACCTGCCCAGGCCGAAACAGCTCAAACTGCAAACTGCGCCCCAAGCCCGCCTGATTAATATCTGACAACAGGGCATCCATTTCCGCCTTGCTTGGCAGTTGTTTTTCCAGTTGCGTCACATACTGCTGCACCTGCTCGCGCTGCTTTTTCAAAGCCTCCAGATTGACGGCTTGGGCCAACTTCTTTTTGAAGTCTTCCCGTAACTGCACTTCCTTGGCCTGTTCTGCCTGAAGCTCTTCATCGGAAGCACTGAGCCATGCAAACCAAAGCGCAACAACCACGACAATCGTCACAAACACATATAAAAGATACCGTGGCAATGCCGGCCAGGAAGGCGGGTCATTCGGATTAAGACCAACAAATTGCGCCTTTAGGCCATCCTGGAGCGCGGCAAAATTCACATTCAATTTCGGGGTCGTTGCCATAGTCAGTGCCTGTTCCAGACCGGGTTATCAGATCTTGGCCGCAGCAGGGCCGGGCTGAGCAGGTTTGGGAACAGCTGCGGCCGAAGCTGCCGCTGACGCAGCAGCAGCCTTCTGCACATCAGTTGCCCGCCTGAGCCCTACTCGCATGGAAAAATTCGCCACACGGCGCTGATCACGCGCGCCCAAAGTGATCGACTTTCCCGTAATCTCAATGAGTTCGGGACGGGTCAACCAAGGACTGTTGTTGCCGAGATTGCGCAGCAGCTCGGAAACCCGCTCGTTGGACTGAGCCACTCCGCTCAGCAACACCACCTGGTTATCCTGCTTCATGCTGGTGATGTACACACCGTCTGGCAGTTGCTTGACCAGTTCGTCAAGCAGGTAAACCGGAAGGTTGCGGTTGCCTTGCAGATCTTCCACCGCCATTTGCCTGGCACGCAGGGCAGCAATTTCCTGCTGCAGACCGGCAATTTCCTTGATCTGGTTCTCGAGACGGGTGATTTCCGTTTTCAGGAAAGCATTTTTCCCCTGCTGCGCCGAGATTTGGGCTTGGTACCAGGAATACACCGCACCACAGAGCAGTCCCCCCATCAGGGCTGCAATGCCAAGGGCAACAAAAAAGGCCTCGCGTCGATGCTTGCGCGCCGCCTCGCGGTGGGGGAGCAAATTGACCAGAATCACTGGAAAAACCTCCGCAAAGCCAAACCGCAGGAGGTCAGGTAAGACGCCGCCTCACGCTTCATCTTCTTCTCCCGAACGTTGCTGCCCAGAGTCATGCCCTCAAAGGGATTGGCCACCATGCAGGCAAATGAAGTTTGCTGGGTCACCGCATCGGTCAACCCCGGCAAGGCCGAAGATCCCCCCGCCAGCATCACGTAATCCACCTTGTTGTGCGGCGTGCTGGTGAAAAAGAACTGGAGAGCACGGCCGATTTCCTGTGCCATGCTGTCTACAAAGGGCTTGAGCACGCTCGCGTCGTAATCGTCAGGCAGTTCGCCGCTGCGTTTCTTGCTTTCCGCTTCCTCAGGCGAGAAACCATACTGGCGGACAATCAGCTGGGTGAGCTGCGCGCCACCAAAAGCCTGATCCCGCTCATAAAGAACCTCGTCGTTCTTGATGACCTGCATGCTGGTCGTCAGGGCACCTACTTCAAACAAAGCAACCAGGGTGTCCACGCCATTGTTTGGCAGGTTCTCGATCAGCCGTGCAGTGGCCAGGCGCGAAGCATACGACTCCACATCCACCACAACCGGCTTGAGTCCTGCTGCCTCGGCCAATCCCTGCCGGTCGTTGACTTTTTCCTTGCGGGATGCAGCGATCAGCACCTCTACATCGCCTGCTGAACTGGCACTGGGACCAACCACACAAAAATCAAGGCTGACCTCATCCAGCGAAAAGGGAATGTACTGGTTCGCCTCGGCTTCCACCTGGATTTCCAGCTCCTGCTCGCTCATCCCACCGGGCAGAATGATCTTCTTAGTGATCACCGCCGAAGCTGGCAAGGCCATGGCCACATTTTTGGTGCGGGTGCCGCTTTTTTTGACAAGACGGCGCACCGCCTCGGCCACTTCATCGAATTTTTCCACATTACCGTCAGTGATCCAGCCTCTTTCCAGAGGCTCAATGGCACAACGGTCAAGCACCAGATTGCCCGCCTTGTCGCGGCTCAGCTCAACCAGCTTGACACTGGAGGAACTGATGTCCAAGCCCAGAAGGGCAGACGATTGACGGTTGAATAACGATCCCAAAGAGATCAAGACGGTCCCCAGATGACGGCTAATGTGTAGCCCTGCAAACTTAAGAAATCACTTGAATGCTATCAGTAAGATCCTTGTACAACAAAGGATTTTCCGGTTTTGGCTTACCATCACCGTTGTCAAAAGCCGACGCTTTTAACGCTCTGGCCGGATAAAGACCAGGTCGGTGATCAGTCAATAATTGCAAAAGATGAAATCCCCGGCCAGCTGAAAAATCTTCCTGAACGGGCGATTTTTATAATGCTGGTGCGAACTTACGCTCAACCTCATGCCGTCAAACTCTTCGACTTCTGAATCCCGCTCCTCCCCCGCCAGCCAATTCAAGTGGTTACCAGGGCTGCTCAAGGTTTTTGCCTGGACGGCGGGAGTTGCACTCGCCGGGTTGGTGTCGCTGCTGATGATCATTGCTGTCGCGCTGGCAGTGGCCTATCCCAACCTGCCCGATGTGTCCGATCTGCTGGACTATCGCCCCAAGCTGCCTCTGCGGGTTTATTCGGCGGATGCCATGCTGATTGGAGAGTTCGGGGAAGAACGGCGCAACCTCACGCCAATCGGCGAGATTCCCAAGGTGATGAAAGACGCGGTGCTGGCGATTGAAGACGCGCGGTTTTTCTCCCACGGCGGCGTCGATTACATCGGAGTGATCCGTGCCGGCCTCGCCAACGTGGGGCGCGCCAAAAGCCAGGGCGCCTCCACCATCACCATGCAGGTTGCCCGCAATGTCTACCTGTCCACGGAAAAAAGTTATACCCGCAAGATTTATGAGATTCTTCTGACCTTCAAGCTGGAGCACCTTCTGAGCAAGGACCAGATCCTGGAGATCTATATGAACCAGATCTTTCTCGGGCAACGGGCCTATGGCTTTGCGGCGGCATCCGAAACCTACTTCGGCAAATCCCTGAAGGACATCAATATTGCTGAGGCAGCCATGCTCGCAGGTCTGCCCAAGGCTCCTTCAGCCTACAACCCGATCAGCAATCCCAGACGGGCCAAGGCACGCCAACTCTACATCATTGAACGGATGGAAGAAAATGGCTTTATCACGCCAGAGCAGGCCGTGGCAGCCAAAAACCAGGAACTCAAAGTCAGATCAGGGCCCGATGCAGGACGGGTGCATGCCGAATTTGTGGCCGAAACGGTACGCCAGCTGGTTTACAGCCAATATGGTGACGAAACCTACACGCGCGGCCTGAATGTATTTACGACCTTGCGTGCTGCAGACCAGGCAATGGCTTACAAGGCCCTGCGCAAAGGCATCATGGACTATGAAAGGCGGCAGATTTATCGCGGCCCGGAGAAATTCATCGCCTTGCCCAAAGACCCCCAGGAGGTTGAAGAGGCCATTGACGATGCATTGGTCGAGAGTCCGGACAACGACGACGTGATGTCGGCGGTGGTACTGGAAGCCGGACCCAAAAAAATCGTGGCGGTTCGCCAAAACAGCGAAACCATCGAAATCACTGGTGAAGGGCTCAGGCCTGCCCAATCGGGCTTGTCCGAGAAGGCAGCACCCAACATCAGAATCCGTCCCGGCGCCTTGATCCGCGTAGCCAGAACGCCCAAAAACACCTGGGAAATTACACAGTTGCCTGAGGTCGAAGGAGCTTTTATTGCGCTGGACCCGCGCAACGGAGCAGTCCGGGCGATGGTCGGCGGATTTGACTACGAAAAGAACAAGTTCAACCATGTGACGCAAGCCTGGCGGCAACCCGGCTCCAGCTTCAAGCCCTTTATCTATTCCGCGGCACTTGAAAAGGGATTCACGCCAGCCACAGTCGTGAACGATGCCCCCCTGTTTTTTGATGCTGGTGTCACCGGCGGCCAACCGTGGGAGCCCAAGAACTACGATGGCACCTTCGACGGCCCGATGAGCCTGCGCCGCGGTCTGGCCAAATCAAAAAACATGATTTCCATCCGGATACTGCAAGCGATAGGCCCCAAATATGCCCAGGAGTGGATCACCCGTTTTGGTTTTGACGCCGACAAGCACCCGGCTTACCTGACGATGGCACTCGGCGCCGGTTCGGTCACACCATTGCAAATGGCCATCGGGTACTCGGTGTTTGCCAATGGGGGTTACCGCATCAACCCCTATCTGATCACCAAGATCACCGATCAGAAAGGCAAGGTGGTGGTAGAAAGCCCAGCACCGGTTCTTGATGACTCCGTGCGCGGCATCGAGGCACGAAACGCTTTCATCATGTCCAGCTTGTTGCAGGAAGTCGCCCGCTCAGGCACCGCTGCCCGAGCCCAGGCCACCTTGAAGCGGCCAGATCTTTATGGCAAGACAGGTACAACCAACGATTCGATTGACACCTGGTTTGTCGGCTTCCAGCCAACGCTCACGGCAGCGGTGTGGATGGGTTATGACAACCCGAAAAAACTCGGCGACCGGGAAACCGGGGGAGGATTGAGTCTGCCGGTCTGGATCAATTTCATGGAATATGCGCTCAAAGGGGTGCCCGTCACCGAATTTTCAGCACCTCAGGGCGTGGTCAATATCGGTGGCGAATGGTTTTATGACGAATACGCCAAAGGCTCGGGCGTCAGCAGCGTGGGGCTGGGTGACAGACCCGCTGCAGGTTCGGGTGCAGGTCCAGACGTTCCAGTCACCGGCCAGCCCGTTCCACCCGGAGCCGCCATTCAGACTCCGCCCCCGAGTGACGAACGGCGGCGGATACTGGACCTGTTCAAAAACTAGTGGCGAGCAACGGGTGGAGCGTTGAACACCAGCGCCTCACCGGCCTGCTCACTGGCGTAGCGCGACAAGCCCGCAAACAGTTCGCTACCATCTTTGGTGTCAGTCCACTGGCCCTGATTGAACCTGTAGTGAAAACCGCCGGCGCGCGCAGCCATCCATATTTCCTGCAGCGGTTTTTGCAGGTTGATCACAATCTGGCTGCGGTTGGCAAAAGTCAGCGTGATCATGCCTCCCGTCCTCTGGTTGTCGATGTCGGCATCCGTTTCATCGTTGATGCGGTCACACGCTACTTCGATTGCCTTGAGTGCAGCCTCGGCATGGTCAAGATAGTCAAGGTCGGTCATTACAATCCCATCATGTTCGCAAGATCTCAAATTCGTTTTCAAATTTTAGGCCTCAGCGCCCTTGCCTCCTGGGCTCATGGCCTTTGGAAAACCGCATTGACAGCAACCGGCGCAGTTTGCCTCGTGGCTTGCGGCCAGAAAGGCCCGCTGTTCATGCCACCTCCGCCGAAGGCGTTCCCGGCTAGCGTTTCTCCGTCCACGGCGCCCGCGCCAGCCGCTTCTGCCAGTTCCCCGGCAGGCACTGCAACCGACCTTCCCGCCGCACCACCTGCATCCGGCCCCGCAGTCCTGCCCTCGCGATGAAAATAACTTCCCCATCCGTCGCATCGTCAGACGTCCTTCCGGGTGCGCCGCAACTGGCCTACCGGCAGGACGGCCTGTACATGGAAGACGTCCGCCTGGACGCACTCGCCAGCCAGCATGGAACCCCTGTGTTCGTGTATTCCAGGGCAGCCATGCTGGCCGCGCTGGCCGCCTACCAACGGGGCTTTGCCGGCCGCAACGCGCAAATTTGTTATGCCATGAAAGCCAACTCTTCGCTGGGCGTACTGCAGGTTTTCGCCCGCGCCGGCTGCGGCTTTGACATCGTCTCTGGCGGCGAACTTGAACGTGTGCAGGCAGCCGGCGGAGATATGCGCAAGGTCATTTTCTCCGGTGTCGGCAAAACGCGCCCCGAAATGAAGCAGGCGCTGGAGGCGGGCATTGGCTGCTTCAACGTCGAAAGCGAGGCCGAACTGGATGTGCTGTCCGGCGTAGCGCTGGCCATGCACCGCATCGCCCCGGTCAGCATTCGCGTGAACCCCAATGTCGATCCCAAAACCCACCCTTACATCTCGACAGGCCTCAAGGGCAACAAGTTCGGTGTGGCCCACGAAGACGCGCTGCAGATTTACCGGCATGCAGCCTCGCTCAAGGGACTGCAGGTGGTCGGCATCGACTGCCATATCGGCTCGCAGATTACCGAGGCCACACCTTATCTGGATGCGATGGACCGGGTGCTGGATCTGGTCCAAAGCATAGAAGCGGCGGGAATCCCGATTGAGCACATCGATTTTGGCGGCGGCCTCGGTATCAACTACAACCAGGATTCACCGCCCGCGGCGGATGCGCTTTGGCAGGAATTGCTCGGCAAGCTCGACGCACGCGGTTATGGCAGCAAAAAGCTGATGGTCGAACCGGGCCGTTCATTGGTAGGCAACGCCGGTGTCTGCCTGACCGAGGTGCTTTACCTCAAACCCGGCGAAGAGAAAAATTTCTGCATCATTGACGCCGCGATGAACGACCTGCCGCGGCCGGCCATGTACCAGGCTTTTCACGCCATCGTGCCTGTGGTGCCGCGTCGTGGCACATCAACTACTGTCTACGATGTGGTTGGCCCGGTATGCGAAAGCGGCGACTGGATCGGCCGGGACCGTGCGTTGACCGTTGCCGCCGGCGATCGCCTCGCGGTGCTGTCGGCAGGCGCGTACTGCATGAGCATGGCCAGCAACTACAACACCCGTGGCCGTGCCGCCGAGATTCTGGTTGATGGTACCCAGGCACACCTCATACGTGCCCGTGAAACAGCCGCCGACACCTTCCGCGGTGAAAAATTGCTGCCCTGAAGCCATTAGCCCTTGATGTTCATCAAGGGCTGCCTGCGGGGGCCGGCCTACAGTCGGGCTTTCAGCAATGCAACGGCAGGCCATCACCATGTCCCTGGAACTTTACCGCGACAAAAATCACATCTGCCTGATGTTCACCGACCTCATCGACGAAGACGGGCAGGCCGTTCAGGCCAACCAGTTCCTCATCGTTGACAACGGCACCGGTGCCATCATCGATCCCGGCGGCAACCTTGCGTACAACGAGCTCTTCATGGGCATGACGCAGCACTTCCCACCGCACAAGCTGTCCTATGTGATTGCTTCGCACGCTGATCCCGACATCATCGCCTCGCTGGACCGCTGGATGAGCAGTACCCAGGCACTGCTGGTGATTTCGCGGGTTTGGGAGCGTTTTGTACCGCATTTCACCAAGGTCGGCAAAACCGACAAGCGCGTGATTGGCGTCCCCGATGCTGGCGGGCGCCTGCCCTTGGGAAACAATGAACTCTGGCTCATACCAGCCCATTTCATGCATTCCGAAGGCAATTTCCATTTCTATGACCCGGTGAGCCGCATCCTGTTCACAGGCGACTTGGGCGTATCCATGATGTCCGGCGCCCAGGCACGCCAACCTGTCACCAGCCTCAAGCCCCACATTCCCCTGATGGAAGGTTTTCACCGGCGCTATATGGTGTCCAACAAAATCCTGCGGCTTTGGGTCAGCATGGTGCGTCCGCTGGACATTGCCATGCTGGTGCCGCAACATGGCGCACCCATTGTGGGCAAACAGGCCGTGAACGAGTTCTTCGACTGGATTGAAAACCTGATGTGCGGCATCGACCTGTTTGATGATCGTGCTTATCAGTTGCCCACGGCCAGCATTGATCCGATCGCCCGCCAGACCCGCCCGGCGCTGCGTGCGGTGAACGGTTGACATCAAGAAAAACAGGCTTCAGCCCTTATGGGCTGTGCGCATACAGCTCCTGATTTAATAGCACTCCCACTCTCTCACTACGGGGTGGCCGTGTTTTGTGGCGTAGCACGGTGCTGGCGCCGCCCCCACCTCTGCCAGAGGCGCCACCCCAACAGGGCGGCGATGATCCCGGCATAAATAAAGACCTCGGCAAAGTCGTTCTTTCCTGAGCGCATCCAGAAAAAATGCAGGAGGCCCAGGCCCGCGATCAGGTACACCAGCTTGTGCAACATCTGCCAGCGCTTCGCGCCCAGTTTGCGTATGGCGGCGTTGAAAGACGTCGCCGCCAGCGGTGTCAGCAGCAGGAAAGCGCTAAACCCCACCAGAATGAAGGGGCGCTTGATGATGTCTTTCACGATATCCGCAAGGTCAAAGCCCATGTCAAACCAGCTGTAGCTGAGCAGGTGGACCACCACATAAAAATAAACGAAAAGTCCCAGCATGCGGCGAAAGCGCGCCAGTGCCGGCGTGTTGCTGATGACACGCATGGGTGTGATGGCCAGCACAATACAGAGGAAACGCAGTGTCCAGTCTCCCGTTGCACGTATCAGTGCTTCCGCAGGGTTAGCGCCCAGCTGGTTGGTCAGCGCGCTGTAAAACAGCCAGGCAAAAGGCAGCAAACAGGCAATAAATACAGCCGGCTTGGCAACAGGATGGAGAAGGAGTCTTTTCATGGCTACAGCCCGGCAGATCCGCCAGACACAAGGCGATACCTTGTAACCTGGCCGTCACCGAGCATCAATAAAACTTCTTCAGGTCCATGCCCGCATACAACTGGCCCACCTGGGCCTCGTAGCCGTTGAACATCAGGGTTTTGCGTTTTTTGGCAAACAGGCCGTCCTCGCCAATGCGGCGCTCGGTTGCCTGGCTCCAGCGCGGATGGTCCACAGACGGGTTCACATTCGAATAAAACCCGTATTCGTTGGCCGCGGCCTTGTTCCAGGCGGTGCGCGGCTCCTTGTCGGTGAAGCGGATCTTGACGATGCTCTTCCCGCTCTTGAAGCCGTATTTCCAGGGCACCACCAGGCGCACCGGCGCACCGCTCTGGTTGGGCAGCACTTCGCCGTACATGCCGAAGCTCAGCAGGGTCAGCGGGTGCATGGCCTCGTCCATGCGCAGTGCCTCGACATAGGGCCAGTCGAGCACACGCGAACCGACAAAGGGCATGGTTTTGGGATCGGCCTGGGTGATGAACTCGACATACTTGGCGTTGCCCAGCGGCTCGACCTTCTTGATCAGCTCCGCCAGCGAATAACCGACCCAGGGAATCACCATGGACCAGCCCTCGACGCAGCGCAGCCGGTAGATGCGTTCTTCCTGGGCGCTGAGTTTGATCAGGTCTTCGATGGCATACGTCCTCGGCTGCTTGACCAGACCTTCGATGGCCACCGTCCAGGGTTTGGTCACCAGGGTGTGGGCGTTTTTGGCCGGGTCCGACTTGTCGGTACCGAACTCGTAGAAGTTGTTGTAACTCGTCACGTCCTTGTAGTCCGTGACTTTTTCCATGGTCACTGCGCCGGCGACCCCCGATTTGGCGCCGGGCAAAGCGGCCAGCTTGCCTGGCTTGGTGACCGCCTGAGCCAGTGCTTCCCGACCGGCCCAGGAGGCGATGGTGGCACCGGCTGCGCCGGTGGCCATCAGCTTGATCAGGTTGCGCCGCTGCTGGTAGACGCCCGGGGGCGTGATGTCGCTGGGAACGGTGTGGTCGAAGCCACTGTGGTCTGTCTTGATCAGCATCGTATGTCCTTGTTGTCGTGGATGGCTGGGAGTTAGTCTTGGTATGCAGCCGCTTCTTACAAGGATTCAAACCCCGGCTACAAGGTTCCGTAACTGTGCAGGCCCGACAGGAACATGTTCACCCCCAGAAAGGCAAAGGTGGTGACGGCCAGCCCCACCAGGGCCCACCAGGCGGCCACGGTACCGCGCAGGCCCTTCATCAGCCGCATGTGCAGCCAGGCCGCGTAGTTGAGCCAGACGATCAATGCCCAGGTTTCTTTCGGGTCCCAACTCCAGTAGCCGCCCCAGGCCTCGGCCGCCCACAAGGCGCCAAGCACGGTGGCGATGGTGAAAAACGCAAAACCAACGGCAATGGCCTTGTACATCACGTCGTCGAGCACTTCAGCACTCGGCAGGCGTGCCGCAATACGCTGGCGGCCCAGCAAAATGGCGGCGGCAATCAGGCCGGAAACCAGCAGATAACCGAGCCAGTAATTGGTACCCCCGATTTCGGTTGATTTGCGAAACACAATCGGCACAAAACACAGGACCACGCCCAGCAACCACAGCGGCGTCAACTTGTACCAGCGGGTTTCCAGCGCCTGTTGCTTGATGAGGTAAGCCAGCGACACCATGGCCGCCAGCGAAAACATGCCGTAACCAATGAAGTTGGCGGGCACATGCAGCTTCATCCACCAGCTTTTGAGGGCCGGCACCAGCGGCTGGATTTCATGCGCCTCGCGGACCACGGTGTACCAGAGCAGAAAACCCACCGCGGCACTAACCACCAGCATCACAAACGCGCCCATGGTGCGGGTCTTGTACTGCGCTTCGAAGTAAAGGTAGAACGCCGCGGTCATCCAGCTGAACAGCACGAACACCTCGTACAGATTGCTGACCGGAATGTGGCCAACGTCGGCACCAATGAGGTAACTTTCATACCAGCGCACCATGGTGCCCACCAGCGCCATGCCGACAGCCACCCAGGCGATCCGAGAGCCCAGCGACTCCATCGTGCCGCTCTGCCCCCGGGCAAACATGCCAAGCCAGTAAAACGCAGTACTCATGAAAAACAGCACACTCATCCACAGGATGGCCGACTGGCTGGACAGGAAATACTTCAGCCAGAAAACCTGTTCCGAGCGCGCCAGATCTCCCTGGTAAGAAACAATGCCAAGCAACGAGAACCCTGCCACCAGCAGCATCAGGACGCGCAGCGGACGCCAGAACCAGCCCATGGCAATGGCTGCAGGAATCGCTCCCAGCAGGATGCCCTTTTCGTACACGTCCATGAAAACGTTGTAGCGGGCAAAGGCATACAGCCCGCCGGCCAGCGCGACAGCCGCAAAAATCCAGTCCAGTACATTGCGCTTGGCGAAATAACCTTGCTGCAGGCTGATGGTGTTCGCGTCCGTGGTGCGCGAGCTCAGGGTGGTGGTGTTCATCGTGGCACCTGTAAAAGTTTTGTCTTCAGCATTTCAAATTCCTTGCCACCGTCCATGGTCTGGCGGTTGGTCGACATGGCCATGGTGGCCTGGCTGCCTGCATCTGATTCTGGCCCTTTTCCGGGCGCTGTGGAGTCCAGGCTTTCTCCAGCCGGCGCCAGCCAGACCCAGAGGCGGCGCTCGCGTACATACAGCATGGCGAAAATACCGAGGATCAGCAGCGCACAACCCAGGTAAACAATGTTTTTGCCGGGCGTACGCGCCACCTGGAAAACACTGGCCTGCAATTGCGTGAAGTCTTTCAGTGCAAATGCCATCGGCGCCGGATAGTGGTGCGCATCACTGAGGGACAACACAGCCTGGGCCATGAAAGCCTGGGTTTTTTCATCCAGCGGCAAAGGCTTCTGGTCATTTTGCTCACGCGTGGATTGAAGCAATTCAAACAGCACACCATTGAGAATGCGTACCAGCACCTCGCCCGCCCGGTTGCGCTCAGCCTCCGGCACATTGGTTTCCATGAAGTCGGAAATGGCCTGCAAGCCAGCTATCGGTTTGGTCGCGCCATCCTCCTGGTCGGGCCCGGCAAACAGGGCCAGTGCACGTGATGCCGAAGCAGCAAGCTGCTGCGCCAGTTCAGGCCGGTCAGCCGGAGTGGCCAGGCGCACGTAACGCTGCACGGCACGCTCGCGCTGGGCCGGGTCGGCCAGGGCACGGCGCATACGCAAAAAGCCCTCCATGCTGCCCTGTTCGTCAGCCGGAATGCGCAGGTACTGGAAGGGTTCGGCGGGCGTTTCGCGTACACCCAGCAGGAACAGCGCCGGGCTGGACTCGCCGGCATCCATCTTGACCGGCAGCATGTAATTGTGGAATTCCCTGGCCTGGCCCGCCGCGTCGCGCAGTTTGTAGGTCACGCTGGGACCGACATTGCGCAACTCCTTGTTTTCACGTGTTTTGTTGGCCGCCCCCAGGCGCGAATCAATGGCATGGCGCAGATCAACCTTGCGCACATCCGCGCCGGAAGTCGCACCCATGCTGCCCGAGCTGCCGAAGTTCTCGACATTGATGACGCGCAGCGCGGTGTACTCCAGCGTCATTTTTTCCGCTCCATTGGTCAGGCTGCTGGAGCCGCCAATCGTGCCCTGGATTTCAAAAACCTTGCTTGAGGCCTGGCGGCCGGTGGCCAGCGGCACTGCCTGGAGCGTGACACTCGAACCACCATCGTCAAAGCTGGACTGGTAAATCTCTATGCCCTTGTGGCGGGCCGGGTGGTTCACCTCGACGCGGGCCGGGATTTTTTCGCCGGTTTCCTTGTCATGGATCACGATCTCGCTGGCGAACAGTTTGGGCATGCCGGTCGAGTAGTACTCGACAATGAATTTTTTCAGCTCCACTGCAAAAGGCAGGTCCTGCAGCAACACACCACCAGGCTGGTTGAGGATCGCTGTACTCGACTGCGTGCCCTCGGCAACCAGCAGATTGGCACGAAAAGTAGGGTTGCGCTCACCCAGGCGGTGCTGGGCCGGCACATCCGCAATCAGTCCGCCGCCGGTATAGGTGGTCTTGTTGTTCAACCACATCTGCGCCCGCACAATCAGGTCGCCATCGAGCAGGCCACCCACGCACACCAGCACGATGGCGCTGTGCGCCGCAATGTAGCCGAACTTGTTGGCAGCGCCTGCCTTGGCCGCAACCATCCAGCCTTCGCCGTCGGGTGTGGTCCGCTGCTGCAGCTTGACCTTCCAGCCACCCTGCACCAGCGTTTGCCCGATGCGCCGCGCTGCCGCTTCAGGCCCCTCGCCCAGCACCGCTTCAGCGCGGTGACCGAAAGCTTTCAGGCTTTGTGTACGGATGTTTTCCTTCAGCTGGTTCAGGTCGGCGAAGATTTTTGGCGTGTTGCGGGTGATGCACAGTGAGGTGGACACCACGAGGAAGGCCAGAATCAGGATAAACCACCACGCGCTGTACACCGTGTACAGGCTGGCGGCACCAAACACCTGGGCCCAGAACGGGCCGAACTGATTCACGTAATTGCCAAGCGGCTCCTGCTGCTTAAGCACCGTGCCTATGACCGAGGCGATGCAGATCACCGTGAGCAGCGAGATCGAAAACCGCATAGACGACAGCAGCTCTACCGTCGAGCGCAAGGCATGCGAGCCGGACCTGAGCCTCAGGCCGTGTGTGGAAACTGCGTGGCTGGAAACGGTCATGCGTGATGCTTGGTGGGGCGGCAATAAAAAAGGCGGGTCTTCTGCAAAAGACCCGCCTGGTATGGAGTGCTTATTCCGGCTGGGGTTCAATACAAAGCGGGTAGACCGCCGTATTTTCCCAAGAAAGAGGCTTCCCCGCCCGGAAACTCACGGACTTGGCGGGTTTTCGGTTGATTTAACGCAAACCGGCAATGTAGTCCGCCACCGCACGGATTTCCTTGTCGTTCAATTTGGCGGCCACCTGCGTCATCTGCAGGCTGTTGCTGCGCACGCCATCGCGGAAGGCCGTCAACTGGGACGCGGTGTATTCGGCATGCTGGCCACCCAGGCGCGGGTACTGCGAGGGAATGCCAGCACCGTTGGGGCTGTGGCAACCGGCGCAAGCCGGCACCTGGCGGTCGGAAATGCCGCCGCGGTAAATGCGTTCGCCCAGGGTGACCAGTTCCTTGTCCTTGGCGAAACCGAATTTGGCCTTTTTGGTCGTCACCCAACCAGCAATGTTTTTCATGTCGTCATCGGAAAGCGCGGCGGCAAAGCCCTGCATGACGGCATTTTTGCGTTTTCCTGCCTTGAATTCCTGCAATTGCTTGACCAGGTACTCCGGGTGCTGCTGCGCCAGCTTTGGATTTGCGGCAATTGCAGAATTGCCGTCGGCCGCATGACATGCCACGCAGACCGCGGCAAAGGTCTTTTCCCCCTGAACCAGGTCAGGCTTGGCCACTTTGGCTGGAGCAGCCTCGCCGGCCGCTTGGGCAACCAGGGGCGCAGCCAGCAGGGCGGCAAATAAACAGGCAATCAACGAAGTGGAAACAAGCTTCATATCGGGGGATTTAATAGTTGACTCTAAAAGGAGGGTTGCTGTCTGGCGCACAGCCTCGGCTCAAATTAATAAGCTTCAGCACGCCAACTTAACGCAAAAGTCCGTGATTTTACAATGGCTTGGGGGACAATCCCAAATATGAGCATATCCCCGCGATCCACCCCCGTTAAAACGCAGAAGCCCACGGCCAAGAGGGCCCCACCCAAAGTGGCAGCGGCCAAAATGGCTGCGACCCTGGCAGCCCAGCCACCGCAATCGGCCGAAGCGAAGATCGCCATGGGCTGGCTGCACACGGCCAAGTTCCTGACCACGGCGCCCGAACTCAAACACCTGCCGATGTATGAGTTTCCCGAGATTGCCTTTGTCGGCCGCTCCAATGCGGGCAAGTCCACCTGCATCAACACGCTGACGCAGATCAACCGCCTGGCTTTTGCCTCCAAGACCCCGGGCCGCACGCAGAGCATCAATTTGTTCTCGCTCGGCAAACAGGGGGTGACCGATGCGGTGCTGGCCGATCTGCCGGGTTACGGCTACGCAGCCGTGCCCAAGGCCGCCAAATACCGCTGGCAGCAGGTCATGGGCAATTACCTGCAGACGCGCGACAACCTCAAGGGCGTGGTGCTGCTGTGCGATCCGCGCCTGGGACTGACCGAGCTCGATGAAATCCTGCTGGACGTGATCCGCCCGCGGGTCGAGGAAGGCCTGAAGTTTCTGGTGCTACTGACCAAGTCCGACAAGCTCAACAAAACCGAGGCGGCCAAGGCGCTGTCCATTGTGCGACTGCAGGCCGGCGGCGGCGATGTCAAACTGTTTTCTGCGCTCAAGCGGCAAGGCGTGGAAGAAGTGGCCCAGCACCTGTGGCAGTGGGCTCATCCGCCGGTCAAGGCTGACAAGGCCGCCAAGGCGGTGACAACCCCGCCGCAGGAAGAAGAGTCCGGCGACGCGTGAGTCCCGGCCGGCTGGCAGGGCCGGATCTGCCGCTTGTGCATTTTTCAAGCCAAAACTGCCCGGAGCCCATGCAGTACGGGCGTAGACAGCTACTGAATGCATAGCATGATGATAGAAACCCGACTGATTCCCCTGCCCCACGGCATCAGCCTGTCCTGCCGTATGGCGGGTGACCCGGGGCGGCCCGTCCTGATGTTCCTCCACGGTTTTCCGGAAGGCGCGTTTGTCTGGGACACCCTGCTGGCGCACTTTGCCAGGCCGGAAAACGGCGCTTACTTCTGCATCGCACCCAACCTGCGCGGCTTCGAGAAGTCGAGTGCACCGCCCGCGGTGGACGCCTACCGGCCCAAACACCTGATGCAGGACATTGCCGCACTGATCGCAGCGGTGTGCGACGAAGAGAGCGGGGGATCCCTCCCTGCCAGCCGGGGCCGCGGAACCGGCTTTGCCGGGCCGCAGGCGCAGCGCCCCCTCGGGGGGCAGCGCAGTACACGCAGTGACAAGCGTGGGGGCCAGTTGGCATGCCTGGTGGCCCACGACTGGGGCGGTGCCGTCGCCTGGAACCTGGCTGCTGCCATGCCGCAGCTGATGAAAAAACTCGCCATCATCAATTCGCCACACCCCGGCACGTTTTTGCGCGAGCTGCAGCACTCGCCGGCCCAGCAGGCCGCCAGCGCCTACATGAATTTCCTGATTCGCCCGGACGCCGAGGCGCTGCTGGCCGGGGACGACTTCCGTCGCCTGTGGCAGTTTCTGACCAACGGCAGCGGCCACCAGCCGGCTTGGCTCACGGACAGCGTCAGGGACCAGTACCGCGAGGTCTGGCGCGCCGGGCTCACCGGCGGCTGCAACCTGTACCGCGCATCGCCACTGCGCCCGTCCCGGCCCGGGCCACCCCACAATGATCCGGCTGCCGCCGCCGTCACGCTGGCACGCGAACGGTTGATGGTCCTATTGCCAACGCTGGTGATCTGGGCGCTCGACGACATCGCCTTGCCGCCGGCCCTGATCGAGGGCCTGGCCGACTACGTGCCGGACATGCAGTTGCAGCAGGTGCCGGGCGCCTCCCACTGGATCGTGCATGAACAGCCCGAACGGGTGGCCAGCTATCTGCAGGACTTTCTGGGCCAGGCCCGCTAGCTACTTTTTTTATAGCCGACTGCGCTTGCCCCACAAGGGCTGGAGCCCGAAAATACCTGTCAGTCCGGGCGAATTCGGCCTAGTAGAGCGAGGGCTGTTCTTCCGGCCGGGTCTTGAACCGTTTGTGCACCCAGTAGTACTGCGCCGGCATGGTGTCGATGTAGGCCTGCAACTGGGTATTCATGAAGGCGGTATCCGCCACCGGATCCTCCGACGGAAAGTGGGTCCAGGCCGGCAGAACCTCCACCTCGTAGCCCCAGGGCGTGAGGCGCGGCACCAGCGGCACCACCTTGGCACGGCCCAGGCGGGCGAAGCGGGAAAGCGAAGGCACGGTCGCCGTCGGCAAACCGTAAAACGGCACAAACACGGAATCGTCGGGACCGAAGTCCATGTCGGGCAGCAGGTACAGCGGCTGCCCTTCGCGCAAGGCCGTCACGATGGGCTTGACGCCGTCGGCCCGTCCGAACAGGCGCAGGTGGCCAAAACGCTGCCGGCCGCGCAGTATCCAGCGGTCCACCAGCTTGTTCGACTGGTCGGTGTAAATGGTGGTCGACTGGCGCGGCGAATGCAGGGCGGCGGCGGCCCAGGCCGCATCGAGGCCGACAAAATGCGGCAGGAAGATCACCGTGGGGTCGCCGCCGGCGAGTTCGTGCACCGCGCCGGTCAACCGCACGCGCCGCTGCACCCAGGCCTGCGGCGCGTGCCACAGCCAGGCGCGATCCAGCCAGGCCTGCGCAAAATACACAAAGGTCTGCTGGGTCAGCCTGCGCCGTTCGGCCTCGCCGAGTGAGGGAAAACACAGCTGCAGATTCGTTTGCACGACGCGCCGGCGCGCCCCGACCAGGCCATACAACACCCAACCCAGGGCCACACCGAGCGCCCGCGCCAGGGGCAACGGAAATAACGCCAGCACCTGCATCAGGCGGATGCCGGTTCGGGTGACCAGGCGGCCAAGCCATTGGCGCGGCGTCCTCAAACCACGCCCTCATCATTGGGCTGCTGGCGCGGCTGCTTGTAGCGCGCATAGGCCCACAGGTACTGGCCCGGCTGGCTCAGCACGATGGCTTCGATCGCCTCGTTGATGACCGTCACCGCCGGCAGCATGTCGGACTTGGACAGGCTGTCCAGTACCGTCAGCGGTGGCCAGATCTTGAGGAAATAACCCCGGCCGCGCGCCAGGCGTTCGCAACTGACCGGCAATACGGCCGCGCCACTTTGCAGGGCCAGCCGCGCAGCCAGCGTCATGGTGTAAGCGGGTTTGCCGAAGAAGGGAGCCCACACGCCCTGGCCTTCAGGCGGTACCTGATCGGTCAGCAACGCCACGGCCTGGTTGCTTTTCAGGGTTTTCAGCATCAGGCGTATGCCGCTCAAGCTGGCCGGCACCACGCTCAGGTTCAGGCGGTTGCGGGCGATCTGCTCCAGCCTGGCCAACCAGGCCTTGCGGGCCGGCCGGTAAATCGCGGTGATCGGCCCATACAGCTCAGCCAACGCCTGCGGACCGAGCTCGAAGCTTCCGCAATGCGGCCCGAAAAAAATAACCCCCCTGCCGCGGGCAAACGCCGCCTCAGCGTGGGCTTGGCCTTCGACCTGCACGTTGCCCAGACAGGATACCGTGGGCGGCCGCATCCACAGCTTGGGCAGTTCGGCGACAAAACGGCCGGCTTCGGCAATCGCCGGCCGGGCCGCCTCAAATGTTATGCCGGCCTGCGCCACGTTGGCTCGGAACTGCCTGCGGTACGCCGGACTCAGCAGCCAGACCAGTCGACCCAGGGCCGCGCCCAGCGCATGCAGGGCGCGCAAGGGCCAATGAGAGAAAAAACGAAACAGCAGGATCATGACAAGGCTGATGCTGCCCACCGACGGGGCAACACGATATAATGGGCACTGTCGCCGAGTTACTGAACAACTTGCAGGGCGACATTAAACCAAACTGCTAAAGCGTTCGCCGAAGCACCCCAAGCCGGCAACGCGCCGACTAACTTCATGGAGTGTACGCAATGGCGAACGATTTTCTCTTTACTTCCGAATCCGTCTCCGAAGGCCATCCCGACAAGGTCGCTGACCAGATCTCCGATGCCATCCTCGATGCCATCTTCAAACAGGACCCGCTTTCGCGCGTGGCCGCCGAGACCCTGACCAACACCGGTCTGGTGGTGCTGGCCGGTGAAATCACCACCAATGCGCATGTGGACTACATCCAGATCGCACGCGACACCATCAAGCGCATCGGCTACGACAACACCGAATACGGCATCGACTACAAGGGTTGCGCGGTGCTGGTTGCCTACGACAAGCAGAGCAACGACATCGCCCAGGGCGTGGACCATGCGTCCGACGACCACCTGAACACCGGCGCCGGCGACCAGGGCCTGATGTTCGGCTACGCCTGCGACGAAACGCCGGAGCTGATGCCAGCGCCGATTTATTACGCCCACCGCCTGGTGGAGCGCCAGGCCCAGTTGCGAAAGGATGGCCGTCTGCCCTTCCTGCGTCCGGACGCAAAAAGCCAGGTCACCATGCGCTACGTGGACGGCAAGCCGCACAGCATCGACACCGTTGTGCTCTCCTCCCAGCACAGCCCCGACCAGAGTGAAACACCGCACAAGATGAAGGCCTCGTTCATCGAAGCCATCATTGAAGAAATCATCAAGCCGGTGCTACCCAAGGAATGGCTCAAGGACACCAAGTACCTGATCAATCCCACCGGCCGCTTCGTCATCGGCGGCCCGCAGGGCGACTGTGGCCTGACCGGCCGCAAGATCATTGTGGACACCTATGGCGGCGCCTGCCCGCACGGTGGCGGTGCATTCTCAGGCAAGGACCCCTCGAAAGTGGACCGCTCGGCCGCTTACGCCGCCCGTTATGTGGCCAAAAACATAGTGGCTGCCGGCCTGGCGCGCCAGTGCCAGATCCAGGTAGCCTACGCGATCGGCGTGGCACGCCCGATGAACGTCACGGTGTACACCGAAGGCACGGGCGTGATGTCCGACGAAAAACTCTCGGCCTTGGTCAACGAGCACTTTGACCTGCGTCCGAAAGGCATCATCCAGATGCTGGACCTGCTGCGACCCATCTATGAAAAGACTGCTGCTTACGGCCACTTCGGTCGTGACGAGCCGGAATTTACATGGGAAAAGACGGACAAGACTGCCACCTTGCGGGCAGCTGCAGGGCTCAAATAAGCCAGACAAAGACATAACGGGCCGCGGCGGCGGCGTCACGGTTTCCCAACGCCAAGCGGGAAAAAAGCCACCGTCACGGTGGCTTTTTTGTGCCCCCCACCCCCGACTAACGACGGGTAAAAGGAGAAGGTTCTATATGTTTGCCGCCACTCGGTACATCCGAGGGTTTGGCATGCGGGTTCGGCTTGGGCTGGGTTTTGTTTGTACCCTCTTCGCCGAAGGTCTTGTTCAGGGTCCGGTCTTTCTGGACCTCGTTTTCATTGTCGTCGCGGCCGTCGGCCTGTCCTACGCTGACGTCATGCATGATGTTTGCCCTGTATGAAACCGGATCTCAACTGACGAATCCTGAACAGGTATCCGTGTTGCCCGTTTCAGCGGGCTCAGGTTTACGCTGGGCCTTGACCAGAAATGGCCAGGCTGAACGGACCACGCCCATGGGTGATCCTGCGCTCCTGATTTTGTCGCCCGTCCCAAGCCGGCTGTCCATCCGGAGCGCGGGGTGACTGGCCAGATCCATGCTGAATTGATTCATCGCTTTTCCTTGGAGGGGTCCCGCTTCATGGCGGTATTGAAACTGCAAGCCTAAGCACCCCGAGCAAGACCCTGTGTCAGATTTGGACGAAAGCTTTGTAGGACAGTCAGGGAGGCGCTACACACTCACCACCGCCAAGTCTCAGCAAAAGGCTCAGGGAACCTCCTTTTGCTCTTCCGGGACTGTTTTGCCTCGGGCCGCTTGAAACTACCCTGAAACGGCCTTATGATTAGCACTCGATGGTATTGAGTGCTAACAATAGTCACCTCACGCCAGCCAGTTCACAGGTACCGCGCTTCACGCGGTGCTTTTTGATCCTAAAACCATTGTTTTAAAACAGGAGCTCTCATGAAACTTCGTCCCCTGCACGACCGCGTGATCGTCAAACGCGTTGAAAACGAAACCAAAACCGCCTCCGGCATTGTCATTCCTGACAGCGCCGCAGAAAAGCCTGATCAGGGCGAAGTGCTGGCCGTCGGCCCCGGCAAGAAAAACGACAAGGGCGAACTCAGCGCCATGGCCGTCAAGGTCGGCGACCGCGTTCTGTTCGGCAAATACAGCGGCCAGACCGTCAAGGTCGATGGCGACGAACTGCTGGTCATGAAAGAAGACGACCTGTTCGCAGTAGTTGAGAAGTAAGTTCTCGCATACCTACCGCAACCCTAATTAACTGAATCTGGAGAAATAAACATGGCAGCAAAAGACGTCATTTTCGGCGGCGAAGCCCGCGCACGCATGGTCGAGGGTGTGAACATCCTGGCCAACGCAGTCAAGGTTACCCTGGGCCCCAAAGGCCGTAACGTGGTGCTCGAGCGCTCTTTCGGCGCCCCCACCGTGACCAAGGACGGTGTGTCCGTCGCGAAAGAAATCGAACTCAAGGACAAGCTGCAGAACATGGGCGCGCAGATGGTCAAGGAAGTGGCTTCCAAGACCTCCGACATCGCTGGTGACGGCACCACAACCGCTACCGTTCTGGCACAAGCCATCGTCCGCGAAGGCATGAAATATGTCGCCGCCGGCATGAACCCGATGGACCTGAAGCGCGGCATCGACAAGGCTGTGACAGCCCTGGTCGAAGAGCTGAAAAAAGCGTCCAAGCCCACCACCACCAGCAAGGAAATTGCCCAGGTCGGCACCATTTCCGCCAACAGCGACGAAGAAGTCGGCAAGATCATCGCTGAAGCGATGGACAAGGTCGGCAAAGAAGGCGTTATTACCGTTGAAGACGGCAAGTCGCTGAACAGCGAACTCGACGTGGTTGAAGGCATGCAGTTTGACCGCGGCTACCTGTCGCCCTACTTCATCAACAACCCGGAAAAGCAGTCCGCGATCCTGGACAACCCGTTTGTGCTGCTCTACGACAAGAAAATCAGCAACATCCGCGACCTGCTGCCTACGCTTGAGCAAGTTGCCAAGTCCAGCCGTCCGCTGCTGATCATCTCGGAAGACGTCGAAGGCGAGGCCCTGGCCACGCTGGTGGTCAACACCATCCGCGGCATCCTGAAGGTTGTGGCTGTCAAGGCCCCTGGTTTCGGCGACCGCCGCAAAGCCATGCTGGAAGACATCGCCACCCTGACCGGCGGCAAGGTGATTGCTGAAGAAGTCGGCCTGACCCTCGAAAAAGTGACGCTGGCCGACCTCGGCCAGGCCAAACGCATCGAAGTGGGCAAGGAAAACACCATCATCATCGACGGCGCCGGCGCAGCTGCTGACATCGAAGCCCGCGTCAAGCAGGTCCGTGTCCAGATCGAAGAAGCGACCAGCGACTATGACCGCGAAAAACTGCAAGAGCGCGTGGCCAAGCTGGCCGGCGGTGTTGCCGTGATCAAGGTCGGCGCTGCCACCGAAGTCGAGATGAAAGAAAAGAAAGCCCGCGTCGAAGACGCATTGCACGCGACCCGCGCTGCCGTGGAAGAAGGCATTGTGGCCGGTGGCGGCGTGGCACTGCTGCGCGCCAAACAGGCTGCAGGCACCATCAAGGGCGACAACCCTGACCAGGACGCCGGCATCAAGCTGATCCTGCGCGCCATCGAAGAGCCGCTGCGCATCATCGTCTCCAACGCCGGCGAAGAGCCAAGCGTTGTGGTCAATGCAGTGCTGGCTGGCAAAGGCAACTACGGCTACAACGCCGCCAACAGCACCTATGGCGACATGATCGACATGGGTATCCTGGACCCCACCAAGGTAACCCGCACTGCCCTGCAAAACGCAGCGTCCGTGTCGTCGCTGATGCTGACGACCGAATGCATGGTTGCCGAGGCTCCGAAAGACGAGTCCGGCGCCGGCGGTGGCATGCCTGGCGGCATGGGTGGTATGGGCGGCATGGGCGACATGGGCATGTAATCCGGCTACTGCGCAGGCGCCATGCGTCGTTGGGCGGTGCTCGAAATCCTCACGTACCCCAAGGTACGCTCCGGTTCCTGCGCTCCGTCCACCTAGCCTGGCACCTGCTCGCTACGCCGTCCGGGCATCCGGACAACAAACAAAAAACCCGCAGGGCTCACGCCCTGCGGGTTTTTTCATGCGCGTTTGAAATCAGGTTGATCCGGCGTCGTACTCGCTGCCACCTTCGCTGCTGGGCTGAACCCACCAGTAAATCAGCACCAGCACACCAATAACGGTGAGCATGATGAGCTGCCACCAGCCGCTCTTGCCGATGTCATGCAACCGTCGTGCACCGACAGCCAGTGCCGGCAGCAGCAGCGCCAGGGCCGCCAAGCCGTTGATCAGCTCGCCAAGAAACGATGTGACGATGGAGACCAGGATCTGGAACAGTAAGAACCACCAGAATTCAGGACGCGATGCGCGCCCTGAAAACGTGGCGTACTTGGAAAAGCAGGTCGAGATGGCTTGGCCGAAGTTCATGTTGTTCTCCTCCTCAGGAGTGTGCAAGGGCAAATTCCCCCGCGCCATGATAAGTCAAGCAGCCCTTTGCAAGCCGCGCCGTCAGGAAGGTCAGCGCCCCTGCCCGGCCTGGAGTTGAGAGAAATCCACCCCGCCTTCCCCTTGCGGTAGAACCGTCGCCGCGGTTTGCCCTGCCTCGGGAGCAGGCAAGAGTTTCAGTGGACCGTAAAAAGCCTGCAGCTGGCCCTTGTTTCTTTCACCCTCGGTAAAAACTGCGAAGCTCAGCAGGGCACCAGGCTCTTCACCAAAGGCCTTGCGGTAGTCCGCCCGGATGTCCCGCTCGTAACTGAGCCATTGGTTGTAGCCCTGGTCGCCCGAATTCACGATGAGTTTGCGAATGCGGTCGGTGCGGTCGTTCATCACGACATCACCCGATTTGTTCACGCGCGACCAGGCATAGATCAGCGTGGCAAAGGGCAACTCTTCGCCGGTCAGCATGAGGCTCAACTCCGACAGCAGGGAATTCTTGAGGGAAAAGCGCGAGCGATCGCCTTCGAAAGCCAGAACCACGCGCACAGGCACATCGTCCAGCTCTGCAAGTGCCGTGTTGGCGCCAGCCCCGGACGAAGGCACGTTCCACGAAAAACTGATGCGACCCAGATCGACGGGCTCAATACGCCGGCGGTGCCGCAGGATGCTGCCGGTGGCATCGGCCACGGCGCGCACCGCGTCACGGCCTTCGTGCCGGACGTGGCTGTAGCTGGTGGGTTGCTTACCCGGCACCCGGAAAATCTCCCAGGCGAGGTCATCCGCCTTGCGACCACCGGTTTTTGCAGGAATGCTCAGCTTCGCCCAAGGGGTACCGCTCACGCCAAGCGCTGGCCCCAGCGTTCCGCCTTGGGAAACCGGCTCGGCATCATCCACATCCGCATCCTGGCCCACGTGTGTGGCGCACCCCGCCATGAGGCTCATGGCCAGCCATACCATGGCGAAGCCGCTGAAACGTTGTGCGGGGAATGCCGGCAGGCTTGAAGAAGAACGGAGGCGGCGGAAGACGCGCGCGGGGTGGGTCGGCATGGGTCGCAAAGGTAGTCAGGTCAGTACAGGCAGTTGACCATGGAATTCCACGCACCCGCAATGAAATACTGCACAAAGCCGACCGGAAATCAGCCGGAAATGATCTTTTGCAACAGTCCGGAAGTCGACCCGTCCAGCCCTGTGTCATCACCCGTCGCCAGCCTGGCTTCTATATCCCTGGCCAGCACCTTGCCAAGCTCGACGCCCCACTGGTCAAAACTGTTGATGCCCCAAATGGCGCCGCTGACAAAGACACGGTGTTCCTGCAGGGCAATCAACGAACCCAGGCTGGCGGGTGTCAGTTCATCCAGCAGCAGGAAGGTGCTCGGACGGTTGCCGGGGAAGTGCTTGTGGCCGCCCGCGTCATGCTTGCCCAGCATCAGGGCCTGAGCCTGGGCCAGGACATTGGCCAGCAGCTTCTCATGGTGGCCGGGCAAGCCATGGCCGGCTTTTTTGACTGCGACAAACTCCACCGGCACCACGTCCGTGCCCTGATGCAGCATCTGGAAATAGGCATGCTGGCCGTTGGTACCCGGTTCGCCCCAGAGGACAGGCGCCGTGGCGAAGGGAAGCGCCTGCCCATTCACATCCACGCGTTTGCCGTTGCTCTCCATCTCCAGTTGCTGCAGGTAGGCCGGGAGGCGGCGCAGGGCGCTGCTGTAGGGCGCGATACTGCGGCTGGTGAAACCGTGAAAGTTGCGGTACCAGACATCGAGCAGGCCCAGGCGCACCGGCAAATTGCGCTCCAGCGGCGCGCTGCGAAAATGCTCGTCCATGGCGTGCGCTCCGGCCAAAAAATCCCGGAAGCCCTGTGCGCCGATGGCAATCGCCAGCGGCAGGCCGATGGCCGACCACAGCGAATAGCGCCCGCCCACCCAGTCCCAGAAACCAAAGGTGGTGCTGATGCCGAACGCGTTGGCTGCTGCGACATTGGTCGTCAGCGCCGCGAAGTGCCGTGCGATGTCCTTGCCGCCCTGCGCCTCGAACCAGAGTTTCGCCGACACGGCGTTGGTCATGGTTTCGGTGGTCGTGAAGGTCTTGGAGGCAATCAGGAACAATGTGTTCTGCGGTTGGAGCTGCGCAAGCACACCGGCCAGCTCATGGCCGTCAACATTGGAAACAAAGTGCAGGCGCTTGCCTGGGAGCCGGAACTCTTCCAGCGCCAGCACCGCCATTTGCGGGCCCAGGTCGGAGCCGCCAATGCCGATGTTGACGATGTCGGTGATGGCGCCGTCCACGCGCACCTGTTCCGCATAGGTCAGCATGGCGGCCAGGGTTTCATGCACCAGGGAAAGCTCATTTGCTATCTTTTCAGTAGCTGCTTGCGCCCGATCTACCTGGGCCCGAGGCGGATTTCTCAATAAAAAATGCATGACGGCACGGTCTTCCGTGCGGTTGATCTTCTCGCCGGCAAACATGGCGTCCCGGTGTTGCTCCAGGCCACACTGGTGCGCCAGGTCCAGCAACAGGGCCTGGACGGACGCGTTGATCAGGTTCTTGGACAGGTCGGCAAAGACATGCGGCGCATCCTGGCTGAAATCCGAGAAGCGCCGGGGATTGGCGGCAAACGCTTCGCGCAGGTCGAAGGTTTTCCCGGAGGCATCAAAACAGGCCTGCAGTCCCGCCCAGGCAGCCGTCTGGTGGCAACGGAAGGTAGCGGGAGCACTCATGCAGCCAGCATCAACTGTTCAAGTTTCACCGCATCTGCGGCGAAAGCACGTATGCCTTCAGCCAGCTTTTCAGTGGCCATGGCATCTTCGTTGAGCGCATAGCGGAAAGTCACTTCGTCAAAATTGACCGCCGGCAAATCCAGCGCCTGGGCCGCCTTGGCATCCAGCGCGCGCTCCAGCGGCGCACTGCTGGCAGCCAGCTGGCCCAGGAGCTCGGGGCTGATGGTCAGCAAGTCGCAGCCGGCCAGAGCGGTGATCTGCCCCAGGTTGCGAAAACTCGCTCCCATGACCTCGGTGGGGATGCCGAAGTGTTTGTAGTGGTTGTAGATCTCGCGCACCGACTGCACGCCGGGGTCATTGGCGCCGGCATGGGCGCTCTCGTCCCAGGCAGCGCCGGCCGACTTTTTGTACCAGTCGTAAATGCGCCCGACGAAAGGGGAAATCAGTTGCACGCCGGCCTGCCCACAGGCGACGGCCTGGCAAAAGGAAAACAGCAGCGTGAGGTTGGTGTGGATGCCGCGGTCCTCGAGCCGGCGCGCGGCTTCGATGCCCTCCCAGGTCGCGGCCACCTTGATCAATACCCGATCGATATGGATGCCTTCGGCCTGGTACAGCTCAATGAGGCGTTCGCCGCGTGTGAAGGTCGCGTTGCTGTCAAAGCTCAGGCGCGCATCGACCTCGGTCGAAACGCGGCCTGGAATGATGGACAGGATTTCGCAACCAAACCGCACCAGCAGCCGGTCCATGGTTTCATCCAGCGCACAACCGCGGAATTTCGCCACGGTGTCAAGCAGCAGTGGCTGGTAGTCGGGCTTTTGCACGGCCTTGAGAATCAGCGAGGGGTTCGTGGTCGCGTCCTGCGGCTTGTAGGCGTCGAGCTGCCTGAAATCGCCGGTGTCGGCCACCACGGTGGTGAACTGTTTGAGGGCTTCGAGTTGGTTCATGGTGGTGAAAGTGTAAATTGGCCCCGGCCGTGGCACTGTAAGACCAAAGCCCGTATGAGTTACCATTATGGCAACAATACGTGAAACTTTATTACATGACGGCCTGGAAAGGAAAACATGAGCTTTGATCTGGTCCTGTTTGGCGGTACCGGCGACCTCACCTGGCGCAAACTGATGCCCGCGTTGTTCCAGGCCTTTCGTCACGGCTCACTGCCCAAAGACGGCCGTATCGTGGGTGTGGGCCGCGATGCAATGAGTGACGCCCAGTACCGTGAGCTGATCCGCTCACGTTTTGACAGCGTGGAGCTCGCCAAGCGCCCCACCGGTGACGAATTCGAGCGTTTCGCCGCGCTGCTGCACTACCTGCGCATGGACCTGTCCGGCCCAGCCGACTATGCGCAGCTGGCCTCCATGCTCAAGGAGCGCCAAGCCGACACCGTGGTGATGTACCTGGCCACCGCGCCCACGCTGTTCAAGGCCATTTGCGAAAACATGGCGGCCGTCGGACTCAATGGACCGCAAACCCGCGTGGTGCTGGAAAAGCCGCTGGGCCACGACCTCGCCTCGAACCGCGCCATCAACGAAGCCGTGCTGCGCGTGCTGCCGGAAAAGCAGATCTTCCGAATTGACCATTACCTGGGCAAGCCTTCGGTGCAAAACCTGTTTGCGCTGCGTTTTGGCAACTCGCTGTTCGAGCCGCTGTGGCGTCGCGAGACGATTGCCAACATCCAGATCACGATTGCCGAGGAACTCGGCGTCGAAAAACGCGGCGCTTTTTACGACAACACCGGCGCGCTGCGCGACATGGTGCAAAACCATGCGCTGCAGCTGCTCTGCGCAATCGGCATGGAGCCCCCAATCAATGCGCATGCCGATGCGATACGCGACGAGAAACTCAAGGTGCTGCGTTCGCTCAAGGCCTGGACACCCGAAACACTGAAACAACACGTGATTCGCGGCCAGTACACCGCAGGCAACATCAACGGCGAAGCTGTCCCCGGCTACCTGCAGGAAACCGGCGTCAACCCGGACAGCCGGACCGAAACCTTCGTCTCCTTGCGCGCAGAGATCGCCAACTGGCGCTGGGCCGGCGTGCCGTTTTACATCCGGACCGGCAAACGCCTGGCCGATCGCGATGCGCACATCGAAGTGAATTTCCGTCCGACACCGCACGCCATTTTCAAGTCACCGCAGGGAGCCGGCAACCGGCTGGTGATCAACCTGCAGCCCAAGGACGGGCTGGAGCTGCACCTGCTGGCGCAAGGCCAGGACAACCGGCAAGGCAGCCGCGCAGCCAGCCAGACCCTGGCACCGGTCCAGCTCGACCTGGACTTCGACAAACGTTTTGGTACTGAACGTGTCGGCGCCTATGAACGTCTGCTGCTGGACGTGATCGACGGCCGCTTGAACCTGTTTGTGCGCAGTGACGAGCAGGAAGAAGCCTGGCGCTGGGTCGAGCCTGTCCTGGACGCCTGGCAACACGATGCGGATGGGCCGCGGCCCTATACGGCGGGCACCTGGGGGCCTAGCGCGTCGAGCGCGATGATTGCGCGGGACAACCATTGGTGGAGCGAAGAGTCTTGACCCCCACGCTTGTCGCTTCGCGTACTGCGCTGCCCCCCGAGGGAGCCGCTGCGCCCGCGGGCCGGCAAAGCCGGACCCGCGGCCCCTGCTTGGAATACACCATCGGGAACGTAGTTCGCGACGTTTGGAGCTTATCCCGTGCTTGATCGCATCAAGGCCTGCCTGCCTTCGCTGGCTCCGGCCGAACAGCGTGTGGCGCATCTGGTGCTCAGTGACGCACGTGCTTTTGCCAACCTGCCGGTGACCGAACTGGCCGCGCGCGCGCGGGTTAGCAAACCGACGGTGATCCGCTTTTGCCGCAGCGTCGGTTATGACGGGCTGTCGGACTTCAAGCTGAAACTGGCCGGCAACGTCAGCGAAGGCGTGCCTTTTATCCACCGCAGCGTCGATACCGATGACAAGACCGGCGACGTGCTGGTCAAGGTGATCGACAACACGGTGGCCGCCTTCCTGAAGTACCGCAATGACGCCAGCCCGGCGCTCATTGAAAAGGCGGCGCTGGCGCTGGTTTCCGCCTACAGGAACGGGCAGCGCATCGAATTTTTCGGTGTCGGGAACTCCGGCATCGTCGCGCAGGATGCTCAGCACAAGTTCTTTCGCCTCGGGGTGCATGCCATCGCCTACAGTGACGGCCACCTGCAGGTCATGAGCGCTTCGCTGCTCAAGCCGGGCGACTGCGTGGTGATCATCTCCAACTCGGGGCGGACACGCGACCTGATGGATGCCTGCGACATCGCTCGCAAAAAAGGCGCCACCACCATCGTCATCACCGCCAGCGGCTCGCCGCTGGCTGCCGCCGGCCATATCCACCTGGCCGCAGATCATCCGGAAGGCTACGACCGCTACAGCCCCATGGTGTCCCGCCTGCTGCATCTGATGATCATCGACATCCTGGCGACCACGGTGGCCCTGCGTATCGGCGGAGACAAGCTGCAGCCCCTGCTCAAGGAAATGAAGAACAACCTGCGCAGCAAGCGTTACGCCTGAGCCTGCCATGTAAAAAAGGCCCGCAGGCCTTTTTTACAATATATAAACAACCTCCAGCCCTTTCCAGACGGGCGCGAGCAGCTACAAAAACAGTAGCAGCTAGATGCGCCCTTCTTCCACTGCATGGCAGGCAATCTTCACGCCCTGGATGCTCAGGAGCTGCGGCCGTTCAACACGGCAGCGGTCATTGACATGCGGGCAGCGCGGATGGAAGGTGCAGCCGGTCGGCGGGCTCAGGGGGTTGGGCACTTCGCCCTGCACCGGTGTACGGTCCCGGCCGATGTCGTGCATTTTCGGAATGGCGTCCAGCAGCATGCGCGTATAGGGATGCCTTGGCGCGGCAAACAGCGTCTGCTTGTCGGCCAGTTCAACCAGGCGCCCCAGGTACATCACGCCCACCTGGTCGCTGACATGGCGCACCACCGCCAGGTTGTGCGAGATGAACAGGTAGGTCAGCCCGCGCTCGCGCTGCAGGTCTTTCATGATGTTGAGCACCTGCGCCTGCACGCTGACATCCAGTGCCGAGGTCGGCTCGTCGCAAACCAGGAATTCCGGTTCGGTGGCGAGCGCCCGGGCAATCGAGATGCGTTGACGCTGGCCTCCGGAAAACTGGTGCGGGTACTTGACCATGTCCAGCGGCGACAGGCCCACCGACTTGAGCAGCTCGCCCACCCGCGCCTTGAGTTCAGCTTCGTTCGTGATCAGGCCGTGTTCCCGGAGCGGTTCCCCCACGATGTCTTCGACGATCCAGCGCGGGTTCAGGCTCGCGTAGGGGTCCTGGAAAATCATCTGGATGCGGCGGCGCAGCTGCCGGCCCTGCGGCGTCCTGAACGCTGCATGGGCATCTTTTCCGTCGAAGGTCAGGCCGCCGCGCGTCGGCTCGTACAAGCCCACCAGCAGGCGGGCCACCGTACTCTTGCCGCAACCCGACTCTCCAACCAGGGCCAGTGTCTTGCCTTTTTCGATCTCGAAGCTGACACCGTCAACGGCGTTCAGCATCAGCCTTGGTTTGCCTTCGAGCACCCGGTTCAGCCAGGGTGGCGATACGTCAAAGGTTTTGGCGAGGTCGTTGGCCTGAACCAGTGGTGCCGGGATGCTCATGCTGCAACTCCGGGGTGGGCGTCATGCAGCCAACAGGCAGCGCGCGTGGCCCCGGCAGGCAACAGATCTGGCCTGTCCTGCCGGCAACGGTCGAACACCTTGGGGCAACGCGGGTTGTAGGCGCATCCTGTCGGGATGGCGTTCAGGCGGGGCATGGCACCATCAATCTGGTTGAGTCGTTCGCGGTCCAGGGTGATGTCGGGAATTGCAGCCATCAGGCCGGCGGTATAGGGATGAGCCGGGTGATTGATGACCTCGTGCACGGGGCCGATTTCGGCAATGCGCCCTGCGTACATCACGGCCACGCGGTCACAGGTCTCGGCGATCACGCCCATGTCGTGGGTGATCAGCATGACGGCGGCGCCGCGCTTCTTGCAGATGTTCTTGAGCAGCATGATGATCTGCGCCTGGATGGACACATCGAGCGCCGTTGTGGGTTCGTCGGCGACGATCAGCTTGGGCTCGGCGGCCAGGGCCAGGGCAATGACCACGCGCTGGCGCATGCCACCCGAAAACTGGTGCGGGAAGTGCTCGATGCGCTGCTCGGCCGCTGGAATGCCGGTATCCTGCAGCAAGGCAATGGCGCGCTGGCGCGCTTCCACGTTGCTCACCGGCAGATGGGTCTGGATGGTTTCGATCAGTTGCCGCCCCACGGTGTACAGCGGGTTCAGCGAAGTGAGCGGGTCCTGGAAGATCGCGCCTATCTTGCGGCCACGGATATGACGCATCTGCTCGTAAGGCAGGTTGTCGATACGCTCCCCTTCGAGCATGATCTGCCCGCCGCCGATACGGCCGGGCGGCTCCAGCAAGCCGATGATGGCAGCGCCGGTCAGCGACTTGCCGGCGCCCGACTCTCCGACCACGCCCAGGATTTCACCCGGCGCGATATCAAAGGAAATATCGTCCAGCGCCCGCAGCGTGCCGCGCCGGCCGGGGAACTCGACGATCAGGTTCTTGACTTGTAAAAGACTCATTGATTGGGCCGGTAGGTTCTGTTCAAGCGGACACCGCGGAACCGGCTTTGCCGGGCCGCTGGTGGCGCCCCCTCGAGGGGGTGGCGGCCGCAGGCTGCTTCGGGGGTGTCATCTTAGTCTGGGATTGAGCGCATCGCGCAGCCAGTCGCCCAGCAGATTGACGCTGAGCGAAATCGCCACCAGCATCAGGCCGGGAAACACGGTGATCCACCATTCGCCGGAAAACAGGTAGTCGTTGCCGATGCGGATCAGCGTGCCCAGCGAAGGTGATGTGGGCGGCGCGCCCACACCCAGGAAAGACAGAGTGGCTTCGGTGATGATGGCCGTGGCCACCTGGATGGTTGCCAGCACCAGGACCGGGCCCATGACATTGGGCAACACATGGCGGCGCATGATGCGCATGGGCGCAACGCCCGTCACGCGTGCGGCCTGCACATATTCCTTGTTGCGCTCGACCAGGGTCGAGCCGCGCACCGTCCTGGCGTATTGCACCCAGCCTGTGAGCGTGATCGAGATGATCAGGACCCCCAGGGCGAGTGAATCCTGCGCATGGGGAAACAACGCGCGGCCGACACCGGCAATCAGCAAGGCCACCAGAATGGCCGGAAAAGACAGCATCACGTCGCACAGGCGCATCAGGGCCGAATCAATCCAGCCGCCATAAAACCCGGCCAACAGACCCAGGCCGACACCGAACACGACCGATAGAACCACCGAAGCAAAGCCGACGGCCAGGGAAACGCGGGCACCGTACATCAGCGCCGACAGGATGTCACGGCCCTGGTCATCAGTGCCCAGCAGGTATTTGCTGGAACCCTCTGCCGACCAGGCCGGAGGCAGGCGCGCATCACTGAGTTCGAGCGTGGTGAGGTCAAACGGATTGTGCGGAGCCACGAAGCCCGCAAACACCGAACAGAAGATGCAGATCAGGGCGACTGCAGCTGCAGCCATCGCCACCGGAGAGGTGCGAAAGCTGTAGCCGACGTCGCCATCCCACAATCGGGATAGCGCGCTTTTCATCAACCGGATTTACTTATTGAGTTTGACAAATTTCCAGGGCATGCCGTTGTCGGGCCACTGCACAAGCTCAATGTTCTTTTTGGCGGCCCAGTTGATCGCCTGCTGGTGCAGCGGCAAATGGCCCACGTCGTCCTGGTGGATCTTGAGCGCTTCGCGGATCATCTCGTTGCGTTTCTTGTCGTCGGTTTCGGATGCCACCAGGTTGGTAAGTTCATCGACCCGGGCGTTGCTGTAGGAGCCCAGATTGAACTGGCCGCGGCCACCTTCGCCCGGTGTGGACATGATGGGGTAAAGCACGTTGTGCGCATCCACCGTGCTGGCCGTCCAGCCCAGCATGTAGAAGCTGGTGTCGCGGCGCAGGATTTTCGGGAAGTAGTTGTTTTTGGTTTCGGCTTCGAGGTTGATCTTGACCCCGATGCGCGACAGGTTGGCGGCCACGGCCTGGCAGATCTCGCCGTCGTTCACGTAGCGGTCGTTCGGGCAATTCATCTTGAGCTCGAACCCTGCGCCGTAACCGGCGTCAGCCATCAGCTTCTTGGCAGCTTCCAGGTCAAACGGCAGGCGCTTGGCCAGGTCGGGCGCAAAGCCCTTGACCTGTGGCGGAAGCAGCAGCGCCATCGGTGTCGCTGCACCGCGCATCACGCGGTTCTTGATGGCCTCGATGTCGATGGCCTGGTAAAAGGCCTGGCGGACACGTTTGTCCTTGAACGGGTTTTTGCCCTTGACGCTGGAAAACAGCAGCTCGTCGCGCTTCTGGTCCATGCCCAGGAAAATCACGCGCAATTCGGGGCCCTGCAACACCTTGAGAGTGGTGTTCGCCTGGATCCGGGCGACGTCCTGCACCGGCACCGGCTCCATCACGTCAACCTCGCCGGACAACAAAGCGGCCACACGGGTGCTGTCGTTGCCAATCACGTTGAAAATGACCTCATCCACGTTGCCGTCGATCTTGCCCCAGTAGTTGCCACTGCGTGAGAAGGTCGTCCTCACGTTGGGCTGGCGCTCGCGCACGCGGAAAGGGCCGGTACCGTTGGCGCGGAAGGATGCGGCGTTTTCAATGCCCTTGCGCCGGTCCACCGGCTTGGTGGCCTGGTTGGTTTCGCACCACTTCTTGCTCATCATGTGCCACTGGGTGAACAGCTCGGGCAGGATAGGAAAGGGGTTGTTCAGCACGAAGTCGATGGTGTGCGCATCGATCTTCTTGATTTCCTTGATCTGGCCGACATAACTTTTCATGTCGGAGCCGTCGCCCTTGGCGCGCTCATAGCTGAAGATCACGTCATCGGCGGTGAACGGCGTTCCGTCATGGAACTCGACACCCTTGCGCAGGTTGAAACGCCAGACGGTGGGCGAGGTCTGCTTCCAGTCGGTGGCCAGCGCAGGTGCCAGCTTGTAGTTGCGGTCGCGCGTGACCAGCGGCTCGTAAACATTGCCCACCACCGTCAGTTGCAGGGATTCATTGAGCGAATGCGGATCCAGTGACTGGGCATCCCCCTGGTTGCCAACCCGCAAAGTCACTGCCGACGCTACGAAAGTAGTAGCAGCAAGTGCAGTACCTACTAAGGCAAAAGCGGATTTTTTCTTGAAAATCATAGGTTTCTCCTGTTGAACAAAGGTGTTTAGCGCGTCGTGGAAAGAGGCATGAACTGCTCAGCCAGGCCTGCATGCAATGCAGCGCCCAGCGGCAAAATGTCGTCGTTGAAATCGTAGCGGCTGTTGTGCAGGAAACAGCTGCCGATACCGTTCTCGGCTCCCTGGCCGATACGCATGTAGGCACCGGGCTTGACCTGCAGCATGAAGGAAAAATCTTCCGCGCCCATGCTGGGCTCCATATCGCGCACCACATGGTCCGCACCCAGCAGGGCTTCGGCCACGTCTCCTGCAAATATGGCTTCCTTGTCCGAATTGATGGTGGCGGGGTAAATACGCTCGTAGTTCACGGAGGCGGTGGCACCGAAACCCAGGGCAATTGCACCGCACAACTCATGAAGGCGTTTCTCTACCATGTCCTGCACGTCAGGACTGAAGGTGCGGACCGTGCCCACCAGCGTGGCCTTGCCCGGTACCACACTCATGGCGCCCAGGTCGCCTGCGTGCATCGCACACAGGCTGATCACGGCGCTGTCATTGGGCTTGACGTTGCGCGAAACGATGCTTTGCACCGCCGTGATGATGTGCCCGGCCACCAGTACCGGATCCACCGTCATGTAGGCGTGGGCGCCATGCCCGCCTCGCCCGGTGATGTCGATGGTGATCCTGTCAGCAGCCGCCATCATGGGGCCGGCGTTGATTCCCACCGTGCCGGGTTTCATGGACGGCCAGTTGTGCATGCCATACACGGCCTGCACCGGAAAACGGTCGAACAAACCGTCTTCAATCATGACGCGGGCGCCGGCAAAACCTTCTTCGCCGGGCTGGAAAATCAGCACGGCCGTGCCGTCGAAATTGCGTGTGGCGGCCAGATAACGCGCCGCGCCCACCAGCATCGCCGTGTGCCCGTCGTGGCCGCAGCCGTGCATCAGGCCGGAACGCGAGGATTTCCAGGCAAAGTCATTGTGTTCGGTCATCAGCAACGCGTCCATGTCGGCCCGCAAGCCGATCATCTTGCCGCTGCTGCTTTGCCGGCCCTTGATGATCCCGACCAGTCCCGTCTTGCCGATGCCGGCATGGATCTCATCCACGCCGCAGCGCTCGAGCGCTTCCTTCACACGGGCGCCGGTGTAGACCTCTTCGAAACCGAGCTCCGGGTGGGCATGCAGGTCACGGCGAAAGGCTGTGAGTTCTGGATGGAATTCGGAAATTTGCGCAAAAGCGCGACCGCTGGCCTTCAGTGTTGCGGCGGGACGGGGCGCGAGCATCAGTGACCTCCCCCGCCCATGCGCAGGCGCGGGTCAACGGCGAAGTAGAGCAGATCAACGACCAGGTTGATCACCACAAAGATCAGCGCGATCAGACACAGGTAGGCCGCCATCACGGGAATGTCGGCAAAGGTCACGGCCTGGATGAACAGCAAGCCCATGCCAGGCCACTGAAACACGGTTTCGGTGATGATCGCGAAGGCGATCAGCCCTCCGAGTTGCAGGCCAGTGATGGTGAGTACCGGCACCAGGGTGTTCTTGAGTGCATGCCCGAAATGGATGGCACGGTTGGACAGCCCACGCGCGCGCGCGAACTTGATGTAGTCGGTACGCAGCACTTCGAGCATTTCAGCACGCACCAGCCGCATGATCAGCGTCAGCTGGAAAATGGCCAGCGTCACGGCCGGCAGGACAATGTGATGCCAGCCTTTGGCGGTCAACAACCCGCTGCTCCACCAGCCCATTTGCACCACATCACCGCGCCCGAAACTGGGAAACCAGCCCAGGCCCACCGAGAAAGAGAGAATCAGCAAGATCCCGATCAGGAAGGTGGGGAGCGAGACACCCAGCAGGGACACCGTCATCAGTACCTGGCTCAGAAAGGTCCCGCGGCGCAGAGCCGCATACACACCCATGGGAACACCAATCACCAGCGCCATCGCCGCGGCCACCAGCGCCAGTTCCAGCGTGGCGGGAAAGCGTTCGGCAATCAGGCGGGAAACCTTGGCACCCTGGCGCAGACTCAAACCGAACTCTCCCTGCACGGCATTGAGCAAAAAGTGGCCGAATTGCACGAAAAAGGGCTTGTCCAGCCCCAGATCGGCGCGCAGCGCTGCGATCTGGTCGGGCTTTGCGTCCTGCCCGAGGAGAGACACCAAGGGGTCACCCACATACTGGAACAGCATGAAGGAAATAAAGGCCACAGCAACCATCACGATCACGGCCTGAAGCAGGCGACGGAGAATAAATGCAAACATCGGGGTATGGTTTTCAGAGTGGGCCAATGCTAGCAGAGCAAGCACTGTGCCGATACCGGGATTTCCTTTAGGCTTAAAGAAAACACCATGAAAAAGAGCCCCGGAGGGCCCTCTTTTTGCATCGACTTCAATTGATCTTGATCAGGCGCCAGTCGAGCCGGTTGTCGGCGCGATGCACCACGTCAATGTTCGTCTTCATCGCCCATGGAATGATCTGGTTGTGCAAAGGAATGTGCGAGACCGTGTCATTGGACAGTTGCAAGGCCTCGGTCAGCAGGCGGTTGCCAATTGCGGCTCCACCTTGAAAGTGCGGCTGCTGTAATAAACCAGCGAATCGTAGACGGCCGCATGAACGCCGTTGCCCAGCGCATTGTTTTGTGAATGGATGTCGAAGGTCGGAATGTCACTCGCGCTGGGCCATTTGAAGGTCTTGGCGAGGACCGGCGCGGTTGCCAGAACTGCGGCCGCTCCAGCAGCTATCAGGAGGGGTTGAAATTTCATGATTTCTCTCTCTCGAAAGGAAGGGACAAATATACAACCGCGATCTAGGAGGCACGCAAGGGGTTTCCCCTGAAATACGTCCATGATGCGTACAGGGCTTGCGCGCGGATGAGACGCTCGCAACTCCTGAGCCAGAACACCGGTTAGCGCACTCTTGCAACAGTTCCAAGGGTGACAGGCCCATACCAGGCCTGGGTGCTGGTGCGTGTGTTGTCGCTGTCAGTCATGATGCCAATGCCAACAAGTGCACCCGGCGCTTCGCCAAAAGCTGTTTCATAGTCCTTGCGGATATCGCGCTTGTAATCGATCCATTGCTGAAGGTTGCCGGTGCCCGATTCAACCACCAGTTTGCGTACCCTGTCGGTCCGGGGATTGACTATCACCGTACCTGGAGCGCGCGTATTGCACCACACATACATCAAGGTTGCGTAGGGCAACTCTTCCCCTGTCAGGGCGCGCGCCAATTCGGACAGCATGGCATTTTTACTGGAAAATTTGCTACGATCACCCTCGAACATGAGCAGGATGCGCACCGGCGAATCATCGGCATCGCGCAGGGCCATGTCGGCATGCGCTATCAACGCAGGTACTTTCCACGAGAATCGCAGGTCGGCCAGCTCCGCGGGCTCCACCCGCATCACCTGACGCAACATGCTGGCAGAAGATACAGAGTTCGCCGCCATCGCGGCACGCCCGTCCTTCTGTACGTAACGAAATTGGCTGGGAGACTTGCTTGGGAAAAGGTAATGCTGCCAGCCTGGCGTGCGCTGATTACCGGCTGACAGCACCGCCCAGGGAGTCGAATCTGGACCGACCTGCTCAGGCGCTGACGCCGGCGATGAACACGCCGTCAATTGCAGCAGAAGCCCAAGAACCGCAGTCCCCCCCAGCCATCGCGTCACACAACCCTGTTTCATTGACACTCCCTTAATGCGGCGCGCATGCCCCCATCTGCAATTCCATAAAAAAAAGCCGCCCGAAGGCGGCTTTTAAGCTTTTCTGATGGAAGCTGGCACAGGGCCAGCCAGCCATTAGAAGGAGTGCTTGATACCGAAGTCGTAACCGGTCGAACGCTCGTTCGCTGCAGTCACGGCGCCGTTCAGGGCAGAAGAAGCACCACCGCTGTTGGTCACGCGAGCAAACGTGGTGTACAGAGCGGTACGCTTGGACAGGTTGTGCACATAACCCAGAGCGATTTTCTTGGACTTGGGAGTCGTTGCAGCATCGGTTTTGTAGGTGGAGTAAGCCACACGGATCTGACCAGCACCCAGGGGAACCAAAGCACCGATCAAAGCGCCCTTGCCGGTTTGATTGGTAGTGGACTGAACCTTGTCGCGAGTCACCAAAGCCATGGCTTGAGCGACGCCGAAGTCGAACGAACCGCCGATGTTGGTCGACTTGATGTCGCCAGTCGTAGCAGTCGAAGCATACTTGGTGCTGGAAGTTGCCACAGCAACGTTGATCGGACCATTGGCCCAACCGAGGCGAATTGCAGAACCTTTGCCGTCGTCTTCAGTAGCAACACCGGTCTGGTTGTTCTCACCGAGGTAGTGCTGGAACTGGCCGTAGAAGCCGCCCAGGTTGCCTGGCAGGAAGTAACCAATGCTGTTGGATGCACGAACAGCAGTATTGCCGCCGAGACCGCTGAGCGCTTGGGAAGTACCCACGCCATTGGTGCCGAACGGATCAAACACGGTCTGGTTCCAGAACTGAGGTGTGTAGTCACGACCCAGACGCAGCTCACCCAGGCCACTGGCCAGGCTGACGGTCGAACGACGATTGAAAGTCAGGCCTTGTGTACCGGCGCGCACAGGTGCGTTTGCACCGGTTGCAGGAACGAAAGCACCAACAGTCTGGTTGTTGCTGTTGCTGGCAGCGCCTGTGCCGTCGTCATTGTTGATACCGGCTTCAAGCCAGAACGAAGCAGACATACCGCCGCCCAGGTCTTCTGTGCCACGGAAACCGATGCGGCTGGAGTTGTAACCAGAGTTGCCGAGCTGGCTTTTGCTGGAAGAACCGACACCGGAGCCTGAACCATGCTGGTAAGTAGCGTCAACAACGCCGAACAGGGTCACGGAAGACTGGGCCGAAGCCACGCCGGCAGCAGCCAGAATAGCCAAAGCGACTAGGGATTTTTTCATTGCGAGTTTCTCCAAGGTTAAACATAGGGCTCCAGGATTTTGGATCCCCGGGCCAACCTCCATTTAGGAAGTTGTATGTATTGCACCAGAGGCCGGAAGCTTTCGCAAAGGAATTAGCCCGATAAATTCATTTCCGTTGCACCCCTGCAACAAATACCGTCAACCGGAAAGACGACCTTTCAATCCATTGGAAAGACCGTCCGTCGCCGGGAGGAGATACTGCAATTTGTAGTACTTGTTACATATAAGTCGAGTCCAACCCCACACAGGATGCCTCATGAAATCTCCGAACGCGAGGCGCCGCCCGATTAGCGAGAGCTGACTCTTCCACCTTTCCCGCCAGGAACGCCCCGGGGCATTCAGTCGACGGCGGTGCGTAGCTGTTTCCAATCACAATAACCGCGCTGGACGCCTCCCTCGACAAGCGATGTCCTTCAGCTCAAGGCGCGACTGGATAGACTTCCATCTGGTATTCCCGCCAATGAACAAACCATAAACACCGCCATGGACACCCTGCTCAATGCCGCCGATAGCGCCCTGCGTACCCTGTTTGCCAAACCGCATGCGAGCCGGACCTGCCCAACCCTTCCCGGGCAAGGCACGGAACTGAGCGCTCCCGACAAGGCGCTGGCAGGGGCGCTGATGCGTGTCAACCATGTCGGCGAGGTATGCGCCCAGGCGCTTTACGCCTCGCAGGCCCTGAGCACGCGAAACCCTGTTTTGCGCGAGAAATTCCTGGAAGCAAGCAAGGAAGAAGGCGACCACCTGGCCTGGACGCGGGAGCGGCTGGAGGAACTGGGTGCACGGCCGTCGCTGCTCAACCCGCTGTGGTACGCCGGCGCCTTCGGGCTGGGCTTGCTGGCGGGCCGCCTGGGCGATCGGGTCAGCCTGGGTTTCGTGGTGGAAACCGAGCACCAGGTCGAAGCGCATCTGGCCAGCCACCTGGAACGCCTGCCCGCAGGCGACCATGCTTCACGTGCCATCGTGGCGCAAATGAAAGACGACGAAGCGCGCCATGCGCAGGAGGCGCAAAGTGCCGGGGCGTTTATGCTTCCCGCGCCTGTCCGGGCGCTGATGCGGACCGCGGCCAAGGTCATGACAACCACCGCACACCACATCTAGTCGGCTATCTTTTCGATAGCATCCTGCAATTTATCCACAAGGGCTGGAGCCCGATTCAACAGCCTCAGGCTTCGATCAGCTCAAAGCTGGTGGTGATGTCAGCGGTTTCGCCGAGCATGATGGTCGCCGAGCAGTATTTGTCATGGCTCATCGCAATCGCGCGCTCCACCGCGCTTGCCGCAATGCTGCGTCCGGTGACAACAAAATGCATGTGGATTTTGGTGAACACCTTGGGGTCGGTTTCGGCCCGTTCCGACGTCAACCTGACCGTGCAACCGCGGACATCGTGCCGACCACGTTTGAGTATCAGCACCACGTCATAGGCGGTACAGCCGCCGGTGCCGGCCAGCACGGTTTCCATGGGGCGTGGTGCCAGGTTAGCGCCGCCATTTTCCGGCTTGACGGGGTCAGGCGCGCCGTCCATCACCAGCGTATGGCCGCTGCCCGTCGTTGCCAGAAAACTCATGGCCGAGCCAGAACTTGTTATTGCGTCCGTGCCCACAGGGGGGCCGGTCCAGCTCACTGTGCATTCCATGAATCACCTTCCTCAATATCAAAAATAATTGCCAAAAAGAAGCTGCGAGTGTTTATTTTTCGCAACAAAACATTGTTGCAGCGCAACATGCCTCCGCTATACTGAAATCATCGCATGAAGCTGCTTTGGTTTTCATGCACAGCTTGTCTCCTCCATCCCTGAAAGGGTGGATTTACAGGCCCAGACCGCAAGGTCTGGGCCTTTTTTCTTGCCCACTATGATGTCGGGCTACGAGAAAAATACATGCCCACCCCTCCAAAACCAGCTTCCCGCCCCTCTCCTGGCGTCCCCCGGCCGGCCCGCGCCAAGGCGCTCAAACCTGCTGATTACCTGAAAAAAATCCTGACGGCCCGCGTCTATGACGTCGCCGTGGAGTCGGCCCTTGAGCCGGCAAAAAACCTCAGCCGCCGCGTGCACAACACGGTGCTGCTCAAGCGGGAAGACCAGCAGGCGGTATTCAGCTTCAAGCTGCGCGGGGCGTACAACAAAATGGCGCACCTGAGCGCGGCCCAGCTCAAAAAAGGCGTGATTTGCGCCTCGGCCGGAAACCATGCACAAGGCGTGGCACTCGGCGCGCACAAGCTCGGAACGCGTGCCGTCATCGTCATGCCGGTCACCACCCCCCAGGTCAAGGTTGACGCCGTGAAATCGTTCGGCGGCGAAGTCATCCTTCATGGAGACAGCTACTCCGACGCCTATACCTATGCAGTCACACTCGAAAAGAAGAACGGCCTGACTTTTGTGCACCCGTTTGACGACCCGGATGTGATTGCCGGCCAGGGCACGATTGCCATGGAAATCCTGCGCCAGATCCAGACCATAGGCAAAGGCTCGCTCGACGCCGTGTTTGTAGCCATTGGCGGCGGCGGCCTGATCTCCGGCGTGGCCAACTACATCAAGGCCGTGCGTCCCGAGGTCAAGGTCATTGGCGTGCAGATGAACGACTCGAATGCGATGGCGCTGTCGGTCGGCGCCGGCAAACGCGTCACGCTGCCGGATGTGGGCCTGTTTGCCGACGGCACGGCTGTCAAGCTGGTGGGCGAGGAAACCTTCCGCATCAGCCGCGAACTCGTCGACGAATTCATCACGGTCGACACCGACGCCGTGTGCGCGGCCATCAAGGACGTGTTCATCGACACGCGCAGCATCGTCGAGCCCTCGGGCGCGATGAGTGTGGCCGCCATCAAGCAATACGTGGCCACGCACAAGACCAAGGGCGAAACCTACGCGGCCATTTTGTGCGGCGCCAACATGAACTTCGACCGCCTGCGTTTTGTCGCCGAACGGGCCGAAGTGGGCGAGGAGCGCGAGGCCCTGTTTGCCGTGACGATTCCCGAGGAACGCGGCAGCTTCCGCCGCTTTTGCGAACTGATCGGCGAACTGCCGGGCGGCCCGCGCAGCGTGACCGAGTTCAACTACCGCATCAGCGATGCCAGCCAGGCCCACGTGTTTGTCGGCCTGACAACGCACGGCAAGGGCGAAAGCATCAAGATCGCCAACAACTTCAGCAAGCATGGCTTCCAGTCGCTGGACCTGACCCACGACGACCTCGCCAAGGAACACATCCGTCACATGGTGGGTGGGCACACGGCGCTCTCCAAAGACGAACGCCTGCTGCGCTTTGTGTTTCCCGAGCGGCCAGGTGCGCTGATGAAGTTTTTGGGCGCCATGAAACCCGGCTGGAACATCAGCCTTTTCCACTACCGCAACCAGGGCGCCGACTACGGGCGCATCCTGGTCGGTCTGCAGGTGCCCAAGGCCGACAACAAGGCCTTCCAGGCCTTTCTCGACACCCTGGGCTACCCGCACGTGGAAGAAACCGACAATCCGGTTTACCGCCTGTTTCTGCAGGCCTGACGAGGCTTTTTCATGACCGCAGCAGGCGCCAGCGCGAAACCCAATTCGTTGTGCCCCCGCTGCGGTGCCGCTTTCCGCTGCGGCATGGTCGGCGGCGATGCCGAGTGCTGGTGCGTCAAGCTGCCCCACATCATGCCGGTGCCGTCAGGCCCCTCCACCACCACAACCGGCACGGCGGGAGCTTCCTGCTTTTGCCCCGCCTGCCTCCAGAAAATCACCGATGACCGACAACACGACACTCCGCCTGCCCGCAATTGAGACCACCGCCGACGCCGCACTGGCCGCCGGGCTGCAGCACAAGATCGATCAGAAAACCAAGCCGCAGGGCGCCCTCGGCCAGCTCGAAGCCCTGGCGCTGCAGCTGGGCTTGATCCAGCGCAGCGAGGCCATCCGCTTCGAGTCACCGCAAATGGTGGTGTTTGCCGCCGACCATGGCATTGCCAGCGAAGGCGTGTCGGCCTTTCCGCAGGCTGTGACGGTTCAGATGGTGGGCAACATGCTGGCGGGCGGTGCAGCCATCAATGTTTTTGCGCGCCAGCACGGTTTTGCCCTGCAGGTGGTTGATGCCGGCGTGGCCGCCGAGCTGGCCGACCACCCGCAACTGCTGAAGCGGAAAATCGCCGCGGGTACGAACAACATTTGCGCCGGCCCGGCCATGCCGCCGGCGCAGGCCAGCGCCGCGCTGCAGGCCGGCATGGCGGTCATGAAAAGCCTGCCCGGCAACGTGGTGGCTTTTGGGGAAATGGGTATTGCCAACACCTCGGCCGCGGCGCTGCTGCTGGCGCGGCTGGCCGGCCTGCCGATCAGCGATGTGGTCGGGCGCGGCACCGGGCTTGACGACACGCAGCTGGCGCACAAGCAGGCCGTGTTGCAACGCGCGCTGGACCGGCATGCAGAAGTGCACGAGCCCCTGGCCGTACTGGCTGCCCTCGGCGGCTTCGAGATCGCAATGATGAGCGGCGCCATGCTGCAGGCCGCCAGCGAGCGCCGCGTGGTGCTGGTCGATGGTTTTATTGCCGGCGCCGCAGCTCTGGTGGCGCGGACACTGGTGCCACAGGTGCAGGACTACCTCGTGTTCTGCCACCGCTCGGCCGAGCGCGGCCACCATCTGCTGTTGGCCCACATGAAAGCCACACCTCTGCTGAACCTGGACATGCGCCTCGGCGAAGGAACGGGCGCACTGCTGGCCTGGCCGCTGCTGCAGTCGGCCGCCCTGTTCATGGCGGAGATGGCGAGTTTTGAATCGGCCGAGGTCAGCGGTAAAAATTAGGATGCATCGATGAGCCGGTTCCTACGTCACTACCTGCTGGCCGTCCAGTTTTTCACCCGCATTCCGGTCACGGGGCGCCTTGCCGAATGGGTGGGCTACAGCCCGACTATGCTGCGTGCCAGCGCGGCGCATTTTCCGGGCATCGGCTGGCTGGTCGGCGCCGCGGCGGCCGGGGTGTATGCGCTGCTGATGGAGCTGCTACCGCCGGTGCCGTTCGCGCCGATGGTGGCCGCTGCGCTGTCCACGGTGGTCACCGTCCTGCTGACCGGCGGCTTTCACGAGGACGGGTTAGCCGACGTGACCGACGGCCTGGGCGGCAGTTCGGAGCGCCAACGCGTACTGGAGATCATGAAAGATTCGCGCGTCGGCGCCTTTGGCGCCATGGCGCTGGTGCTGGCCCTGTTGTGCAAGGTGGCGCTGCTGGCCCTGCTCGGCTCTGCCGAAGGCATGGCATCTGGCGAAGACATCCCGCCCGATGCGCCCTTTAACGGCTGGCTGGCGGCGGTGGCGCTGTTTGCAGCGCACGTGGTCTCGCGTACCCTGCCGCTGATCTTGATCCGTGTGCTGCCGCATGTCGGCGATGCTGCGGGCTCCAAGTCCAAACCCCTGGCCGACCAGATCACGCTGACCAGTCTGGGGGTTGCATTTTTATGGTGTTTTGCGGCTCTAGCCCTTGCCAGCTATACGCTATCAGCTATTACTTTGATAGTGGCCTGCAGTTTTGCCGTGCTCGCCCTGCTGTGGATGGCCAGACTGTTCACGCGCCGCCTCCAAGGCTTCACCGGCGACTGCCTGGGCGCCACGCAGCAGGTCTGCGAAATCGCTTTTTACCTCGGCCTGGCCATCGCGTCATGAAGCTCTGGCTGGTGCGCCACGCCCAGGTGCTGGCCGAGCCGGGCACCTGCTATGGCGCGCTGGATGTGGCGGCAGACCCCGAGAGCACCCGACAGTGCGCGCTGGCGCTCGCCGAAGTGTTGCCCCACAGCGCCGCCGTCCAGACATCGCCGCTACAAAGATGTGAGCAGTTGGCGCAGGCACTGATTGGGCTGCGGCCCGATTTGACACTTCAAATCGACGCCCGGCTGCAGGAAATGAATTTTGGCGCCTGGGAAGGCCGGCCCTGGAGTGACATCACGCGCAACGAGTTCGATGCCTGGACGGCCAACTTTGCAGGCCACCCGGTTGGCGGCCACGGCGAAACCGTGAGCGACCTGATGACGCGTGTGGCCGAAGCTTTTGACGAACTGCCGGCCAAACCGGACACCGTCTGGGTCACCCATGCCGGCATCATCCGCGCTGCCCAGCTGGTGCACGGTGGCATACGCCAGGTGAACCGCGCCGACCAGTGGCCGCAGGACGGCGTGGCCTGCGGACAATGGCGCACACTTGAGCTATCGTTGATTCCACCCCCGCAGTAAACAGGTAAACCCATGGCAGCAACTCTGGACGGACAACTGGTGGTCGCGATCTCATCGCGCGCGCTGTTTGACTTCGAAGAAGAAAACCGCGTGTTTGAAGACGGCATGGTGCAGCCGCCCGTGCCCGGCGCCAAAAAAGACGCGGCCTACATGCAGCTGCAGCTGGACCGGCTCGACGTGCCGGCCAAGCCCGGCGTGGCGTTTTCACTGGTCCAGAAGCTGCTGGCCTTCAACGACGCACCCGCCAGCCTGGACGAAGCTTCCCCTGAAGCCAAACTTGCACAGCGCGTGGAAGTGGTCATCCTTTCCCGCAACGACCCGGTGTCGGGCATGCGCGTGTTCCGCTCGGCCCAACACTACGGCTTGGCCATCCAGCGTGGCACCTTCAATCGTGGTGAGGCGCCCTGGCGTTACCTGAAACCGCTGCACGCCAACCTGTTTTTGTCGGCCCACCTCAGCGACGTGCGCGACGCGCTGGCGGCCGGCGTGCCTGCGGCGCAGGTCTATCCGCAGTCGGCCCACGCCAGCGACAAACACCCGAACGAAGTGCGCATTGCCTTCGACGGCGATGCGGTAATTTTTTCCGACGAGGCCGAGCGCGTGTTCCAGTCGCACGGCCTGTCGGCCTTCCAGCAGCATGAGCGCGACAAGGCCACCCAGCCGCTGCTGGCCGGCCCCTTCAAGCCCTTGCTGGAGGCCCTGCACCGCCTGCAACAGGTCGGCACCTCCAACATGCGCATACGCACGGCCCTGGTCACGGCGCGCAGCGCACCGGCGCATGAGCGCGCCATCCGCACACTGATGGACTGGAACATCGAGGTTGATGAAGCCATGTTCCTCGGCGGCCTGCCCAAAGGCGAATTTTTGCGCGAGTTCGAACCCGACTTCTTCTTTGACGACCAGACCGGCCATGTCAACTCCGCCTCGCAGCATGTGCCTTCGGGCCATGTGGTCAGCGGTGTGTCCAACCAGCTGTCCTGAGCTTTCCGGCCGGCTTATTTGCCCTGGAACCGGGCGGCGCGTTTTTCAACAAACGAGCGCACCCCTTCAGCTGCATCTTCGCTGAGCGAGAGCCCCTTCTGCACTGCGATGAAATCCTGCATCGCCAGCATGGGACCATGCTCCACCGCCTTGAGTGCGTTTTTTCGCGTTGCCACCACCGCCAGCGGCGCTTGCTCTGCAATGGTTTCGGCGATGCGCAAGGCTTCCTCCAGCACCTGCGCGCGGGGCAGCACCTTTTGCACAAAATTAAGGCGCAGGGCTTCGGCGCTGCCAAATTCGTCGCCGGTCAGCAGGTGCAGCAAGGCATTGCCCAGGCCGGCACGTTCTGCCATGCGCAGGGTGGCGCCGCCGGTGGCCATGATGCCGCGTTTGACTTCCAGTTGTGAAAACCGGCAGTCGTCGGCGGCCACCACGATGTCGGCCGCCAGCATCAGCTCGATGCCCAGGGTGTAGGTGATGCCCTGCACCGCCACCACCATGGGTTTGCTTCGGCGCCTATAACCTTCCATGCCCAGGTCCAGCGGATCGACCAGGCCGAGAGGAACGGCTTTCTCGCCGCGCTGCATCAGCGGGGCGATGGTCGGCAAATCCAGTCCCGCCGTGAAATGCTCGCCCACGGCATGCAGCACGCCCACGCGCAGCGCCGGGTCGTCGTCCAGGCGGGTGTAGGCCTGGCCCAGCTCGCGGAACATCCTTGGCGTGAAACCATTGCGCTTGGCCGGGCGGTTGATGGCGATCAGCAGCAGCGGGCCGCGTACGGTGCAATCGATGCTGCCTTCGGCTGAAGATATCGAAGAAGCAGAAGAGGTTGTTGATGTGCTCATCCGGTCATCCTAGCGGCGTCGCGGCAGTCAACCATTCGCCAAAGCGACAGGACGCCACACTACACTGGCAACCATTGCCTTCTCAAGGATGACACTCATGGCTTCAACGCCCTTGCTTCCCCCCGTTCTCGGCAAGTTCGCCAGCTTCAAGGTTTTTTGCCGCAAGACTTGGGCACTGAGCAAGCCCTATTTCCAGTCCGAGGACAAGTGGAAGGCCCGCGGACTGCTGCTGGCCATCGTGCTGCTGAATCTGGGCACCGTCTTTATGGCCGTGCAGTTCAACGACTGGTATCGCGTGTTTTATGACTCGCTGCAAAATAAGGATCAAACAGTCTTCTGGCAGCAGTTGGGACGCTTCACTTATCTGGCTTTCGGCGCGATCATCATCGCGGTCTACAAGTTCTATCTCACGCAGCTGCTGGAAGTTCGCTGGCGTTCATGGATGACACACAACTACCTGAAACGATGGTTGTCCGATCATGTTTTCTACCAAATGGAGCTGGCACGTTACGCCGGCACTGGCACAGACACGCCGGACAACCCTGACCAGCGTATCCAGGAAGACTTGAACCTGTTCACCAGCTACACCATTGGGCTCACCATGGGCTTGCTCAATGCGGTTGTCACACTGATCAGCTTTGTCGGCATTTTGTGGGCTCTGTCGGGGTCGTTCGCCTTCACGGTTGCGGGGGGCAGCTACTCGATTCCGGGTTTTATGGTGTGGGCGGCGATCGCCTACTGTGCGGCCGGAAGCGTCATCACACATTACATCGGCCGGCCGCAAATCAGGCTCAATTTCCTGCAGCAACGGTATGAAGCCGATTTCCGGCATCACATGGTGCGTGTACGCGAATACAGCGAATCGATTGCGCTTGACAAGGGCGAAGCCGTTGAACAGGTTCAGCTGGACACCCGCTTTTCCACCGTGCTGGCCAACTACCTGACCCTGATCAAGGAGCAAAAAAACCTGATCTGGTTCACCAGCTTTTTCGGCCAGGCGGCCATCATCTTTCCCTTTCTCGTGGCGGCGCCGCGGTTTTTCAGCGGTGCTATCCAGCTGGGCGAATTAATCCAGATATCTCAAGCTTTTGGCAAAGTGCAGGATTCGCTGAGCTGGTTTGTCGACAACTACAGCAGCCTGGCCGCCTGGCGCGCCACGACCGACCGTCTGACCAGTTTTGAAGAGAGTTTTGTGGCCCTGGCCCAGGCACGGCGGACGCAAGCAGCTATTAATTCAGTAGCAATCAATGAATCTGCCGACAGCCTGGACACGCAGGACCTGACTCTGGCCCTGCCCACCGGCGCAGTGCTCCTGTCCGGCCTCTCGCTGCACGCCGAACCCGGCGAGAACGTGTTGATCAAGGGACCGTCGGGCAGCGGCAAATCAACGCTATTCCGCGCGCTGGCCGGCATCTGGCCTTTCAGCCGCGGCCGCACCGCCCTGCCGGCCAATGCGATGTTCATTCCGCAGCGCCCCTACTTCCCCAATGGCACCCTGCGCGATGCGCTGGCCTACCCGCAGCCGGCCGGCAGCTACAGCGACGCAGAGCTCCAGCAGGCACTGGAAGACGCGCTGCTGCCGAAGTTGACGCAGCGGCTCGACGATGAAGACGCCTGGAGCCAGAAGCTCTCGGGCGGCGAACAGCAGCGCCTGGCGATTGCCCGCGTGCTTCTGAAAAAACCGGCCTGGCTGTTTGCCGACGAAGCGACCAGCGCCCTGGATGAGGAAGCTGAACAAACACTCTACGAACGCTTGCTGGCCCAGACTCGACAAGCGGGCGGCGCTATTGTTTCAATAGCACACCGGCCGACGGTTGCGGCCTTTCACGGCAAGCGCTGGGAACTCGAGAAGCAGCCGGAAGGCGCGCCTGCGCTGTACGAGCTCAGGGAATCGCGCGCCTGATCAGGCCTTGGGCAAAGCGGCCGCATAAGCCGCATAACCACGCAAGCGCAGCTCGCAGGCCGGGCACTGGCCGCAGCCGTAGCCCCAGTCATGGCGGTGTTCACGGTCGCCGAGGTAACAGGTGTGGGTGTGCTCGATGATCAAATCCACCAGAGGCCGGCCGCCCAGCGACTCGGCCAGCGCCCAGGTGGCGGCCTTGTCTATCCACATCAGCGGTGTTTCGATCAGGAAGCGCTTGTCCATGCCCAGCGACAGGGCCAGCTGCATGGCCTTCATGGTGTCGTCGCGGCAGTCGGGGTAGCCTGAAAAATCGGTCTCACACACCCCGGTCGCCAGCACCTGCAGGTCGCGCCGGTAGGCCAGCGCTGCGGCCAGCGTGAGGAATAGCAGGTTGCGCCCGGGCACAAAGGTATTCGGCAGGCCCGAGCTTTCCATCTTGAAAGCGGTGTCGCGTGTCAGCGAGGTCTCGCTGACCTGCCCCAGCACGGCCAGATCCAGCAAGTGGTCCTCGCCCAGCTTGTGCGCCCACTGCGGAAACTGCGCCCTGATTTCGCGCAGCACCACCAGGCGCGCCTGCAGCTCCACGCTGTGCCGCTGCCCATAGTCAAAGCCCACAGTTTCGACGCGTTCGTATTTGGACAGCGCCTGCGCCAGGCAGGTGGTGGAGTCCTGGCCTCCCGAAAAAAGAACAAGGGCAGTGGTGTGCATGGGAAGAAATATCAGCCAACAGCGAAGCAGCTATTGTGCCCCGCGCAGGTCCAGCAGCAATTGATCCACCGCGTAGTTGCAGTCTGCCGGGCCGCGCTGGCAGAACTGCGCAACAGGTGCCACCTCAATCACGCGCTCAGGCTGACCCGGCCGCAGCACCCGCAGTTGCCCGGCCTGCGGCGCAAGCACCGTGTAGGCCGGGTACTGCTCGCTGATCCTGGCGCTGATCAGCTGGTCCCAACTGGGCGCCTGCTGCGAACAGCCAGCCATGGTGCAGGCGAGGCCGAAACAGATGGACCGGAAAGACATCGTGGTGCTAGAACCTGTAGCTGGCCGACAGCGACAGCACGTGGTTGCGCTCCATCGCCGGCTCGAAATAACGGCCATTGCCCTCGTTGACGATGATGGAGCCCGCATAGCGGCGGTCCGTCAGGTTGTCGATGCGTGCTGTGGCCACCAGTCGCCAGCGGCTGATTTCCGCCACATAACCCACATGGGCGCCCAGCGTCACGAAAGATGCCGCCGCGTCGCTGTTGACATCGTTCACGGCCACGCTGCCGAGGTAGCGTGCATCCAGCCCCGCATGCCAGCCGGTCGGCGGCCGCCAGCCGACATCCAGGGCCAGCGCGTTGCGTGCCGTTCCGGGAATGCGGTTGCCCGCAGGCACCGCTCCCGCTGGACAGAGATTGGCATTGACCGGGCAGGCAAAAGCATCGCGGTAGCGGGCGTCCAGCAGGGTGTACGACATCTGCGCCAGCCAGTGGCGCGCGGGTGCGACGCTGGTCGCGAGCTCGAGGCCGCGGCGGCGCGTGGCCCCGGCGTTCTGGAAGGTGCTGCGGCCGCCGACATTGCTTTGCGTGACGATTTCGTCCTGCGTCGCCGTATGGAAAACCGCCGCCGTGGCTTCGATGGGCATGACAGAGCCCGGCAGCGTGCGCCATTTGACGCCGGTCTCGAAGTTTTCGCTGCGCGAAGGGCGCAAGGCAAAGTTGAGGCCGGTGCCCACAGGCCGGTAGGCCAGCTCATTGAAGGTCGGTGTCTCGAAACCACGGCCGGCCGCGGCATACACACGCCACTGCGTTGAGGGCGCGTATGTGATGCCGGCGGCCGGCAAGGTGGCGCTGTAACGAACACTGCCACTGTCGTTGCCATTGGTTCCCACGATGTAGCGGTCGGCAGAGCTGAAGCGCACCAGGCTGTGGCGCACGCCGGCGTTCACCGTCCAGCGCGTGGCGGGTTGCCAGGTGGCCTGCAGGTAAGGGTCCAGGCTGGTGACGCGGTTGTCTTCCTCACGGCGCAGGGCACCCCGCACGCCCAAGCTTGTTCCCTGGAAGTTTTGCCAGCCGCGCCGCTCTTCGTTCATCGCGTCATAGGCGAGACCGCCGACGACCTCCAGCGGCCGCTGCGCCATGAGCGTGCGATGCGTCCAGCGCAGATCGGCCCCGCCGTAGTTGCGTTCGAGGCCGATCACGCCGCCAGGGTGCAGCGGGTTGTTTTGAACACCGGTTGGGATGGCCTGGTATTGCGTGGTGGCACGCTCGCCGCCGTACAGCATCAGCCGCAGCTGGTTGTCGGCATTGAGGCGGTGGTCGTACACCGCACCGATCTGGCTCTGCCGCACGGTCTTGCGCGTATTGAAGGTGTTTGCCGAAGCATCGGCGCTGCGCGGTGCGGCATCAAACTGCGCGCGGCTCAGGCCCAGTGGATCCTGCGCCTCGACCGACAGGGTGTTGACCAGCAGGGTCAGCTTGCGGTCATCGTCCAGCGCCCAGTCCAGCCGAGCATTGGCACTCTCGCGCTCCGCGACACTGTGCTCGCGATAGCCGCTGGTGCTCAGCCGCCCGGCACTGAGTACATAGCCCAGCGAACCGCTCGCGCCACTGGCTTTGGCATCAGCACGCTTGAGGCCGTACGAACCGGCGGCTGCACTGCCGGTGAGAACCGGACTGCCCTGTCCTTCTTCCGTGAAGACCTGCATGACACCGCCCGACGAGTTGCCGTACAGCACCGAAAACGGGCCGCGCAATACCTCGAGGTGCCCGACCGATGCCAGGTCGATATGCGAAAGCTGGCCCTGGCCGTCCGGCATGGTGGCGGGAATGCCGTCCACATAAAGGCGCACGCCGCGCACACCGAAAGTGGAACGCGCACCAAATCCGCGCACCGACAGCTGCATGTCCTGCGCCTGGTTCAGCCGGTCGCGCGCGAGCAGGCCGGGCACCAGCCCCAGGCTTTCCGACAGATTGACTTGCGGCCGGCCGTCGCTGCGAATGCGCTCGCCGTCCAGCACATCGACCGAAGCCGGCACCTCGAACGGCGGCAGCGCGGTACGTGTAGCGCTCACGCTGACGGGCGCCAGGGTCTGTGCGGCTGCAGCGGACTGCAGCGCCCACACCAGGGCCAAAGCGACAACCGGGCGGGGTGAATATAAGTGAGGTGTCACAGCAAAATCGGTGCGTCGGTCGCGCCTATTCTGCCTGCAGGCTACTTTTTTGGGATCTCCTGCATCAAGCCCAGCCTCTCGCGCTAGCCGGCCTGGGCGATCCCGAGGAAACCGAATTTCAATCCGGGGCGCTGGCCGTCGATGAGCTCCGCGATGGCCTTGCCTGATCCGGCGCCATGGGTCCAGCCCAGTGTTCCATGGCCGGCATTCACCCAGAGCTTGCCCACCCCGGTTTGGCCGATGTAGGGGATGTTGGTCGGCGTCGCGGGCCGCAGGCCTGTCCAGAAGTTGGGCTGGCCGCCCTGCTCTTCATTGCGGGTGTCGCACACGCCGGGCAGCACCTGCTCGATGCGATCGGCCAACATCTGGCAGCGGGCCCTGGCCAGCGGAGTGTCGAGCGACAGGCCGTAACCGGCCACTTCAATCGTGCCGGCCACCCGCAGGCTGTCGCCCAGCCGGCTGATCGCACATTTGACTTCATCGTCGATGGCGCTCACCCAGGGCGCGAGTTCAGGCTTGAGCAATTTGAAGGTGGCGCTGTAGCCTTTGCCCGGGTAGATCGACAGGTCCACCCCTGCGGTGCGCAGCAGGGGAGCCGACCAGGAGCCGCAGGCCACCACAAAAGCATCGGCCGTCCAGGACAAGGCTTCACCGCTGCCGCGATTGCGCAGATGCACCGCGCTGACGGCACCGCCGGTTTTTTCCAGCCGAACGATATCGTGCCCATAAACAAACCGCACACCGGCCGCTTCGCACCTTTGGGCCAGCTCCTGCGTGAACACCCGCGCGTCACCACTTTCGTCACTGGCGGTGTAAGTGCCGCCAACAATGTGGTCCGCAAAAGAGCGGTAGGCGGGTTCTATCTCGAACAGTTCGCTGCGGCTGACCACCCGGCGGTTGACGCCGAAATCGCGCATCAAGGCCGCCGCATCGGCCGCGGAATCAAATGACTGCTGATCGGTGTAGTAATGGGCAATGCCGCGCTCGAGCCGGTTGTAGGTAATGCCGGTGCTCCGGACAATGTCTTTCAATGCCTCGTGGCTGTAGGCACCCAGCGCCACGATCTGCTCGACGTTGCGGCGAAAGGCCGCGTCGGTGCACTGGCTCAAAAACTGCAGGCCCCAGCGCCACTGGCGCCAGTCGAGCGTGGGCCGAAACAGCAGGGGCGCGTCGTTGCGGAACATCCATTTGAGCAACTTGGCAGGCGCTTCGGGGTTGGCCCAGGGCTCGCAGTAACTTACGGATATCTGCGCCGCGTTGGCGAAACTGGTTTCCATGGCGGCGCCGGCCTGGCGGTCGACCACCGTCACTTCATGCCCGCGCTGGACCAGATGCCAGGCCGTACTGACGCCGATGATGCCGGCACCCATCACAATGGTTTTCATGGGCGCTAGTCTGGCCGAGCTTGCCGCAAATTAACAGTCTCGTTAAACTCTTTGCCAAATCATTAGGAAGGCTAATACGCCCATGTATGACCCCCTTGCCCTCGAATGCCTGGCCGCCATCGTTGAAGAAGGCGGTTTTGAACGCGCTGCCCAGCGCCTGAACGTCACCCAGTCAGCCATCTCGCAACGCCTGCGGGTGCTGGAGGGCCAGGTTGGCGCGATCCTGATCGTGCGCAGCCGGCCGCTGAAGGCCACCTCGGCCGGAAAGCTGCTGCTCAAGCACACGCGCCAGCTACGCCTGATACGCGCCGATCTGGAGCGTGACCTGAAAGAGCTGGCGCCGGGCTTGTCGGGAGGCGTGCGCGAAGAGGAGCGAATCTCGATTGCGGTCAACGCCGACAGCATTGCGAGCTGGGCGCTGGACGCACTGACCGGGCTGGTCAGGCAGGGCTTGCCGGTTGAAATCATTGTGGACGACCAGGACTTCACGCACGACTGGCTGCGTCAGGGGCATGTGCTGGGCTGCGTGACCACACTGAAGCAAGCGCTGCGCGGCTGCAAGGTGGCCCATCTCGGCGCCATGAACTATGTTGCGGTGGCTGAGCCGGCTTACGCAAAAAAACATGCGCCGGGCGGGCTGGATGCCTCCAACTTTCGCAACGTAACCTACGTGGCCTTTAACCGCAAAGACGACGGGCAAAGCGAATTTGTCGCCAAGGCGGTGGGCCTGAAGCGGGTAGCGCTGAGCCAGTTGTTTGTTCCCAGCTCCGAAGGCCAGTTGCGCGCAGCCCTGGCCGGATGGGGTGTTAGCGTGCTGCCGGAGCTGCTGGTTCGCGGCGCGATCAAAAGCGGCGCTCTGGTCAATGTGGCGCCCAAGCACACGTTGCCGGTGCAACTGTTCTGGCATTGCTGGAACCTGGAATCCGCCGTGCTGGACTCGATTTCGGCAGCACTGTCCACCGAGGCCGGCAAGTTGCTGAGCTGAAACCGCCGCGCACCGCCCGATTTTCTTTGGGCGAAAATGGCAATTTTTCCAACATCTGCATTGCTCCACACCCATGAACATCGAAAAAGACACCGCCGTCACCCTGCGCTTCAAGGTCGCCGAACTCAAAGGCAAGCTGATTGAAGAAAGCAAGGAACCCATGGTTTACCTGCACGGGGGTTATGGCAACACTTTGCCCAAGATCGAGGAAGCGCTCGAAGGAAAAACGCGCGGCTACCAGACCACGCTGGAACTGCAGCCTGAAGATGCCTTCGGCCTGCGTGATGAAAATCTGCTCCGGACCATTCCAAAAAGCCAGTTTCCGCCGGGTGTGAAGGTCGGCGGCCAGCTCGAAGGCCGCGACAACGAGGGCAAGCCGCATGCGTTCACGGTAGCCAAAATCAAGGGGGACACCGTGATACTGGACGGCAACCACCCGCTGGCCGGCAAGGCCCTGCGTTTCAGCCTGACCGTCACCGATGTGCGCAAAGCCACTGAAGAGGAAATCGCGCACCGCCATGTGCATGGCGAGCACGGTCACCATCACTGAACGCCGGCGGGCACGGAGCCCCAAGCACCGGGTCGTTCAGGCCTTCTTGAGGTAGCAGGCTTTCAGCATGAAGTTGCCGCCGTCCATCTTGCAGTCCACCTCATGGTCACCGCCGCTCAGGCGGATGCTCTTGACCTTGGTGCCCATCTTGAGGGTGATGGACGAACCCTTGACCTTCAGGTCCTTGATCAGTACCACGGCATCGCCATCGGCCAGCGGCTGGCCGTTGGCGTCCCGGATCGTGTCGCCGGCGCTGTCCTCTGCTTGCGCAGCTTCATGCCTGGGCCACTCGTGGCCACAGTCGGCGCACACATGGTTGTCGCCATCGGGGTAAGTGTTTTCCTGGGCACATTGGGGGCAGGCGGGGCTGGTGGTAGGCATGGTTCCATTCGGGTAGCAGCAGGAGGGTAGTTTCTCATGCCCGTGCAAGCCTCCCGGTATCCCCACCGGCGGCGCCACCCGCTGCAGCCGGCACCAGCCCGGCGGCCTGCTCGCGCAACTGCGGCAACAGGCGCAGGGCCAACAGCAACAGCGGCGACCGCAATTGGTGCTGTGCCCCCGCCGCATCGACAGGGCGCGAAAGCGCATCGAGCAAGGCACTCTCTTCGGGTGTCGCCGACACCGGCAGGGCGCGGCCGGTTTCAAGTGCTGCGGCCAGCATGCCAAGACCGTCCAGCAGGCAGGCCGCCGCGCGAGCTGCCGCGCTGTCGTGGTCCGGCTCCTGCTGCAGCTTGCGGTGTGCCCCCAGCGCCGACAGGTAGTTCAGCAGCGTGTGCGACAGCACCAGGAAACGCGTCCCGGCGCCCGCATGGCGGCGCACGTAAACCGGCTCCTGGAACACCGCGTCCATGGCGCTGGACAAGGCGGCCTCGGCGTTGTGCGCGTTGCGCCGTGCCAGCCGGTAGGCCAGGTGGTCCTGCTTGCCGGCACGGTACTGCACCATGATCTCGCTCAGGTACAGGGCCTGCGTGCGCATGGCTTGCGCTGCCATGCTGTGCAGCCGGCGCGAATGCCAGCTGGGCAGCACCAGCCACACCGCCAGCCCCGAGATCAGGCTGCCGGCCAGCGTATCCAGCAGGCGCGGCACGATCAGCCCGAAGCCGTCGCCCACCTGGTTGAACGACAGCAGCACCAGGGAAGTCACCGCCGCCGTGGCCAGCGTGTAGCGGGTGTGGCGGGTGACAAAAAACAGCGCGCCGGCCGCCACCGTGAAGGCCGACTGCACCAGCACATCGGGAAATAGCCGCAGCAGCGCCCAGCCGACCACCAGGCCCAGCACCGTGCCCCAGATGCGCTGCAGCAGGCGCGTCAGCGTGGCGCCGTACTGGGGCTGGCAGACAAACACAATGGTCAGCAGTATCCAGAAACCATAACTGTCGTTCGTGGCCAGCATGACGGCATAACCGGCCACCAGTGCCACGCTCATGCGCAGCGCGTGGCGCATCAGCGGCGAGGCCAGGCTCCACTGCGCACGCACGCGCTGCCAGGCATCGCGCGCGCTGCGGGGGCTCCGGTCCAGCAGGCTGGCATCCGCAGGGAGGCGGTCGGGAAGGGGCGCCAGCGCACTGCCCAGCACGCGATGCAGCTCCTCCAGGTTGGCTGCCAGGGCATGCAATGCACGCAGCGGCCCGGCCGCCGGCCTGGCTTCCTGCACCTCGACATGACGGATGGCTGCTGCCAGGTCTTCGAGGGCGCGTGCCGTGGCGCCGCCACCCAGCACCCCGCCTTGCGGCTCGACGGCCTGCGCCAGCATGAGGCAGTCCTGGCCCAGCAGCGCTACCACGCGCTGGCAGCGGTACAACACATCGCTGTGGAAAAAGGCATTGGCCAGCACGTCGTAATGTTCGTGCGAGGACGTGATCCGCTCGTGCACATCCTGGGCCACGAAATACAGCTGCAGCGCCTCGCCCAGCCATGCCGGCGTGCGGCCCGGTTCCGTGCGGATGAACAGGCTTTCCTTGACGAGGTTGAGGGCCTCGACCACGCGGCCGTTGTGCAGCGCCAGCGCCAGGCGGCGATGCTCCACGTCGATGCCGCGCACGGGTTCGAACAGCCGGGCTTTCAAGCGCAGGTAGGTGCCCAGCACCTCGTACAAGCCGGCCATGTTTTGCCGCACCGGCAGCATGGGCAGGGCCGCCGCCCACAGCACGGAAACCAGCCCGTACCAGGCCGCACCGGCCAGCAGCCAAGCTACCGGCCACTGCGCCATCGGCTGACCCGACGGGGAAGATGGCGGCGCTGCCGCCAGTGCGGTGTAGATCGCCAGAATCAGCGTGGCGATGGCCAGCGCGCGGTAGCGCTCACCCAGGGCACCGAGCAGGGTGAGCCCGAACGCCGCCAGCCCCAGCACCACCGCCAGCAGGCCGGGATACGGCAGGCTGGCCTGCACCATCAGCGCCATCACGGCAAAACACAGCAGCGTTGTGAACTGGGCGCGGATCTGGCCGCGCCAGCTGTCGTCACTTTCGGCCAGGGCGCCGGCAATCACGCCCAGCAACAGGGGAATGACTGCCTGCATCTGGTTCAGCCACCAGCCGCCAAACACCACACTCGCCAGCGCCAGCAGAACGCGCATGCCGCGTGAAAATGCCTCGCGCTTCAAGGCAGACCGCCAGACTCCGCGCCATTCGTCCATCATGATGCGCACCTTTGTGTTTCCCGTTGCGGGCCAACTGGCTGCGATGCAAGTATCGCGCCGCTCCGTGTGCGGCGGAGCCACTTTGGCGAAATCTTCAAGTGAAATCGGCCTCCAGCCCTTATGGAACGCGCGGAGATAGCTCCTGTTTTTATAGCTACTCAGCCCAACTCACACATGCTGCTCCAGCAACTGCTGCGCCCAGGCATGCAGCGCTTCGCGCAGCGCCGGCGGCTCCTGGATCTCAAAAGCAAAGGGCAGCCGCGCCAGCTGCCGGGCAAACCAGGACACGTCGTCCGTCTGGCTGTGCAGCAACACACCCTGCCCGGCAGGCTGAAACACCCCCATGCTTTCAGGTAGCTGCCTTTGCGCGGTCTGCAGGTCGGTTCGCAGCAGCACACGCACCGGGGTGGCGCGCGGCATGGTGGCCAGGCCCAGCGCCAGGTGCTGCACCGCATTGAAGTCGGCCGGCGGCGTGAACACGGCATTGACGGGCTGGACCTGCCGCACGCGGTCGAGCCGGAACGAGCGCAGTTCCTTGCGCAGGTGGCACAGGCCGACCGCATACCAGCGCCCACCGCGGTAGGCCAGGCCATAAGGGTCGAACTCCCGCTCGGTGTCCACACCATCGGCCGACCGGTAACTCAGGTGCACGCGCTGCCAGCCGTGCGCCGCGGCACTCAGCGCCAGCAAGGCCGTGTTGTCCCCCGGCGCCACCGAGCGGCTGAGGTCCAGCGTCACCGTTTCGGCCAGCGCGCGGATGCGGGTTTTGAGATTGCCGGGCATCACGCGTTCCAGCTTGGCCTGTGCGCTCTGCACGGCCGGGGCCGCTTCTGCCAGGCCCAGGCCGCGCGCAGCAACCAGGCCGATGGACAGCGCCAGCGCTTCGTCGTCGGTGAACATCATGGGTGGCAGCTTGAAGCCGGCGATCAGGCTGTAGCAGCCATAACGGCCACGCTCGGCCACCACCGGAATGCCCAGGTCTTCGAGCTTGGCGATGTAGCGGCGCAGGGTGCGGCCATCCACCTCCAGCCGCCGGGCCAGTTCGGCCCCGGTGAGCCGGCCATGGGCCTGCAGCAATTCCAGCACCGTGAGCACACGTGTTGTGGGCGAATACATGAGGAAAAGTCTAGCCGGTAATTAGGGCCGATATCGACCTATTACTTTTCTAGACTTGGTTTTCACGGTGCTCAGGGATGGGCACCGGCCCCCCGATTCCCCGGAACCCATGACCCCGACAGAGACCCAAAATTTCACCCCGCCCCCCGATGGCCGCCACGATTTCAACTTCATCACCGGACGCTGGCTGGTCAGCAACCGGCGCCTGCGCAAGTGCCTGCAGGGCTGCACCGAATGGGAAAACCTTGAAGGATTCCAGGACGGCGCGCTGCTGCTTGGCGGGTTGGGCAACATGAACGACCTGGTGCTGGACGGCAAGAGGCCGGTCGGCATGGCGCTGCGCTTTTTCAGGCCGGAAACCCGGCAGTGGAGCATTTACTGGACGGACAGCGGCGACGGCACGCTTCAGCCGCCCGTGTTCGGTGTCTTTGCTGACGGCATCGGCCGTTTTGAAGGCGCCGGCACGCATGAGGGCCGGCCCATCCGGGTGCGCTCGACCTGGTCGGACATCACGCTGCACAGCGCCCGCTGGGAACAGGCGTTCTCGCAGGACGGCGGCCGCCACTGGGAGACCAACTGGGTGATGGCCCTCACCCGTCCTGTCTATCCGGCAGCCCGCTACTGAAGCACAACACCAACAACCCAAGGCAACCCATGGATCACTTCGCTCACCTCTGGCTGTTCTTCCTGATGGTGCTGGGCATCATCATCCTGCCGGGCATGGACATGGCTTATGTCATGGCCAGTTCGCTGAGCGGCGGGCGGCGTTCGGGCCTCTTTGCGGTTGCGGGCGTGGTGGCCGGCGGCATTTGCCACGTGGTGGCCGGCGTCCTGGGGCTGGGCTTGCTGCTGCAGCTCGTTCCCGGCGTGGCCCGCGTCATGCTGTTGGCGGGCAGCGCCTACATCGCCTGGATAGGCTGGTCGCTGATACGCAGCACTTCTGTCTTTGGTGCATTGCCGGCTGTCGGAACGCCCTCCTCCTGGCGCACCTTCCGCCAGGCAGCATTGACCTGTCTGCTGAACCCCAAGGCCTATCTGTTCATGCTCGCCATTTTTCCGCAGTTCCTGCGGCTCGAATACGGCGCGCTGTGGGCCCAGGCGGTGGCACTCGGGCTGATCATTGCGCTCACGCAAGTCGGGGTGTACGGAGCCCTGGCGCTGGCCGCCGGAGAAGCACGCCGGTGGCTGGCCGACGAGCCGGCCGCGGGAACCATCGCGGCGCGGGCCGTGGGCCTGATGCTGATGCTGGGCGCTGCGTTCACGGCCTGGCAAGGCTGGGGGCAGCTCTGAGGCATGGCCTGGCTACGCACGTGACAACCGTCGCGCCGGCTGTGCCCCGGCACGCGGCAGGCTGGCGCTGACCAGCGCCGCGGCCAGCGTGACGAGCCACGAGTAATACACCCACACCAGGAAAGCCAGCAAGGGCGCGAAGGTCCCGTAGATGGTGCGGTACGTAGGCACGTTGGCGAGGTAAATCGCGAAGCCGTGTTTGCCCAGCTCGAACGCGATGCCGGCGAGCAGGCCGCCTGCGATCGCATTGCGCCAGCGCACTACGGTGTGCGGCACGAAGCGGAACAGGCAGGCGAAGCCGGCGACGCTCAGAACCACGGGCCCCAGGTTCAGGGCATGTGGCAGCCAGGCGGGCCGCGGACCCACCAGCCCACTGGAGGCCGCCAGAAGATAAGACGCGGCCCACAAGCTGGCGCCGATGATCACCGGGCCGGTGAGCAGCATGGCAACGTACAGGGCCAGCCGACGCAGCACAGTGCGCGGTTTCTTCACCTGCCATATCCGGTTGAGCGTGTTCTCCACGCTCAGGAGCAGCATCAGGGCCGACACCAGCAGCACCGCGAAGCCCACCTGTGTGAGGCCGCTGGCGTTGCCTGCAAACTGCGACAGGTGCTTGAGCACCGTCCTGGCAATATCGGCCGGTAGCAGGCCGCGCAGCAGGTGCTCGCGAATCGCCTCCCCGGCCGCACGCAGGGCCGGAATCTTCGCGAACAGGGCGAAGCTCACCGCCAGCATCGGCACCACGGACATCACCATCGTGAACGTGAGACCGCCCGCCGCCTGGGCAAGGCGTTCTTCCCGGCCACGCCGGAGGATGAGGCTGATCAGGTTGCCCTGATTTCGGCTTGTAGTTGTCATGGATGCAATATATCCACGCCACTGCCGTTTAAGTCCGGCGACCCGGGAAATGAGGAAGCTTGTGTGCGCAAACGCGGCATCCACACGACATATTCAACCCTGAACCGATTTTTTACTGCGCGCGCCAAGGACAACCAAGTTGCCGGCCACGCTGCATCAGCAGCGTGGTGTAGCCTTCCGCCATGGACTCCCTGATTACCGCCTCCGCGCGCGCGCTTGCCGCCGGTGACGCGCTCGGCGCCCTCAAAC
>NZ_JBAQYR010000032.1:0-10531 GCF_049790275.1 Polaromonas sp.
CCCTCGGTCAGCGTCAGGCGGCGGGTGCTGCGCTGGAACAGGCGCACGCCCAGGCTGGCTTCGAGCCGCGCGACGTTTTTGCTGACGGCGGCAGGCGTCAGCCCCAGCAGGCGCGCGGCCGCGGAAAAGCTGCCGGACTCGGCGGATTTGACGAATGACTCAATGTGGCTGAGGGGCTGCATGGCCGCCATTTTCAACTCAGGGCTGAAACTAATCCAGCACTTTCATGGCTACCGCGCAGGCAATGAAAAAGGAACACTGGCCTTGTTCCTTCTTTCAACCCTTTGCCATCCGGAGAAAACACCATGTCTACCCCCGCTTCCACCCCTCTTTCCACCACCACCGTGCTGGCCGGAAAAGCCGCCTTTGTGACCGGCGGCTCGCGCGGCATTGGCGCGGCCATCGTGCAGCGCCTGGCGCGCGACGGTGCCGCCGTGGCCTTCACCTATACCAACGCAGAAGGCGCCGCCAGGGCGCTGGCCAAAACCATCGAGGCCGCAGGCGGCCGCGCCCTGGCGCTGCGCGCCGACAGCGCCGATGCCGCGGCATTGACCGCCGCCGTGGACGAAGCCGCCGGCAAACTGGGCCGACTCGACATCCTGGTCAACAACGCTGGTGTGGGGCTGATGGGCCCCTTCGACAGCTTCACGCTCGCCGACCTCGACAAAACCCTGGCGGTGAATGTGCGCGCCGTGTTTGTCGCCACGCAGGCGGCCGCGCGCCACATGGGCCAGGGCGGCGCGTATGGACGCGTCATCACCATCGGCAGCACCAACGCCGAACGCATGCCCTGGGCCGGCGGCGGCGTGTACGCGATGAGCAAGGCAGCTGTTGCCGGCCTGACGCGCGGAATGGCGCGTGACCTGGGTCCGCGCGGCATCACCGTCAACAACGTGCAGCCCGGCCCGGTCAACACCGACCTGAACCCCGCCGACGGCCCCATGGCCAGCAGCATGCACGGGCTGATGGCCGTGGCGCGCCACGCGCACCCGGACGAAATTGCCGGCATGGTGGCCTACCTGGCCGGGCCGGAAGCCGGCATGGTGACGGGGGCCAGCCTGATGATTGATGGCGGCTTCTCGGCCTAAGCAACTTGGGGCGTCAGGCAAATGCTCCTGTTTTGATAGCTTCTTGCGCCCGACAGATAAGGGCTTGAGCCCGATTTGGCTTATGAAACCCGGAGGCTACCACCTGTCGTGCGGAAAGCGCGGCCCTTCACGCAGACGCCTGTGGATGTGTTCATCTGCGCCATGGCCCGGGTGCGGCACCGCACGGGGCTGGCGGTGGTCACCCCGCGGATAAGCGCGGTAGCTGCCGTAGGGGTACACGGCGCCACCATAAATATAGGTGGGCGGCACCACCCCATAAGGCACCGCGGGATAACTTTCATAGACAGGTGCTGCCGGATACACCGCGCAACCAGACAGGGTTGCGGTCGCCAAAAGCAGCAGCGCCGTTTTCATCGTGTTCATCATGTCTCCTGACACTCGCCGGCAGGGCGGCGGGACTCTTCATTCAGCGCGCGCCGGGTATCGCGGGTGTGTCGTACATGTGGCAAGGACGTGTCGCAGGTTACAAGGTGTGCCTGCGCCGCCGTGGTCACAATGAATGTTTTGGCGAAGGACACGGATGAAACGCAAAAGCTTGTTATTGGCATTCGCCGCGTGTTTGGCCCTGGGTGCGGGCCTGCTCGCGACGCCACATGCACACGCCCAGCCAAAGTACACGGTGACGGCAGAGCAGCTGCAGGAAGCGGTGGCGCAGCGCTTCCCGCGGCGTTATGCGATGGGCGAGCTGCTGAACCTGACTCTGCAGGCACCGCGCCTGCGTCTGCTGCCCCAGCAAAACCGCCTGGGCACCGAGATGGTGGTGGACGCAGCCGGCCCGGCACTGGCCAACAGTTCGACTGGCACTTTCGACGTGGACTTTGCGCTGCGCTACGAGGCCAGCGACCAGACAGTGCGTGCGCACCAGCTGCGCTTCAACACACTGCGCCTGGCCGGCCTGCCGCCAGGGCCAGCGGCACTGCTGGAAGCCTACGGCCCGACCCTCGCCAGCCAGACACTGCAGGAAGTGGTGCTGCACAAGCTGGAGCCCAAAGACCTGATGCTGGCCGACGGTCTGGGGCTGGAGCCGGGCAGCATCACCGTCACGCCCAAGGGGCTGGTGATCGGTTTCGTGAACAAGCCGCTGCGCTGAGCAGCGTCAGCTGCGGGGAAAGGCTTGGCTGCCCGGGGATGAAAGCGTCAGGCCTCGGCAATGGCCGCAATGGACACCTTCAGGCCAGGAACACGCGCAGGCAGCTTGGCGCCCTGGCGCGCCGGTGGATTCGAAGGAAACCACTTGAGCCACTCCTCATTCATTCCCCCGAAGTCGTCTTCGTCCGCCAGCACGACGGTAACGCTGACGATCTTGTCCAGGGAGCTGCCCGCTTCTTCAAGAATGGCCTGTATGTTGGTCAGGCACTGCCGGGTTTGCTCCTGAATGGTGGTGCCCTTGAAAGCGCCCGTGGCAGGGTCAGCCGGGCTTGTGCCCGAGACAAAAACCAGGCCCGCGGCCTTGACTGCCTGGCTGTATGAAGGTGGCGGTTTGGCTGCCTTGGGGGTGAATACTATTTGGCGGGTCATCGTGCTTCTTTCGGGTACGGCGGTGAGGAAGAGTCCACATGCGCAGCGTCAGACATGGACCCGGCCCGCGAGGTTTTTGACCGATGCCTCCCACGCGTCGAACTCTTCCGATTCTTGCCACAGCTCTTTCAATTCAGAGTCGTCGGCGAGGATTCTTTCAATGACTTTGTGGGCCTTCTCCGCCAGCGCTTTGTCTGGCACGAGCCTGGTTTTTTCGACCCACCCATCCATCGACTCACTGTAGGCGTTCCTGTCTCCCCAGTGGCCCTGAAGCCTGGCAATCACTTCGATGGCGGCGAGCGCCTCGCAAGCGTCCGGCGACTCAAGATATTCGCCTCCATCTGAAAGCGCCTTGTCCAGCGTTTTCTCCACAAGTGACAGATCACTGCATTCGTCAAGGCCGCAAGCCCAATCGCAGGCATCGTCATTACCCAGTGCATCAATTGCCCAAGCACCCATGGAAAAGCTCCTTCGTGTCTGACTTTGCCGACTTTGATATGCGCCGCATGAAATGTAAGCCATGTTAGTGACGCCAACGCCCCTGGCTGGAAGGGTCACACCGCGTGGCCACCGCCCGCCCCGAACGACTACATGCTAGATCTCCGCATAGATCTCCAGGACGTTGCCGTCAGGGTCCCGGAAGAACAGGGTGCGGTGCCCCCAGGGCTGGTCCGTGGGCCCCGAGATGATGTTGACGTTACGCTCTTTCAGCGTACTTGCACAGGTCAGAACCTCGCCTGGCGCAACACGGAACGCCAGCTGCAGCGACAACACACCCACAGGCGGCGACGGGTCGTCAAACACAGCGCCCCGCTCGGTAAGGGCCAGTGTGTTGGACCCAACCCGGTATTCAATCCATTTCGACCCCAGCTCTTTATGCACGGGAAAGCCGAGCACCGTGCCATAGAACTCGCGCATGGCCGGCATCTGGCGCGCAAAGATCACGGTGTAGTCGAGGCTGCGTATCGGTAACTTGGGATCCATGGGTGAACTCTTTCTGATCTGTGCTTCGGTCGAAGATTGGGCTGAACGGAGAGTCAGGTCTTGCCCGTGGGGAACAGGCCCAGTCGCTGCTCGCAGAGTACGGAGTCACAGTACTCGCGCATTTCGACAATCTTGCCCTCGTCGAAACGGTAGACAAGACAGTACTCGTTGTCGTACTTCTCTCCCTTTCGGGTCGTCATGTCGCCACGAGCCTCCACGATAACGCAGTCTCCATCCGCGAAAAATCGCAGGGGAATGGTTCTGGAGCCCCGCTCGACAAGGCTCTGGACGTAGCGGTAGAGATCACGCAGCACGGACTCTTTCCCTTCGAACGTGCGAGACCAGGAGTACTGCCCAGTCACCCGCATGACGACGTTGTCGGCAAGCGTAGCTACGAAAAGAGCTCCTTTTCCGTCTTCGATCTCGGCAAAGATCTCCTGCATCAATTTTTTGTTTGCTTCGGATGACACGGCATGCTCCCAAGGTTGATTCGCGCAAAACACGTTCGGATGCATATACGCCCATGTCGAAAATCAGCTAGCAGCATAAATGGCCAGCTGAGCAAGGTAACCAAGGCAATAGAGCGCAACGAAGCCGGCCAGCATGAGGAGGCCATACGCGCGGCGTGTACGCCAAAGATAGTACGGCAGGTACGGCAACGCCAGCATGAAGACAAGGAAGCCGTATTCGAACGGTTTCTGGATAGCCGGGAATGCCTTGCTGTCTTCGATGATCCACAGCACGAGCAGCAGCAGGAACACACCCGGCCACACCGCTGCCACTGCGCTTGTTGACTCCACATCTCGCCAGTAGGCGAGCGCTTCATACGCGGCAACCAGAACGGAGCCGGCAACGAGGCCGGCCAGATAGGTTACGGAGAGACGGATCATCACCGCAGGATCTTTTCCGTCGCTTTACCTTTCGCAAGCTCATCAATCAGCTTGTCCAGGTATCGGATCTGTTGCATCAGTGGATCTTCTACTTCTTCCACGCGAACACCACACACAACGCCTTTGATGAGCGAGGCATTTGGGTGGATAGCGGGAGCTTGAGCGAAAAAGGATTCAAAGTCGTTCTGTTGACTGATCTGCTTCTCCAGTCCGACCTGGCTATAGCCGGTCAACCAGCGGATGATCTGGTCAACTTCGTCTTTCGTACGATTCTTTCGTTCCGCTTTCTTCACGTACAGCGGATACACCTTGGAGAACGCAGTTGTAAAAATTTTATGCCTGGTCATCTTTCATTCCTTTGCTTCGACTGTCTACAGCGAAACATAAGCCGCATACACCAGCGCAGCAGAAGCCAGCCCCGACGCCCACGCACCAAGCACGTTGCCCGCAAACACCAGCCTTGCCGACAGCGGCCCACCCGATGACAAACCGCGATGGCCGACGATGGCGGCCAGTGGCAGTGCGAAACAGAAGGCGTACGACGAAACGATGAGCGAGACGGCGATAAACCAGTGCAGGGCCGCACCACCCGCCAGGTGCGACAGCAGCGCGCCGACCGCAAGCATGAGCGTTGCACCCATGGGCAGACTGGCATGGGCCACGCGCCAGGAGTGAACGATGTGCGCGGCGGCCTGGCGTTTGATGGCACCGGCATAGGGGCCGCCGCAAAGCAGGCCGAACAGGAGCACGATAGCGCCGTGGAAGATGAGATGCCGGGCGGGGGTGTTCATGAAAGGCTTCAGCTGATGTCAAAGAAATCAAAGACCGACAAATCAATGTCGGGGAACTGAAGCCATGACAGGTCCAGGTCGAACCACGAAGTGTCGGTGGCGGTGCTGACGGAGGACAACATATCGCCCTTCATGGACAGGTAGTCGCAGCTCTCGCCGATGGATTGGTGGTAACTGTCGAAGTCTTCGTGGGTGTTGAAGGTGGCGTGCGACCAGCAGCCAAAGTCAGGCGAGACGCCCTGCCGGCGGTTGGCGTTCTTGACCTGCTCGACGGTGTAGTAAGGCTTCTTGCCGTAATGCCTGAGCAGGTCGTTGCCCACCAGGCTGACTTGTTTACGGCGATCCGATGGACTGATGGCGCAGGCTGGCATGCAGGCTCTTCCCCTTTTTGTTCCACGTAATGTATCCGGCCCAGGCTGCGCTGGCCTGGACGACCGCTTTCACTGCACCTGCTCAGGCGCATACCGCGCACTGCAGCGCCGCGCGCGCCAGCAGGCGTGTGGAGTCCAGCGTGGGCAGCGGGGAGTTGGCATCGTTGATGATGAGCGGGATCTCGGTGCAGCCGAGGACCACTGCGTCGCAGCCTTCGCTTTTCATTCTTTCAATCACGCGCTGGAAACTGGCCACGGCCTCGGACCTGAAGATGCCGCACACCAGCTCGTCCATGATGATGCGGCCGGTTTCGTCGCGCTCGGCATCCGTGGGGCGCAGGTACTGCAGGCCGCGCGCGCTGAATTTTTCCGGGTACACCTCGCTGTTCACCAGCCAGCGGGTGCCGGTGATGCCGATGCGGCGAAAGCCGCGCCTGACGGCTTCATCAGCCACCACGTCGGCGATGTGCAACCAGCGCAGCGGCGAGCGAGGCGCCACATGGTCGAAGGCCTGGTGGATGGTGTTGTCAGGGCAGACCAGGAAGTCGGCCCCGGCGGCGGCCAGCTTGCGCGCGGAGGCCAGCATGAGCTCGCCCACACCGGCGACATCGCCGCGGTCCAGGCAGGCCACGTAGTCGGCCAGTGAAGGCGTGTGCATGGAAACCTCGGGGTGGGCGTGCGGGCCAAGCAGCTGCGCACCTTCGGCGCAGATGGTGCGGTAACACAGCGCTGCGCCTTCAGCGGAGCAGCCGACGATTCCGATGTGCAGGGGCATGGCGATGGCCACCCTTTGAACGTTGAATCTAGTCCAGCACCAGCGTGGACGAACGCGCAAAGGTATAGGTCAGACCCAGGCCCACACTGCCGCCCAGGGTCTGCTGCACCAGCGGGCTGGCACGGTTGGCGGCACCGGCCACCGTGTCGAGGTGGGCAAAACCGAAGATGCGCAATTGCGGTGTGAGCTCGCGCGACACCCCGGCGCCCAGGCGCCACGCAATCAGCCCGCTTTCAGCCGTGTAGGCGGGGCGGGCGGCCGTGGCATAGGCGGGGGCAACGCCGTAAAAAGTGTCGGCCAGGCGCCGGTTGCCCAGCAGCGCACCCACGCTGGCGTTGTAGCGCCAGCCGCCGCTGCCGCGCCACTCGTGGATCAGCCGGGGTTCGAACGAGATGCCCTTGTGGCTGAGCCTGTCGTCCAGGTCAAACACGCCGCGCAGCGCAAATTCGGCGCGCGTGCTGCTGCCGTCCGGCCCTCTGCCCAGGTGCCACTTGAGGCGCGGCCCGAACTCGACCAGGGTGCCCAGATCCGGCATGCCGCGGCGCGCATCGACCTCATCCGAAGGCGCACCGAAAGCAGCGGCAAGACCGATATCGAACTCGAAGCGCGGTGTGTTGAGGGTGCGGATGCCCAGGCCCTCGCGGTCGGCGCGCAAGAACCTGCCGCGGTAGATCAGATAGGGCAAGGCCAGGCCGCGGCCGACCTGCTGCGAGGCACCGGGGTAGGCCTGCTGCGACATGCCCAGGCCGACCAGGCCGATTTCCCACAGCGGAAGCTGCGCGGTGCCTGCGGTGGATTCTTCAGCCACGCCCTGGATCTGCGCCAGCGCCGCGGGCGATGCGGCCAGCAGCAGCAGGGCGGCCAAGCCGCAACAGGAAGCGTGTTGAACTTTCAAGGTGACCTTCTGCAAGCAAGGACGGACAGATGCCGGAACCCCTGGCTCAGGGCGTTTTCCGCACGACAGACTCAAGCATATCGGCATGCCGATGCATTGGGCAAACGCTTCGCGCGCGCGTTCGGCGGCTTCAGTGATTTCCGCTGCGACGTGTGGCCCTGCTGCCACAAGTAACCTGCGGTTACGTGTTGGTGGAATAGCTGGCCGACGTGGTGCGTCGGGCCAGCCAGGCCTGAAGCTTAAGATCGCGGGCGATGCGCCGTTTACTCTTCATCTGCAGCCGCAACCGGCTGCGCAGCCCCACCGCCGAGCAGCTGTTTGCGCACTGGCCGGGTGTGGAAACGGATTCCGCCGGCCTTGCCCCCGATGCCGAGACGCCGCTGGAGGCTGAGCAGATTCACTGGGCCGATGTGATCTTCGTGATGGAGCGCTCCCATCGCAGCAAGCTGGGCCAGAAGTTCAGGCCGCAGCTCAAGGGAAAGAAATTGATCTGCCTGGACATCCCGGACAACTACGCCTTCATGCAGCCCGAGTTACTCGCTCTGCTGGAGAAAAAAATCGCCCCTTATCTGCGTTGAGCTGCATTGAAGCGCAGCAACCGCCGTAACCTGATGCGTATCGTATTGCTACATTTTCAATAGCTTGTAGCGCCCATGAAATAAGGGCTAACAACCTCTTTTCTTCAAAGCACAGGTTTCCCGCGGCGGCCGCGCTGCGCGGCTGGAACACTAGTGCGCGGCCACGGCAGGCCGGTTGACGCCGGGACCGCTGGCAAGCGTCGGCATGCGCAGGCCTTCATCCACTATCTTCACCGGAAGTTCAGCTGCACAGTTGCCGCGGCCGTCCGACGCGATACAGGACGGAAGCGGCCTCTGCTCGGGAGGAGGCAAGGGTGTCTGCGCCTGCGTCTGTTGATAAGGCGTGCTGGGCGCCGGACCGCCAGCAGGCTTCGCCGTTATCGCCAAACTTCCAGGGGTGTAGCTGATCACGTAGTTGCCATTGGCGGCCAGCAAGCCCTGGTTGATTGCGTACGAGCCAAGCTGTTCCCCCGTAACGCGCTGGAGGTTGCCGCTGAGCACCGAAGCGGCACTGTCTCCCACCGCGAAAGGTCCTGTGCGGTAGGTCAGCAATGGGTCGACGGTGTAAACCTGTTTGACCTGGTTATCGGCAATCACCGACAGCGACGCTGGCGTGATGACACCGCTGTTGTTGGCGACATAGCTGACGCTGTAGTTGTTGCCCCCATTGCCATCGTTCATCACCAGGCCGGCGGCGCTCAGTGTCTTGCCGGTGCCGGCATTTTTATTGTCGAAGGTCTGTGTGGCGGCGCTGCCAACCGTGTCGTACAGCGTGCCGGTGATGACAGGCGCGGCCACCGACGTGGTCGTGCCGTCGTAGACGCGCGTGTCGGCCTGCGCAGTCACCGTCAGCGCGGCGGGCGTGATGCTGGCGGTGGTCGTGGTCTGGCCGGTGATGGCGTAGTTGCCGGCATCGGCGCCACTGTAGCTGCCGGCCAGTGTGACGGTTTTGCCGCTGGCCACGTGTTTGTCGGAAAAAGCCCCCGTGACGGTCACCGAAAGGTCGTCGCCGCCGATCAGGCCGGTGTAAGTCGCGCCGGTGGCGTTGACGATGGCGGCGGCCGTGCCGTCGTAGACCTTGTCGCTGGCCGTGATGCCGCTGACCACCAGCGCTTTGGGCGTGATGCTGGCCGTGGTTGTCCCCTGGCCGGTGATGCTGTAGTTGCCGGCGTCGGCACCGCTGTAGCTGCTGGCGAGCGTGACGGTTTTGCCGTTGGCTGCATTCTTGTCGCCGAAGCTGCCGGTGGCACTGACCGTCAAGGCATCGCCACTCACCAGGCCGGCATAGGTCGCGCCGGTCGTGTTGACGGTCGCGGCGTTCGTGCCGTCGTAAATCTTGTCCGCAGCCGTGATACCGCCGACCGTCAGCGCCTTGGGCGTGATGTTCGCCGTGGTGGAGGCCTGGCCGGTGATGGTGTAGTTGCCGACGTCGGCGCCGCCGTAGCTGCTGGCCAAGGTGACGGTTTTGCCGTTGCCCACGTTCTTGTCGCCAAAGCTGCCGGTGGCGCTGACGGTCAGGGCATCGCCGGTCACCAGGCCCGCGTAACTTGCGCCGGCCGTGTTGACGGTGGCGGCGTTGCTGCCGTCGTAGACCTTGTCGCTGGCCGTGATGCCGCTGATGGTCAGGGCCTTGGGCGTGACGTCGGCCACCAGTCCGACCGGATTGCTGACGCTGTAATTGCCGGCGTCGGCGCCGGACAGCAGGCCGGTCCCGCTCAGGTTCACAGCCTTGGCCGTGCCCACGTTCTTGTCGGCAAAGCTGCCGGTGACGCCGCTCAGGTTGACCGCCACGGTGTCAGCGCCTATCACGCCCGACAGCGCGGCCGCGCCGGTGTTCAGCGCGGCGGTGCTGTTGCCATCGTAGACCTTGTTGCCGGCAGTGACGCCGCTGACCGTCAGCGCCTTGGGTGTGATGCTGGCCGTCAGCCCGGCGGGGCTGCTGACGGTGTAGTTGCCCGCATCGGCGCCGGACAGCAGACCGGCGCCGGTCACGGTCACCGCCTTGGCATTGCCGACGTTTTTGTCGGCGAAGCTGCCGGTGGCACCAGCGAGGTTGATGACTACGTTGTCGCTGGCCAGCACGCCGCTCAGCGCGGCCGCGCCGGTGTTCAGCGTGGCGGTGGCATCGCCGTCGTAGACCTTGTCGTTGGCCGTCACGCCGCTCACGGTAAGCGCCACCGGGGTGATGGTCAGCAGCCCGCCCACGATGTCCAGGCCCTGTTGGTCGGAAAACGCGGTGTAGGTGCCGACGTTGCGGCCACTGGCGGCAGTGCCGGTGCGCGTGCCCGAGGGCGCCACCACGCTGCCGGCCTGCGTCGCCGCGTTGTAAACCGCGCTCACATTGGCCACGTTTTGCACCACCAAAAAGTTGCGCAGCAGCGGGCCGGTCATGCCTTCGTAGATGCGCCAAACGGTGGACGTGCCGCCTGTGGCACCCACGTCCCATCCGGCAAAGGTGGCCTGCTGGCGCATCTGCGCGGTCGTGCGGCCGGTGCCGGCAGCGCTGGCGGCCTGCCCGCTCGTGGCGGTGTCCCAGTAGCTGTTGGTGACCGTGCCGGAGGCCGAGCCGGCCAGCCCGCCCAGGGCGCTGGTGCCGCTGACGGCGCCGGTGGCGTAGGTC
>NZ_JBAQYR010000033.1:0-5093 GCF_049790275.1 Polaromonas sp.
GGGCCAGCCAGCCGCCGGCGAGGGCCACCGCCAGCCGCGCCAGGTTGCCGAGCACCGGCCAGAGCAGCCGCCCGGCCCCCTGCGACGCAAAGTACAGCGCCAGGCCAAGTCCGAAAAAACCATACACCGGCCCCACCACCCGCAGGTAGGCGCTGCCGGCTTCGATCATGGCCGGATCGCTGTTGAACAGTGAGAGCCAGGCCTTGGGAAACGCCGCGGCCCACAGGCCGATGGCTTCGGTCATCACGAAGGCCATGCCCGCGCCTATCCAGGTCGCGTGCAGCGCGCGTTCGCGCTGGCCCGCACCCATGCAGGTGCCCACCATCGCGACCAGCGGCGCACCGAAACCGAACACCAGCGGCACCAGCAGATACTCCAGCCGCGAAGCGGTGCCGTAGCCAGCGATGGCCGCCGTGCCGAAGCCGCCGACCAGCGCGGTGGTGATGCCTATGGCGAGGTTGGTGGCCACCGTGGACACCGTGCCGACCAGGCCCACACGCAGGATGTCCTTGAACAGTGTCCAGCGGAAGCGGATGTGTGCGAACGAAGGCCGCAGCAGGCTTTTCGGCGACCACAGGTAAGCCGCCAGCACCACGCTGCCCACCAGGTAATAGGCCAGCATCGCGATCGCACCGCCGGCAATGCCCAGCCCGGGCAACGGGCCCCAGCCGAAGATCAGCAAGGGCGACAGCGGCAGCAGCACCAGCGCGCCCAGCACCGTGACATTGGCCGGCACCGCCATGTTGCCGGTACCGCGGATCACGGCCGACAGCGTGTTGAAGATCCAGATCAGCGCCGCGCCGGCGAACACCCAGTTGGAATACACCATGGCGGCATCCAGCGCTCCGCCGGTGCCACCCATGCGGCCATACAGCCAGCGGCCGCCGCCCAGCACAGCGACCATGAACACCACCGAAAACACGGCGGCGATGACGATGGCATGCAGCACCAGCGCGTCGGCATCGTCCCGGCGCCGCGCACCCAGCGCACGTGCAATGGCCGAGGCAATGCCGCCACCCATGGCGCCGGCCGACGTCATCTGCATCAGCATCACCACCGGAAACACCAGGGCCATGCCAGCCAGCGCGTCGGTGCCCAGCTTGCCGACGAAATAGGTCTCTATCAGCCCGACACCGGCTTGCGCCAGCATGACCAGCACGTTGGGCGCCGCCAGGCGCAGCAACGTGGAAGCGATGGGCGCTTCCAGCAGCAGCCGCGTACGCGGGTCGATGGCGCTCATACGCCCGCCTCGGGAAAGCTAATGTCCTGTCCCGTCAATAAGGTGATGAAATGAAATTGTCCAGTCAGTCGCCAGGCAAGGCGCGAGGAGGCGACATAGCCGTAGCTATGGCAACGACGAGCAACGCCGCATGGTGGCTGAATGGGCGATTTCATATTGCCTTTATTGACGGGACAGGACACTAGGCACCACCACCCGCATCGTGGACACCTGCAGGACTTCGCCGCGCTGGTTGCGGGTTTCGCTGCGTACGGTTGCCATGCCGCGGTCAGGCCTGGAGCGCGAAGGCTGAACGCTGGTGACCTCGCTCACGACATGCAGCACATCCACCGGACGCGTCGGCTGCGGCCAGCTGAGCTCTCCACCCGCACCGATGATGCCGCCCGCAATCGGCAGCCCACCGGTAACAAGCAAACGCATGGTAACGGCGGCGGTGTGCCAGCCGCTGGCGGCCAGGCCACCGAACAGGGTGTCCCCGGCGGCCGCATCGTCAAGATGGAAAGGCTGCGGATCAAACTGCATGGCGAAGGCCTTGATCTGCGCCTCGTCCATGGCGTGTTCCGCGCTGACGAAACGGTCGCCCACGCTGAGATCCTCGAGATAAAGAAGCGGCGTGTCTGAAGCCATGGCTGTTTCCAATTGGCTTTGATGTTCAGGCCGCTGCCGGCCGGGCCAGGCGGGCCTCCCGGATCGGCAGGTTCACCAGCGCGGCACCCGCGGCCAGCACGATGTCGATGTACCAGACCCAGTCATAACTGCCGGTCGCCTGGAACACATAACCGCCAAGGAAGGCGCCGAAGAAACCACCCACCTGGTGAGCCAGCATCACGATGCCGAACAGCATGGCCATGTTGGCCGTGCCGAACATCTTGGCCACCAGGCCCACCGTCGGTGGAACGGTCGACAGGAAGGTCACACCCATGACGGCTGCAAAAATCAGCATCACTGCGGGTGTCTTGGGTGCCAGCAGGAACACCAGCACCGCCAGGCCGCGCATTGCATACAGCATTGCCAACAACGACTTCATGCGCCAGCGGCTCACCGCCCAACCCATGGCCAGGCTGCCGACAATGTTGAACAAGCCGATCATGGCGAGCGACCAGCCACCCACTTCAGGAGGCAGGCCGCATGCGGCCACTACGCCCGGCAAGTGCGTGGCCAGAAAGGCAACGTGAAACCCGCACACCAGAAAACCCAGGCTCAGGTAACGGTAACTCGGCGTGGCCAGCGCCTGGCTGATGGCCTCGCGGGCACTCAGGGCTTTCTTGCCCGAGGCTGCCGCAGCCTGTGCGGCCAGTGCGTTCGAATTGCCCTTGAGCACCCATACCGCCGGCAGCGCCAGCAGCAGCAACACGCCGAGCCACTGCATCGCGTTGGCCCAGCCAACGGCGGCGGTCAGGCCCACCGCGATAGGCGCCATTGCAAACTGGCCGAAGGAGCCGCCCGCATTGACAATGCCACTGGCAAAGCCGCGTTTTTCCAGCGGCACCAGGCGCGCGGTCGCTGCCATCAGCACCGAAGGGCCGGCCATGCCCGCACCGCCTGCGGCCAACACGCCGATGGCGAAGATCAGGCCCGCGGTGCTGGTCATCAGCGGCGTGATGATGGTGCCCACGGCAACCAGGAGCACCCCCAGAAAAATGACGCGCCCCGTGCCTATGCGGTCGGCCACGGCGCCGGCGAAAGGCTGCGTCAGCCCCCACCAGAGCTGGCCGAAGGCAAAAGCCAGGCTGATGCTGCCTATACCCAGCGCGGTCGAGGTGTTGAGTGCCGACAGGAACAGGCCCATGGTCTGGCGCACACCCATGGTCAGGGCAAAGGTTCCCGCCGCAGCCAGCAGCACCAGCCAGAGCACGGTGTGTTTTTGCGCGGCAGGCGCCGCAGTGTTCTTCGGTTTATTCATCATCGGCTCCAGGTAGGGGGGACAGACATTCCAGCGATTCATCGATCAGCGCATGCAGGGCCAGCACACGTTCGACACCCAGCAATTGGTTGATGCCCTCCTGCGCGACACGCCAGCGGCGCTGCGCCTCGGTACGTTTGTCGCGGCCGGCATCGGTGACGCTGACCAGCCGGCTGCGGCCATCGCTGCCGGGCGCCAGTTCCAGCCAGCCATTGGCGACCATGGGCTTGAGGTTGCGCGTCAGCGTCGAGGCATCAATCTTCATTTCACGCGCCAGGTCGCCGGGACGCAGGGGCCCGAACTTCACGACATAGGACAGCAGCGAATACTGCGTTCCCTTGAGCCCGCTCTTGCCGACCTCGGCGTCATAGTGCTGCGCGACCCGGCGCATCAGCTGGCGCAACTTGAGGTTGGTGCACCCTTGCGGACGCAGGTGAACGGGTGTTGGCAGGGCGGTGGCAGAATTCATGATCCAATTGTAGCTACAATTGTTGTATATGCAATCAAAAGGAAAAGCAATGACCCCTGAGGAAACATTGGCACAGTGGAACGAACAACGCAACGCGGTCGTCGAACGCATGCTGGCCGGCGGTGGCAAGCCGGGCCTGGCACGCCCCGAGGCGGTGGCCGGCAAGACCGGCCTGGAGACCATGCAGGCCATGCTGGCCGGCGAACTGCCCTTTCCGCACATTGCAGATACGCTGGACTTTTCGCTCGTGGAAGTGAGCCCCGGCAAGGCCGTCTTCCAGGGCACCCCGCAGCTCAAGCACTACAACCCGCTGGGCACCGTGCATGGCGGCTGGTACGCCACGTTGCTGGACTCGGCGCTCGGGTGTGCGGTACACACCATGATGCCCGCCGGCCGGGCCTACACCACGGCTGAACTCGGCGTGAACATTGTTCGCGCCGCCTCGCACACCACCGGACCATTGCGCGCCATCGGCACCGTCATCCATTGCGGCCGGCAGCTGGCGACCGCCGAAGCGCGCATTGTCGGGCCCGACGGCAAACTGTACGCGCACGCTACCACCACCTGCCTGGTGTTTGAAGTGCCGCCGGCCAGGGCAGCCTGAGCCAACAATGGCCACACGACGCAACCCCTGTTTATGATTGCCGGACAATAGGCATCCCATTGACAAGGAAGCGAACACGATGAGACTCCTGCACACCATGCTGCGCGTCGGCAACCTGCAACGCGCCATAGATTTTTACACCCAGGTTCTGGGCATGAAACTGCTGCGCACTTCGGAAAACCCCGAGTACAAGTACAGCCTCGCGTTTGTCGGCTACGGCAACAACCCGGAGCATGCCGAGATTGAGCTGACTTACAACTGGGGCACCGAAAGTTACGACATGGGCACAGCCTTCGGCCACATCGCACTCGGTGTGCCCGATGCCTACGCGGCCTGCGAAAAGATCAAGGCGGCTGGCGGCAATGTGACGCGCGAGGCCGGACCGGTCAAGGGCGGCACAACCGTCATTGCGTTTGTCACCGACCCGGACGGCTACAAGATTGAGTTGATTGAGCGCAAGGAAGATGCTGGGGGCGCTGGCCTGCGTTGACTCCGGGATGACGGCCACTGAGACCGATATGATGCGCGCAGCGCGTCATATCTCCCCGAATCCGCATCCGTTCCCACACCACCCTTCTGTATGTGCCGAGGAGCGGAGGGCCAGACGGATCAGGACGGGCGATTGTCTGAGCGTAGCGAGTTCGAGCCCGGCCCCGGCTGGACCGAGCAACGCAGGTTGCCCGTAGCGAAGCGCAGGGACGCAGACAGTAGGGTCGCCTTTTTCTTTGCTTACTTTCTTTTTTTGGCGACGCTGTATAGACCGGACACATGGTGGACAGGTGTGCGGAGACATGGTTGACGGTTTTCATTAGAAGTTATCCGGCTGCCTGAGGTCAATGGTCAGGCAGCGATGATGAGCAAAGAACACATCGAACAG
>NZ_JBAQYR010000034.1:0-19407 GCF_049790275.1 Polaromonas sp.
CCGTCGGCGCGCCCGCAGCGCCCCAGGGTGGGCCGTCCGGGGAGATCATGGCCAAAACCGACCTGCCAGAAAGTAACAAGCCTGCCGAGCCTTCCGCTCCCGTCGCAATACCGGCAGCACCGGTACTGGCACCCCAGCTGTCTGCCGCAACCGCACCACCACCGCCTGTCTCCGGCCCGGCTGCGCCGGTTGTGGTGGCAGAAGCGGCCCAGCCTGCGCCGGCCGGCATCATCGTGTTCCGGGCCAAGGGCGAGTCCTGGGTGGAAGTCACCGATGCCCGGGGTACCGTTGTTGTTCGCCGCACCCTGGCAGCCGGAGAGCAGGTAGGCGCGTCTGGCGTTTTGCCGTTGTCTGCAGTTGTCGGCCGGGCCGACGCCACACTTGTTGAAGTGCGCGGGAAGGCTTTTGATCTGAACCCGGTACGCAAAGACAACGTTGCCCGTTTTGAGGTGAAATAGTGGCGTCGTGCTTTCCTGTTGAATCGGCTGCGCCCAAGGCGCGCGTTTCCTCGCAGGCCCGTGTGGTCTGGGGCTCGCGCGTGGTCACGGTGGGCGGCGATGCGCCGGTGCGCGTGCAGTCCATGACCAATACCGACACGGTGGACGCTATCGGAACGGCCATCCAGGTCAAGGAGCTTGCCATTGCCGGCTCGGAGATGGTCCGCATCACGGTCAATACGCCGGAGGCTGCGGCGCAGGTGCCGTACATCCGCGAACAGCTCGACCGCATGGGCATCGACGTGCCCCTGATCGGCGACTTTCATTACAACGGCCATCGGCTGCTGACCGACTACCCGGCCTGTGCCGAGGCGCTGTCCAAGTACCGCATCAACCCCGGAAACGTCGGTAAAGGCGACAAGCACGACAGGCAGTTCGGCCAGATGATCGAAGCGGCCATGCGCTGGAATAAGCCGGTACGCATAGGGGTCAACTGGGGTAGCCTGGATCAGGAGCTGCTGGTCAGCCTGATGGACGAAAACAGCCGTCGTGCAGAACCCTGGGACGCCAAACAGGTGATGTATGAAGCCCTGATCACTTCGGCGATTGACTCTGCCACGCTGGCCGAACAAATGGGCATGGATAAAAACCAGATCATCCTGTCTTGCAAGGTCAGTGGCGTGCAGGACCTGATCTCGGTCTATCGTGAACTCTCAAAGCGGTCCCGTTACGCCCTGCACTTGGGCTTGACCGAGGCTGGCATGGGCACCAAGGGCACGGTGGCTTCCAGCGCCGCCCTGGCCGTGCTGCTGCAGGAAGGCATTGGCGACACCATTCGTGTCTCCCTGACCCCGCAACCCGGCGAGGCGCGTACCCAGGAAGTGCTGATCGCATCGGAAATCCTGCAGGCACTGGGACTGCGCAGTTTTGTGCCCAGCGTCACGGCTTGCCCCGGCTGCGGTCGCACGACCAGCACCACCTTCCAGGAACTGACCAAGGAGATCGACGACTTTTTGCGTGCGCAGATGCCAGTTTGGCGCGCGCAATATCCTGGCGTTGAAAAACTCAAAGTCGCGGTGATGGGCTGCATTGTCAACGGTCCCGGCGAAAGCAAACATGCCGACATCGGCATCAGCCTGCCCGGCTCCGGCGAAGCACCGGCCGCGCCGGTCTATATCGATGGCGAAAAAAGCGTGACCCTGCGCGGCGACCAGATTGCCCAGGAGTTCCGCGTGATTGTCGAAAACTACATTGAAAAGCGCTTTGGCACGCAAGCCGTCGCCCAAGTCGCCTGAACCACCTCATGGCTGAAAAAATAACTGCCGTCAAAGGCATGAACGACATATTGCCGCCCGATTCGGCGCGCTGGGAATGGTTTGAGGCCAAGGTACGCACGCTGATGGCGCGTTATGCTTACGCCAACGTCCGTACACCGATCGTCGAGCCGACGGCGCTGTTCGTGCGCGGCTTGGGCGAAGTGACCGATATCGTTGAAAAGGAGATGTACTCCTTTGTGGACTCGATGAATGGCGACAGGCTCACGCTGCGCCCTGAGGCCACCGCCGGCATCGTACGCGCAATGATTGAGCACAACGCGCTGTACAACGGGCCCAAGCGGGTCTGGTCGTCCGTTTCGCTGTTCCGTCACGAGCGGCCGCAGAAAGGGCGCTACCGCCAGTTTCACCAGATTGACGTCGAAGCGCTGGGCTTTGCCGGGCCCGATGTGGACGCCGAGCAGATCCTGATGTGCCGCGCGTTGCTGCGTGATCTGGGCATTCCGATGGAGCATGTGCGGCTCGAACTGAACAGCCTGGGCCAGCCGAACGAGCGCATGGCACACCGTGCGGCACTGATTGCGCATTTCGAGGCGCATGCCGATGTGCTGGACGAAGACGCGAAGCGCCGGTTGCACAGCAACCCGCTGCGTATCCTGGATACGAAAAATCCTGCGCTGCAGGCGGTCGTCGAAGCGGCCCCGCAGCTCATGGGCTTTCTTGGCGAGGCTTCGCTTGCGCACCTGAGTGCAGTCCGCGCGGTGCTTGACGCCGCGGGGCTGGCTTACCGCATCAATCCGCGCCTGGTGCGCGGCATGGACTACTACAACCTCACGGTGTTCGAATGGATCACCGACAAGCTCGGTTCGCAGGGCACGGTTTGCGGCGGTGGCCGCTACGACGGCCTGTTCGAACAGCTGGGCGGCAAGCCCACGCCCGCGGTGGGTTGGGGCATGGGTGTGGAGCGCATGCTGCTGCTGCTCGAAGCGGTCGGCGTGCTGCCGCCCGAGAGTGCGCCCGACGTCTATGCCATCGTGCCATCGGCAGAGATCATGCCAACCGCCATGGCGGCCTGCGAGGCCCTGCGCGCAGCTGGCGTCAACGTCCAGATGCATGCCGGCAGCGCAGACGGCATGGGCAGCATGAAGTCCCAATTCAAAAAGGCCGATGGCAGTGGCGCACGCTTCGCGCTGATTTTTGGCGAAACCGAACTGGCCGATGGCCGCGTGGCGGTCAAACCCCTGCGTGGTGAAAAGGCCGATGCTGCACAGGTCCAGACGCTGCAGCCGTTGAATGATGTTGCGTCCTGGGCGCCGGGTCTGCGCGCGGGCAGCTGACGGCAGCCCCCTACAATCAGCACACATCTTTGGGTAGAACTAGAAGAGCTATATGGCAAAACATCTCGATTTGGAAGAACAGGAGCAGCTTGACGAGCTGAAGCACTTCTGGAAGCAGTACGGCGACCTGATCACCTGGGGCCTGATTGCCGTTTTTGGCGCTTTTGCGGCCTGGAACGGCTACAACTACTGGCAACGCGATCAGGCGGCCAAGGCCGCCGTCATGTACGACGAGGTCGAACGCGCCGCCCAGTCGGGTGATGCCAGCCGGCTGGACCGCGCACTCGCCGACATGAAGGAGCGATTTGCCGGCACGGCCTTCGCCCAGCAAGCCGGGCTGCTGGCTGCCAAAACCTATTACGACAAGGGCAACATCGATGCCGCCAAGACCTCCCTGAGCTGGGTGGCCGGCAAAAGTGCCGACGAAGGTTACCAGGCTATCGCCAAGCTGCGTCTGGCGGGCCTGCTGCTGGAGGCCAAGGCCTACAACGAGGCGCTGCAGCTGCTTTCCGGTACCTTTCCCAAGGACTTTGTGGCACTGGCGGCCGACCGCCGCGGTGACATCCTCGCCGCCCAGGGCAAGAAAGCTGAAGCACGGACTGAATACGAAAAAGCCTACAAGGGCATGGACGAGCGTACCGAGTACCGGCGGCTGGTCGAAGTCAAACTCAATGCGCTCGGGCTGAACCCGTCAGCGGCATCGTCCAGCACTGCAGTCCCCGCTGCAGCTTCTCCTGCATCCGCCCCGGAGGTCAAGCCGTGATTTTCAAGTCTTTTCGGCCTCTGGCCCATACCAGTAAAGCGCCAGCAGCTATTGTTCTGGTAGCATTCCTCGGCGGCTGCTCGCTTTTTGGCAGCTCGACCAAAAAGCCGGAGCCGGCCGAACTGCAGCCGGTGGTGGCGCTGGTGCCCGCCAAACAGGTCTGGACGGCGCGCATCGGTGAGGTTTCCTTCCCGCTGCAGGCGAACGTCTCGGGCGATACCGTCCTGGTTGCCGCTACCGACGGCACCGTGGCCGCACTGGATGCGCGCAGCGGCCGCGACTTCTGGCGCACGAATGTCGGCGCACCGATCGCCGCTGGCGTGGGCAGCGACGGAAAAGTCGCCGCTGTGGTCACGCGTACCAATGAAGTGGTGGCGCTGGCAGGCGGCAAGGAAATCTGGCGCCAGAAGCTTGCCGCTCAGGCATTCACCTCGCCCTTTGTGGCGGGTGGCCGCGTGTTTGTTCTCGCCGCCGATCGCTCGGTCAATGCCTTCGACGGCCAGACCGGACGCAAGCTCTGGTCGCAGCAGCGCCCCAGCGAGCCGCTTGTGCTGCGCCAGTCGGGCGTCATGCTTGCTGTTGGCGACACCCTGGTGGCCGGGCTGGCAGGCCGGCTGACCGGGCTGAATCCGCTCAACGGCAGCATCCGCTGGGAAGCCCCGATTGCCTCGCCGCGCGGCATCAACGATGTGGAGCGTCTGGTGGACCTGGTCGGTACGGTCAGCCGCAACGGCAACACCGTCTGCGCCCGGGCCTTCCAGGCCAGCGTCGGCTGTGTCGATGCCCAGCGCGGCGCTTTGCTGTGGACCAAGCCAGCCAATGGCGCACAGGGCATCGATGGTGACGACCGCCTGGTGTTTGGCACCGAAGCCGACGGCAGGGTGCAGGCCTGGCGTCGCACCGACGGTGAAAATGCCTGGAACACCGACCGCCTGCGTTACCGCAACCTGAGCGCGCCGCTGGTGGTGGGTCGTTCGATTGCCATCGGGGACTCCGCCGGTTTTGTGCACCTGTTGTCGCGTGAAGACGGTTCCATGCTGAACCGGCTCGCGACAGATGGCTCGCCCGTGGTCGCCTCTCCGGTACTGGCTGGCAACGTCCTGATTGCGGTGACGCGGTCCGGCGCCGTTTTCGGCTTCGCACCTGAATAGATGGTGGCCCCCACGCTTGTCACTTCGCGTGCCTTCGGCGGTGCGCTGCCCCTTGCGCGAAGAAGAGGGGCGCTGCGCCTGCGGCCCGGCAAAGCCGGTTCCGCGGCCCCGGCTGATGGAGACGCAGCCTCCACTCTTGTCACTTCGTTGCCTCTTTTGATCGTTATTTCGTGAAACCTGTTATCGCCCTGGTCGGCCGCCCCAACGTGGGCAAATCGACCATTTTTAACCGCCTGACCAAGTCGCGCGATGCGATCGTGGCCGACTATGCCGGCCTGACGCGGGATCGCCACTACGGCAATGGCCGGCTCGGCGCACAGGAGTTCATCGTCATCGACACCGGGGGGTTCGAGCCCAAGGCGGTCGATGGCATCTACAAGGAAATGGCCAAGCAGACCCGGCAAGCCGTCGCCGAGGCTGACGTGGTGGTGTTTGTCGTTGATGCCCGTGCCGGGGTGAATGCCCAGGACCATGAGATCGCCAAATACCTGCGCAAGCTGGGCAAGCCGACAGTGCTGACCGCCAACAAGGCCGAAGGCATGACCGAGGGCGTGCAGCTGTCCGAGTTTTTCGAGCTCGGCTTGGGCGAGGTCCTGCCGGTGTCCGCCTCGCACGGGCAGGGCATGCGCACCCTGGTCGAGATGGCGCTGCAGCCGCTGAACCTGCCCGATCCGGACGAGGAGGGCGAGCCGAGCGACCCGACTGTGATCAAGCTGGCGGTCGCCGGGCGCCCCAATGTGGGGAAATCCACGCTGATCAACACCTGGCTGGGCGAGGAGCGCCTGGTGGCATTTGACCAGCCCGGCACCACGCGCGACGCCATTTCCGTGCCTTTCGAGCGCGCCGGGCAGAAATTCGAGCTGATCGATACCGCCGGTTTGCGCCGCAAGGGCAAGGTGTTCGAGGCGATTGAAAAATTCTCCGTCGTCAAGACCCTGCAGGCCATCGAAAGCGCCAATGTGGTGCTTTTGCTGCTCGACGCGACCCAGGGCGTGACCGACCAGGACGCCCACATTGCTGGCTACATCCTGGAAAGCGGCCGCGCTGTCGTGCTGGCGGTCAACAAGTGGGATGCGGTGGACAGCTACCAGAAGGAAATCCTGGAGCGCTCCATTGAAACCCGCTTGTCTTTCCTGAAGTTCGCCACCATCCACAACATCTCGGCGATCAAGCGCCAGGGCCTGGGCCCGGTCTGGAAATCGATTGTCCAGGCCCATGCTTCGGCCAATCGCAAGATGTCCACGCCGGTGCTGACCCGCCTGCTGCTCGAGGCGGTGCAGTTCCAGAGCCCGCAGCGGGCCGGCATGTTCCGCCCCAAATTGCGTTATGCACACCAAGGGGGCATGAACCCGCCCATCATCATCATTCACGGCAATTCCCTGGAACACGTCACCGATGCCTACAAGCGTTTTCTGGAAGGGCGCTTCCGCAAGGAGTTCGACCTGGTGGGCACGCCGCTGCGCATCCAGATGAAGTCGTCCAGCAACCCCTACGCAGACAAAGATTCGGCCTAGGATGACAGCCGCTGCCGATTGGCTGTGGTAAGGTGAAGTCCTATCAACTCTTGAACACGGAAAATATCGTGAGCAACAACAAAGGCCAGCTTTTGCAGGACCCCTTCCTCAATACTTTGCGCCGTGAGCATGTGCCGGTGTCGATTTACCTCGTCAACGGCATCAAGCTTCAGGGCCAGATTGAATCTTTCGATCAGTATGTGGTCCTGTTGCGCAACACCGTCACCCAAATGGTCTACAAACACGCCATTTCGACCATTGTTCCCGGCCGGGCAGTCAATTTCGCTGCAGCAGAATCCCAAGAAAGCCCAGCCAGCTGAGTTCCCAGGACCTCTCCCCGGCGGTCACGCCCCTGGCCATTCTGGTCGGGGTCGATCTGGGCCTCCCCAATTTCGACGCCGGCCTAGAAGAGCTGGGCCTGCTGGCCCAGACAGCCGGCCTGCAGCCTGTTGCCCGTGTGGTCTGCAAACGCAGGGCGCCGGACGCGGCGCTGTTCATCGGCAGTGGAAAGGCCGACGAGATCAAGATGCTGGCCCTGGAAACGGGTGCCAGCGAAATCCTCTTCGACCAGTCCCTGAGCCCGGCCCAGCAGCGCAATCTTGAGCGGGTACTCGGCCTGCCGGTCAATGACCGAACCCTGCTGATCCTGGAAATTTTCGCCCAGCGCGCACGCAGCCATGAAGGCAAGCTGCAGGTTGAACTGGCGCGCCTGCAATACCTGTCGACGCGGCTGGTCCGGCGCTGGTCGCACCTGGAACGGCAAACCGGGGGTGCCGGTGTGCGCGGCGGCCCGGGTGAAAAGCAGATAGAGCTGGACAAACGCATGATCGGCGAATCCATCAAGCGGACCAAGGAGCGCCTGACCAAGGTCAAGAAGCAGCGCCAGACCCAGCGGCGCCAGCGCGAACGGCGCAACTCCTTCACCATTTCCCTGGTTGGCTACACCAATGCCGGGAAATCGACGCTCTTCAATGCCCTCGTCAAGGCGCGCGCTTATGCCGCCGACCAGCTGTTTGCCACACTGGACACCACGACGCGGCAGCTTTATCTGGGCGACGCCGCCCGTTCGGTGTCGCTGTCCGACACGGTCGGCTTCATCCGTGACCTGCCACATGGCCTGGTCGATGCGTTTGCCGCTACTCTGCAGGAAGCCGCGGATGCCGACTTGCTGATGCATGTGGTCGATGGCGCCAATCCCGATCATCTCGAGCAGATCGAGCAGGTCCAGCGCGTGCTGGCTGAGATTGGCGCGGCCGATGTGCCGCAGATTCTGGTGTTCAACAAGCTCGATGCTCTTGAAAAATCGCGCAGGCCGCTGCAGTTAAGTGACAGTTTCGAGATCAATGACGCTTTTTCCGACACGGGCCGGCGTGTCGAGCGGGTTTTTGTCAGTGCGCAGACGGGCGAGGGTTTGCCATTGCTGCGCGAGTTGCTGGCGCGGCATGCGTCGCAAGCGCCCGTTGAAGATAGCCCCCGGGTCAGTGAGGCCGTGGCGTGATTAGGCACAATGTCGGAGTTATAAAAAAGTGAGCTCGATTCCATGAACCTGAACCCTGTGCTACAGACGCTGACGACCTTGCCAGGACGGCTTGGGCAACGCGCCCGAGGAATGTTCAATCTGAACGATCCGCGCTGGGGCCGTGACGACGACAACAAGACCCCGCCCGACGAGTCCAAGCCGGAAGCCGGCCGCGACGATGTTCCGCCTGTGCGGCCACCGGCACCGAACCGTCCGCAGGGCCAGGGGCAGGGTCCCAACCAGGGCCCCCCTGATCTTGACGAGTTGTGGCGTGATTTCAACCGCAAACTCGGTGGCCTGTTCGGCGGCAAAAATGCAGGCCAGCGTGGCCGCGGTAATGGGGGCCTGGGCGGCGGAGGCGGCAATGGCGGCCCAGGCGGTTTCCAGCCCGACATGAAAAGTGCAGGCATCGGTGTGGGCCTGATTGCCGGCGTGGCCGTGCTGATCTGGCTCGGTACCGGCTTTTTCATCGTGCAGGAGGGCCAGCAGGCGGTCATCACCCAGTTCGGCAAGTACAACTCCACTGTGGGAGCAGGTTTCAATTGGCGCCTGCCTTACCCGGTGCAGCGCCATGAAATCGTGGTGGCTACGCAGATCCGCTCAGTCGATGTGGGGCGCGACACCATCATCAAGGCCACCGGGCTGCGCGAATCCGCCATGCTCACGGAAGACGAGAATATTGTCGAAATCAAGTTTGCCGTCCAGTACCGCCTGAACGATGCGCGCGCCTATCTTTTCGAGACACGGGATCCGGCCGCCACGGTGGTGCAGGCGGCTGAAACCGCGGTGCGCGAGGTGGTCGGCAAGATGAAGATGGATTCCGCGCTTGCTGAAGAGCGCGACCAGATTGCGCCGCGTGTGCGCGCACTCACGCAGGTCATCCTCGATCGCTACAAGGTAGGTGTGGAAGTGGTGGCCGTCAACCTCCAGCAAAGCGGCGTGCGTCCGCCCGAGCAGGTACAGGCCGCGTTTGACGATGTCCTGAAAGCCGGACAGGAGCGTGAGCGTGCCAAGAACGAGGCCCAGGCCTATGCCAATGACGTGATTCCGCGTGCGGTGGGCTCGGCGTCGCGCCTCAAGGAAGAGTCGGAAGCCTACAAGGCCAGGGTAGTGGCGCAGGCGCAGGGTGATGCCCAGCGTTTCCGTTCCGTGCTGGCGGAGTACCAGAAGGCACCCCAGGTCACGCGCGACCGCATGTACCTTGACACCATGCAGCAGGTTTACAGCAATGTGACCAAGGTGCTGGTGGAGTCGCGCCAGGGATCCAACCTGTTGTACCTGCCGCTTGACAAGCTCATGCAGGCAACCGGGCAGGGCGGCCCTGCTGTAGCCGGCGTGGAGTCAAGCGGTGCCGCTGCGCCGCTTCCCGTGCCGCCGTCGACCTTGCCCCTGGATACGCGTGCCCGCGACGCTTCCCGCACCCGCGAACGCGAAACCCGCTAAGGAACCATCGTGAACAGAGTTGGATTTATTGCTTCTTCCCTGCTGGTGGCGCTGGCCCTGCTCAGCTCCATGCTGTTTGTGGTCGATCAGCGCCAGTTTGGCGTGGTGTACGCGTTGGGCCAGATCAAGGAGGTCATCCTCGAGCCCGGCCTCAATTTTAAATTGCCGCCGCCGTTCCAGAACGTGTCGTACATTGACCGTCGCCTGCTGACACTGGACAGCACCGACGCAGAGCCGATGCTGACCGCCGAGAAGCAGCGTGTGGTCATCGACTGGTTTGTCAAATGGCGCATCATCCAGCCGTCGGAGTACATCCGCAACGTCGGCCTGGATGAACGTGCCGGGGCCAGCCAGCTCAACCGCGTGGTGCGCAATGCCTTCCAGGAAGCCATCAACAAGCGCACCGTCAAGGACCTGCTCTCGCTCGAACGCGAGGCCCTGATGGCCGACGTGAAAGCCGAAGTGCTGAAAGTTGTGCGTGGCGCCAAACCCTGGGGCATTGACGTGATCGACGTGCGCATCACGCGTGTGGACTACGTGGAATCCATCACGGAATCGGTCTATCGCCGCATGGAGGCCGAGCGCAAGCGGGTTGCCAACGAGCTGCGCTCCACCGGTGCCGCCGAGGGCGAGAAGATCCGCGCCGATGCCGACCGTCAGCGCGAGGTCACCATTGCCAATGCCTACCGTGACGCGCAGAAAATCAAGGGTGAAGGAGACGCACAGGCCGCTGCCGCGTACAACGATGCTTTTGGCCGTGACCCGCAGTTTGCCCAGTTCTATCGCAGCCTGGACGCCTACAAGGCCAGCTTCGACAAAAAGGGCGACGTGATGGTGATTGATCCATCCTCCGACTTTTTCAAGGCCATGCGCAGCTCCGGCAGCGGTTCGGCACCGGCCAGCAAAAAATAACGGCGCCGCTTGGACAGCAGCACGATCTGGCAGGCACTGGCCCTGATGCTGGTGATTGAAGGTCTGCTGCCCTTGTTCTCGCCGCGCGGCTGGCGCGGCATGTTCGAGCAGATCCTCAAGCTCAGTGACGGCCAGATCCGTTTTTTTGGCCTGTGCAGCATCGCGGCCGGCCTGGCCTGGATCGCCTTTCTCATCTGAAGGCTGCCTTCCGGCAGGCAGTCCGCTCCCTAGATTTTTCCTGCCCTGTGGCTGCATCCGGCGGCCTCCTGGCCGAAAACCGGGCCTCAAGCCCGGTAAAATCCTGTTTTTAACAGCCCACGATAAATACATGCCCGCCTGGTCGTCATCATGGCAATTGCCGGATCAAATTGCCGATGTCCTGCCCTCCGAGGCGCGTCACATCGAGGAGCTGCGCCGTTTGTTCCTGGACACGGCGCGCAGCTACGGCTACGAGCTGGTCATGCCGCCGCTGCTCGAACACCTCGAATCCCTGCTCACCGGCACCGGTGAGGCGCTGGACCTGCAGACCTTCAAGCTGGTGGACCAGCTCTCCGGCCGTACCTTGGGTCTGCGCGCCGACACAACGCCGCAGGTGGCGCGAATTGATGCGCACCTGCTCAATCGCCAGGGCGTGGCCCGCCTGTGTTACTGCGGCCCGGTGCTGCACACCCGCGCTGACCGGCCGCATGCCACGCGCGAGCCGCTGCAGTTCGGCGCCGAAATTTACGGCCATGCCGGCCTCGAGGCCGACCTCGAAGCCCAGTTGCTGGCGCTGGAAGGGCTGACGGCCGCCGGCGTCACGAAGCTGTCGGTGGACATGGCCGACGTGCGCATCGTGAGCAGCCTGCTGGCCGGCGCGAAGGTCAGCGCCGCCATGCTGGCGCGTATTCATGCCGCCCTGGCGAGCAAGGACGCCGGCGAGCTGGCCAGCCTGACGACCAGTCTGAACGGCGAATTGCCCGCTGCGGCACGCGAGGGACTGCTGGCACTGCTGCAGTTTTATGGCGACGAGAAGGTGCTGGCGGAAGCCGAAAAAGCCTTCAAGGCCTTGCCCGAAGCGCTGAAGGCGCTGCAGAACCTGAAGTGGCTGGCGACCCATGTGGCCAACCTCTCAGGCGGCGTCAAGATTGGTTTCGATCTGGCTGATCTGCGCGGTTATGCCTACTACAGCGGTACCCGTTTTGCCATTTACGGCCACGGCCAGCGTGACGGTGCCCTAGGCGCCGAGCTGGTGCGCGGTGGCCGTTATGACGAGGTCGGCGCCGTGTTCGGGCGCAACCGGCCAGCTGCCGGCTTCAGCCTGGACCTCAAGGAACTGGTCAGCGTGCTGACCCCGAAACCCCTGCGACCCGCCATCCGTGCGCCTTGGGGCGAAGAAGCCGGCCTGCGCGCGGCCATCGCCAGGCTGCGCGCCGGCGGGGAAACCGTGGCTTGCGTCCTGCCGGGCCATGAACACGAAGTTGATGAATTTGACTGCGACCGCGAACTGGCCAACATTGCCGGCCAGTGGCAGGTCCAGCCGCTGGGTAAAACGCCGGCCTGAACGGCGCCGCGAACCATCCCTGCATCCCGCAACAATCCTTAAAGAGTGAACTGAAGATGACAAAGACAACAGCCGCAACCGCCGGCCGCAATGTGGTGGTTGTGGGCACCCAGTGGGGTGACGAAGGCAAGGGCAAGCTGGTGGACTGGCTGACCGAAAGCTCGCAGGGCGTGGTGCGTTTCCAGGGTGGCCACAATGCCGGCCACACGCTGGTTATCAACGGCATCAAGACAGCCCTGCACCTGATTCCCAGCGGCATCATGCGCCCCGGCGTGAAGTGTTACATCGGCAACGGGGTGGTACTCTCGGCCGCCAAGCTGTTCGAGGAAATCGAAGGCCTTGAAAAAGCCGGTGTCGAGGTGCGTTCGCGCCTGCGCATCAGCGAAGCCTGCCCGCTGATCCTGCCTTTCCATGTGGCACTCGACGTGGCACGCGAAACGCGCCGCGAAACCGGCGGTACAGTCAAGATCGGTACCACCGGCCGCGGCATCGGCCCGGCCTATGAAGACAAGATTGCGCGCCGCGCCCTGCGTGTGCAGGACCTCAAATATCCGGAGCGTTTTGCAGCCAAGCTGCGCGAGCTGCTGGACCTGCACAATTTCGTGCTGACCGGTTACCTGAACGCGCCGGCCGTCGAGTTCCAGCCGGTGTACGACGAAGCCATGCGCCATGCGGAGCTGCTCAAGCCCATGATGGCCGACGTGTCGCGTGAACTCAACGATGCCAACGCCGAAGGTGCCAACCTGCTGTTCGAAGGCGCGCAGGGCACATTGCTCGACGTCGATCACGGCACCTATCCCTTCGTCACTTCCAGCAACTGCGTGGCCGGCAATGCGGCCGCGGGCGCCGGCGTCGGCCCCGGCATGCTGCATTACATCCTGGGCATCACCAAGGCCTACTGCACGCGTGTGGGCGGCGGCCCGTTCCCGACCGAGCTGGACTGGGAAAAGCCGGGAACCCCGGGTTATCACATGAGCACCGTGGGCGCTGAAAAAGGCGTGACCACCGGGCGCAGCCGGCGCTGTGGCTGGTTCGACGCCGCGCTGCTCAAGCGTTCGGCGCAGGTCAATGGCCTGTCCGGCCTGTGCATCACCAAGCTCGATGTGCTCGACGGCATCGACCAGCTCGAGCTGTGCACCGGCTACGAGCTCGACGGCCACATCACCGACATCCTGCCCATGGGTGCCGAAGAGATTGCCCGCTGCAAGCCGATTTACGAAACCCTGTCGGGCTGGACCCAGAGCACGGTCGGTGTGACCGACTACGACAAGCTGCCGGCCGCGGCCCAGCGTTACCTGCATCGCATCGAGGAAGTCACCGGCGTACCCATCCACATGATCTCGACCAGTCCCGACCGCGACCACACCATTCTGCTGCGCAACCCCTTTGCAGCCTGAACGGTTTTGCGAAAATTTTTCAGTCAAATAGCGCTCAAGCCCAATCAGGGCGGGCGCAGCCAGCTATTGAATCAGGAGCATTTTCATGTTGACGGAAGACGGCAAGCATCTCTATGTCAGTTATGACGAGTACCACAACCTGATTGAAAAACTGGCGATCAAGATCCACCAGTCCGACTGGCAGTTCGACACCATCCTGTGCCTGGCGCGTGGCGGCATGCGGCCCGGCGACATCCTGTCGCGCATCTTCGACAAGCCGCTGGCCATCATGTCCACCAGCTCCTACCGCGCCGACTCCGGCACGGTGCAGGGCAACCTCGACATTGCGCGTTTCATCACCACGCCCAAGGGCGAGATCGCCGGCAAGGTGCTGCTGGTGGACGACCTGGCCGACACCGGCCACACGCTCAATGCCGTGATCCACCAGCTGCGCAACAACTACAAGCCCATCAGTGAACTGCGCAGCGCCGTGATCTGGACCAAGGGCGTGTCGACCTTCCAGCCGGATTACTCGGTGGAGTTTTTGCCCACCAATCCGTGGATTCACCAGCCCTTCGAAGGCTACGACAGCATGGGCCCCGAGAAGCTGCTGGAGAAGTGGAAGGTCTAGCCCCCACGGTCGCTCACTTCGTGTAGCTTCCTGCCCCCCGAGGGGGCCGCTGCGCCTGCGGGCCGGCGAAGCCGGACCCGCGGCCCCTGCTTGACGGGGAATCCCGCAATCCTGCTTCATCCTCGATTGCTGTCTGGACGGTGCGTCGGATCCGGGCTGCCGTTAACATGGATGTATGAGCGACAAGTCCACCCAATTGATCCACCACGCCTACAAGCCGCCGGCCGGCTTTGACTCGGTCCAGCCCGGCGTCCACAAGGCTTCGACCATTATTTTTCCGACCGTGGCTGCGCTGCGCCAGCGCGACTGGAAGCACAAGACCGGCTACACCTACGGCCTGCATGGCACGCCGACCACCTTCACCTTGGAAGAGCGCATCGCCACGCTGGAAGGCGGCAGTTTCTGCACCCTGGTTCCCAGCGGACTGGCGGCCGTGGTGCTGGTGGACATGGCGCTGCTCAAGGCCGGCGATGAGGTGCTGGTGCCGGACAATGCCTACGGTCCCAACAAGGCTTTTGCGCAGCACGAACTCGCCGCCTGGGGCGTCAGCACGCGTTATTACGATGCCATGCAGCCTGCGGACCTGGCCGCCAAGCTCAGTGCCAGAACGCGCTTGGTCTGGCTCGAGGCGCCAGGCTCAATCACCCTGGAGTTTCCGGACCTGCCGGCACTGGTGGCTGCTGTCAAGGCGCATGGCGATGTGCATCCGCAGGGCATCGTCACGGCGCTGGACAACACCTGGGGCGCCGGCATCGCCTTCAATGCCTTTGCGCTGGGCGCCGACATCTCTGTCCAGGCCCTGACCAAGTACCCGAGCGGTGGCGCGGATGTGTTGATGGGCTCGGTCGTCACGCGCGACGAGGCGCTGCACCAGCTGGTGCATTTTTGCCATATGCGGGTGGGCTACGGCGTCGGCGGCAACGACGTCGAGCTGGTGCTGCGCGGCTTGGGCAGCATGGCTTTGCGTTATGCCGCGCAGGACGCCGCGACGCGCACGCTGGCAGCCTGGCTGCAGCAGCAGCCACAGGTTGAAGCGGTATTGCATCCGGCATTGGAAGGCTCGCCGGGGCATGGATTCTGGCAGCGCGACTGCACGGCCGCGGCCTGCCTGCTGAGCATTGTGTTCAAACCCGGCTATGCGCAGGCGCAGGTCGACCAGTTCTGCGACAACCTGCAGCTGTTCCAGTTGGGCTACAGCTGGGCCGGCCCCATGAGCCTGTGCGCGCCGTATGACGTACCGGCCATCCGGACCATGCCCTGGCCCTACAAAGGCGGCCTGGTGCGGTTTTCGGTCGGCCTGGAAGCCGTCGCCGACCTGCAGGCGGACCTAGCGAACTCACTGGCCCTGATGCAGTACAGTTAGGACATATTCCCCTGAAGAAAGCACGCCGTGGCAACTCCCAATTATTCCTACGAAAAACGCCAGAAAGAGCTGGCCAAAAAGAAGAAAAAAGAGGAAAAACTCAAACGCAAGGCCGAGGGCAAGCCGGATCTGCCGGATGACGACACGCCTGAGGGCGAAGAGGGCGGTGGAACCGCGCCACCGCCCGACGCGGCACCGTGAAGCGCCGCAGACACTTGGGAATTTGAATCAAATCGGGCTTTGGCCCTTGACGAGCGGGCGCAAGCAGCTCTCTTTTTGATAGCGTATTCGATACCAGGCCCCGCAAGGACAGGCAACTGTTCTTCCGGGGCCTTGTTGTTGGGGCCGGCGCCTCAGGTAGCCAGCAGGCTTTGCGCCAGCTCATGCATGGCCGCCGCCGTGTGGTCGCGCGGCACCAGCGCCCGGGCCGTGTCGTACTGGCTGAAGTTGCGTTGTATCGACTGCAGGTAGGCCGGGTCGTAGTGCTGGACCAGCAGCTCCTGCACCACCGAAGCGAGGTCGCCGCTGCGCGCCCGTGCCTGCCAGTCCTGCACGGTGAGCTTGCCGCGCGCTTCGGTCAGGGCCGCCAGGCGCTCGCAGAAAAAGGCGCTGTCCTTCACAAAAAAATCATAGTCCTCCAGCAGCAGCGCCACCCGTTCGGCCTCGGGCAGGTCCAGCCGTAGGCAGGGGCTGGCCCGCATCGCGGCGATCAGGCCGTCAGGTACGGCGACGTTGCCGACCTTCTTGCTTTCGCTTTCGATGTAGACCGGGCGCGTGGCATCAAAGCCGCGCAGGACGGCCCAGATCAGGCTGTCAAAGGCCTTCTGGCTCGGTTGCGCCACGCCGGGGATCAGGCCCAGCACCGAGCTGCGGTGGTTCGCCAGCGCTTCCAGGTCCAGCACCTGCGCACCTTGCTGCGCCAGGGCCTGCAGCAGGCGGGTCTTTCCGGCACCGGTGGGGCCGCATACGACCCGGAACTGGTGGCGTGCCGCCAGGGAAGGCAGATCAGCCACCAGTGCCGCACGGAAGGCCTTGTAGCCGCCGTCAACGAGGGTCACCCTGAAGCCGATCTGGTCCAGGATCAGGGCCAGCGAGCCGCTGCGCTTGCCACCGCGCCAGCAATACACCAGCGGCTGCCATTCCCGCGGCTTGTCCAGCACCTCGCGCTGGATGTGGGCCGCGATGTTCTGGGCCACCAGCGCCGCACCGAGCTTTTTCGCTTCGAACTGGCTGATCTGCTTGTATTTCGTGCCGACGATCTTGCGCTCCTCGTCACGCAGGCTGGGCCAGTTCACGGCACCGGGCAGGTGGTCTTCAGCGTATTCGCCTTCGCTGCGGGCGTCGATGACGGTGGAGAAATCGGCCAGCCGGTCCAGAGCCTCTTCGGCGGAGATGCGCTCGACGCTCACTTGAGGAGTTTTCTCAGCTCGGGCCAGACATTGGCCAGCATCAGGGTATGCGCCTGTTCGGTCGGGTGGATCCGGTCCGCCTGGAACATGCCGTTGGCGTCGCCGGTGTCTGCCACGCCCTTGAGCAGGAAGGGCACCAGCCCAGCCTTGCTGTCTTTTGCGACCTTCGCAAACAGCCCCGAAAATTTCGCTGCGTAAACACTGCCGTAGTTGGGGGGCACCTGCATGCCCACCAGCAGGACCCTGGCGCCGGCTTTTTGCGCCGCCTGCGTCATGGCGCGCAGGTTGCCTTCGGTCATGTCCAGCGGCAGGCCGCGCAAGGCGTCGTTGCCGCCCAGCTCGATGATGACCACGCCGGGCTTGTGCTGGGCGAGCAGGGCGCCCAGGCGCGAACGGCCGCCCGAGGTGGTGTCGCCGCTGATGCTGGCATTCACCACTCTGGCCGGGATTTTTTCGCTGGCCAGGCGCTGCGCCATCAGGCTGACCCAGCCGCTGCCGCGTTTGAGGCCGTACTCCGCGCTCAGCGAATCGCCCACCACCAGGATGACCGGGCCGCCGCCGGCACCGGGTTTGGCGGCTGTCTGGGTCAGGCCGTTTTGCGGCAATACCAGCATGAAAATACCAAGCATCAGGCCCAGCAGGCCCGCGCGCAGACCGGGCTTGGTAAAGTCAGGGCGCTGGAATCCCAAAATATCCGATAAGGCTGGCATGTTTGAACCCGTTGTTCCTGTTTCCCCGGCACTACCGGCCTCATTGGCATCGGCGGGAGACCGTTCTTCTGCAATTATTTCCGTCGAGCATGTTTTCAAGAGCGTGAGCGACTCGACCGGCACCCTGACCATTTTGCGCGATATTGATTTCGCACTGGCGGCCAGGGAGACTGCCGCCATTGTCGGCGCTTCCGGTTCGGGCAAAAGCACACTGCTGTCCATCATCGCCGGCCTGGACACGCCGACCCAGGGCACGGTGCAACTGGCCGGGCAGGACCTGTTTGCGCTCAGCGAAGACGACCGCGCCGCACTTCGCGCCCAGAAAATAGGCTTTGTGTTCCAGAGCTTCCAGCTCATGGGCAACCTCAATGCGCTGGAAAACGTCATGCTGCCGCTCGAACTGTCGGGGGCCAAAAATGCGCGGGCGCAGGCCACCGAAATGCTCAAGCGTGTCGGCCTGGGCGAGCGCCTGGGGCACTACCCCAAGGTGTTGTCGGGCGGCGAGCAGCAGCGCGTGGCGCTGGCCCGGGCCTTTGTGGTGCAGCCGGCGGTGCTGCTGGCCGACGAGCCGACCGGCAGCCTGGACTTTGCCACCGGCGAAAAAGTCATGGCGCTGATGTTCGAGCTCAACCAGGAGCTGGGCACCACGCTGGTGCTGGTGACGCATGACCCCGGCATCGCTGCCCGCTGTGAGCGGCGCATCACGATCGAAGCCGGTCAGGTGGTCGCCGCTTGAGGTGAAACAGGCCTCTAGCCCTTCATGAGCGGGCGCAAGCAGCTATCAATAGAGGAGCGAACCACAGGCCGACGAGCTCACTGCCAGTGCCGCACTGCACTAGAGCTTGTGCGTCGCCGCCAGGAATTTCGCGCGGTCCGCCGGACGATCCACCTCGACGGCAAGCGCTTTCAGCAACGCTTCCAGCGAGGTATGCCGGGCAGCCTCCCTTTTGATGATCATTTTGGCCAGAGGCCCGATAAACTGGCTCAAGGCCTTGTCGATCTGCGCCAGTTGCTCGGCACTGAAGTAAGGCGAGGAAAGGGGCACACTGGGGCCCGAGCGTGAACTGACGGGCCGGCTGACGTCGGCGCGCGGACGGCTGAAAGGGTTCAAGGCGCCCCAATCGCTGCGTGCGCCGGAATCGGGCGCGGGCTGTGTCTTCTGGTTTTTCGGGGTGACAAACAATTCACGCGCCGTCGGGTCGGGAATTGACACCGCCAGCAGCTGGCGCAAGCCCTGGGCGCTGACGCTGCGCGGCAGCGCTTTCTGTACCAGCACCCGGGCCAGCGGCCCGATGCTGCGGGCGAGTTCCGCCTCGATTTCGGCTGCGGTTTCCGGTGTCAGCGTGGCCAGTGCCGCAAAAGAAGCCGTGTTTTCGAATTCGCTGCTGCCCTGCGGCGCCGCCGGCACCGGCCGCGACTTAGGGTCCAGCACGGCATAGATGTCGTGCGAGCGCAGGTGTTTGTCCAGGTGCGGCCCCAGCGGGCTGAACAGGGTGGCGGCGTTGTCGGTGATACAGGCGATCACGTCGTGATAAGCCCGCGAGACCACGATTTGGTTGGGCTGGGCGAAATCCATGATGCGCTGCGCCACGTTGATGCCATCTCCGACCACGTTGACGCGCTGGTTGATGTCAAACACCATGCGGATCGGCCCCAGGTGCAGGCCGATGCGCACCGACAACATCTGGCCATACTTCTGCAGCAACAGGCCGCGCAGCAGCAGCGCCGACTGCAGCGCTTCCTCCGGGTCGCCGAGGAAGCAGGTGGCCGCGCCGTCGCCGGTGTCGATCACGATGCGCGAGGCCTCGGCCACACCCTTGAGGGCCTTGGTCATCAGCTCGTTGAAACGCTCCTTGAGTGCCACCTGCTGGTCGATCGAATGTTTCGAGTAAGCCACCAGGTCCAGGAACATCACCGTGCCCAGCACGTTCTTGCGCAGGTTTTCGGCGCTGCTGCCGGGGAAGGAGCGTGCGTTGGCGGCAAAGGCCAGCACGTCGCTGTCGGGGCCGCTCCGGGTGTCGGGTG
>NZ_JBAQYR010000035.1:0-50890 GCF_049790275.1 Polaromonas sp.
GGAGGGAACGGGGTGAAAACAGCGCCACTCGGCGTTGCACTCCTAACCCAGACGCCCAGTCTGGGCGTCGTCGCGCGCCTTGATTGGCACTGTTTTCACCCCGTTCGCATTTGCACAAATAGCGTTAGCAGGCCCTATGGCTTAGAAGCAGGCCCAGATCTGGTCAGCTAGCGTCAGCAAAAAATCGGGCCGCAAATACAGCGCAAACACGCCCAGCGTGGCCGCAATGGCCAGTGCATACAGGGCGAGTTTGCGGGCCACGTCAGGCACCTTGGGGCAACCGGCCCGCTGCCGGCCGCTGGATGGCGGCCTCGCGCACCGGCAGGTTGACCAGCGCGGCAGCCACACCCAGCCCGATGGCGATGTACCAGACGATGTCGTAGCTGCCGGTGCGGTCGTACAGGTAGCCGCCCAGCCACACGCCCATGAAGGAACCGATCTGGTGGCTGAAAAAGATGAAGCCACTGAGCATGGACAGGTGCTGGATGCCGAAAATCTGTGCGACGACGGCATTCGTCGGTGGAACGGTAGACAGCCACAACAAGCCCATCAGGCTAGCAAAAATATAGACGCTAACCGGGCTCAGGGGGGCTGCGAGGAACACGGCGATGACGACGGACCGCGCGAAGTAAATGAAAGCGAGGATGTTTTTCTTCGCCAGCCTCTGTCCCAGGGCGCCGGCCGCATAGGTGCCGAACACATTGAACAGTCCGATCAGGGCCAGCGCGTAACTGGCGACCTGCGGCGAGAGCCCCTTGTCCCGCAGGTAGCTGGGCATGTGTACCCCGATAAACACCACCTGGAAACCGCAAACAAAATAGCCGGCCATCAGCAGCTGGAAGCTCGGATACTTGAAGGCTTCCTTGAGTGCCTGCAGGATGGTTTGTTCGCGCGGCGGTGCCTGGCCCGGGCCAAAGCTGGTTTCGCGCAGGCCGAAGGCCAGCGGCGCGATCAACAGCACCGCAGCACTCAGTACCAGCAGCGCTTCTTTCCAGCCCAGACCGCTGATCAGGAAACCCTCCACCGGCACCATCAGGAATTGCCCAAAGGAGCCGGCCGCCGCGGCGACACCCATGGCCCAGGAACGTTTTTCGGCCGGAATGTTGCGGCCGATGACACCGTAGATCACGGCATAGGTGGTGCCCGCCTGCGCCGCGCCTATCAGCACACCGGCTGTCAGCGTGAACAGCAGCCCGCTGGGTGACAGCGCCATGCCCACCAGACCCAGCGCATACAGCACCGCGCCGCCGGCAATGACACGAAAGGCGCCGAAGCGGTCGGCCAGCATGCCGGCAAAAATGCCGAACACGCCCCAGGACAGGTTCTGGATGGCAATGGCAAAGGCAAAGGTTTCGCGCGTCCAGCCCTGGGCCTGGGTGATCGGTTGCAACCACAGGCCGAAGCCGTGGCGGATGCCCATGGACAGGGTGACGATGGCGGCGCCGCAGATGAGCACCTGGGCGATGGAGAGGTTTCGGCTGGGAGATTGCATGCAGCGAATGTACCTAATGGTGTCGCTTTCTGCTTTTGAAAGTTTTTGCCGCCATTGATGCGAACCGGGCATGGATTTCAGGGTGTTGCGGAAAAAAACTGTATATTCATACAGTTTTAAAATCAGCCGGGTCTACAATCCACCCTCCCATGGTGACCAAACTACCCAACGACTATTCCGAAGGCTCGATCCGCGTGCTCAAGGGCCTTGAGCCCGTCAAGCAGCGGCCGGGCATGTACACGCGCACCGACAACCCCCTGCACATCATCCAGGAGGTGCTGGACAACTCCGCCGACGAGGCGCTGGCCGGCCACGGCAAGAAGATCAAGGTCACGCTGCACACGGACGGCTCGATCAGCATTGAGGACGACGGACGTGGCATTCCCCATGGCATGCACCCCGAGGAAAAGGCGCCGGTGATTGAACTGGTGTTCACCCGCCTGCACGCCGGGGGCAAGTTTGACAAGGGCCAGGGCGGGGCCTACAGTTTTTCCGGCGGCCTGCACGGCGTCGGCGTCAGTGTCACCAATGCCTTGTCCAAGCGCCTGGAGGTGAGCTCTTACCGTGACGGCATGGCCGCCACGCTGGTGTTCAGCGGAGGCGACGTCATCGAGAAGCTGCAACTGCGCAAGCAGGCCGAGGGCGACCGCAAGTCCGGCCTCACAGTACGTGCCTGGCCGGACAGCAAATATTTTGAAGCCTCGGCCCTGCCCATGGCCGAGCTGACCCACTTGCTGCGCAGCAAGGCGGTGCTGATGCCCGGCGTCACCGTGACGCTGGTGGTCGAAAAAACCAAAGAGGTGCAGACCTGGATTTACAAGGGCGGCCTGCGCGACTACCTGATGCAGACGCTGAGTGCCGATCCGGTGATTCCGCTGTTCGAAGGCGAGGGTTTCGCCGACGCGGCGCACGACAGTTTTGCCGAGGGCGAGGGCGCCCAGTGGTGCCTGGCCTTTACTGAAGACGGTCAGCCGGTGCGCGAAAGCTACGTCAACCTGATCCCGACCAGCGCCGGCGGCACGCACGAAAGCGGCCTGCGCGACGGCGTGTTCCAGGCGGTCAAGAGTTTCATCGAGCTGCACTCGCTGCTGCCCAAGGGTGTGAAGCTCCTGCCCGAAGACGTGTTTGCCCGCGCCAGTTATGTGCTCTCCGCCAAGGTACTGGATCCGCAGTTCCAGGGCCAGATCAAGGAGCGGCTCAACTCGCGCGATGCGGTGCGGCTGGTTTCCAGCTTTGTGCGCCCGACGCTGGAGCTCTGGCTGAACCAGCATGTCGATTACGGCAAAAAACTCGCCGAACTGGCCATCAAGGCGGCGCAGACCCGCCAGAAAGCCGGCCAGAAAGTTGAAAAACGCAAAGGCTCGGGTGTGGCCGTGTTGCCGGGCAAGCTGACCGACTGTGAAAGCAAGGACCTGGCGCACAACGAAGTGTTTCTGGTCGAGGGCGATTCCGCCGGTGGCAGCGCCAAGATGGGCCGCGACAAGGAAAGCCAGGCCATCCTGCCGCTACGCGGCAAGGTGCTCAACACCTGGGAGGTCGAGCGCGACCGGCTGTTTGCTAACACCGAGATCCACGACATCGCGGTCGCCATCGGCGTGGATCCGCATGGCCCCAACGATTCGCCTGACCTCAGTGGCCTGCGTTACGGCAAGATCTGCATCCTCAGCGATGCCGACGTGGACGGATCCCACATCCAGGTCCTGCTACTGACCCTGTTTTTCCGGCACTTCCCCAAACTGATCGAAAGCGGCAATATTTTTGTGGCCAGGCCGCCGCTGTTTCGGGTGGATGCGCCGGCCCGCGGGAAGAAACCCGCATCGAAGGCGTACGCGCTGGATGAGGGTGAGTTGATCGCGATTCTGGATAAATTGCGCAAGGAAGGCGTGCGCGAAGGGGCCTGGGCCATCAGCCGCTTCAAGGGCTTGGGCGAAATGAATGCGGAACAATTGTGGGAAACCACACTCAATCCTGATACCCGTCGGCTGTTGCCGGTGCAACTCGGCAACTTCGACTTTGCCCAGACCGAAAGTCTGGTGACCAAATTGATGGGCAAGGGCGAAGCCGCGGCGCGGCGCGAATTGATGGAACTTCACGGCGATGCCGTGGAGATCGATATTTAAAAGGACCTTCATGCGCGATCCGCGGACTTCTGCAGCGTGGGCTGCATGATGCATAAAATGTGGCTCCAGCCCTTGTGGCACGGGCGTAGGCAGCTATCATTTTTGATGGTTGCTGCCGCCATGCTGCTGGCTGTGACGCCGGCTCGCGCCGATGTCTGGGGCTACGTGGATGACAAGGGCGTGGCCCATTTCTCGGCCGAACGGCTCGATGAGCGCTACCAGCTGTTTTTTCGCGGTGGCGATAGTTTCGACACCAGCCGCGGAGGGCGTGGTTCTTCGGGTGTTTTGGGCAGCGGCAGCTCCGGTGCACCGCCCAAGTTGCTGGCCTTCTTCGATGTTTCGCCGAACTACAAGGCGGTCAAGCATTTGTTGCGTGAAGCGGCGGTGGTCAACGACATCGACTACGAGCTGCTGCAGGCGCTGATTGCCACGGAATCGGGCTTCAACACCCATGCGGTGTCGCCCAAGGGTGCCATCGGCCTGATGCAACTGATGCCGCCCACCGCTCAGCGTTACGGCGTGCGGGCCGACAAGAATTCGCCGATCGAAAAAAAGCTGACCGATCCGAAGACCAACATCCGTGCCGGCTCACGTTACCTGCGCTACCTGATCGACATGTTCCCCGGCCAGCTGGAACTGGCGGTTGCTGCCTACAACGCCGGTGAAGGCGCGGTCCAGCGCGCAGGCAACAAAATCCCCAACTACCCTGAAACCAGAAACTACGTCAAAACCGTGATGCAGTTGTATGGCCACCTGACACCGCCCAGCGCGATCGGCAACGCGCGCCGCTCCGGCCGCGTCAGGCTGGAAATGATGGGCGGCAGCAAAGTGCCGTCCAGCCCGGCCATCGGAGGCGCCATCGGACGCGGCAACCAGTTGCCGGCGCTTGTGGTGCAAAGCCCGGTCGCGCCGGAGTTCAGGGTCGAACGCGACTGAATGTCCGGTGCGCGGTTCGCGTGGTCCCCGTGAGGCGAGGTAGCGCCAGTGCCGAGGCCATAATTCCCTGCGATGGCCCGCCGGACCGGTGGCCTGGCCAAATTCCCTCTTCTCCCTTCTCCCTTCTCCCTTCTCCTTCTGATACTTTTGCAGTTTGAACCCGATGGACGATCTTTTTACACCTGACTTGCCTTCCAGCCCCGAGTTGCCTGACCAGGAATCGCTGGCCGCTTATGCCCAGCGCGCCTACCTTGAATACGCGCTGAGCGTGGTCAAGGGCCGGGCCCTGCCCGATATCTGCGACGGCCAGAAACCGGTGCAGCGCCGCATCATGTTCGCCATGGCGCGCATGGGGCTGGGCTTTTCCGGCAACAGCGGCGCCAAGCCCGTCAAAAGCGCGCGGGTGGTTGGCGACGTGCTCGGCAAATACCATCCGCACGGCGACCAGGCGGCCTATGACGCGATGGTGCGCATGGCGCAGGATTTCAGCCAGCGTTACCCGTTGATCGATGGCCAGGGCAACTTCGGCAGCCGTGACGGTGATGGCGCGGCGGCTATGCGTTACACCGAGGCACGGCTGTCGAAAATCACCACCTTGCTGCTCGACGAGCTTGACGAAGGCACGGTCGACTTCGTGCCGAATTACGACGGGTCTTTTGATGAGCCGCGCCAACTGCCGGCGCGTTTGCCGTTCACGCTGCTTAACGGCGCCAGCGGCATTGCCGTGGGCCTGGCCACCGAAATCCCCAGTCACAACCTGCGGGAAGTGGCCGACGCCTGCATTGGGCTGATCAGGACGCCTAAGCTCAGCGACGAAGAGCTGTACACGCTGATCGCCGGGCCGGACTACCCGGGTGGCGGGCAGATCATTTCCAGCACGGCCGACATTGCCGCGGCGTACAGCACGGGCCGCGGTTCGCTCAAGGTGCGCGCGCGCTGGAAGATTGAGGACCTGGCGCGCGGCCAGTGGCAGCTGGTGGTGCAGGAGCTGCCGCCCGGCGTGAGCACACAACGTGTGCTGGAAGAGATTGAAGAGATCACCAACCCGAAAATCAAGGCTGGCAAGAAGGCCCTGAGCCTGGACCAGGTGCAGCTCAAGCAAACGGTGCTGGCCGTGCTTGACGTGGTGCGTGACGAGTCGAGCAAGGACGCCGCGGTGCGCCTGGTGTTCGAGCCCAAGACCAGCCGCATCAGCCAGACCGAGCTGATCACGACCCTGCTGGCCCACACCAGCCTGGAAAGCTCGTCGACGATCAACCTCACCATGATCGGGCTGGACGGCAAGCCGACGCAGAAGAACCTGCGCCAGATGCTGCAGGAATGGATCAGCTTTCGCCAGACCACGATAGAGCGGCGTTCACAACACCGCCTGAACAAGGTGCTGGACCGCATCCACATCCTCGAGGGCCGGCAGCTGGTGCTGCTCAACATCGACGAGGTGATCGCCATCATCCGCCAGGCCGAAGAGCCCAAGGCTGCGCTGATTGCGCGCTTCAATCTGAGTGACCGGCAGGCCGAAGACATTCTTGAAATCCGCCTGCGCCAGCTGGCCAGGCTGGAAGCCATCAAGATCGAGCAGGAGCTCAAAAGCCTGCGCGAAGAGCAGGGCAAGCTCGAGGAAATCCTCGGCAGCCCGGCTGCGCTGCGCCGCCTGATGATCAAGGAGATCGAGGCCGACGCCAAGCAGTTTGCCGATCCGCGCCGCACCCTGATCCAGGCCGATAAAAAAGCCGTGCTTGAAGTCAAGGTGATCGATGAGCCGGTGACGGTGGTGGTCAGCGCCAAGGGCTGGGTACGCGCACGTAGCGGCCATGGCCATGACGCTGCCAGCTTTGCCTTCAAGTCGGGCGATGGCCTGTACGGCACCTTCGAATGCCGCACGGTGGACAGCCTGCTGGTGTTCGGCACCGCGGCCAAAGGCACGGGCCGGGTGTATTCGATCCCGGTCGCCATGCTGCCCGGCGCGCGCGGCGACGGCCAGCCGGTGACCACGCTGATCGAGCTTGAAAGCGGGACCCACCCGGCGCATTATTTTGCCGGCCCACCGGGCGCCACGCTGCTGCTCAGCGGCAGCGGCGGCTACGGTTTCCTGGCCACGGTGGAAAACATGACATCGCGCCTCAAAGCCGGCAAGGCTTTCATCAGCTGCGGTGAGGGCGAATCGATCTGCAAGCCATCGCCTGTCTCTGGCAGCAGCGGCGCCGTGCCCCTGAATCCGGCCACCCATGTGGCCTGCGCTTCCACCGGCGGCCGCATCCTCACCTTCGAGATCAGCGAACTCAAGACCCAGCCGGCCGGCGGCCGCGGCCTGATGCTGATTGACCTGGACGCCAAGGACACCCTGGCCGGCGCGGCGGCTTACACCCGCAGCGTGAAGATCGAAGGCATTGGCCGCGGCGGCAAGGTACGCGAGGAAACACTGGAAATCCGCAGCCTGAACAACGCCAGGGCAGCGCGTGCCCGCAAAGGCAAGGCGGCGGACCTGGGCTTCAAACCTTCAGCGATATCGCGGGCTGAATAGTCTCTATACGCTATCGATTTGGTAGCTGCTTGCGCCCGCCAGCAAAGGGCTAGAGATCGATTTATTTCGATAATTCGAGCTTGTAGACTTGTTTTTTTTCGGCGATTTGTGGTGTGCCAGCAAGCCGGCTACTCCCGGCCAGCAGGAAAACCACTATCAGTCGAATCGAAGAAGGCTTTGACGGGCCCGGCCCAAGCGGCAAGACAGCTTGCTAAACCGAAGCCCAGAACACCGCGAACCAGTCTTTCGGATCGGTCCAGTAACTGATCTGCGTGAAGCCGGCACGCCGCAGCAGTGCTGTCATGGACGCCACTGTGTATTTGCAGGAGTTTTCTGTGTGGATGCGTTCTCCGCCGCGGAAAGCCCGTTCACCTCCGGGCCAGTGCACCATCAGGTTGCGCTGGGCCTGCAGGTACATCTCGATGCGGGATTCGGTTTCGTTGAAGAGTGCCAGGTGGCGCCACTGGCGCACATCGAAGTCGCTGCCTAGCAGTGTGTTGACGTGGCGCAGCAGGTTTTTGTTGAAGGCCGCTGTCACGCCCAGCGCATCGTCATAGGCAGCCTCCAGGGTGGTCTTGTCTTTCACGAGGTCAATGCCCAGCAGCAGGCCGCGTGCGGCGCCTTGCGCCGGGTCGACCATTTGCTGCAAAAAAGTGAGAGCCTGGTCGGGCGAAAAATTTCCCAGGCTCGAACCGGGGTAGAAGAAAACGCGGTCGCGGCGCTGAACTTGGGGCGGTAGTGCCAGCTCGGCGGAAAAGTCCATGCCTATCCCCACAATATCCAGGGCGGGGAAAGTGGTCTGCACCTGCTCGGCGGCATCCCGCAGGAAGTCCGCCGAAATGTCGACCGGTACATACTGTTTCGGCTTCAGATAGGGAATCAGCTTCGCGGCTTTCGCGCAATTGCCGGCACCCAGGTCAATCAGGCAGGGCTGTTTGATGCCCGCACCGGCCACGGTCTCGGCAATGCTCCGGTAGGCTGTATCGAAAATGCCGGCCTCGGTGCGCGTCGGGTAATACTCGTCGAGCTGCGTGATGGTTTCAAACAGCTGGGAGCCAAGCGCATCGTAAAAATACTTGGGCGCCACGCTGGCGGCCACGGCATTCAGGCCTTCGGCCAGTTCATGCGCCACATCAGGAGCCGGGCCTTGCGCGGACGCCTGGTGGCAATTGATGAACTGCGGGGACGCAGGGGCCAGGGCCAGCTTGGGGCGTTTGAGGGGAGCGTTCAAAATGGGTTCAGCAGGTGCTGCATGTGGTTCGTCAATTTACTTCAGCGGCTTGCCTGCCTTTGTAGGACAGTTTCTCTTTGCACGCCTTGGGGGAATTGCGCTTGATTTTCGGGCCGTACCAGATGCCCCGTACATCACGGGGTTCATTCTGCCCTGCTAAGCTTGGTCGCAACCATGGCTTCTTTCTTACATCCCCTGGCATCCCGGCGCCTTTTTTTGCAGGGCGCTGCGCTGGCCGGTACATCGCTGGTGCTGGGTCGGCAGGCCCTGGCAGCCGGTGAGGCAGCCTATACCGTATCACCCTGGCAGGGCGCCGTGCCACCGCTGCAGGCAGTGGATACCCAGGGCAAAACCTGGCGGCTCGATGGGCTCAAGGGCCGTGCGGTGCTGCTCAACTTCTGGGCCAGCTGGTGCGAGCCCTGCCGCGCCGAGATGCCCACCCTGCAACAGGTTGCCGACCTGTACGGTTCCGACAAGCTGCTGGTGCTGGCGATCAATTTCAAGGAACACCCGGCACGTGCCATCCAGTTTGCCGCCAGCACCGGGCTGAGCCTGCCCATTCTGCTGGACCCCCAGGGCCAGGCCGCGCGTGCCTGGGGCATCAAGGTGTTTCCCTCCACGGTGCTGGTGGACCGCCAGGGCTGGCCGCGCCAGCGGGTGCAGGGTGAGGTTGACTGGACCGGCGCCGCCGCCGCACAGTGGCTGGAGGCCTTGCTCAAGCAGTAGGCGAACTACCCCTGGTTAGTTGAGCGACCATGGGGATCTTCTCCCTGCCAGCCAGGGCCGCGGATCTGGCTTTGCCAGTCCGCAGGCGCAGCGGCCCCCTCGGGGGGCAGCGAGGACACGAAGTGCCGAGCGTGGAGGCCCTATTCCGTGGGCAGGACGAGGTCAGCCGTCCCGGGGCAGACCCAGCGCGCAAATTCGCGCGTGGTGTCCAGGCAGCCACCATGGCGGTACACGCCGCGCGGTTCACGGTAACGCAGCATGACCGCGAGGATTCGTTCGACCTCGGATGCATCCTGGCGTGCGGCAGCGACCAGTGCTTCGACTTTTTCCTCGTTGATACGCTTGTCGCCTTTTTCGTCCAGGTAGATCGCGTTGCGCCAATGGTAGATCTCCAGGCATTTGTCGGTCAGGGTGAAGGGTTGCTCGCGTTTCCAGAAATTGCTGAACAGCCCGTCGCCCATATAAATGACCCAGGAACCTTCATAACCCGATGCATCGGCCGACGGCTCATCGGGGTTGCGAAACCAGGTCCTGTCCCCCGGCACGAAATAGCGGGGAGGCAAGGGTTCCTCCATGGAGCCCTGTTCCCGCAGGAAAACGTCGTGAAACTGGCCTGACATGATAGGCCGCTCGTTCCAGAATGCCTGCAGTTGCGCATACAGCGCCGGGTTGCAACTTGCCAGTTCTTCGGCAATGCCCAGCAGGATGACATATTCCGTGGCGCGGTAACAGGAGAACGAATACAAGGCCCCGGAAACCTCGGGCTGCGTTGCCTTGGCAAGTGCGGTGACCAGCGAGACACCGGGCCGGATGACGAAGCCGGCGTCTTCCTTGTAGGTCCAGCAGTCTTCGGGCCTTTCCGCCTGGCTGGTGTGGAAGGCCAGCGTCGTTTTGCGTGCAGCCCGTGCAATGTTGTGGCGGATGTGCACGGCTGACACGAGCTCTTCCAGGCAGGGGAATTCGAAAGCGACCGGTCCCATCAGCATGGCCAGCACGATCTCGCGCATCAGACCGGCGCTCCGTTGTCCGGAGTCGAGCTGGAGGGTGTGGCTCAGCGCCAGGGTGTCATAACCGGGGGCCCAAGCGTCAACCTTCTTTGTGTCGAGCCTGAACTGCAAGTACGGACCCGCAGCATCCATGCCTTCCGTGCTGTGCACGCAATACGCCAGGTCCAGCACGTCCAGCTGTAACAACACGGATTGTCGGATCGCCGCGAATTCCTGGCCGGCGTCCCTGCGCAGCAGGATGCCTTGCGGATCCGTTGGTTGTTTGCCTGATTTACCCATCCATCGTCTCCGGCGTTCAGTCTTTTGTCGTGGGAGCATGCAACTTCGGCGGCGCACGCGACGCAGGGCTGCCGGAGAAATATAACCGACGCCCTGCACAGTGAAAGCGGCCATAATTGCCCCGCGATACTGGGTTTTCCCTGTGCCGCATGGACATTCCGGTGCACTTTCACATGCCTGGCCACGTCCGCCCACCCACTTTCCGGAGTTCTCTTGATGACCACCGTACGCCGTACCTTTCTTAAAAATGCCGCCGCTGCCTCTGTGGCCGCTGCATTCCCCTCGATCCATTTCGCGCAGACCCCTGCCGCTCGCCGCAACTTCGCCCCACAAAGCGGCGCTTGGCGCACCTTTGACGTGACAACGCGCGTTGACATCGTCAAACCACAGGGCGTGACCAAGGTCTGGCTGCCCATTCCCTCCGTCAACAGCGACTACCAGCGTTCGCAGGGCAACAGTTTTTCCAGCAACGGCGCGACCGACCTGACCGATGACGGCGTGGACGGCGCGAAGATGCTGTACGTGGAATTCCCCGCCGGCCTGGCGCAACCTTTTGTTGAACTGACCAGTCGCGTGCAAACCCAGGGCCGCGCCATCGACTGGGCGCACAAAACCGCGGTGCGGGAAGACGCGGACACCCTGCGTTATTTCACACGCCCGACCAAATTCCTGCCGACCGACGGCATTGTCCGCACCACGGCGCAACAAGCCATCGGCAATGCCAAAACCGACGTCGAAAAAACACGAAAGATCTATGACTGGATCGTGGCCAACACCTACCGCGACCCCAAGGTGCGCGGCTGCGGCGAGGGCGACATCAAGACCATGCTGGAAACCGGCAACCTGGGCGGCAAGTGTGCCGACCTGAATGCGTTGTTCGTCGGCCTGTGCCGCTCGGTGGGCATTCCGGCGCGCGATGTGTACGGCATTCGCCTGGTGCCTTCAGCCTTTGGCTACAAGGAGCTCAGCGGCAACCCGGCCAGCCTCAAGGGCGCGCAGCACTGCCGCTCGGAAGTTTTCCTCAAGGGTTATGGCTGGGTGGCCATGGACCCTGCCGATGTGGCCAAGGTCATGCGCCTGGAAACGGCCAGCTGGATCAAGAACACCACCGACCCGGTGGTCGCCCCGGTCAACAAGGCGCTGTTCGGTGGCTGGGAGGGCAACTGGATGGCCTACAACACCGCGCATGACATCGCGCTGCCGAACTCGAAGCTGGAGAAGCTGGGCTTTTTCATGTACCCCGTGGGCGAAAACGCTGCCGGCCGTTTTGACTCCTACACGCCGGATGATTTCAAGTACCAGATCACCGCAAAAGAGATTTGAGCCCCCACGCTTGCTCACTGCGTGTAGCCGCTGTCCCCCCCGAGGGGGCGCTGCGCCTGCGGCCCGGCGAAGCCGGTTCCGCGGCCCCTGCTTGAAATAGAGCCCCCGTTTCGGCGTCGCTGCTTAGGGCAGTTCCAAGCAGCGCTTACTGCTGAACTCCCTGCGCTCCCCGGTAAAGGGGTCGTCGAAGGCAATGCGCCTGGCCAGCAGCTGCAGCGGACAGCGGTAATCGTCTTCAGGGGTAGGGTCCAGCGGCGGATAGACACGATCGTTCACGATGGGCAGGCCCAGCGCATGCATGTGTACGCGCAGCTGGTGTTTTTTGCCGGTGACCGGGCTCAGGCCGTAACGTGCCAGCGGCCCGCTGATTTCAAGCAATTCGATGTGGGTTTCGCTATTTGGTGGGCCGGCCACTTCGGCCTGTCGAAAAAAGGGCTGGCCTTCCACGATGCGGCTGGCGCAGACCCTTGGAAACGTCAGATCGTCGCGCCAGGGTGCAATCGCTTCATACCACTTGCTGACCTCGCGCTGGCGGAACAGGTCCTGGTAGGCGGCGCGTTCCTGCGGCTGCACTGAAAACAGCACCAGTCCGGCGGTTTCGCGGTCAATCCGGTGGATGGGGCTAAGCCCTGCGACGCCCAGCCGGTTTTTCAGCCGAACCAGCAGGGTTTCCTGCAGGTAGTGGCCCGAGGGCGTGACCGGCAAAAAATGCGGCTTGTCGACGACAACCAGATGGTCGTCCTGGAACAGCAGCTCTTCGTCAAAAGGGATGCGGGTCTCCGCTGGCAGGGTGCGGTAGTAATACAGCCGCATGTGGCCGCGGTAGGCACGCGCAGGCGTGACGGCCTCGCCGAACTCATCGAAAACCTCCCCGGCGGCCATGCGTTCCAGCCACACCGCACGTGGAATGTCAGGAAAACGCTGGGCGAGAAAGTCGGTGATGGTGGACCAGTTGCCGGCAGGCAGACTGACGCAACTCGGGCCGACACCTTCGCGCGTGGGCAGGCCTCCGAGCGCGGGCTTGTCTTTCACTCGCGTTCGAACACCAGGTCCCAGACACCGTGCCCGAGCTTGATGCCGCGGTTTTCGAATTTGGTCAATGGGCGGTAGTCGGGCTTGGCGGCATAACCGTCGCTGCTGGCAGCCGTGTTTTTCAGCAGCGGCTCCGCGCGCAGGACCTCGAGGATCTGCTCGGCATACGGTTGCCAGTCGGTGGCGCAATGCAGGTAGCCCCCGGGTTTGAGACGGGAAACCAGCCTGGACACCAGCGGCCCCTGGATCAGACGGCGCTTGTTGTGCTTTTTCTTGTGCCAGGGGTCGGGAAAAAAAATGTGCACGCCGTCGAGGCTGCCGGGCGCCAGCATGTGGTCCAGCACCTGCACCGCGTCGTGCTGCAGGATGCGGATGTTGCTTAGCCCCTGCTCGGTGATGCGTTTGAGCAGCGCGCCGACACCCGGTGTGTGCACTTCGCAGCAGAGGAAGTTTTTTTCAGGCAGCAAGGCCGCAATCTGTGCAGTGGCTTCGCCCATGCCGAAGCCGATCTCGAGAATCGTTGGCGCGGCACGTCCGAAGGCGGCTTCGATATCCAGCGGCGCTGCCGAATAAGGCAGGAGGAACTTCGGCCCGGCATCGGCAAAAGCCCTGGCCTGGCCAGCGGTGGTGCGGCCGGTGCGCAGTACAAAACTGCGGATGGTGCGCAGGTGGCTGGCGTCAGGTGAGGCGCCTTCTGGCGGGGCGGACGGCGGAGTGGTGGGGGATTCAATCACCGGTCAATTTTAGTCGCCCGGCTCCAGAGGGCGACGGCTTGCTGCAGCCAGTCAGCGGGCGTCTGTGCAAGGATGCCTGCGGGAAGTCCGAGAACCCGCCCGGCCTCGTTCAATACTTGCAGCGGCCGGCTGGTGTCCAGCGGCGTGGCGCCGTTTTGTTTGGAGAGTTTTTCCCCGTTGACACCCAGCACCAGCGGCGTGTGCAGGTAACGCGGCAGGGGCAGCCCCAGCGCGCGCTGCAGCAATATCTGCCGCGCCGTGTTGTCAGCGAGGTCTTCACCGCGAACCACGTCGGTGATGCCCTGCGCACCGTCGTCCACGACCACCGCCAGCTGGTAGGCCCAGAGGCCATCGGCGCGCTTGAGCACAAAGTCGCCCACAGCTTCTCCCACATTCTGCTGCTGCGGCCCGAGGCGGCGATCCTGCCAGTGAAGCGGTTGATTTGCTATTGAATCAGGAGCTGCTTGCGCCCGTCTCATAGGGGCTGGAGGCCAATTTTGTTCAATACTTCCGGCGAAGAAGCGCCAGGCGCGCGCAAGGCGGCCCTGCAGGCCCCCGCGGCAGGTCCCCGGATAAACCAGTTCGCCATGGCGTGGCCGCGGCTGGCCGCGGGCGGCAATTTCCCGCTCGATGTCCTGCCGTGTACAGGCACAGGGGTAAGCAAGGTCAGAGGCGATCAACTGGTCCAGCGCGGCCTGGTACTTGGTGCTGCGCTGTAACTGATAGAGCGGCGGCGCATCCGGAACAAGGCCGCAGGCAGCCAGCTGCTGGAGGATGAGGGCAGCTGCGCCGGGCACGCAGCGCGGCGTGTCGATGTCCTCGATGCGAACCAGCCAGCGGCCCTGGTGAGCCCGTGCGTCCAGCCAGCTGGCCAGTGCCGCAACGAGAGAGCCCGCATGCAGCGGACCTGTTGGCGAGGGTGCAAACCGCCCTGTGTATGCGGTCCCCATGCGGACGTTTCCTGTTGGGCTGTTCAGGCCAGGGCGAGGGCCATTTCAAGACCCGACACAAAAGCGTCTTCCACCCGGTGACCCAGGCACCAGTCGCCACAGGCACCTATGCCCAGTTTGGCATCCAGCAGATGGGATTGGCCCAGGGGTTCGGTGGTCTGGGCATAACGCCAGCGGTGTACGGCAGCATGGCTGGGTTGGGCGCGTATGCCGGTGACTTCGGTGAAGGCCTTGAGCAGTTTGGCCTTGACGCGTTCGTCGTCATCTTCCAGATGGCGTTCGGACCATTCCGGGCTGGCCTGCACGGTCCAGCGTTCGATGGCGCTGCGTCCCGGCTTGGACGATTCGCGTGCCAGCCAGGCAATGCGGTGGTGGGTGCTGCGTGCTGCATTCCAGTGCGGGCCCAGATGCGGCAGGGTGGGTTGCATGGCCTGCGGGAAGGCCAGCATCAGTGTCCAGCAGGGGGCAATGGCGATGCCTCCCAGCACCGGCATCAGGGCCTTGCCCTGCTGGGAACTCAGCAGCAGGGCGTGGGCCTGCGGTGCAGGCACGGCCAGCACCACTGCATCAAAGCCGGAATACACCCGGCTGCTGGCACCCGGGCCTTCGGTCTGCAGTTGCCAGCGCTCGGGATGCAGCTTGTCGCGCTCCATCCGGATCACCTGGGTTTCCAGCATCAGCGCGCCGGCCGCGTCCAGTGGCTGGGCCCATTGCTTGAGCAGCGCGTTCATGCCCGGTGTGGCCACCCAGTGCGCCTCCTTGGGTGGCAGCGAGGCGGCCACCACGCGGCCTGCTTCGTCGAGGATGCGCACGGTATTGGCGCTCCAGGGGCGCACCAGGCCTGGGCTGGTGGCCAGGGCTTTTTCGAAACGTGTGTCGCGTACGGTGAAATACTGCGTGCCGTGGTCAAACCCCCCGAACTCTGTGTTGCGGGTGGACATCCGGCCGCCCGGGCCGCGGCTTTTTTCAAACACCGTCACCTGGTGGCCTGCCTGCATCAGTGTGCGTGCACAGGCAATGCCGGCCATGCCCGCGCCAACCACGGCTATATGGCGTTTCACGGGAGCGGAAGCTGGACGGGGGTTTTTTGTCATGTCTTGTACTTTTTATCGGTTGGTCAGGGGAGGGACATTCATGTGTTTTGCATGGCGGGCTTCGCGCCATTTTCGCAGCCCGGCATCCAGATGAATACAAATCATGGTGACACTCTACACGCTGGCGCCGATGCGGCGCCAGATACCAGCTTTTTTAAACCGCATGTTCGCGCTCCAGCAGCGCCTTTCGTGTCCCGGGTTTTACCAGTTGGCTGAGCCACCACTGCAGGGCACGGCCTTCACTTCCAGCGGTCACGCGGCGCCAGGCGTAACTGACGGGGATGACACGCTCGGCCCGCTGCACGCGTTTTTCCACCAGTCGACCCGTGGCGATGTGCGGCCGCGCGAGGTATTCAGGCAAAAAGCCGCCACCCAGGCCGCGTAGCTGCGCGTCGAGTTTTTCCTGCATGCCGGGCACCGTGAAGATGTCCTGGCCCCCCAGCAGGCCGACGGTGACGCCGCTGCCGCGCTGCACCGAATCGGCGACCGCAACGGCGCGATGCGGCATGAGCATCGCGTCGGTGACGGGTTCGGCGGCGTTGGCCAGCGGGTGATGCGGCGCAACGGCATAAATGAAATGAATGCTGCCCAGCGGCTTGCTCTGGACCGATTTGTGAATACCCGGCTCGATCGCCACACCAATGGACAGGTCGGCCTGCCCCGACGTGAGGGCTTCGAGCGTGCCTGACAGGGCTTCTTCCCGAAGGCGCAGCCGTGTCGGCGGGTTCAATGCAAAAAAAGCCTCGCACAGCTCCATCACGGTGGTGCGCGAGATCACGCTGTCCACTGCCAGGGTCAACTCCGGCTCCCAGCCGGTCGCCACGCGTTTGACGCGGTTGGCCACTGCGTCGAGCTCGGCCAGCAGGCGGTTGCCTTCGCGCAGCAGTTCCTTGCCGGCTTCGGTGAGTCTGGCCTGACGCGAGGAGCGGTCGAACAGCAGCACGTCCAGGGCGTCTTCCACCTGCCGGATGCGGTAGGTCAGCGCGCTGGGAACCACGCCCAGTTCACGTGCCGCCGCCGCCATGCTGCCGGTACGGTGCACGGTTCCGATCAGGCCCAGCGTTTCCGGCGTCAGGGCATCGCGCACCCGGTTGTTGATCGTTGGCATGGTTCCAGTTCAAATAATTTGAATGATGCCATCAAACAGCCGCAATGGACAACACCGCTTCGGCGCCTACATTGGAGGCATTGCAAACGCACCTTGAAAGGAGCACACGATGATGACCAAACGATCTTCCAGCGAACGCGGCTATGCCGACCACGGCTGGCTCAAGTCTTTTCACTCCTTCTCGTTTGCGGGCTACTACGATCCGGCGCACATGGGTTTTGGCAACCTGCGGGTGATCAATGAAGACCGCATTGCCGCCGGTCGCGGTTTTGGCACACACGGCCACAGGGACATGGAAATCATCAGCTATGTACTGAGCGGCGAGCTGGCGCACCAGGACAGCATCGGCAACATCAAGGGCATCCCACCCGGTGATGTGCAGCGCATGAGTGCAGGCACCGGTGTGCAGCACAGCGAGTTCAACCATGCCGAAGGCCAGACCACGCATTTCCTGCAGATCTGGATTGAACCCAATGTGACGGGCATTCCGCCCAGCTACGAACAGAAGACCTTTCCCGAAAATGAAAAGCGCGGCACACTGCGGCTGGTGGCGTCCCCCGACGGGGCCCGGGATTCGGTGACGGTGCACGCCGATGCCAGGCTTTATGCAGGCCTGTTCGATGGCGATGAAACTGCTGAAATGACGCTGAATCCGCAGCGCAAGACGTATGTGCACCTGGTGCGCGGGGAACTCCAGGTCAACGGGCAGCCTCTGAGTGCAGGCGATGCGTTCAAGCTGGAAGCCGAGAGCCGGTTGCAGCTGTCCCATGGCAAGGCGGCCGAGGTGCTCGTGTTCGATCTCGCAGGCTGAACCGGAAGGCCCGGTACTTGCACCGCCGGGCGCTTCGGTTCATTATTTTTCTTTCATCACTTCAACAAAAAAGGATTCACCATGCTCAACTCACTGCAAAACCCGCTTTCCCTCCTTGGCCGCGCGCTGATTGCCCTGCTGTTTATTCCGGCCGGTTTCAGCAAGATTGCCGGCTTCGCCGGAACCGCGGGTTACATCGCCTCCAAGGGTGTGCCGCTTCCTGAAGTGGCTGCGGCTGCAGCCATTGGCGTGGAATTGGGCCTGGGCCTGTTGTTGCTGGTTGGCTTCCAGGCACGCTGGGCCGCGCTGGGCATTGCGCTGTTCACCGTGGTCATCACGTTCATCTTTCACAACTTCTGGGCTGTCCCTGCCGAGCAGGTCATGATGCAGCAACAGGCTTTCTTCAAGAACATCGCAGTGGTCGGCGGCCTGCTGACCATCGCGGCCTGGGGCGCTGGTGCCTGGAGCGTGGACGGCCAGAGCAAAGGCTGATCGCACGCCATTGAGATTTGCAGGCCGGCTTTCCAGCCGGCCTTTCTGTTTTCTTCACACATCAAGGACGCGCAATGACAAGTGTCATCGTTGTTTACCACTCGGGTTATGGGCATACCCAGCGCATGGCGCAGGCCGTCGCGGAGGGCGCAGGCGCCCGGCTGCTGGCCATCGACGCCAACGGCAATCTTCCCGCGGGAGGCTGGGAACAACTGAAGGCTGCCGACGCCATCATCTTTGGTTCGCCGACCTACATGGGCAGCGTCAGCTGGCAGTTCAAGAAGTTTGCCGATGATTCGTCCAAACCCTGGTTTAGCCAGGAGTGGAAAGACAAGCTGGCCGCCGGCTTCACCAACAGCGCGGGCATGAACGGTGACAAGCAGGGCACGCTCACCACGCTGTTCACGCTGGCGATGCAGCACGGCATGCTGTGGGTCAGCCAGGGCCTGATGCCGTCCAATGCCAAAGCAGCAAAGCGCGACGACATCAACTACCTGGTGTCTTACAGCGGAGCGATCGCACAATCGCCTTCCGATGCAGGGGCCAGCGAGATGGCCGCGGGTGACCTCGAAACGGCCAGGCTGTTCGGCAAACGCGTGGCCGATGTGGCTGCAAGATTTCACGCCTGATCCCTGCCTGGAAAACTTTCTGGAGACATTGCCATGCCTGTTGAACTGAAGCTGACCGGACACGAGAAGGATCTGGGGGGCGGCTTTCGTGTGCGCCGCCTGCTGCCGGCCGCGCAGCGGCAGTCGGTAGGCCCTTTCCTGTTTTTTGACCACTTCGGTCCGGTCACGGTGGTACCCGGGGCGGCCCATGATGTGCGGCCGCATCCGCATATCGGCCTGGCAACGGTGACCTACCTGTTCGAAGGCGCCATCATGCACCGCGACAGCCTGGGCTTCAGCCAGCGCATAGAACCCGGCGCCATCAACTGGATGACGGCGGGGCGCGGCATTGTGCATTCGGAGCGCGCGCCCGGGGAATGGAAGGACAGGGAATACGTCAACCACGGCATCCAGCTGTGGGCGGCCCTGCCGCGTGAGCAGGAAGAGGTCGAACCGGATTTCGTGCACACGCCGGCAACTGCCATTCCCGAGGTGCTGCTGGACGGCGCACAGGTTCGGGTGCTGGTGGGTGAGGCGTTTGGCCGCAGCTCGCCGGTCAGGACCTTCTCGACAACGGTTTACCTTGACGTGCAACTGGCCGCCGGTACCGTTTTCGAATTGCCGCCGCTGGCCCAGGAACTGGCGCTGTATGCCGTGGATGGCCCGGTGACGGTCGACGGTGAGCAGGTGGAGGCACACACACTGACGCTGCTGGCGCCGAAGTCTACGGCGGCTGTTGTGGCCAACAGTGCGGTCCGGTTGATGGTGATAGGCGGCGATGCGCTGGACGGGCACCGCTTCATGTGGTGGAACTTTGTGTCCAGCCGCAGGGAGCGGATAACGCAGGCTGCGCAGGACTGGGAGCGGCAGGCCATGGGCCGGGTGCCAGGGGACGCCGAATTGATTCCCCTGCCGGAGCGGCGGCTGATTCCGGACTGAGCTCTCCTGCGTCAGCGAGCCAGCATCACCCGATATCGCGCGCCAGGCGCAGCCCGCTGAACTGCCACTGGGCATCCGGCGGGAAAAAGTTGCGGTAGCTGGCGCGTACATGGCTTTGCGGCGTGGCACAGGAGCCGCCACGCAGCACCAGCTGGTTGCACATGAACTTGCCGTTGTATTCGCCGACCAGTCCTTCCCAAGGCTTGTAGCCGGGATAGGGGTTGTAGTTGGACTGGGTCCACTCCCACACGTCGCCAAACATCTGGGCCGGATGGCCCGTGCTGCGATGCTGCAGTGCGATCGGGTGGTAGGCGCCGCTTTCAACAAAGTTGCCTTCGGCCCGCAGCCCAGCCGGGCCTGGCACGCTGCGCGCTGCCAGCTCCCATTCAAACTCTGTCAGCAGGCGCGCCCCGGCCCAGCGTGCATAGGCATCGGCCTCGAAATAACTCAGGTGGCATACCGGCGTGTGGGGATCCACCTGCACCCAGCCCTGCAGGGTGAAGTTGCCATGCGGCTCCCCGGGTGTTGCAGGCGCCTGCCAGTACAGCGGCATGCTTGCTTCGCGGGCCTGCACCCAGTCCCAGCCCATGGACAACCACAGTTCCGGGCGCTGGTAACCGCCATCCGCCATGAAAGCCATCATTTCGCCATTGGTGACCAGGCGGCTGCCGATTTCGAACGGAGCCACATATGTTTTGTGGCGCGGCGTTTCGTTGTCGAAGGCAAATGGTCCGTCCAGGGCGGACTCAAACCCGTGTTCGATCAGACCGCCTGCGAAACCCAGCCACTGAAGCGGCTGGGGGCTGATACCGGCCAGCGGCCACTGCCGCGCATAACCCGGCCGTGCGGGGTTGAAGGAGAGGGCATGTTTGATGTCCGTCAGCAGCAGCTCCTGGTGTTGCTGTTCATGCTGCAGACCCAGCGTGACGAGCTTCTGCAATTCGTCACCGGCAGGACCGGCCTGACCAACCAGAATCTGCGCCATGACGTTCTGCACGCGTTCGTCGACCTGGGCGCGGTAAGCCAGCACCTGCTCCAGGGCCGGGCGGCTGATCATGCCGCGCTGGGGGCGTGGATGCTTGGCACCGACACCGTTGTAGTAGCTGTTGAACAGCACTCGGAAGCCGGCGTCAAAGGGCTGGAAGTTCTTCTCGAAGCGCTCGAGAATGAAGGTCTCGAAAAACCAGGTGACATGGGCCAGGTGCCATTTGGCGGGGCTGGCGTCCGGCATGGATTGCAGCTGGCAGTCTTCGGCACTCAGCGGTTGTGCCAGACGTTCGGTCTGGCCGCGGACTTGCTGGAAGCGCTGGGCCAGGCTGGAGGTCCCGGCGGCGGCATGGCGGGCGGCGGTGGGTGTGGGCATGGCAGCTCGATGCAAAAAAAAGTGAAAGGGCGGTATGGCCCGGAAAACCCGTTCAGCTTTCCATGTCTTGCGGTGCCGGGCTGTCAGACAATGCCCCGACATTCACGCGGGGTTTCAATGCCGGATCGAGTGCGCGCCGCTCGTCGAAGACAAAACATTCTCCGTCAAAGTGGGCGTGGCCGCTTTCCTCGAAATATTTGAGGATGCCGCCGTCGAGCTGGAAGACATGTTCGACGCCGGCCTCGCGCATGAAGATGGCAGCCTTCTCGCAACGTATGCCGCCGGTGCAGAAACTCACCACGGTTTTTCCTTGAAGCTCCTCGCGGTGCTGCAGCAAGGCCTGCGGAAAGCCAGTGAACTTGGTGATGCGCCAGTCAATGGCGTCTCGGAAGGTGCCCACATCCACCTCGAAGTCGTTGCGCGTGTCCAGCGTCACCACGGGGCGCCCCTCATCGTCATGGCCGGCATCCAGCCAGCGCCTGAGCGTCACGGCATTCACCGCCGGAGCGCGGCCGGCCGCGGGCTGGATGGCTGGATGGTCCATGCGGATGATTTCCGGCTTGATCTTCACCAGCAGTTTGCGAAAGGGCTGGGCGTGCGACCAGCTTTCCTTGGCCTCCAGCTCATGAAAAAGCGGGTCGAGCCGCAGCCATGCCAAAAAATCATGAATGTCGCTGGCGCGGGCGGCCAGGAACAGGTTGATGCCTTCCCCGGCCAGCAGCACGGTGCCCTTGATGTTGCGGCTTTGCAGGGCTTCCCGCAGTGCGGCCTGCCGCTCCGGCAGGCCTTCCAGCGACACAAACTTGTAGGCCGCAACGTTCAGAACTTTCATGATGCCGGAATTGTAGGGGGATGCCTTTACGGAGGACGGCGATCAGGGATGCCAGTATTTTTCCAGCAGGGGCCGCGGGTCCGGCTTTGCCGGCCCGCAGGCGCAGCGGCCCCTCGGGGGCAGGGAGTTACACGCAGTGAGCGACCGTGGGGCTCTACCTCCCCCCTAAAATGAAGCCATGTTTGTTCATTTACGCATCCACACCGAATTTTCAGTGGTCGATGGCACCAACCGCATCGATGAAATTGTGGCTGCTGCCGCGGCTGACCGTCAGCCCGCCCTCGCCATCACTGACTTGGGCAACCTCTTTGGCACCGTCAAGTTCTACAAGGAGACCCGCAGCGCAGGAGTCAAGCCGCTGATTGGCGCAGACGTGTGGGTACAGGTTCCGGGCAAGGACGCCGGCGCCGCACCGGCCAGGCTGCTGCTGCTGGTGCAAAACCGCCAGGGCTACCTGAACCTGTCGGAACTCCTCACACGGGCCTGGACCCGCGGCGTGGTGCGCGACCTGGCCGTCATCAGCCTGGAATGGTTGCAGGAGCTCGGCGAAGGCCTGATCGCCCTGTCGGGTGCGCAGGGTGGCGCCGTCGGGCAGGCGCTGGTGCAAGGCGACGGCCCGCGAGCGCTGGAATGTGCGCTGCACTTCGCGGGTTTGTTTCCGCACCGCTTTTACATGGAATTGCAGCGCGCGCAACGCGCCGACGACGAGCAGCATGTGGCGGCGGCGGTGCAACTGGCCGCCCGGCTCAAGCTGCCGGTGGTGGCGACCCATCCGGTGCAATTTCTGGGGTACGAGGATTACGAGGCCCATGAAGCGCGCGTGTGTATCGCCGAAGGCGAAATCCTGGGCAACGCTCGGCGCGTGCGCAAGTTCACGCGCGAACAGTATTTCAAGTCTTCGGCGCAAATGGCCGAGCTGTTCGCCGACCTCCCGTCGGCGCTGGCCAACACGCTGGAAATTGCCAAACGCTGCAACCTCAAGCTCGACCTCGGCAAGCCCATGCTGCCCGAGTACCCGACGCCGGAGGTCAATGGCGTGCGCATGTCGCCCGACGAGTATTTTCGTTACGCCTCGTTCGAAGGACTGGAAGAGCGGTTGGCGCACCTGTACCCGGATGAAGCGGTCCGCGATAAAAAACGGCCGGAGTACGTCGAGCGGCTGGAGTTCGAGATCAACACCATCCTGAAGATGGGGTTCCCGGGCTACTTCCTGATCGTGGGCGATTTCATCAACTGGGCCAAGAACAATGGCTGCCCGGTTGGGCCGGGCCGGGGTTCCGGCGCCGGCTCGCTGGTCGCTTACTCGCTGAAGATCACCGACCTGGATCCGCTGCAGTACAACCTGCTGTTCGAGCGTTTCCTGAACCCGGAGCGGGTGTCCATGCCCGACTTCGACATCGACTTCTGCCAGACCAACCGCGACCGCGTGATCGACTATGTGAAAGACAAGTACGGCCATGCCGCGGTCAGCCAGATCGTCACCTTTGGAACCATGGCAGCACGCGCGGCGATCCGCGACGTCGGCCGGGTGCTCGATTTCTCCTACGGCTTTTGTGATGGCATCTCCAAGCTGGTGCCCAACAAGCCCGGCCAGGCCGTCACCCTGCAGCTGGTGCCTGCCGATCGCAAGAAAAACGACAAGATGGTGTACGCGCTGGAGGCCGAGCCGGTGCTGGCCGAGCGGGAAGCCAAGGAAGAAGACGTGCGCACCCTGCTGGAGCTGGCGCGCAAGCTCGAAGGCCTGACGCGCAACGTCGGCATGCATGCCGGCGGCGTGCTGATCGCACCGGGCAAACTCACCGATTTCTGCCCGCTGTACCTTCAGCCCGGCAGCACCTCGGCCGTGAGCCAGTTCGACAAAAACGACGTCGAGGCCATCGGCCTGGTCAAGTTCGACTTTCTGGGCCTGGCGACGCTGACCATCCTGGAGCTGGCGCGCGAGTTCATTGTCCAGCGGCATCCGGCGCAAAAGGACTTCAAGTTCGAGAACCTGCCGCTCGATGACCAGCGGGTTTACGCGCTGTTTGCCGAGGGCAAGACCGAAGCCGTGTTCCAGTTTGAAAGTATCGGCATGCAGCGTATGCTGCGCGACGCGCGGCCGAACCGGCTGGAAGACCTGATCGCGATGAATGCGCTGTACCGGCCGGGTCCGATGGACCTGATCCCGACCTACATTGCGCGCAAGCAGGGCAAGGAAACACCCGAGTACCCGGACCCGCGGGTCAAGCCCATCCTGGAGGAGACCTACGGCATCATGGTCTACCAGGAGCAGGTGATGCAGACGGCGCAGATCCTGGGCGGTTACTCGCTGGGCGGCGCCGACATGCTGCGCCGCGCGATGGGCAAGAAGGACGAGAAGGAGATGGCCTCGCAGCGGGAAATTTTCCGCAAGGGTGCCGGTATCAACGGCCTGTCGCAGGAAAAAGCCGACGAGGTTTTCGACTTGATGGAGAAGTTCGCCGGTTACGGCTTCAACAAGTCCCACTCCGCCGCCTACGCCTTGCTGGCGTACCACACCGCCTGGCTCAAGCGCCACTACACCGCCGAATTTTTCTGCGCCAACATGACGGTGGAAATGGGCGATACCGACAAGCTGAGAATTCTTTTCGGTGACGCGCAGAAGATGGGCATCAGCTTCGAGTCGCCCGACGTCAACCGCGGCCACTACCGCTTCGAGCCGATCAGCAACACCAGCATCCGTTACGGCCTGGGTGCCGTCAAGGGCACGGGGCAGCAGGCGATCGCCGCCATCGTCGCGGCGCGCGAAGAGGGCGGGCCCTTTGCCTCGCTGTACGACTTCTGCCTGCGCGTTGACAAGACAAAAATGAACAAGCGCACGGTCGAAGCGCTGATCAAGGCCGGTGCCTTCGACAACCTGCAACTGAACCGCGCGTCGCTGCTGGCATCGGTGGACCGGGCTTTCGAGTTCGCCGCACAGGCCGAGGCCAATGTCAACCAGGGTGGCCTGTTCGACATGGACTCCCATGCGGCCAGCACGCAGGAGCCGCCACTGGTGGCGGCTGTGCCTTTTGGTGTGAAGGCGCGGCTGGTGCAGGAAAAAACCGCGATCGGGTTTTACCTGTCCGGCCACCTGTTCGACGAAGTCGAGACCGAGGTCCGGCAGTTCGTCAAACGCAAGATCGACGATCTGATCGATTCGCGCGACCAGCATTTGCTGGCGGCCATCGTCAGCGACCTGCGGGTCATCAACGGCAACCGCGGCAAGCTGATCATTTTCAAGCTCGACGACAAGACCGACACGCTGGAAGCCTCGGTGGACGAGGCCACCTTCAATGCCAACCGCAACCTGCTCAAGGACGACGAGCTGGTGATCGTGCAGGGCACGCTGCAACCGGCGTCAGAGCGCTTCGGCCGCCGCTTCAAGGTGACGCAGGTCTGGAGCCTGGAGTCCGCGCGCTGCCGCTTTGGCAAGTACCTGCGCGTGGCGGTCAACGGTGCGGCGCCGGACGTGCAGCGCATCGTGCGGGACTTTCCGCCGCGCAAGGAGATGTCGGAGCAGGGGGAGGTCCAGCGCGGCTTGCCGGTGCGCCTGAGCCTCAGGCGCGACAGTGTGGTGGCCGAGCTGCAGCTTGGTGAAGCCGCGAAATTTTTCCCAACCGATGCGGCACTGGCCAGCTGGATGGCCCAGGCCGACCAGGGGCAGGCGCAGATTGTCTATGAGTGAAATCGGGCGTTTACCCTTATTCCGCGGGCGCAAGCAGCTATTTTATTGATAGCGATTGAGCGAGTTCTCGCTCAATCTTTCGGCCGGAATTCCAGAATCATCGGTGTCGGAACCCGCCCATCCACATCGCGTGGCATGGTCTCCGTGCGGATGATGGCCTTGATCACGGCATCGTCCCAGGCCCTGTTGCCGCTGGATTTGATCAGGCGCTGGCTGATGATGCTGCCGTCCAGTGCCGTGCGCACTTCCACTTCCGCCGTCGGGTTTCCGGCAATGTCTTCGGTGAACACGATGTTGGGCTTGACCTTGGCGCGCACCTTGCCTCCGTAGCTGGCGGAAGGGCCGCCGGCTTTTGGCGCTGAGCCTTTGGCATCGGCTGCGCCCGTGGCGCCGGCCATGCCCAAAGCCCGCTTGATGTTGTCCTGCCGCTGTTTTTCCGCGGCTGCATCCGCCAGCTTCTGCTTTTCCTGCTCTTTCGCATCCTGTTTTTTCGCCTCGGCTTTCTTGAGCTCTTCTGCCTTGCGTTTGGCCAGCTCTTCCTTGGCCTTCTGTTCCTTTTCCTTTTTGGCCTGAAGTTCTTTGAGCCTTTCCTGCTCCTTCTTGGCTTCTGCGAGCTCGGCTTCTTTTTTCTTCAGTTCGAGCTTGCGCTTTTTCTCGCGCTCCAGCGCAATGTCCACGTCCGGCGTGGGTGCCGGCGGTGGGGACTTGACCACCGGTTCAGGTGCTCGCGGAGGAGGAGGGGGCGGAGGCGGGGCTTCCACCAGCTTGGGTGCTGCTTCCTGCGGCACGCTGGACCACAGCTCGGCTTCGAAGGAGAGGTTGGGGTCGCTGTGTTTCCAGTTGATGCCCCAGGTCAGTGCCGCTATCAGCAGCAGATGAACCAGCACTGCCAGGCCGAAAGCCCGCAGCGCACCGGGGTCGCCGTGCGGGGCAAAGTCGAGGCGGTCGGCGGCGCTGGGCATGGGTCAGTTACCAGTCTGCACCGAGAGGCCCACGCGCGCCACATTGGCTTTCTGCAGCGCGTCCATGACCTTGACCACGGTTTCGTACTTGATGGATTTGTCGGCGCTGATCACCACCGGCGTGACCTGCTCGCCGGCCGGAACCGACGGTTGCAGGCGTTTGACCGCGGCGCCAACCTCGCTGAGTTTGGCGGGCGTGGTGGTGCCTGCCGACTTGATCTGGATGACTTCGTCCTTGCTGATCTCGATCTGGATCGGCTTGGGCGGCTGCCCCGGCGCCTTGCCCACCCTGGGCAGCGCAATCACGCTGGGCGTGATCAGTGGCGCTGTCACCATGAAGATGATGAGCAGCACCAGCATCACGTCGATGAAGGGCACCATGTTGATTTCACTGATGGTGCGGCGGCCTCGGCCGCGGGAGTTGACTGCTGGCATGGCGAGTCAATCGTGTTCAGTGGCCTGAAGGCGAGGTGGCGCCCAGGTTGCGTTGCAGGATATTGGAGAACTCTTCGATGAAGGTCTCCAGCTTGTTGGCCACGCGGTCGATGTCGTGGGCAAAACGGTTGTAGGCCACCACTGCCGGGATGGCGGCGAACAGGCCGATAGCCGTGGCCACCAGCGCCTCGGCAATACCGGGCGCCACGCTCGACAGCGTGACCTGCTCCAGCGCGGCCAGGCCGGTGAAGGCGTGCATGATGCCCCAGACGGTGCCGAACAGGCCCACATAGGGCGAAACCGAACCCACCGTGGCCAGGAAGGACAAGTTGGCTTCAACCGCGTCGACCTCGCGCTGGTAGCTGGCGCGCATGGCGCGGCGGGCGCCGTCCAGCAGGGTGCTGGGGTCGGCCATGCGGCGCTCGCGCAGTTTCTGGAACTCGCGCATGCCGCTGGCAAAAATGCGTTCCATCGGGCCGCTATGCTTGGCGTTCTGGGTGGCTGCGGCGTACAGGTCGTTCAGGCTGGTGCCGGACCAGAACTCGCGGTCAAATTCATCGTTGAGCGACTGCACGCGCTTGAGCGAAATGATCTTGCGGAAGATGGCGGCCCAGCTCGCAATCGACACGCCAACCAGCAAAGCCACCACGCCCTGGACTACCCAGCTGGCGTTGAGAATGAGGTTGACGATGGATAAATCCTGGTTCATGTTGTGGTTTCCAGACGGTCAAGAAGGTGAGCAGGAATTCTTGCAGGTTTCAGGCTGGCAGCCTCCACCCAGCCTATGCGTATCGTGCCCTCGCTGAGCAGTACCTGCTCTCGCTCTGATTTTAATAGCGCACTCTGCGCGATTATCAAGGACGCCCGGCCTTTTTCGATCAAGCGGGCAGTAACAATGAGTTCATCATCGAGGCGGGCAGGGCGGTGGTAGCGCACGGTGGTCTTCGTCACTACAAAGATGCCGCCGGTGCGCTCTCGCAGGCGCTGCTGCTCGATGCCCAGTGATCTGAGCCACTCGGTGCGCGAGCGTTCAAAAAATTTCAGGTAATTGGCGTAGAACACAATGCCGCCGGCATCAGTGTCTTCCCAGTACACACGCATCGGCCACTGGAAGGCTTGGCCGGTCGGACTCATGTGAGTGCTGCCCTGAGCCTTGCCACCGCTTCCTGCAGCTGTTCCATTGAATTCGCCGTGGAGAAACGGATGTAGCGTTCAGGCGCATCGGTGCCGAAATCGCGGCCGGGCGTGACGGCCAGGTGGGCGCGTTTCATCAGCTCAAACGCAAAATCCCAGCTGCCGCTGACGCCCAACCGGGCGGCGGCAGCGGTGCAGTCGGCATAGGCATAAAAAGCGCCGTCGGGCATGACGGGCACCGTCAGGCCCAGGCGGTTCAGTTCCGGGATGAAGTAGTCGCGCCTGGCCTTGAACTCTGCGCGGCGCCGCTCGTACTCCGCCAGGCTCTCTGGCTCGAAACAGGCCAGTGCGGCGTGTTGTGCCACGGTGCTGGGGCAGATGAACAGGTTTTGCGCGATGCGTTCGATCACGGGTGCCAGGCTCTCGGGCACCACCAGCCAGCCCAGGCGCCAGCCGGTCATGTTGAAGTACTTGCTGAAGCTGTTGATGCTGATGATGTTGTCGCCCAGGCCGTCGGCCATGGCGAGTGCGGTATGGCCAAACCGCTCCTCGTAGCTCAGGCCCAGGTAAATCTCGTCGATCAGGGTGACGCCGCCGCGGCTGGTCACAAACTCGTGGATGCGCCGCAGCTCTTCCGGTGCAATCGAGGTGCCGGTAGGGTTGGACGGCGAGGCCAGCAGCACACCGCGCGTCTTGTCCGTCCAGGCCGCCTGCACTTTGGCCGCGCTGAGCTGGAAGCGTTCTTCAGCCGTGGTGGGAACCAGCACCGCATTGCCGTCCGCCGCGCTGACAAAGTGCCGGTTGCAGGGGTAGCTGGGGTCGGGCATCAGGATCTCGTCGCCGGCTTCGATCAGTGCCAGGCAGGCCAGCTGCAGCGCGGCCGAGGCACCGGCAGTGATGATGATGCGGCCGGGTGCGACGTCGGCATGAAAGCGCGAGGCATACCAGCGGCTGATGCACTCGCGCAGCGACTGCAGGCCGGTCGCCTGGGTGTATTGCGTGTTGCCGTCGTGGATGGCTCGGGCCGCGGCCTGCTGGACCAGCGGCGGCGCAGTGAAATCCGGCTCGCCGATGTTCAGGAAAATCATGGGTCGCGCGCTGTGGGCGACTTCCCTGGCCATGGCCGCTGCGGCCTTGGCAACCTCCATCACATAAAAGGGCTCAATGCGCTGGGCGCGCCGGGCTATCCTCATGTCGCTCACGGTGTGCGCTCAGGCTTTCTGGTCGGCCGCAACTTCTGCGGCACGCAAGCCGGGCGCGAGCTTGTGCAGCACACCGTTGACGTACTTGTGGCCGTCGGTGCCGCCGAAGGCTTTGGCCAGTTCGATGCATTCGTTGATGACGACGCGGTAGGGCACGTCCAGGCAGTGCTTGAACTCATAGGCGCCTATCCACAGCACCGCGTGTTCAACCGGCGATATCTCCGCCATCTTGCGGTCCAGCAGCGGCGTGATGCTGGCGTCCAGCGCCTCGGCGCCTTCGATGCAGCCGTGCAGCAGCGCGTCGTAGTGGGCAGAGTCGGCCTTGTGAAAACCGACCAGGTCGCGGGTGAAGGCGTCGATGGACTCCGCCTCGTTGCGCCCGACCATGTGCTGGTACAGCGCCTGCAGGGCGAACTCGCGCGCGCGGGTGCGGGCGGACTTGTCGGCTGCCTTTTTAACGCCGGTGTCGGTCAGGCCGGTGCGGGTCTGCGGCGGGCGTTTGGGTTTGGTGGTGTTTATGTCGGACATGGCGCGCTGGTTGGAGGTGTTGGCAATGGATGCTCAGGAAAGGTCGTTCAGCAGGTTGGCCATTTCCACTGCAACACGCGCCGCATCGCGGCCCTTGTCGACCTGGCGCGCTTCGGCCTGCGCGACGTTCTCCACCGTCAGGATGGCATTGGCGATCGGCAACTGGTAGTCCAGGGCCAGGCGGCTGACAGAGGCGCCGCTTTCGTTGGCCACCAGCTCGAAGTGGTAGGTTTCGCCGCGGATGATGCAGCCCAGCGCGATCAGCGCATCGTACCGGTCGCGCTCGGCCATGGCCTGCAGGGCCGCAGGAATTTCCAGTGCTCCGGGAACCTTGACGTGGTGGATGTTCTTTTCTTCGACGCCGAGCGCCAGCAGCTCCAGCCAGCAGGCCTTGGCCAGCTCGTTGGTGATGCTTTCATTGAAGCGTGCCTGGACAATGCCGATGGCGAGTTTTTTGCCATCCAGCTTGTCCGCTGTTCCTTTTTCTGCTCCAAACACGGTCAATCCTTTTTGTTGGCGATGTAGCCGGTGATCTCCAGCCCGTAACCCGTCATGCTGGGCATGCGGCGCGGGTTGCCCATCAGCATCATTTTGTGCACACCGCACTCGCGCAGGATCTGTGCGCCCACGCCATAGGTCCGCAAATCCATGCGGCCGCGTTCGGGCGCTTGGCTGGCACGTGCCGTGCCTTCGAATTGCGCGAGCAGCTGCGCGGCAGTTTCCCCGCAATTGAGCAGCACCGCCACGCCTTTGCCCTCTTTGGCAAGATAGGCCAGGCTCTGGTCCAGGCTCCACGAGTGCATGGAACGGCCGGTTTCCAGCGCATCGAGTATCGACAGCGGCTCGTGTACACGCGCAGCCACGGTGGCGTCGGACGCCCATTGGCCCTTGACCAGGGCCAGGTGCAGGCCCTGGCTGGTCTTGTCCCTGAACGCGTGGGCCGTGAACTCGCCAAAGGTGGTTTGCAGTGTGCGGCTGCCGATTTTTTCAATCAGCGAGTCATGGCGGCTGCGGTGTTCGATCAGGTCGGCAATCGTGCCGATTTTCAGGCCATGTTCGGCGGCGAAGAGCTGCAGGTCCGGCAGGCGCGCCATGGTGCCGTCGTCTTTCATGATCTCGCAGATCACGGCCGCCGGTGAGCAGCCCGCCATGCCGGCCAGGTCGCAGCCGGCTTCCGTGTGGCCTGCGCGCATCAGCACGCCGCCATCGACGGCTTGCAGCGGAAAGATATGGCCGGGCTGGACCAGGTCGCTGACCTTGGCGTCTTTGGCCACGGCGGCCTGTACGGTGCGGGCGCGGTCTGCAGCCGAGATGCCGGTGGTCACGCCCTCGGCGGCTTCGATCGACACGGTGAAGGCGGTGCTGTGTTTGGCGCCATTGCGGGTTGCCATGGGCGGCAGCTGCAGCAGCTCGCAGCGCTCGCGCGTCAGAGTCAGGCAGATCAGGCCGCGGCCGTAACGTGCCATGAAGTTGATGGTTTCGGGGGTGACGTGGTCGGCGGCCAGCACCAGGTCGCCTTCGTTTTCACGGTCTTCTTCATCGACCAGGATGACCATGCGGCCGGCCCGCATGTCGGCCATGATGTCTTGAACGGGGGAAATGGCAATGGTCATGGTTCAGTTTTTCTTTTCATCGTGGAGCATGCGCTCGACATAACGCGCGATCAGGTCAATTTCCAGATTCACCTGCGATTGTGGCCGCAGATGGCCCAGGGCCGTGCTTTGTACGGTGTGGGAAATCAGGTTGATGCTGATCTCGCAGCCAGCCTGGGCACCTTCCAGGTCCGTGACGCGGTTGACCGTCAGGCTGACCCCGTTGACCGTGATGGATCCTTTGTAGGCCAGGTATTTGCCCAGCTCGCGGGGGGCGAGGATACGCAGCTCCCAGCTTTCACCGACCTGGGCGAAATGCGTGACCGTGCCAATGCCATCCACATGGCCTGCCACGATATGCCCGCCCAGCCGGTCATTGGCACGCAGCGCTTTTTCGAGGTTGATGGGCCCGGGTTCCGCCAGCCCGCTGGTTTTGGCCAGTGATTCGGCCGAAATTTCAATCAAGAACTGGTTTTTGGCGCTGTCCAGCGCCGTGACGGTCATGCAGGCGCCATTGAGTGCGATGCTGTCGCCCAGGCCCACGTCATCAAGGTAACCCGCTGGCGCCTCGATGGTGAGTCGCTTTCCATGGTCCAAAGAGCTGCCCAGGCTATGGGCAGCGACGATGCGCCCCACGCCGGTGATGATTCCGGTAAACATGGCTGCATTTTCGCAGAGATTGCGCGCGCTCAAGGGCCGCGGCGCAAAGAAGGCCTAAAAGCGGTCGCGCCCGCTGACCCGCGCGACGATGCGTAGGTCGGGCCCCAGCCTGTCGCTGGAGCGGAAATCGAGGTTCACCGCCTGGGAAAGCTCGGTGATGGGACCGAAACTGGCGATGCCCGCCCCCTGGCCGATCAATTTGGGCGCCAGGTACACCACAAACTCGTCCACCAGCCCTTCGCGGATCAGCGAGCCATTGAGCTTGTGCCCGGCCTCCACATGTAGCTCGTTGACCTCGCGGCGCGCCAGATCGTGCAGCATGGCCGCCAGATCCACCTTGCCCTGGGCATTGGGCAGATAGATGACGGTTGCACCACGCGCCTCAAGCGCAGCTTTTTTGGCATCATTTTGCTCGGAAGCGTAGATGTAGAGCGCGCGTCCAGCTATGAAAAGGTGAGCATCCAGCGGGGTCTCGAGGCGGCTGTCCACCACCACCAGGTGCGGCTGGCGTGGCGTGTCGACCATCCTCACGTCAAGGCGCGGGTTGTCCTCCAGCACGGTGCCGATGCCGGTGAGGACGGCACAGGAGCGAGCCCGCCAGGCGTGACCATCGATACGCGCAGTCTCGGACGTGATCCACTGGCTGGCCCCGTTGTCCAGCGCCGTCTTGCCGTCAAGCGACGCAGCCACCTTCATCCGCACCCAGGGTGTCTTGCGGATCATGCGGCTGAAAAACCCGATGTTCAGCTCGCGGGACTCCTCCGCGCCCGGACCGACCTCGACCTCAATGCCCGCGGCACGCAGACGCTCGAAGCCCTGGCCGGACACCAGTGGATTGGGATCCGCGATGGAGGCAACCACTTTTTTGATGCCAGCCGCAATCAGCGCGTCGCAGCAGGGACCGGTACGGCCGTGGTGGGAACAGGGTTCGAGGGTGACGTAGGCGGTGGCGCCGGCTAGTGAATGGCCGCGGGCGGCGGCATCGCGCAGGGCCGCTATTTCGGCGTGCGGGCCGCCAGCGCGTTGGGTATGGCCTCTGCCCAGAATCTGACCGTCATCAGCGGTGTAGATCGCACCGACCCGGGGGTTGGGAGAAGTCAGAAGCATGGAATCCCGAGCAAGAGCCAGGGCGCTTGTCATGTCGCTTGAGATCAAAGTAAACCAGCCAATTTTGTGCAATCTGGATCAAAAAAGTACCAGCAATGACGCAAGCGGAAAAAAATCAGGACTCAAGCGCCATTTCGAGTGTTCGTTGGCTGGCTACCTGCCGGCCATTTTTAGTGGCAGGAGTCATTTTGGTTTGCTTCAAGCTCTGTTCGATGTTCTGCTTTTGCTCCCGCGGGATTTGCGGTTGCGAGGAAAGTAACGCCACATTCAGGATATCTCCATTTTCGGCTATCCAGACCTGAACGATCAGGTGTCGAAGTTGGATAGAGGCAGGAGTTTGCGGAGGAAGTTGCCAGTTCAGGACAGGGAGTGCCGGTTGGTCTACCTCTGCAATGCCGTAAAACCTGGTATCTGCGTCGGGGAGCCAGGCATTCCGATGCATCGAAGCCGCTGCGCCCCGCACACCACCTGCTTCGATCTTGGGCGGTTGCGGCATTTCTGGCGTTGCCGTTGCCGCTGTCATTGGGAGGCTGCCCACGGACGTTGACGGTTGTTCGATCACGCGAGCAACGATGTGCTGTACGGCACCGTTGGACTGGGCTTGTCCTTGAGGCGAGCCGAAACGCGAAAATAGCGGCTGTGCGACAAAAACTCCGTAATGCAGGGCCACGGAAGTAGCGATCGCTACCATCCACCGCATGTCCGGCAGTTCACTGAATTTCAATTCAGGCCTTTAGCGCCCGCGAATGACAACTACTTCCAGCAAGCCGTAGCTGCTGCCGATGCGGAGCTAAAGGAGGATGTGGAGAATCCGGGGTTGCTTTTGACGCCCGTGTTGGTGATCTGAAAGTCGCCACACTTGTCGGACGCCACGGGCCCTCCTGCAACGCGCGTTGCCGTGAGGGTGTAGCTTCTTGCCGCTGACGCTGATACTGCAATCGTATAGGCGCCTCCGGAGCCTCTGGGGGACTGTGCCAGGTTTGCTGGGAAGATGTCTGCAACAGCTGTTCCGGCGGTGTTGACGTCATATCTGAAATTTTCAGAGTAGTGGCGCTCCATCCACTGGGAAGCTTCCAGCAATATTGTGCGTACTTCCGCGCGCCTGCTCTTGGCGATGTGTTCCTGGTAACTCGGGAAGGCAATGGCAGCAAGAATTCCAATGACTGCAACAACAATCATGAGTTCAATGAGGGTAAAGCCGCGATCGAGGTTGAAGACGTGCGGGCTACGGCCTCCTGCCAACACTTTTGGAGCGGGTTTCATGCTTGCTTACCTTGTTTTGAAGGAGGGGATTTCACGCCAGTAGATTCGCGCTGCAGTATTCGGAGCTCTCGCCGTTATGTCGGTTGTGTCACCGATGATACGGGTGCAGTCCTGATCGCCCGAGGCGCATTGGGTACTGGTGGCATCTCTGGAAAACGTGACGCGCTGATCGGTAATTTTTATCGACGCTATGTGATAGACGACACCGCCGATCGTACGCGTTCCAAAAATATCCGAATCCAGCATGCCGCTAATCGGGTCCAGGAACGTGGAATACGCAACCGGCCCACTGAAACAGATATTGGCACTGGTTGCGGCCGGGGCAATGGAAACCGTAGCAAGCAGGCCCTGTGTGATCGTAGGGTTGCTGACCACCATTTCGGAGGTGTCCGGAAGACCGACGTACCACCCTTTTTTGCTGGTCCAGTCCATGGCCGTACCGGTGACATAGCCTTCACCGACAACGCCGTTGGTTGGATCTGCGTCGTCGACGGTGATACGGTTGAAGGTACGTGCTGCCAGTTGGGTACGAAGACGAGGCAGGCCGGTGCTGGCATCATCCAGCAAGGCCGGGTTGGATACATAGCTGGCACTGGAGTAGAGAGGCGCATCCCAGATGCCGAAGATGGCATGGGTTCGGCCAGAACCATCCGGAAAATCCGAAGAAACAATCGATTTTCCAGTCGCAAAATTGATCACCACGCCGCCGAGGGGATGAAAGCGGTACTCGGGCGCGGAGGTGATAGGCAGCCGAAGCGCAGAAGCGTCGGATTGTTTTGCGATAAACAAGGGGCGTTTATTCGTTCCATCGGCGTTGGCATACGCAACCTTCCAGTTGGCCTGGTTGGAACTGGATACATCAAACTTCCACAAATTCCCCTTCAGGTCACCGGCGTAGATGTAGTCTGCTACGCCGTCATTGTTGGTATCTACCCATGTTGCTTGTGAAAGCCCATTGGCGGGGCCGCCGTCTGCCACGAGTTTGACGTAATTTGTAGACGGAGACCAAACCCCTCCATAGGGACCATTGGCAAACAGGATGTAAAGGGCTGCAGAGCCGTTGGTGCTGTTGACGCCATTCGGCATGAGCACGGCGAATTTGCCGTTGTTCATCTTGACGACCGCCGAGGATTGCTGACTTACCCGGCTGATTGCACCCATTTGGGCCAGGTTGTAGCCCAGGTCGCCGCTGCTGTCATCTGCCTCGGAGAATTGCCATTTGAAGATACTGGCTGCGTTGGTTTCAGTCAATGCATCCGGGTCGGTGACATCAAGGGCGTAGATGCCCTTGCCGCCGCGTCCCAGAGAGGCAAATAGATAGGTTTTCCAGGCTGCCGCAGGTGCGGCGGCGTCGTAAGCGGGATCTCCGGTGTTGATAATGGTCGAGCCCAGCAGCACGTCAGCTGAATAAGGAGTCCCATCCTGGAAGGCCTGCACTTTTTCTGTGGCCGGTTCTACCCAGTCCTGCAGGCGGGAGTGAAGGAGCTGCGGCACATAGGAAACGATGGGCGTTCCGCCTGTGGATGTGGGGCTTGCCGCGTTGAATCCATGGAGCATGCCATCGCCCGCGCCTACCCAGACAATGCTTTTGCGATTTTTGTTTGCGGTCACAAAGGCGCCATATCCCGGAAATCTTGAGCCGAAGAAACTTGCACTCGGTGGCGAGGTTACCGTTGGGTTGGAACTCACAACGGGACCCATGATGGAGTTGGCATTGCGCTTGCGAAACCGGAACCCATTTGGCGTTTCGTCGGTGCGGCTACCCCGCAACCAGTTTAGTTTGGCCTCCGCCGTGGCGTTGGTCCCACCAAAGGCAATGGTTTTGACGGGATCTGACAGGGCTGCCCATGTAAATGGCAGACCGGTTGAATTGCCCACATTGGTAATGATCTGACGCGATGCTGGAGCCAACGCCGTCAATTTGGTATGGGCGGCCCAATTGTAGTGCGTGCGATCAAGGGTGCCGTCGGTTTTCAGGACAACATCAAAGGAGCCATCCGCTTTGACGATGAACGTCAGGAGTTCGCCGTGGCCATCGTCTGCGTCGAAGCTCGCCAGGTATTTCAGGCTGCCCGACTGAATCTGCGCAGACGCCACGGCGGGCGCCGTGTTGGATGCGCCAACGATGGCGCTGAACGCAGCCCTGAGGGCTTTTTCAAGCTCGCTGGGTCGAATCGCCAGGAAATAATTGTCTGGATAACCATCTGCCCCAGATGTTCCATCGAGTTTTTTTACGTCCCAGTTGGCTTTGTCCGCGGTGGGTTTCTCGAAATAGATCTTGGGGTCAGACGGAGGAACGGTGACATTTTCGTTTTTGCTGAAACCGCCCCATTTGGCCGCGTACCACAGGGGGTCTTGCAACTGTCCAGCAGTTGCTGTGCCGAAATCGTACTCAGCCCGGCTTTCTTCCTGGTTCACTTCGCAGTTACGGCAACCACCCGTTCCGTTGATATTGCTGTGCGCAGTACCGTCGGCCTTTGTCACGGTCGGCGAGGTGCTGTCGTTGAAGTTGTAGGTATAAATGCCGGAATGGAAGTGCGCGCCATCTTTGGTGCTGCCGGATATGGTGTAACCAAAACCTTGAGGGTTCACTGATGCGGCATTAAAAACCCGGGTGTACACGTACACCTTGGTGCCTACGACCTCGTACCGCAGGATGCCCGAAGCATCACTGTCGTAGTCACCACCTTGCTCGGAGTCTTCCCAAATGATCAGGAATTTTCCGGATGTGGCCGTGGGGGTACCCACGACACGGAAGTCAACCAGGGTACCGCCACCAACCGCGCCACCCGCAACCAGTTGGTAGGAGGGCTGGATAATGATTTTGCGGCCCGCAAGGGTAGGGTGCGGAATTTCAATACGGGGTTTTCCGGGAGACAGTGCGACCGAAAAGCTTTTGACTTTGAACGCATCCGGATTCGCGATCAACTGCGCGGCAGTTGGCGTCCGCACAGCGTTGGTTCTGGCCCAATAGGCAGCGCCGGACAGTGCATACGAGCCCGCATAGGTTGGCGCGTCAGGGCACAAACCGTCTGCTGCCGCCAGTGTGGAAATGGTCTTGCCGGTACAGGTTCCATCGTTGGTCGTGCCATTGTTTCCAATGAAGAACTTGTTGCCATGAATCCCTTCATCGGTGCCGATCACGTTGATCATGTTGACCAGGCTGGGGCCACCCGGCAGCGTGGCGAATGGGCTCCACTGGGTGCCAGTGTTGTTGTCATAAGACGTCACGCTGGAATTGAAATTAATGGCATTGATGGCGCGGCACTGGCCCTGTCCGAATATGGCGTCGGCAGCTGTCTTGGCGGCAGCATCGGCCCGGTTCACTGGATCAACCCAGGCCGGTTTTGGTAGACCCATGGCGGCATCTTTTGAGCCTGTTTGTGTGTAGTCGTAATTGGAACTTGGAGACAGGCCGCCAAGATAGCGGAGCGCCTCTGTGAACATTTCACCCATGGGGTTACCCCAGCTGGTGCACTGGTTGTCTGTCAGCGACGTCAGCTGAAAAGTACAGTTACCATCTCCGATATAGGTGCCGTCGCTATACCGATAGCCGTAAACGCGCAGCTTGTTGATGGTGTAAACAATGCCCTGGGTGGTTGTATACGTGCCATCGGTTGTGTAATTCACTTCGTTGCGGAATGACTGCAAATTACTTCGAAGTACACCGCCGCTGATATTTTTCGCAAAGGAACCGGTCATCAACCCGAATTCTGCAAGGTTGCCTTCCCCATACTCGTGCAGCAAGCCCTGGGGTTTGAAGTTGCCTGACGGGTACTGTTTGCAGTTTTCGGTGCCCAGCAGCGTTGAGTTGCAGGCCGCGACACGGACAATAAAGTCTGGCCCGCTCCCCGACACGACCACGCCCTGCGTGCCTTTGGTCGGGTTGCTTGAGCCTGCCCCCAGCCCGGTAATGCCGACGTTGTTGCCGTTGGATGCGCTTTTTTCACCGCTCCAATGGCACTGCCAGCGTTCATTGGCATTCCATAGCTGGTAGTCGCCTCTTGCGATGCGCATCAAGGGCGGGTTGGCATTGGTATGGGAATCTCCATTGCCCGCTGTGTTGGTGTTGAATGGAGAATTTGCGGTCAGGTTGTCGCCGAGGGTTGTATTACAAATAGTGGCGGAGGTTTGCGTCAGATTTTGAATTGTCCAATTCTTGAAATTGCTGCTGGCGCTGCCTGGTGTTACGTATCCGGTTGGCGTGACCACCATGTTGAACCAGCCATCCGTACTGTTGACCTCCAAGGCAACACCCTCCATATAGCGTGCTGCATTGCCCTCGTCAACGGCCCTTACCTGATCTCCCACCTCTATGGTGAACGTGCTGTTTAGGGTGACTGAGTAGGTGACGCAATGGTAGTCGGGTGGAGGCGTGGTAGGGGGGTCTTGGGCGGCATAGTAAGCGACGACCTTGCTTTCGCAGGTGGTTGAGGTGGCAGCCGAAGGCGCGCTGCCGTCATTGTTTCGATACGCTTTATTGCTGCCTGCAACAAACCGGACTTGCCGCCTGGCGTTGTTGTTGCCATTGTTGCTGATGGTGGCCGATGCTGCCAACTGGGATGCGCTGAAGGGTGTGAGTTGCGCGAGATCGTCCCCCTTGTAGTACTTGGCAAACGAATGGGCGTCTGTAGGCAAACTGGCTCGCTCGAGCACCGTAAGAGCAGCAGTGTCGGTCGAACGATGGCCGCCATACAGAACTTTGCGCACCACATCAATACGTGTCATGGTGGCCCAGTTCAGGAAATTACCACTCCAGTTGCCTGAGCAGTATTTGGTCGTATTGGTACTGACAGGGTCAAACCGATTCGTGGTGCCGCTGTAGCTGTAACACTTGTAGGAGTCGAAGTAGCCGTAATAGTTGAAACTGTGCTTGTAGGTGGTTTCCGGCAGTCCGTCTCCGTCGAGATCGGAAAATTCGTCATAAGCCCGGTAAAACAGCTGATGGTCTTTCGACATATTCAGCATGATCATTGGCCTCGGGGTGGAGGTCACGATGTTGGGCGGTATCGCCGGCGTCAGTGCTTGTGCAGCTGCCGGTGCTTGCCAGCACGCAACGGCAAGAAAAAGACCGGCAAAGAAAAGTTTTTCTTTCATCGTATTTCCTTTTATTTGTAGGGCCGGTAATAAGTCTGCATAACAACTTCTGTGTTGATGTCTGCGCCAAACCCTCTGGATGTGATGCGCATCAGTTGGTCATCGCCTCTTCCCAAGTATTCAATGAGATACTCTGGCTGCCTGGCCACACCGGCGAGCCGCGCGACGCCCGTGAACGTACCAAGTGGAACGGAACCGTCGAAGTTGCAGTTGACGTTGACGCCCGTGGCATCTCCCGGTTTGGGGCTGGCGGCGCCGGCAGGATCACCATCCCACCGCCCCTGCTTGTCATTAATGGTGGGCCACCAGGGCTCAGGGTTGACGACGGGAGTGGCCATGTAGTTGCTGGTGTCGTAGTGCGTCAACTCAAACCTGCATTGCCCACGGGGGCAATTCGTATCGAAATGCGGAGCGCCAACTACAAGCGGCCGGTTGGTGTCGCGGGCACACAACGCGTTGGTCTGAAGGACAGATGGAATTCGCAGGTCGCGCTCGCCATCACGCAAGGCCGCTTCGGCGGCTTGCCTTGCCACCTCATAGTCAAGCTGGTTTCTGGACAACGTCTCGCCGGTGGTAGCCCGCCGGATACCCAAAGTGCCCAGGATCGTGATGACCAGAAGGAACATGAGGACCACAGGAAGGGACACACCCGTTTCCATGCGGAGCGACGGCCGATATGCAAACTTGGCGAGTTGCATCAGTAAGTTCCAGTCAGGTTGTTGCGAATGGCAAATACACGCTCGAACCTCTTGTACAGCGATCGGTCCGTTGCCGCATAGGTGACGCTAGCCCCTCTGCAATTGGTATAGGTGCGCAGGCTGCCCGCTTTGTCCTGGGTCCGAATGCTGTCGGGGCTGCGCGTTAACACACATATCCGAACCGCGGTGACTCGCTGCCAACCTGTCATACCGCCGATGGTTGGCAAGGCAGCCACTTCCGTCGCGGTGTAGTAAGTCTGCGGAGACAGTCCGCCCGTTCCCCCATGAACGCCATAGGCAAGTGTCATGTCCTCAACGCCTTCGAAAATCGGCTGATACACAGTGTCTTCCGCGGCTTTCCCATTGCCATTGCAGGCGAGGCTTTTGGTGGTGATGGTTTGCGTGGTGCCCCCTGGCCCTGGCTTGGTGTAGGTTGTATTTGTCAGTCCAAACCGGTTGGAGACATAAAGAGGCCGTCCCGCCGCCGCCTGGATGACGTTGCTAGGGTCCGCTGAAACGTTTGCCCTCAGGCAATCGAAGCCACTGACAAACGTCGTTGCGTCAAGCTCTGCTTTCGCAAAATAATTGACCACCACCGAGTCAGGGGCGCCAGCGGTAGGGGAGGGGCATGCGCCTGTGGTCGGATTAAACAAGCCGCCATCGCAACCGAACAGCCCTTGGCTGTAGGCTGCCATTGCTATATTTTTCGTGTTGCTGAACCCCCCTGCGTACTGATCGCTGGTCGGACTTTGCACAATGGCGGGAAAAAATCCGGCCATTTGGAGATCGCGCCCGACCATGTCCAGCGCAAGTTTTCCGGTCTCGTTCATGCCCGCAACGTTGGACATCGCCGTGGCAGTAGCGCGCGTTCCCAGATAGGCGGCGGCTGCGGCCAGCGCGATCACCAGACTGATGACCAGACTCACCAGCAGTTCGATCAGGCTCACCCCGTTTTGCGGGGCCAGGGATGCCTTACGGTGATAGCCGGTTTTGATCACGGAATAATCTCCAGGTTGACACACTGAACGCCTGCCAGGGCCGCTGGAGTGCCTACCGCGGCGGGACAGCAGTTGCGGGCGGCAATACCCGTTGTGGCGGCTGTACAAGCGACGGGCTGGCGTAAAGTTTTCACGTTAGGGTCGGGGTCGGTTTCGTCGAGGAAGTCTTTATTGAACCAGGCGACGGTGATTCCGAAACGCAGATCCACACCTTTCACGCCCGTGGGAGTCACAAAACCTACGGCACCTGGGAGTTGCTGGTTCAAGTCGCTACGCCAGATCTGCAGGTCATAAGCGGCCAGCTCTGCGTTGGTGCAAATCTCGGCGTTGCAGTCCTTTGCCGGTGTGAGATAGGCGCTGGTGGCTTCAATGGAGGCGCGTTCCGCGGCGTACGTTCTGGTAAAGGTGTAGGCGACGGGATCCGCACTGGCGTTGGCCCGGATGCGGTCTGCCAGACTGCTGATATTGGAGGAAAGCGCAGACCTCACCCACCCGGTTTGCTCGAATTTGACGGAGGCCGTTTGCATGCCCACCATGCCCAGCAGCCCGATGGACAGTACAAGAATGGCTACGAGGGCTTCAATCAAGCCCGCACCTCGCTGGCGTGTTATGGACATGTACTCCCTCCCTTCTTTGTAATTACTCGCCCTGCAGTGCTTAGACAAATGGTTCGGTAATGAGGACTACCTACGGCTTCTGGGGTGTAGCTCAATGTGAAGGTCTCTTGGGTCAAAGCTGCCAAGCCTCTAGAGTCGAAAATAAGTCTGCGTAGAGTGCCTGATGCGGGCGTCAGCGTAAACGAGTCTGCTCCGGCCTGGCGGACCGCAATTAGTGTTGAGTTCACGGTTGTTGGGTCGTCTTGGGTGGGGCTGCAGCTCGGATTCGAAAAAACAATCCAGCCAGCCTGCCAGTTGGTCCCGGCGCCTGCACAAGTTGGTGTGCCCCCCGTCAATGCATTGGCAGTGTTGCTGGACATGCAAATGGTCACGCAGTTGTTTCGACTGATGGCCTCGACTCTGGCCCGTGCAATGTCGCTGGCAAATTCGCTGGTGATGGTCCCGACCTGATTGCGAACCAAAAATTCCCTCAAATTCGGAAGCCCAAAGGCGAGGATGACGCCTAATACCACGATCGCGACCATCAGTTCAATGATAGTGAACCCCGAGCTTGATCTCCTTGGGGAGATCCCAGTGCGGTCGGGTCTGGAGGCCGGTGGCTTCAGTCTGGTGGTGGAGTACTGGGGCATGGGCTCAGTATAGGAACCGGGGCTGAAGTTGCCGGTTCCGACCGTCGGGCTCCCGCTACCACTAATCTGCTGCAGCCCTCAGGTGGATTGCCATAGATAGTCGATCTGACTATTTGCTATCTTCTGACCTCATCCACCAGCGTCTTGAACTCGTCAATATCCTCAAAACTCCGGTACACGCTCGCAAAGCGCACATAGGCAACCTTGTCGAGTTTTTTCAGCTCGCGCATGACGAGTTCGCCCAGGCGGGCTGAGGGGACTTCGCGCAGGCCCAGGTTGAGGAGTTTTTCTTCGATGCGTTCAATGGCGGAGTCGACCTGTTCGGTGCTGACAGGGCGTTTGCGCAAGGCGAGGTTCATGGAGCCGAGGATCTTGCTGCGCTTGTACTCGATGCGGCGGCCGTCTTTCTTGACGATGGCCGGAAAGTTGACGTCGGGCCGCTCGTAGGTGGTGAAGCGTTTTTCACACGCGCCGCACTGGCGGCGGCGGCGTATGAAGTCTGCGTCTTCCGACACCCGCGTTTCAACCACCTGGGTTTCCAGATTGCCGCAGAAGGGGCACTTCATGCGGCTCTGCCTGGATTCATCAGCATTTTTGGCCTCCAGCCCTTGTGTGGCGGGCGCAGGCAGCTATCAAAAACATAGTGCCTGAGCTGCGCCGCATGGTTAACGGTATACCGGGAAACGGCTGGTCAGGGCATTGACCTTGGCACGAACCGCTTCAATGTTTGCTGCATCTCGCGGATTGTCGAGCACGTCGGCAATCAGGTTGGCCGTCAAGCGCGCTTCCTCGTCCTTGAAGCCGCGCGTGGTCATGGCCGGGGTGCCGATGCGCACGCCGCTGGTGACCATCGGTTTTTCCGGGTCGTTGGGAATGGCATTCTTGTTGATCGTCATGTGGGCGCTGCCCAGCACGGCTTCGGCTTCCTTGCCGGTGATGCCCTTGGCGCGCAGGTCCACCAGCATGACGTGGCTTTCGGTGCGGCCGCTGACAATGCGCAGGCCGCGTTGCGTCAGCGTTTCGGCCACGATTTGTGCGTTCTTGAGCACCTGCTGTTGGTAGGTCTTGAACTCGGGCGCCAGCGCTTCCTTGAAGGCCACCGCCTTGGCCGCAATCACGTGCATCAGCGGGCCGCCCTGCAGGCCGGGGAAAATGGCGCTGTTGATGGCTTTTTCGTGCTCGGCTTTCATCAGGATGATGCCGCCGCGCGGTCCGCGCAGGCTTTTGTGGGTGGTCGAGGTCACCACGTCGGCGTGCGGCACCGGGTTTGGGTAGATGCCTGCGGCGATCAGGCCGGCATAGTGGGCCATGTCGACCATGAAGATCGCGCCCACGTCCTTGGCTACCTTGGCAAAGCGCGCAAAGTCGATGCCGAGGGAATAGGCCGACGCGCCGGCGATGATCAGCTTGGGCTTTGTTTCATGCGCCTTGCGTTCCATCGCTTCGTAGTCGATCTCTTCCTTGGCGTTCAGGCCGTAGGAGACCACGTTGAACCACTTGCCGCTCATGTTGAGCGCCATGCCGTGGGTCAGGTGGCCGCCTTCGGCCAGGCTCATGCCCATGATGGTGTCGCCGGGCTTGAGGAAGGCCAGGAAGACGGCTTCGTTGGCGGAGGCGCCGCAATGCGGCTGCACGTTGGCGGTTTCAGCGCCGAAGATTTTCTTGACGCGGTCAATCGCCAGCTGCTCGGCCACGTCCACATGTTCGCAGCCACCGTAGTAGCGGCGGCCGGGGTAGCCTTCGGCGTATTTGTTTGTGAGTTGCGAGCCCTGTGCGGCCATCACGGCGGGTGAGGCGTAGTTTTCGCTGGCAATCAGCTCGATGTGGTGTTCCTGGCGCGCGTTCTCAGCGATGATGGCGGCCCACAGTTCGGGGTCGGTTTGTTCCACAAGAATGGTGCGGTCGTACATGGCAGTCCTTCAAGACGTGGTCCCTGTCATGGCAGGCATGAAACAAGGGCTGCCCAGGCGAACGGCTGAACGCTGTAGTCACCGATGACGTCAGCGGTGCGCTTCCCAGTGGTATCCCACGTCAGCTGACGCCCTTTGTGCAGGGGTCGCCTATCGCCAGTTGCGCACCCTGCTAGTGTAGCGGAGTCAGCGCCGGACTCGCCTTCGGGCTGTGGAAAGCCCGGGCTGGATCAGGACGTTGCCAGGCTGGCAACTTTGCCGGTGGTTTTTTCGCCAGGCATTTCGCCGGGTTCGGGCGCTGCAGGCAAGGACGCAGGGATGGCCAGCGGCGGCCGCACGGCCGGTGTGTAGGCCGGTGCGCGTCCGCTCACAACGGCCAGCAGCCGCGCGTGCTCAGCCATGACCTTGGCGGCATAGCCGCCGTCGCTTTCAAGGTTGGCGGCACCCACGTAGAACCTCAACCCCGCTTCGACCGAGCCGGCGCGGGCAATACATTCCTGCAGCACCTTGACGCCGACGCGCAAATTGGTCACCGGGTCAAAGGCGGCCAGTTTGCCACCGAAGTTTTCGTACTTGGCGTGGTGAACGTTGGTCATGACCTGCATCAGGCCCTGGGCGCCCACTGGGCTTTGCGCAAACGGGTTGAAACCCGACTCAATGGCCATGATGGCCAGGATCAGGGTCGGATCGAGCTTGGCTTTCTGGCCGATTTCAAAGGCTTCGGCAACCAGCACGCTCAGGGGCTCGGGCGCCACGTTGTATTTTTTGCTGAGCCAGAAGGCCACCGCCGCCTGCTGGCGTGGCAGGTCTTTCGGGTTGGCCGCGGTGGCCCGGTCGATGGCCTCGGGCTCGGTGAAGCCGATGGCGGCTTCCTGGCGCTCCTGCAGCCAGGCCCTCAGCCGGGATTCGCCAGCGTCACGCAGGTCGGGCCGGGCTGTCAGGGTGATCACCGCAAACACGACGGCCAGACCGAGCAGGGCAAAGCTGTTGTGGGTGATTTCAAAAAACCCCTGGGCGATGTCGTCGGCAATGTTTGCCAGACTGTCGGCCACGTTTTTCTGAAGCGTTCGCATCACCGGTGCGAGAGTGGATTGTCCTAGCGCTGTCATAGCACTCCTTTCTACGCGCACCGGCTTTTTGAGCCTCACGCTTTGATTGGGTCGCCATCAAACCAAGGACTGTGGCCTTGGGGGTGTTGACCCCTTGTCTGACTTTGCCGGGTTCGGCAGCGGGTTCGGGTTGTCCCTTGGTTTTCTGTGGGACGGCGAATTCTATGAGGGCTCTAAATAACTTGTCAATAATATTAAATTGATTTTATATATTAAATATGAAATTAAAAGGTCAAAATACCGCCCAAAAGGCCTATTTTTCACACTTCGCTGGTTTTTGGGCGATTCCCTCTAAGTGCCGATTCGGTGCCCTGATTTCCAGGAAATGGCTGTACGTTTTGACAGTAAAGGGCTTTTAACTCAAGTGCTTGCAGCGTTTTCGCGAGAAAGTGCCGGAACATTCGAGCAGCGACTTTTTTGGCTTTGAGTTGGTACTTTTCCCGTCTGTCTGTAGGACAAAACCACAAGCTGTAAATCTTCAAGAAAATGGCGATGGCCAGTGCAGGTTTGATTACAAATTTCGACTTGCACAGGGGTCATCAGAGGTTTAATCTGCAATTGCTTGAGTACCTCGAGCATTAGCTGGGTAACCAACCCTGGCAACCTGAGAGCAATCACTTGCTTTCATCGCACTGGAGACGATCTTCTCTTCTTTGCGAAGCCCGACGGCATGAGCATTACGCCCGCCGTCAACCCCGGTCGGCTCCGCTGCCCGGGGTTTTTATTTGCCTGCCTATGCCAAGCCAAGAATTGAAAAGCAAGCTCCGGAGCTTCTGGAAAACATTTCCGGCCCGCACGGTTGCCGTGTTTCGGTCGCCTCGATGGCAGCGTCGCGCCGCCTGGGCTGTGGCGGCCCTGTTGTTCATCTGGGCCCTCGCTTATGCCGCGGTTCCTGTGCTCCTGAAGGCGCAAATCGAGCGGGTTGGTTCCGAAAAACTGGGCCGGCAGGTCACGGTGGGGGCCGTGGACTTCAAGCCCTGGTCGCTGGAGCTGACGATCAGCGAGTTTGCCATCGCCAAAGCGGGCAGCCTGCCGGGAACTGCTTCGCAGGCCGCCGGAACGGGAACTGCCCAGGCATTGCCCCAGCTGAAAATCAAACGCCTCTATATAGATGCAGAGATGCAGTCCCTGCTGCGGCTGGCGCCTGTGGCCGACGCCATTGCCGTCGACGAGCCCGTGCTCTCGCTGAACCATCTGGGCCAGGGGCGTTACGACATCGACGACATCCTTGAACGCCTGAAGACACCTGCTGACGAGCCGGCGCGCAGTCCGCTGCGCTTTGCCCTCTACAACCTGGTGCTCACCGGTGGTTCCCTGGATTTTTCCGACACGCCCGCAGGCAAGACCCACGCCTTGCGCGAACTCAACCTCTCGGTGCCTTTTTTGAGCAACCTGCAGTCGCAGCGTGAAGTCAAGACCGCCCCGCACCTGGCTTTCAAGCTCAACGGCAGCAGTTTCGACACCTCTGCCGTGGGAACGCCTTTTGCGCAGACGCACAAGACCGACGCCACACTGGCGCTGCGTGGCCTTGACCTGCGTCCCTACCTGGCCTACTGGCCGGTCGGCCTGCCGGTCAAGCTGCACAGTGCGGTGGTCCATGCCGATGTCAAGGTTGCGTTCGAGCAGACACCGGCCACGGTGGTTCGGCTGTCCGGCACGGTGACCGCCGACCAGGTCCGCGTGCTCGACGCCCAGGCCAACAGCCGCGACCTGTTGGCCTTTGAGCGCCTGCAGGTCGGCATGGACGACGTGCGGCCGCTGGAGCGCTCGGTCAAGCTTTCCACGGTGACACTCAGCGCGCCGGTGCTGGACCTGATCCGCGACCGTGCAGGGCGGTTGACGCTGCTGCCGCCAACTCGTTCTGCTATTAATAACGAAGCTGCCGACGCCCGACCCGAAAGGGCTGCAGGCCAAAATGACTCGAAGAACGAGGCGCGGCCAGCTACCGCAGCTGCCAGTGCCCCGGCGGCTGCGCAGCCCCCGGCCCCAGTTGCCCCTGCACCATGGCGCGTCGAGGTTGGCAGCGTGGTCGTGCGTGGGGGCAGGGTGAACTGGCTCGACGAAACCCTGGCGTCACCGGCGCAGATCCGCCTGGCGGGTGTGGCGCTCAATGCCTCGGCCATTCGTTTTCCCTTTGCGGCGGCCGCGCCGCTGAAGTTCGACGGTTCGATGGGGCTGGACGTCCCAGTTGCCCCGGTTTCGAACGGCAGGAAAGGGAAAGCCGTGCCGGCGGCGGCGCCCGCGCCGGCGCTGCTGAGCTTTAGCGGCAGCGCAACCGACCGGGCGGCCCAGGTCACGGCCCATGTTGTGGCCTGGCCGCTCACCATGGCGGCCAAGTATGTGGGCCAGTTCCTGTTGCCGGCACTGCATGGCCAGCTTGATGCGCAGCTCGGCGTGAACTGGCAGGCGGCCGGCAGCGAGGGGGCGCAGGTGCTGCAGCTTACGGCGCCGCAGATCGCCGTCAGTGATGTCCAGCTGGCCCAGGGCAAGACATCGCTGGTGTCCGTCAAGCGGGTGGCGCTGGGCAAGGTGGATATTGATGTGACAGGCCAGCGCTTCAAGGCTGCCAGCATGCAGCTGATGCAACCCAAAGCCCTGGTGGAGCGGGGCAGCGACAAGCGCTGGATGTATGAACGCTGGATGGTGGCCCAGGGCAAGGCGCCAAACACGCCCGCTCCCAGGACCGATGCCGCAGCGGCGGCCGCTGCGCCGTCCTGGTCGGTGGCTATCAACGAGGTGCAGCTCGAAGGCGGTGCCCTGTCTTTTTCCGACAAGGCCGGCGCCAAACCCGTGGGGTTTGAAGTCACGGCCGCCAATGCGCGGCTGGGAGGCCTGGTTATTGACGACCCGGGACCCAAAGCCCAGCCCGCCAAAGCCATGCCCCTGACTGCCTCGCTGCGCCTGGGGACGGGCGCGGGCCGCTTCGAGCCCGGTAAGCTGGCCTTCAACGGTGAGCTCGGCCTGAGTCCGGTCCAGGCCCAGGGGCGCCTGGCCATCGACAGGCTGCCGGTGCAGGTGTTTGAGCCGTATTTTGCGGATACCGTCAATATAGATCTGCTGCGTGCCGACGCCAGCTTCAAGGGCCGCGTGGCTTACCGGCAAACGCCCGCCGGGCCGCGGGCGCAACTGACGGGCGACGTGGCGCTTGAAGAGTTCCGCGCCAACACGCTGGCGCCCAGCGAGGAGCTGCTGGCCTGGAAGTCGCTGAACCTGCGCGGCCTGCATGTAGCGCTGGATCCGGCGCGTGCCACGCGTGTCGATGTAAAGGAAACACTGCTCACCGATTTTTTCGCCCGGGTGATCATCACGCCGGAAGGCCGCATCAACCTGCAGGACCTGCTCAAACCACCGGCCGCCGTGCCCCAGGATGCTTCCAAAACGATAGCTGCCGGCGCAGGAGAGACGGGGGCTGCAGGCATAAAAGATGCCAAGGCTGCGGCTGCGTCGCCACCCGCCGCGGCGGCCGGCCCTGCCGGGCCGCCGCCTGTCATGAGCTTCGGACCGATGAGCCTGGTCAATGGCAAGGTCCTGTTTTCCGACCGGTTTGTCAAACCCAGCTACTCGGCCAACCTGAGCGAGCTGACCGGCAGGCTGGGCGCCTTTTCCTCGGTCGCTCCCGGCACGCCCGCCGGCACGGCGCCTCCGATGGCCGACCTGGAGCTGCGCGGCAAGGCCGAAGGAACGGCTTCGCTGGAGATCCTGGGCAAGCTCAACCCGCTGGCCCAGCCCCTGGCGCTCGACATCAAGGGCAAGGTGCGTGACCTCGAGCTGCCGCCGCTCTCGCCGTATTCGGTCAAGTATTCGGGTTATGGCATCACCCGCGGCAAGCTCAGCGTTGATGTCAATTACGTGGTGCGCCCTGATGGCCAGCTGACGGCCAGCAACAAGCTCGTCCTGAACCAGCTCAGCTTCGGCGACAAGGTGGAAGGTTCGACCGCGAGCCTGCCGGTCAAGCTGGCCGTGGCCCTGCTGGCCGACCGCCATGGCGTGATCGACGTCGACCTGCCCATCAGCGGCTCGCTCAACGACCCGCAGTTCAGCTTGGGCCCCGTCATCGTGAAGGTCATCTTCAACCTGATTGTCAAGGCCATTGCCGCGCCCTTCAGCCTGCTGGCCAACGCGCTGGGCGGCGGTGGTGAAGAGCTGGGCACGGTGGGCTTTGCGGCTGGCAGCGCGCAGTTGGCACCTGAAGCCCGGGCCGGGCTCGACAAGGTGGCCAAGGCGCTGACCGAGCGGCCCGCGCTCCAGCTCACGGTGGTGGGCACCAGCAGCCTTGAGGCCGAGCGTGACGGCTTCAAGCGTGAACGGCTCGCGGAGATGGTGCGTACCGAGAAGCGCCGTGCCACTGTCAGGGAAGGGGGCAGCAGCACCGCAGCCATCAGCGTCAGCCCGGCCGAATATCCGGCGCTGCTCAAGGCGGTTTACCAGCGCGCCGACATGGCCAAGCCACGCAACCTGATAGGCCTGGCCAAAGACCTGCCTGTGCCGGAGATGGAAAAGCTGCTGATGGCCGGCATCGTGGCCGATGACAACACCTTGCGAGAGCTGGCCCTGCAGCGTGCGGTGGCGGTCAAGGACTACCTGGCGGCCAGCGGTCTGCCATCTGCCCGGCTCCTCCTCGGTGCACCCAAAAATGCGCCTGCAGACGCCAAATGGACACCGCGTGCCGAACTTAATTTGGCGATGCCGTAAAAACAGCGAAAATAGCCGCATTGCTTTATTTCTGAAGCTTGGGTCGGGGGTCGCGGATATCTGTCCAGCGGCTCCTCTTTTTTACGCTGGTCCTGTCTTTGCCTGTTGACGCCAACAGCCCGAGAGTCCAAGAGGCAGACCTGCAATTTCCAGATTCCCGAAGATCCCGCTTCGCCGGTTCCACTTATTCATATGCTGCGTTTCCCCATGTCCAAATCTTCCAAGCCCGAAACCCCCGTCGTGAAAACGCCCGCTGCCAGGAGCGCCGACAGCCATCCCCTGGACGGCCTGACCGGTGGCGCTTTCTCCGCGCCCACCTCCGGCGAGCGCACCACGCGCATCCGCGAGTGGCTGGCCACCGGCCCCAGCGCCGAGCAGATGGCCGAGGTCTACAAAGACCTGGCCAACCGCGACAAGGGTGCTGCCAAGCCGCTGAAGGAAAAGCTCGACGAAGCCAAGCGCCTGAAAAGCCAGGAAGCCGTGGCCGCTGAATGGGCCGAAAAAGGCAATGCCCTGCTGGCCCTGAAAAAACTCAACATGGCTGACGCGCTGGCCTGGCAGCGCGACGCCGCCAAGGCCGGTGCGCCGCTGTCGCGTGAGCCGCTGGCCGGCCTGAAAGCGCGGCTGGCCGACCGCGTCAAGACGATTGAAGACCTGCAGCACCGCGCCCAGGTACAGCGCGAAGCCGCCGTGCTGATGGCCCAGCGTGTCGAGGTTCTTTCCACCAAATCATGGCGCGACGCGCAGGCCGCGTGGGACGCGCTGCGCGCCGACGTGACGCACTGGCAGACCGAAGCCGACGAACTGGCACAAGACGCCAACTGGCCCAGCGTGGACGCGAAGTTTCCGCCCCTGCTCGATGCCTCGCGCGGCCAGCTGTTGGCGGTGTGGGAAGCCTTCCAGGCCGCGCTCTCGCTGGCTGTTGCTGCTGCCGAAGACGCAGCCGCGCCGCTGCCCGCCGTTCCGGTGTGGGC
>NZ_JBAQYR010000036.1:0-3598 GCF_049790275.1 Polaromonas sp.
GGTAAAAGCCCGGGGAGGCACCCGCGGCTTCGGTGGACGGGAAGCTGTACTGCACCGCCTGGATCAGCCGGTCGCGCAGCGCCAGGATGTCGCGCTGCAGCGGCATGAGGTAGGAGTTGGCTTCGCTGTTGAGCACCACCACATCAACGGCCAGCCCGCCGAAAGCCCACCAGGGCTGGGCGCGCAGCAGCGAGTGCACCAGGGGAATGCCGCTGGGCGAATGGATGCGCAGCAGCACGATGGGCCTGTCGCCCGACAGGCCGAAACGCCAGAGCATGCGCTGGTCCAGGGGCGTGCGTTCGGCCGGCCGGGCCACGCTGTACATCAGCGCCGTGCTCAGGTCCTGCAGCGCCAGGTTCTCTTCGGGCGTTAATGCCAGGTCGCGCAGCCGCACCTGGGCCAGCGTTGCGGCCATGCGGGTGGCGCGTTCCACGTGCATGGGTTGCATGTACTTGTCGATGCGCGCCGTCAGCCCTTCCGTGGTTTCGGCGGCAGTGGTGGCGAAGCTGAGCCGGGCCATGGCGCCGGGCGCCAGCCGCAGCGTGACGCGCAGGCTGGCGACCGGGTCCAGGCCGTTGATGGGCTGGCCTTCTGCGTCGATGGGCTGCACGCCCAGAGCTGGTTGGTGTGCGGGCTGGTGGCGTCCGGCGAAGACGCGGCGGTCGGCAATGCCTTCCACCGACACCAGGTCTGCATCGGCCTCGGCCAGGAAATGCGAGACCGCCATTTGCGGGTCGCCATGCAGGCGCGGCAGGCGCGTGAGCATGAGAGCGCGCCACTCCGGCTCCCAGCGGGTTTGCACGAAGAGGCTGGAAAACGCCGGATGCGCTTCGTCGGCGCGCGGGTCGGCCAGCACCGCCTCAAAGCAGGAAACCAGGGTCAGCACCTGCGCCTCGCGCCCGGTGTTGTGCAGCACCACCGTGCGCAGTTCGGTGTCGTCCTCGGGGCTGACCAGCACGGTGATGGTTGTGTCAAGATCATCGCCCTGCGCGTCGAACTGGACGCGGTCGGCCATGAAGCGCGCCTGGTAACGCCAGCCTGCCCCCGGTGCCGGCCGGGCCGTCAGCGAGCTCACTGTCTGCCCGCCGTCCGCGTCCGGGTGCACGAGGTAGAAAAAGCTGCCGTAGCCGTCGCGCAGCAGATCATCGCGCCAGCGCGTGATGTTGCGGCCGCGCCAGCGGCTCAGCCCGGCCCCGTTGGCGCGCAGGGCGACGTTGTAGTGGCCGTTCGACAGCAGGTGTGTGGGTTTCCAGCCCGCGCCGAGCGGGTTCAGCTCGCGCGACTGGAAGACCGGCGGCGCCTGGTAGCCGCCGGGCTCGGGCGGCAGCCGCGGGTCGGCGCTTTGCACGATCTGGCGCGGCGTGCTTTCATGCAGCAGCGCCTCGTGGGCCCGCACCAGCGGGTCGGCGCAGAACCAGCGCCGCGGTGCATGGTGGCAGAGCACGTTGCACAGGGCCGCCAGTGCCATGCCCTGGTGGTGTGCCATGAAGGCTTCCACAATGCTGAAGGCCTGCGCATGCGCCTTGTCGGGCTGGCGCGAAACGGTGAAGTCCAGCGCTTCGTAAAAACCCAGTGCGCCGCGCGCGCCCAGCTGTTCCAGCCGCTGCAGGTTGAGCACGGCGCCATGTGGGTCAAACAAGGTGGCCAGCAGGGTTGCATAAGGCGCCACCACCCGGTCGGTCGGCGGTGTGCGCCGCAGCGCCAGGCGCGGCACGCCGAAAGGCGAATACTGGAAAGCCAGGGAGTGGTCCTGCGCGAAATAGGCCGACTCGGACACGCCCCAGGGCAGCTGCTGCGCGGCCCCGTAGGCCTGCTGTTCGGCCACGGCCGCGTGCGCCACGGTGTGCAGCAGGCCGCGCCGGGGCTCGTGCATCAACAGGGAAGGCATCAGGTACTCGAACATCGAACCCGACCAGGACTTCAGCCCGGGCGCCACGCCAACCGACAGAAACGGCCGGCCCAGCGCGGCCCAGTGCCGGCGCGGAACATCGCCTTTGGCAATGGCCAGGAAGCTGGTGAGCCGGGACTCGGACGCCAGCAGGTCGTAGTAACTGGCATCCAGCGCCTGCTCCTGCACGCGCAGGCCGATATGGAACAGATGGCGCTTGCTGTCGTACAGGCCGCGAAAGTCCATGGCGGCATACAGGGCCTGGCAACGGCTGGCCAGCCGCAGCAGCGCCGCCTGTGCCGGCTCGCCTTCGGCCTTGTCCTGCGCGAGGGCATGGCAAGCCTGGGCCACGGCCAGCAGCAGCCCGGCCAGGTTGCCGCTGTCGACGACCGAGACATAAGGCGGCTGCAGGACTTCCAGCGTGCGCGTGTCGTACCAGTTGAGCAGGTGGCCATCATGTTTGGCTAGCCGGTCCATGCTGGCGAGCGAGGCCTCCAGCCGTTCGATGACTTCGCGCGTGCCTATCCAGCCGAATTCGCGCGCGCAGCAGACGGCCAGCAGGTACAGGCCGATATTGGTCGGTGACGTGCGGTGCGCCGGCGTGGGCTCAGGCACCAGTTGCAGGTTGTCGGGCGGCAGGTGGTTGTCTTCGGCACTGACGGACTGCTCAAAAAAGCGCCAGGTGTCGCGCGCCAGGGTGTGCAGGTATTGGCGGTCGCCGTCCTGCAGCTGGTGTACCGGGCCCGCCGGGCGGGGCCGGCTGGCCCACCAGGCGGCCAGCGGCGACGCGGCCCAGAACAGGAAGAGAGCGGTGCCCGCCACCGGATGCGGACTCCATAGCGCCGCCACCGCCAGCGCTGCGCAAAACAGTGAAACGGCAGCGTGCTGGCGCACAAAGGCCATGAGGTCGTCGCGTGCGGCCGCCTGGGACTGGGCGGCGGTGGTCCACTCGAGCAGACCGCGGCGGCTGGTGGCCATGCGCCAGAGCGAACGCAGCACGGCGTCGAGCAGCAAGGCGGTCTGCGCCGGAAGCTGGCTGAACTGCCAGGCGCCGCCGCCCAGGGCGCGCAACAATTCCCTCTGGCCCACATGGAAGAAATGGCGCCAGGCAATGCCCTTGCGGGTTGGCACCAGGCCAGCCAGTGCGCCCAGCACGGGACCGGCCAGTAAGGCGGCGAAAGCCACGAGCAGGGCGGTGGCCAGTGGCAACACCGTGCTGAACACGGCGCAGGCCAGCAGGCCGAAGGTGGCAGGCATGACCAGCGAGCGGCGCAGGTTGTCGGCCATCTTCCACAGCCCCAGCGCGTCGATGCCGTAGTGCCCGGCGTGCAGCATGAGGGGCCACAGTTGCCAGTCGCCGCGCGTCCAGCGGTGGGTGCGCGCGGCGGCCACGCCTGCGTGGTGCGGCTGGTCTTCCACCAGGGCCACGTCACTGACCAGGCCGCAGCGTGCGACGCTGCCTTCCAGCAGGTCGTGGCTGAGGACTGTGTCGTTGGGCAGGCGCGCGTCGAGCACGGCATGCACGGCCTCGACATGCAGCAGGCCCTTGCCGGCGAAGCTGCCGCTGCCGAACAGGTCCTGGTACACCTCGGAGGCGCCGCTGCTGTACGGGTCGATGCCGCATTGGCCGGCAAACATCCAGTGGAAGGGCGTGTGTTCGGCCGGCCCGGGCAGGGGCGTGACCACGCGCGGCTGCAGGATGCCATAGCC
>NZ_JBAQYR010000037.1:0-50722 GCF_049790275.1 Polaromonas sp.
GAAATAAGGAGCGCACCGCATGGCCAAGTTTTTCATTGATCGGCCGATTTTTGCCTGGGTGATTGCGCTCTTCATCATCGTGATGGGCAGTGTGGCCATCACCCAGTTGCCGATTTCGCAGTACCCGCCGGTGGCACCCCCCGCCATCGTCATCAACGTGGCCTATCCCGGCGCGTCGGCCCAGACGCTGGAAGATAGCGTGCTCTCCGTGATCGAGCGCGAGATGAACGGCTCGCCCGGCCTGATCTACATGGAGTCGGTGGCGCAGGCCAACGGTACCGGCACCATCACCATCAGTTTCGAGCCGGGCACCAACGCCGACCTGGCGCAGGTGGATGTGCAGAACCGCCTTTCACGCGCCTCGCCGCGGCTGCCGCAGGCGGTGACGCAGCAAGGTGTCCGGGTTGACAAGTCGCGCTCGAACTTCCTGCTGTTCACCATGCTGTCCTCAAGCAACCCGGCTATAGACCCCATAGGACTGGGCGACTACGCGTCCCGCACCGTGGTGCCTGAATTGCAGCGCTTGCCCGGCATCGGCCAGGCACAGCTGTTCGGCTCCGAACGGGCCATGCGCGTCTGGATCGATCCGGCGAAGCTGGCCGGCTTCAGCCTGTCGTCCAGCGAGGTCACCGCCGCCATTCGCGCCCAGAACGCGCAGGTGTCGTCGGGCACGATTGGTGACCTGCCGAACGTTGCGGGCCAGGGCACGGCGGCCACGGTGGTGGTGAATGGCCAGCTCGCCAATGTTGAGCAGTTCGGCAATATTGTCCTGCGCGCCAACACCGACGGTTCCGCCGTGCGGCTCAAGGACGTGGCGCGTATCGAACTTGGCGGCCAGGCCTATGCAACTTCGGCGCGGCTCAACGGCCAGCCGGCGGTCGGTATCGGTGTGCAGCTGTCGCCTAGCGGCAATGCACTGGCTTCGGCCAAGGCGGTGCGCCGGAAGATGGCGGAGCTCGAGCGTTATTTCCCGCAGGGTGTGAGCTGGACGATTCCCTACGACAGCTCGCGTTTTGTACAGATATCCATCTCGCAGGTGGCTGTGACGCTGTTCGAGGCCGTCGCGCTGGTGTTTCTCGTGATGTTCCTGTTCCTGCAGAACTGGCGCTACACCGTCATTCCGACCGTCGTGGTGCCAATTGCGCTGCTGGGTACCTTCGGGACGTTGCTGGCGCTCGGTTTTTCGATCAACGTGCTCACCATGTTCGGCATGGTGCTGGTCATCGGCATTGTGGTGGACGACGCCATCGTGGTCGTTGAAAACGTCGAGCGCATCATGAGCGAGGAGGGGCTGCCGCCACTCGAAGCGACACGCAAGGCGATGAAGCAGATTTCGGGCGCCATCATCGGCGTGACCGTGGTGCTGATCTCGGTGTTTGTCCCGCTGGCTTTTTTCGCCGGTTCGACCGGCAACATCTACCGCCAGTTCTCGGCAGTGATGGTGGCGTCCATCGGTTTTTCCGCCTTCATGGCGCTGTCCCTCACTCCGGCCCTGTGCGCCACACTGCTCAAGCCGGTGGAAGCGGGCCACCATCACGAAAAGCGCGGTTTCTTCGGCTGGTTCAACCGCAGTTTTTCGCGCACCGCCAAAGGATATGAAAGCATTGTTGCCCGCGTGCTCAGGCGCGCGGCGCGTTACCTGATCATCTATGTGGCCATCATCGCCGCCGTTGCGGTGGTCTACACCCGTTTGCCCACTTCCTTTCTGCCCGGCGAAGACCAGGGCAACATACTGGTCAATGTGCAGTTGCCGCCCGGCGCCACGCAGGAACGCACCCTGGCGGTCATGCAGCAGGTTGAGGGCTACATCCTCAAGCAGCCCGAAGTGCAGAGCATGGTCGGCGTGCTGGGCTTCAGCTTTTCCGGCCAAGGCCAGAATGCGGCGCTGGCTTTCGTGACGCTCAAGGACTGGTCCGAACGGGAAGGCAAAGGGCAATCCGCCGAAGCCGTGGCCGGCCGGGCCTTTGGTGCGCTGTCCGGTATCCGCGACGCCTTCATCTTTCCGCTCAGCCCGCCGCCGATTCCCGAACTGGGGACGGCCAGCGGCTTTACCTTCCGCCTGCAGGACCGGGGCGGTGCCGGCCACGAGGCGCTGGTCAATGCGCGCAACCAGCTGCTGGGCATGGCGGGCAAGAGCCCGGTGCTCGCGCAGGTGCGGCCGGATGGCCTGGAGGATGGTCCGCAACTGCAGATCGACATTGACCGCGACAAGGCCAATGCGCTGGGTGTGTCTTTCGATGCGATCAACACCACGCTGTCCACGGCGCTGGGCTCCAGCTACGTGAACGACTTCCCCAACCAGGGGCGTCTGCAGCGCGTGGTGGTGCAGGCCGACGCGCCGGCGCGCATGCAGCCCGATGACCTGCTGCAGCTCAATGCAAGCAACAGCCTGGGACGGCCGGTGCCGCTGTCGGCCTTTGCGAGTACACGCTGGGTGACGGGCGCGCAGCAGACCATCCGCTACAACGGTTATCCCGCCATGCGCATTTCGGGTTCGGCAGCGCCGGGCTACAGCTCGGGCGCCGCGATGGCCGAAATGGAAAAGCTGGCAGCGCAGCTGCCCGCCGGTTTTGGCTTCGAGTGGACCGGCCAGTCGCGCGAGGAAAAACTTGCCGGCTCGCAGGCGCTGGTTCTTTACGGCTTTGCCATCCTGGCGGTGTTCCTGTGCCTCGCAGCTCTTTATGAGAGCTGGACCATTCCAATGGCCGTGATCATGGTGGTGCCGCTAGGTGTGCTGGGTGTGCTGCTGGCCACGCTGCTGCGCGCATATTCGAACGACGTGTATTTCCAGGTGGGACTGATCACCATCATCGGCCTGTCGGCAAAAAACGCGATCCTGATCATCGAGTTTGCGAAAGACCTGGAGGCCCAGGGCAAGAGTGCGATCGAATCGGCGCTGGCCGCAGCCCACCTGCGTTTCCGCCCCATCGTGATGACCTCGCTGGCCTTCATGATGGGTGTGCTGCCGCTCGCGCTGGCCACCGGCGCCGGCTCGGCCAGCCAGCGCGCCATCGGCACCGGCGTGATCGGCGGCATGGTCACCGGGACCGCGCTGGCCGTGATTTTTGTGCCTGTGTTTTTTGTGGTGGTGCGCAGCCTGTTCAAGGGCAGCGAGCGGCAAAGAAAAATGTATTCCGACCATGCCAGGGCGGCAGGTTTTGACGGAGACGGAAATGAAGCGAAAACCCATGAGTAAGGCCCGGCTGCTGCGGCTCCTGGCGCTGGGCGCGGCAGCGCTGGCGGCAGGCTGCTCCATGGCACCCAAATATGAACGGCCGGAAGCGCCCGTCGCCACCGACTGGCCGGGCCTGCGCCTGGCGCGCTCGCTGGCAGTTGCCCCGGCAACACCGTCGGCAGCGGTGCAAACCACGGCAGCGGCCGACATCGAGTGGCAAAGTTTTTTCAGCGATCCCAAGCTGCGGCAACTGATCGAGGCGGCGCTGCGCAATAACCGCGACCTGCGCATCGCGGTGCTCAACATCGAGCAGGCCAGGGCGCAGTTCCGGATCCAGCGCGCCGACCAGTTTCCCACCGTGGGCCTGGCGGCCACCGGCTCGCGCCAACCCAATGCCAACGGCAATGGCAGCATCTCCAGTGTCTACACCGCCGGCCTGGCGATGACGTCCTACGAGATCGACTTTTTTGGCCGGGTGGCCAGCCTCAAGGACGCCGCACTGGCGCAATACCTGGCCACCGAGGAAGGGCGCAAGACCACGCAGATCAGCCTGATTGCGGCGGTGGCCACCACTTACCTGAGCCTGCTCGCCGACGAAGAGCTCCTGACGATCACGCAGCAGACCCTGGCCACGCGTGAAGAGTCTTTCAAGCTGAGCCAGCTGCGTTTTGACAACGGGGCCACCTCCGAGCTGGACCTGCGCCAGGCCGAGTCGCTGACAGAAGCTGCGCGCGTGAGCCTGGCGCAACTGCAACGTCAGCGCGCACTTGATGAAAACCTGCTGACCCTCTTGCTGGGCCAGCCGTTGACCGGTGAACTGGCAGCCGCGTTGCCGGCGGGGCAGGCGCTGGCCGATGCGCCGCTGATGGTGGATGTGCCCGCTGGCCTGCCCTCGGACCTGCTCATCAAGCGCCCGGACATCCGCCAGGCCGAGCAGCAACTGCTGGCTGCGAACGCCAACATCGGCGCGGCGCGCGCTGCGTTTTTTCCACGCATCTCGCTGACGGCGTCGGCCGGCAGTGTCAGCAACCACCTGTCGGGCCTGTTCGAAAGCGGCACCTACGGCTGGACCCTGGCGCCGCAGCTGTTTTTGCCGCTGTTCGATGCCGGCCGCAACCGGGCGGGGCTCGACTCGGCCAATGCCGGGCGCGACATTGCCGTGGCGCAGTACGAAAAAGCGATTCAAACCGCGTTCCGCGAAGTGGCCGATGCCCTCGCGGGCCGTGCCACGCTCGGAGAGCAACTGCGTGCACAGCAGGCCCAGGCCAATGCCGAAGCCACCCGCTTCAAGCTGTCGGACCTGCGCTACCAGAACGGCATTGCCAGCCAGCTCGATTTGCTCGACGCACAGCGCTCGCTGTTCACCGCGCGCCAGGCCGTGGTGCAAACCCGGCTGCTGCAGCTGCAGAACCAGATCACGCTGTACAAAACCCTGGGTGGCGGCTGGAAAGAGCCTGCCGCGACGGCCACGCCCTGAAGCACGGCGGCGTGCCATCAGTGTTGGTGCTATTATAAATATAGCTGAGTGCGCCCGTTGGTAAAGGGGTTGCGGCCGATTTCCTTTAAAATTTCGGGCAACAAGCCTGGCTAGCGCGCAAAGACGCACAGGTAGAGCACAAAGGCGGCGGCCAGCCACAGTGTTTCGGCCAGCATCAGCGCCATCGGGCGCCAGCCCAGTTTCACCAGGTCTTCGAACGAGGTCTTGATGCCCAGCGCTGAAATGGCAACCACCAGGCAGACGCGGGACACCTGGCCCAGGCTTTCCGTGAACCCGGGCCGGATGGCTCCCAGGCTGTTGAGCAGCACGAGAACCATGAAAGCGATGAGAAAAAAGGGCAGCAGCGGCGCCTGCCGGCTGGCGCTTGCAGACGCGCTGCTGCTGCGCTGCCGCCAGTACCAGGCCAGCACGGCGACCACGGGCACCAGCAGCATGACGCGAAAGAGTTTGACGATCACGGCGACGTCGCCCGCTTCATGCGAAATCATCAGGCCGGCACCGACAACCTGCGCCACGTCATGGATGGTGCCGCCCAGGAAGATGCCGGCGCCGGTGTCACTGAGCCGCAGAAATTTGACCAGCAGCGGATAGACAAGCATTGCCAGGGTGGACAACCCGGTTACGCCGACCACGGTCAGCAGTGTGTGGCGCTCGGTCTCCTTGCTCTTTGGCATGACGGCGGATACCGCCAGTGCGGCCGATGCGCCGCAAATGGACACGGCTGCGCCGCAAAGCAGGCCGAAGTCGGTCTTCAGGCCCAGGCGCCGCGCCAGCCAGGCGCCCAGCGCGATGGTGCTGACCATGCCCAGCGCCGCCGTGGCCAGCGGGCCGATGCCGAGTTGCCCGATTTGTGCCAGCGTGATGCGCGCGCCCAGCAACGCCACACCGATGCGCAGCAGGGTTTTGGCGCAGAACTCGATGCCAGGCCGGCAGCGTGCATCCTCGTGCAGAAAGTGAAAAGCCAGCCCGAACAGCAGGGCGTAAAGCAGTTGCGGCCCGCCATAGTGTTCGGAAAGGAAGGTTGCGCCCAGCATGATGAGCAGGGGCAGTGCCAGGCCGGGCCATAGGCTGCGGGTGTGGCGTATCCAGGGGCGCGCATGGCTGAGCATGGTTGTGAAAACCTTGAAGGGAAAAGAAGAGGGGAAGGAAGGAAAAGGAAGAAGCTCAGGCGGCCAGCGCGGCAAACCCCTGCGCCAGATCGGCCAGCAGGTCCGCCGGATCTTCCAGGCCGACGTGCAGCCGGATCATCTGGCCCCGGGCCGACCAGTCGGCCACGCTGCGGGCACGGCGCATGTCGGCCAGCGTGACCAGGCTTTCATAACCGCCCCAGGAGGCGCCTATGCCGAACAGCTGCAGGCGGTCGATCAGCCGCTCGGCAGCGTCCTGGTTGAAGCCGGGTTGCAGCTCAAAGGAAACCAGGCCATTGCTTCCCTTGCAGTCTCTTTGCCACAGGGCGTGGCCCGGGTGATCGGGGAGGGCGGGGCAAAACACAGTCGCCACCTCATTGCGCAATTGAAGCCAGTGCGCCACCTGCAGGCCATGGCTCTCGTGCATGGCCAGGCGTGCGGCCAGGCTGCGTGCGCCGCGCAGCACGAGGTAGGCGTCGTCGGGACTGACTGTCATGCCGAAGGCGTCGCTGCGTTCGGCCAGCGCCGGCCAGGCTTCTTTGGTGGTGACGACGGTGCCCATCATCACGTCGGAATGGCCGGACAGGTATTTGGTGGCGGCCATGATGGAGACGTCGGCGCCCAGCGCCAGCGGACGGTACTGGCAGCCGGAGCCCCAGGTGTTGTCGGCCACCAGCAGCAGGCCACGCGCACGGGCCAGTTTGGCCAGGCGCGGCAGGTCGCACATTTCATAGATCAGCGAGCCCGGGCATTCCGCATAAATCAGGCGCGTGCCGGCCTCGATTTTTTCTTCTACGTCGCTGCCATCGGCGGCAAAAAAAGTGCAGCGGATGTTGTAGGGCGCCAGAAACGAATCAGCCAGCTTGCGGGCCGGCTCGTACACGCTGTCCGACATCAGCACATGGTCACCTGGCTTCAGGTAGGACAGCAGGGTCATGGCAATGGCGGCCAGGCCAGTGGGGAACAGCCGCGTGCGGTACCCGCCCTCGAGTTCGCTGACCAGGTCTTCGAGCGCGAAGCTGGTCGGGTTGCCGCGCGCTCCGTAAGTGAACAGACGTTCATCGCCGCGCCTTTCACGCATCTCGCGCTGCTGCGCCACGCTGTCAAACAACACGGTGCTGGCACGCACGACGGGCGGATTGACCGGGCTTCCCCCGTCGAAGGCAGGGTGTTTGCCGGCGTGGACCAGCCGGGTCAATGGCGCAGCGGGTGGAGGCGATGGAGTGGTCATGGTGAGAGCGCTGCGGCGGGGTGGCGCATCAGTCGAGCTTGGCGCCCGAGAGCTTGACCACGCGGGACCAGCGGGCGATGTCTTCCTTGAGCTGGGCGGCAAAGGCGGTGGAGGTATTCCCCACCACTTCACTGCCGCCGTCGGTGATCAGCTTGTTGACTTCCGGCGTCTTCAGCGAACGCACGATGCTGTCATGCAGGTAGGCGACGCGCTCGGGCGGCGTGCCGGCGGGTGCAAAAAATCCGTACCAGTCTTCAAAGGTCGAGTTGCGGTAGCCGAGCTCTTCCAGCGTCGGGACTTTCGCAAACACACCGATGCGGCGCGGGCTGGTGACGGCCAGGGCACGCATCTTGCCGTTCTGGATGAAGCTGGACACCGAGGAAGTGGAGGTGATCAGCAGGTCCACCTGGCCGCCGAGCAGGTCCGTGATGGCGGGCGCGGCGCCTTTGTAGGGCACGTGGGTCATGTTCAGCGCGCTGTCTTTCTCCAGCACCACACCGACCAGATGCGAGAGGGTACCGTTGCCCGGCGTGGCGTAGGTGACGCGGCCCGGTTGGCTCTTGATGCTCGCTGCCAGGTCGGCAAAACTTTTCAGTGCGGAGTTGCCGGCCACGACCAGCACCAGGGGTGCTGCGTTGATCTGGGTGATGGGTATGAAATTCCTGAGCGGATCAAAACCCGGTGACGCATACAACGTGGGGTTGACCGCCATTAGCGAGACCTGTCCGGTCAGTACGGTATAGCCGTCCGGCTTGGCGTCGGCCACCGCCTTGGCGCCAATGTTGCCGCCGGCGCCGCCGCGGTTGTCCACCACGGCGCTCTGGCCCGTGATTTCGGACAGGCGGCTGGTCACCAGGCGCGTGGTGCCGTCATTGCCGCCACCGGCCGGAAAGGGCGAAACGAACTTGATGGTCTGGTTGGGGAAACCGCCGACCTGCGGCATCGGCTGGGCCGAAGCGCCGGGCAGGGCAAACACAGCCCAGCAGAATGAGGCAACAGTGAATTTCAACTTGGCAAACATGGCAACTCCTGGATGAAAAAAAAAGGACGGACGGGCGTGACTAGGGGCTCAAGGGGGACGGCCGGGGCGAAGGCGGCAGGCGGTAGGCGCCCAACTCGCGTTCGTCCAGCTGCGCAATCAGGTTGACTTCCCAGGCCAGGTACTGGCGCGCGGCTTCCTTGTTGCCGTCATGCCGGTCATGCACAAAGAACAGGAAGTCAATGCAGTCCTTGTTCGCGGGCAGCTCGCCCTGGCCCTGCAGCGCCAAGCCGGCGTTGTGCCAGGTGGAAGGGTTTCCTTCCAGCAGGCTGGCCGACAGGCCCAGTTCATGCAGGTCGATGGCGGCGCAGGCGGCCACGGCCGGATCGTCGGCGATCAACACAACCGGGCGGCGTTCGCCCGCGAGCAGGCTGGCCAGGTGTGGCCGGATGGACCAGTGTGCACCCGCGATATGGCCCTGGCGAAATTGCATGCTGGGGCGCAGGTCCAGCGCGACCACGGAGTCGCTGGCCAGGCCGAACGCGAGGACGCTGGCGTTGACGGCAGGCAGTGCAGGCAGGGCCACCGGTTGCGGTTCAGGCAAGGCCAGGCCGCTGTCCAGGCCCCGGTCCAGCACGCTGGCATCGTGGCCCATCTGGCGCAGCCAGCTGGCGACGGTGAGCGCGCGGATGCCGTCGGAATCGAACAGCACCAGCCGGGCCTGGCGCACACCCACGTATTGGTCGTTGGCCTGGATCAGCTGGCCGCCTGGCGTGTGCTGGGCGCCCGGCAGGCTGCCGCGGGCATATTCCTCGGGCGTGCGGACATCGCACAGGAAGAGTGTGCGCTGCGCATCGCTGACCCACTCGCGCACGGTTGCCGCGTTGACCACCGGCACCTCGAAACGCCGGGCCAGCGCCTGCGCTGCGGCGCGCATGCCGGCCGGTTCAGCCGGCTCGCCATAACGGCGCTGGCTGCCGTGTTCGAGTTCCAGGTCGGCCAGGTACCAGCCCTGGGTGCCGTTTTCCAGGGCGAAGACCGGGTTGGGCAAGCCGAGGTTGATCAGCGTCTGCGCGCCCAGGATGCTGCGCGTGCGCCCTGCGCAATTGACCACGATGCGGGTTTGCTCGCCGGGCACCAGCGCGCGGATGCGCAGGGCCAGCTCGCCATTCGGACAACTGGTCGCTGTCGGAATGTTCATCTTCTGGAACTCCGAAAACGGCCTGCCATCCAGCACGACAAGGTCTTCCCGCTTGGCCAGCATGGCTGCCAGTTCGGTCGCACTGACGCGGGGCGTGTGGTAGACCTGTTCGACCAGTTCGCCAAAGGTCTTGGACGGCACGTTGACGCCCGCAAACAGCGGGAAACCGGCAGCTTGCCAGCCGGCCGTGCCGTCCTTCAGCACAAACACGTCGGTGTAACCCAGCGCGGCCAGCCGGCGCGCGGCGCGGGGTGCCACATCCTGGCCATCGTCATAGACCACCAGCCGGACGTGTTTGCGCGGCGCCAGGCGCAGCACGTCCAGCTCAAGCCGGCTGTAGGGCAGGGTGATGCCGTAAAACAAATGCGCCTGGCCGTACTGGCCGTGTTCACGCACATCAAACAGCGCAATTTCCTGGCCGTCATGCAGCCACGATTTCAGCGTGGCCGCTTCTACAAAACGCGTCATGGGAATCCGAAGAGGGGTGGGATGAAGATCAGGCGAAGGCATCAGCGGCGCGTCTGGACGCCGATGGACATGGTTTCGCAGGTGCCTTTTTCCGTGTCGTAGCCGGTGCGCGTGTTCAGGGTTTCCAGAGCGCGGCCATACATGTGCAGGTGGCGGATGACCTGTCCGGCGGGAATCTCGACCGAGTGGATGTCGTCCGGCATCAACGCGATGCCTGTGCCCGGCTCCACCACCACGGCAGCGATTTCCTTGAGCTGCGCCTTGCCCGGCACCGAACCGTCGTCCAGGCGCTCGTACACGCGGTTGAGTTCGGAGCCTTCCACCGCGCTGATGCAGGCCCAGGTGGTGTGGTTGTGCGGCACGATGCGCTTGCCGGGTCGCATCACGTTCAGGTAGAGCGCAAAGCTCTGGTCGGTGTCTTCGGTGATCAGGTAGCGGGCCTGCAGCTCGCCGCCCTCCGGCGCGGCGAAATCGGCGGCACTCCACAACTCCTTCTGTGCAGCCAGCTGGTTCACGACCGCCAGGATGTCGGCCAGTGACCGGCGCGTGAGATCGCCACTTTCAGCTATTTTTTTAATGCGTCTGATGCTGTCGCCTACGGCGTGGCTGCGTGCTGCTGGGATGTCCATGAGATGTTTTCCTGAGTAAAGTCACTGGTATCAGAGCCAATGTAATCAGGCCTGCTTTTTCAAACAACATGGAAACAGAGATAAATACATTAGGATTTGTTATGTATGAATACACTTGATCTTGAGCTGCTGCGGTCCCTGGTGGCCATTCAGGAGCAGGAGAGTTTTGCCGGCGCGGCGGTGCACTTGGGCAAAACGCAATCGGCGGTGACGCAGCAGATGCAGCGCCTGGAAGACCAGATCGGCCACCCGCTGTTCAGCAAGCAGGGGCGCCACAAGCGCCTGACGCCGCACGGCCTGAAGCTGCTGGACTACGCGCGCCACCTGCTGTCCATCAACGACGAGGCCATGCGCAGCCTGCGGCAGGGCAACCTTGAAGGCGTGCTGCGCATAGGCGCGCCACACGATGTGGCCGACACCATGCTGCCGCCCCTGCTGGCGCAGGTGGCGCGTGCCTCACCCTTGCTGCAGCTCGACATTCACGTCGGGCGCAGCCCTTTCCTGATGGAGTCGCTCAAGCGCGGCGAGATCGACATGACCATCTCCAACCGCAATGAATCTGCGCTTGAGGGGGTGGTCCTGCGCACCTCGCCCACGGTATGGTTGTGCTCGGCCAGCTATGTGTTCGACCGGACCAAGCCGGTTCCGCTGGTGCTGGCCGACGGACCCAGCCTGTTTCGCCGGCTGGCGCAGGAAGCCCTCGACGGGGCGGGTATCCCCTGGTCACCCAACTACACCTCATCCAGCCTGATTGGCATCAAGGCGGCATTGCGTGCGGGACTGGGCGTGACGGCGCGCGGCGTCGAGCTGGTGGGTGCCGACCTGCGTGTGCTTGGTGAAAACGACGGCTTGCCGCGCCTGCCCGATGTGGCCTACCACCTGTTCATCCGCAGGAACGTGATCAATCCGCTGACGCGCCAGGTGTTCGACATGCTCAAGGCCAACCTGGGCCTGATTCGCAGCGCCTCGCCACCCGAGGTTCCCGCTTGAGCCCGGCCGTTTTCCAGAAACAGGCATTGCCGCCGGAGATTGAAGGTGTTTTATGGCTTGAGCCCTTATGGATCGGGCGCAGGCAGCTATTAAAAATATAGCTATTTTCTTCGCTCCCATCCTTCCCAGGGCCATGGACTATGCTTGGCTCCTCTTCAGGAGCTCAGCCATGGCCCTTTTCTCCCAGGATGCCCTCAACCCCGGTGTGCGCAAGTGTGAAGTGTTCGGCTGGGCCATGTACGACTTTGCCAATTCGGGCTACACCACCGTTGTGATCACCGCGGTGTTTGCCGCTTATTTCGTGGGCGGCATTGCCCAGAAGGCGGAATGGGCCACGTTTGCATGGACGGCGGCGCTCAGTGTGTCCTATGCGATTGTCATGCTCACCATGCCGAGCATCGGTGCCTATGCCGACCTGCGCGCGGCCAAGAAACGGCTGCTGATGCTGGCCACCATGGGGTGCGTGGTTACGACTGCCGCGCTGGCTCTTGCCGGCCCGGGCAGTCTGGCTTTCGCGGTGCTGCTGATCATTCTTTCGAACACCTTCTTTGCGTATGGCGAATCCCTGACGGCCGCCTTCCTGCCGGAGCTCGCGCGCCCCGCCGCGCTGGGCAAAGTCAGCGGCTGGGGCTGGAGTTTTGGCTATTTCGGCGGCATGCTGGCCTTGGGCATCTGCTTGGGTTACGTGCTCTGGGCCCAGGCCCGCGGTATTCCGGCCGACCAGTTTGTGCCGGTCACCATGCTGATCACCGCGGTGATTTACGGGCTGGCGTCGCTGGTGACCTTTCGTCTTTTGAAGGAAAGGGCTCAACCCAACCTGGCGGCCTTGCAGCAGGGAGGCCTGAAAGCTTCTCTTGCCCAGCTGCACCAGACCTTTCGCCAGGCCAGGCGTTACAAGGACTTCATGTGGCTGCTGGCCTGCGCCGTGTTCTACCAGGGCGGCGTGGCCGTGGCGATTGCGCTGGCTGCCATTTATGCTGAGCAGGTGATCGGCTTTGAGCCGCAGGAAACCATGGTGCTGATTTTTGTCCTCAACTTAGCGGCCGCCGGCGGTGCGTTTGCCTTTGGTTATTTCCAGGACCGCATCGGCCACAAGCTGGCACTGGGCATCACGCTGGTCGGCTGGGTCGCCACCTGTGTGATCGCCGCCATCACCACGACCAAGGGCGGGTTTTGGTATGCGGCTGCCATTGCCGGGGTGTGCATGGGTTCCAGCCAGTCGGCCGGCCGTGCCATGGCCGGCATGTTCTCACCCAGGCGGCAACTTGCCGAGTTTTACGGCCTATGGACTTTCGCGGTTCGCCTGGCCAGCATCATCGGGCCGCTGAGTTATGGCGCCATCACCTGGATGACCGGCGGTGACCAGCGTACCGCCATCCTGTCCACAGCCGTGCTGTTTGCAGTGGGTTTGGTGTTGCTGGTTCCCGTGAATGTGCAGCGGGGGCGGGAAGCTGCGCTGGCAGCTGACGCGCAGGCCGGCTGATGCCGCTTTGGCAGCACGAGCGGCATGAGCCACTGCGCGCGGTGCGATGGGACGAGCAGCGGGCTCGCGACCTGATCGAGCGCATCGCCAGCGCCACCGAGTCCCACGCCGGACCCTGGCCCAACCACCCGCTGGACGGCGCCGACCCGGCACCGCGCCACGAGCTGTATGGCGGCGCTTGCGGCGTGATCTGGGCGTTGCATCACCTGCAGCAGCGGGGAGCCGTGAAGCTGGCCAATGCGCTTCATTCCGCGCAGGTGCTGCGGCTGCTGGAGCCCAACCGTACTGTGATGGGCCACGGCCGGGGGGCTTTCGGCGCTTACCTGATGGGCGACACCAGCCTGCGCATGCTGGCGTTCGCCATCGAGCCTGATGAAACGCAGGCCGCCGCGATCGCGGAACTCGTCGAGGCAACCGTCGATCACCCGGCGCGCGAACTGATGTGGGGCTCACCCGGCACGATGCTGGCGGCGCTGTTCATGCGGCGCCGCACCGGCGAAGCGCGCTGGACAAGCCTGTTCCGCCAGACCGCGGAGAAACTCGCCTCGCAGCTCCTGTGGTCGCAGGAGGAGGGCTGCCACTATTGGGACCAGGACCTGTACGGGCAGACCTCGACCTACCTGGATGGCGTGCATGGCTTCGCGGCTACCGCCTCCGTGCTGCTGCAAGGCCGCGACTTATGGGCCCCGGAGCAATCCCGCGCCTGGGAGGAACGCGTCGCCGCCACCATGAGCCGCGCGGCCGAATGGGAAGACGGCCTTGCCAACTGGCGCAACCAGCTGATGCGCCCGCGCGGCGGCCCCAAGCTGATGCAGTACTGCCATGGCGCACCAGGCTACGTGATCTGCCTGGCCGGCTTTCCCGGCCCCGCGCTTGACGACACCTTGCTCGCAGCTGGAGAGGCGATCTGGCAGGCCGGGCCATTGTGCAAGGGCTCGAATCTGTGCCACGGCACGGGCGGCAACGGATATGCCTTTCTCAAGCTGCACCGGCGCTTTGGTGGGACGCGTTGGCTGGAGCGGGCGCGCGCCTTCGCCATGCATTCGATCGTGCAGGCCGAGGACGCGCTGGCCGAGCACGGCCAGTGGCGCTTTTCCTTGTGGACCGGCGACCTCGGCCTGGCGATCTACCTACTGGATTGCATCGAGGAGCGGGATCGCTTCCCCACGCTCGACTGCTTCTTCGACTAAAGGCCCAGCCAGCGGCGTGCGGCCGTTTCCAGTATCTGTTGAGAGCCCGTGGTGAGCAGCGTGACGCTGCCTTCGCCTTCAGCTTTGAGCAGTCCCGCTGCTTCCAGCAGGCGGCGCGTCTGCCGCGCCACCGGCTCGCCCGTTTCGATCATTTTCACCTTCTCACCGGTGTGGATCGCCAGATGGTCCTGTGCAAACGGGTAATGCGTGCAGCCCAGCACCAGGGTGTCGATCTGGCCCTCTTCGCTGCCAAAACTGCCAAGGGCCTGCATGTACCGGGCACACAGTTGCTTGATCTGCTCCGCATCGTCGTTCTGTATGGCGTCCGCCAGGCCATCGCAAGGTACAAGAATGAACTCAGCCTGGTCTTTCAGTGAGTCATGCAGTGTACGGACTTTGGCACTGGTCAAGGTGCCCCGGGTGCCGATCACGCCAATGCGGCGCGTCTTGCTGAGTGCGACTGCGGGCTTGAGTGCGGGCTCAACCCCTACCAGCGGCAGGTCAGGATATTGCGCCCGTACCAGATGGACGGCGGCAGCGGTTGCCGTGTTGCAGGCAATCACCAGAGCCTTGACCTGATGCTCGCGTAGCAGGCGATCCACCACAACACGCGTGCGTTCGATCACGTAGTCATTACCCCGCTCGCCATACGGCGCGAAGCCCGCGTCGGCCAGATAAACAAAATCCTCGGCTGGAAGGTGGGCGCGCAGCGCTTTGAGAATGCTCAGGCCGCCGACGCCGCTGTCGAATACGCCTATCAAGACTGGCCCCCACGGTCGCTCACTGCGTGTAGCTCCGGGGCCGCTGCGCCTGCGGACTGGCAAAGCCAGATCCGCGGCACCGGCTTGATTGAAGAGCGTTCAGCCTGCAGCAACCGCAATGCCCTTGAATTCGCCCGTGGCGATCTTCTTCTGCCACTCGGCCGGGCCGGTGATGTGGGCGCTGGTGCCACCCGCATCCACCGCCACGGTGACCGGCATGTCCACCACGTCGAACTCGTAGATGGCTTCCATGCCGAGGTCGGCGAAACCAACGACTGTTGCGTGCTTGATGGCCTTGCTGACCAGGTAGGCGGCGCCGCCCACCGCCATCAGATAAGCACTCTGGTGTTTCTTGATGGCTTCGATGGCAACCGGGCCGCGCTCGGCCTTGCCGATCATGGAGATCAGACCGGTTTGCGCCAGCATCATTTCGGTGAAACCATCCATGCGGGTGGCGGTGGTGGGTCCGGCGGGGCCGACGGCCTCGCCGGCCACAGGATCCACCGGGCCCACGTAATAGATCACGCGGTTGGTGAAGTCCACCGGCAGCTTTTCGCCTTTGGCCAGCATGTCGGCAATGCGCTTGTGCGCGGCGTCGCGGCCGGTCAGCATCTTGCCGTTGAGCAGCAACGTGTCACCGGGTTTCCAGCTCGCGACTTCGGCCTTGGTCAGGGTATCGAGGTTGACCTTCTTGCTTTTCACGTAGTCCGGTGTCCAGTTCACGTTGGGCCAGAGGTCCAGCGAAGGCGGGTCGAGGTAAACCGGGCCGCTGCCGTCGAGCACAAAGTGCGCGTGGCGTGTGGCGGCGCAGTTCGGAATCATCGCCACCGGTTTGCTGGCCGCGTGTGTGGGGTACATCTTGATCTTGATGTCCAGCACCGTGGTGAGGCCGCCCAGGCCCTGTGCGCCTATGCCCAGGGCGTTGACCTTGTCGAACAGTTCCAGGCGCAGCTCTTCGGTTTTGGTGAGCTTGGCGCCGGACGAGGACTTCGCCTGCAGTTCGTACATGTCCAGGTCGTCCATCAGGCTTTCCTTGGCCATCAGCACGGCTTTCTCCGCCGTGCCGCCAATGCCTATGCCCAGCATGCCGGGCGGGCACCAGCCGGCGCCCATGGTCGGCACGGTCTTGAGCACCCAGTCCACCACCGAGTCGCTGGGGTTGAGCATGACCATCTTGCTCTTGTTTTCCGAGCCGCCGCCCTTGGCCGCCACCGTCACGTCGACGGTGTTGCCGGGAACGATCTCGGTGAAGATCACTGCCGGTGTGTTGTCCTTGGTGTTCTTTCGGTCGAACTGCGGGTCGGCCACGACGCTGGCGCGCAGGGTGTTGTCGGGGTGGTTGTAGCCGCGCCGCACACCTTCATTGATGGCGTCTTCCAGGCTGCCGGTGAACCCTTCAAGCCGGACATTCATGCCGACTTTCAGGAACACGTTGACGATGCCGGTATCCTGGCAGATCGGGCGGTGGCCGGTGGCGCTCATCTTGCTGTTGGTCAGGATCTGTGCAATCGCGTCCTTGGCTGCCGGGCTTTGCTCGCGCTCATAGGCGCGTGCCAGGTGGGCGATGTAGTCGGCCGGGTGGTAGTAGCTGATGAACTGCAGGGCGGCGGCAACGGATTCGATGAGGTCGGCTTGTCGGATGGTCGTGGTCATGGGGTGATGCGTCGTGGGTACTTTGAAAAGGGTCTTCCCGTCAAAGACGGATGGCCCGGATTTTTTGGGCAACAATACGTCTTCAATGAGAATGACTTTCATTTGCCTGGCCGTCTTTCCCGACCGCCAAAAGCCCCCTATTTTGACAGGTAAGCACACACCATGAAGACACGCAGCGAACGAGACACCTTTGGCCCGATTGACGTGCCCGCCGACCGCCTCTGGGGCGCGCAGACGCAGCGCTCGCTGCAAAACTTCGACATATCCGGCGAACAGCAGCCGCGCGAAATCATCCGGGCGCTGGCGCAGGTCAAGCGGGCTTCGGCCGCCGTGAATCACGCGCTGGGTCTGCAGGACGAAAAGAAGACACAAGCCATCATCGCGGCGGCCGACGAGGTGATCGCCGGCAAACATGCCGACGAGTTCCCGCTGGTGGTCTGGCAGACCGGCTCCGGCACCCAGACCAACATGAATGTCAATGAGGTGCTGGCCAACCGCGCCAGCGAGATTCTGGGCGGTGAACGCGGTGAAGGCCGGCTGGTGCATCCGAACGACGAGGTCAACCGCAGCCAATCGTCCAACGATGTGTTCCCGACCGCCATGCATGTCGCGGCGGTGGATGCGATCACGCACAAGCTGCTGCCGGCGATGGCGAAACTGCGTGGCACGCTGGCCAAAAAGGCGCAGGACTTCGACAGCATCGTCAAGATTGGCCGCACCCATCTGCAGGACGCCACGCCGCTGACACTGGGCCAGGAGTTCTCCGGTTATGTGGCGCAGCTCGAACACGGCGAAAAACATGTGCGCGCCGCCTTGCCCCATCTGTGCGAGCTGGCGCTGGGCGGCACGGCCGTCGGCACCGGGCTCAACGCACCGGCAGGCTACGCGGAGCAGGCGGCCGCGGAACTCGCGCGCCTGACCGGCCTGCCTTTCGTGACGGCGCCGAACAAGTTTGAAGCGCTGGCTTCGTGCGATGCGCTGGTCCATGCCCACGGCGCGCTCAAGACCCTGGCCGGCAGCATGATGAAAATCGCCAACGACGTGCGCTGGCTGGCCAGCGGGCCGCGCAGCGGCATTGGCGAGCTGTCGATTCCGGAGAACGAACCCGGCTCCTCCATCATGCCCGGCAAGGTCAATCCCACGCAAAGCGAGGCGGTCACCATGCTGTGCTGCCAGGTCTTCGGCAATGATGTGGCCATCAATATTGGCGGGGCGTCCGGCAATTTCGAACTCAATGTATTTCGGCCCATGATTGCCCACAACTTCCTGCAAAGCGTGCGCCTGCTGGCCGATGGCATACGCAGCTTCGACGACCACTGCGCCGTGGGCATTGAGCCGAACCGTGACCGCATCGCCGAACTGGTGGACCATTCGCTGATGCTGGTGACTGCGCTTAACCCGCACATCGGTTACGACAAGGCTGCCTTTATTGCGAAGAAGGCGCACAAGGAAGGCAGCAGCCTGCGCGAGGCGGCGGTGGTGTCTGGCCATGTGACGGCAGAGCAGTTTGATGCCTGGGTGGTACCGGGCCAGATGGTGGGTAGCCGGTCCGGCAAGCCATAGGCCCAAGCCGCGCATGTTCAATTTTTTTCGACATACCGTCAGCCGGTTCATCCATTCCGAGTCGTCAGGCGGCGTGGTACTGGCACTCGCAGCCCTGCTGGCGCTGCTGGTCAGCAACTCCCCGTGGTCTGCGGTTTATCAGGGTTTTCTGGCCTGGCCCGGCGAACTGCGCGTGGGCCATGACTGGCTGGTGCTTTCCAAATCGCTGCTGCATTGGGTCAACGACCTGTGGATGGCGGTTTTCTTCTTCCTGGTCGGGCTGGAGATCAAGCGCGAAATGATCGAGGGCGAGCTGGCGTCGCGCAGCCAGGCCCTGCTTCCCGCCGGCGCAGCGCTTGGCGGGATGCTGGTGCCGGCCTTGATTTATGTGGCGATCAATTGGGGCGACGCCACGGCCTTGCGCGGCTGGGCCATTCCTGCCGCGACCGATATCGCATTTGCGCTGGGAATCCTGATCCTGCTGGGCAGCCGGGTGCCTGCGTCACTGAAGATATTCTTGACGGCAGTCGCCATCATTGATGACCTGGGTGCCATCCTGATCATTGCGTTTTTCTACACGGACGGCCTGTCTCTGACCGCGTTGGTGGCCAGCGGGGCGGGGGTGGGGGTGCTCGCGCTGCTGAACCGGGCCCGGGTCGTGGCCATCGCGCCGTATGCCATCGTCGGGCTGGCCATCTGGGTTTTTGTCTACAAGTCAGGCATCCATGCCACGCTGGCAGGTGTGCTCACCGCCTTGGCCATTCCCCTGTCGGACGGCAAAGGCGGTTCGCCCCTGAAAATGGTTGAACACGTGCTCCATCCCTGGGTGGCTTTTGTGGTGCTGCCTATGTTTGCCTTCACCAATGCCGGGGTAGCGCTGCAGGGAGTGACTGTGGCCACTCTGCTGCAGAGCGTGCCGCTGGGCATCGCCGCCGGTCTGTTGCTGGGCAAGGCGGTGGGCGTGTTCGGCGCTTCCTGGCTGCTGATCCGCTTTGCCGGTGCGCGGCTGCCGGCTCAGTCGGACTGGGGCCAGTTCTTTGGTGTGTGCCTGCTGTGCGGCGTGGGATTCACGATGAGCCTGTTCATAGGCGCGCTCGCTTTTGAAGGGCAGGGGCCGGGCCATGAAACGCAGGTCAAGCTCGGCGTGCTCGGTGGTTCGCTTTTGTCCGGGATTTTGGGGACAGTGCTGCTGCTGCTGCGCCGCGCAGTCCGCCGCTGAACCACCTTCAGTGTTTTTGCGCGGCGATGCCCGACATGATCTTGTCGGTGTAGGCGATGGCAATGGCTGAAAGCAGGAAGGTGATGTGGATGGCTGTCTGCGCAATCAACACCCGGTCGGTGTAGTTGTCGGCATTGATGAAGGTTTTCAGCAGGTGGATGGAGCTGATGCCGATGATGGCGGTGGCCAGCTTGACCTTGAGAACGGAGGCATTGACGTGGCTCAGCCATTCGGGCTGGTCGCGGTGGCCTTCGAGGTTCATGCGGCTCACAAAGGTTTCGTATCCGCCCACAATGACCATGATCAGCAGGTTGGAGATCATGACCACGTCGATCAGTGCCAGCACCACCAGCATGATGACTGTTTCATTGAGAGTGGTGACCGGTGCGGTGGTCTTGTAGCCAATGCTGGTGATCAGGGCCTGCAAGGCGGTCTGACTGCCGAAAACGGCTTCGATCAGGTGCAGCAATTCGAATAAAAAATGGTACACATAGACGCCTTGTGCGGCGATCAGGCCGACGTAAAGCGGCAATTGCAGCCAGCGGCTGGCAAAAATGAAATTCGGGATGGGTCGTAGCGGCGAAACTTTGGCAGAGGTGATTTTGGGTTCTGACATGAGATGAGGGTTTGTACGGACTTTGCGGATTGTAGGCGTGGTCGGGAGGGCTCCCCGCTTGGGGTAATCTGTAAGCTTGGTGCCAGTCAGTCGAATGTAAGTGCTGAATATGACATTAGCACGCATTGCATTCAAACCCGAGGAGACAAGTCATCATGAACGCGCCCTTATCTGCCATCGAATCCACACTGGTTGAAAACCGGGTTTTTTTCCCCAACCCCGAGCTGGTCAGGTCTGCCCGCATTTCCGGCATGGACGCCTACCAGGCGCTGTGCGCCGAAGCCGAGAAAGACTTCGAGGGTTTCTGGGCCCGGCTGGCGCGCGCGAACCTGAGCTGGAAGAAACCCTTCACCCAGACCCTGGACGAGTCGAATGCGCCGTTCTACCAATGGTTTGCCGACGGCGAGCTCAACGCCTCGTACAACTGCCTGGACCGCCACCTCGGCACCGCCACTGAGAACAAGAAAGCGATCATCTTCGAGAGCGACGACGGCAAGGTGACCCATGTCACGTACAAGGAACTGCACGGCAAGGTCTGCCAGTTCGCCAATGCGCTCAAGGCCATGGGCATCAAGAAGGGCGACCGCGTCATCATCTACATGCCGATGACGGTGGAAGGCGTGGTTGCCATGCAGGCCTGCGCACGCATAGGTGCGACCCACTCTGTGGTGTTCGGCGGCTTTTCCGCCAAGAGCCTGCAGGAGCGCATCCAGGACGCCGGCGCGGTCGCGGTCATCACGGCCAACTTCCAGCTGCGCGGCGGCAAGGAACTGCCGCTGAAGGCCATCGTGGACGAAGGCATCGCCATGGGCGGCTGCGAGTCGATAAAGAACGTGATCGTCTACCAGCGCACGGCCACCGCCTGCAACATGGTGGCCGGGCGCGACAGCCTGATGCACGAGGTCACGGCGAAGCAGCCGGCCACCTGCGAGCCGGAATTCGTAGGCGCAGAGCATCCGCTGTTCATCCTCTACACCTCCGGCTCGACCGGCAAACCCAAGGGCGTGCAGCACAGCACGGGTGGTTATCTGCTGTGGGCCAAGCTGACCATGGACTGGACCTTCGACATCCAGCCCTCCGATGTGTTCTGGTGCACGGCCGACATCGGCTGGATCACCGGCCACACCTACGTGGCCTACGGCCCGCTGGCCGCCGGCGCGACGCAGGTGATTTTTGAAGGTATTCCCACTTACCCGAACGCCGGCCGCTTCTGGCAGATGATCGAAAAACACAAGGTCAGCATTTTCTACACCGCGCCGACCGCGATCCGCTCGCTGATCAAGGCGGCCGAAGCCGACGAAAAAATCCATCCCGCGCGCTCCGACCTGAGCAGCCTGCGGATTCTCGGCACGGTGGGCGAACCCATCAACCCCGAAGCCTGGATGTGGTACTACAAAAACGTTGGGGGTGAACGTTGCCCGGTGGTCGACACCTTCTGGCAGACCGAAACTGGCGGCCACATGATCACGCCGCTGCCCGGCGCGACGCCGCTGGTGCCCGGCAGCTGCACCTTGCCGTTGCCCGGCATCATGGCGGCCATCGTCGATGAAGTCGGCAAGGACGTGCCCAATGGGTCCGGCGGCATGCTCGTGGTCAAGCGCCCCTGGCCGTCGATGATCCGCACCATCTGGAACGATCCCGAGCGTTTCAAGAAAAGTTATTTCCCCGAGGAGATGGGTGGCACCCTTTACCTGGCCGGCGACGGTGCGGTGCGCAGCACCGACCGCGGCTACTTCCGCATCACCGGCCGCATCGACGATGTGCTCAACGTCTCCGGCCACCGTATGGGCACCATGGAGATCGAGTCGGCGCTGGTGTCGCATTCGGCGCTGGTGGCCGAGGCCGCGGTGGTGGGACGGCCCGACGACCTGACGGGCGAGGCGATTGTGGCCTTCGTGGTGCTCAAGCGCTCGCGGCCGACGGGCGACGAGGCCAAGGCGATTGCCAAGGAGCTGCGGGACTGGGTCGGCAAGGAGATCGGCCCGATCGCCAAACCCAAGGACATCCGTTTCGGCGACAACCTGCCGAAAACCCGCAGCGGGAAAATCATGCGCCGCCTGCTGCGCGGCATCGCCAAGGGCGAGGCCATCACCCAGGACACCTCGACCCTGGAAAACCCCGCCATCCTCGATCAACTTTCCGAAAACCTGTAAGCGGTGGCGCCAGGCGTGCCACCGACATAAAAAAAGCCCGCTGAACCAGCGGGCTTTTTTTTGTACCGGAGGGTCGGTTTATTTTTGCGTCAGTACCCAAGCCGCCAGTTTTTTGGCCTCGTCGGCATTGACCTGCGCGTTGGCCGGCATGGGCACAGGACCCCACACGCCGGCGCCGCCTTTCATGATCTTCGCAGCCAGTTTGTCAACTGCGTCTTTCTGACCTGCATATTTGGCCGCCACGTCCTTGTAGGCAGGGCCGACCAGCTTGGTAGCTACGGCATGGCAGGCCATGCAGTTTTTGGCCGTTGCCAGTTGCAGGTCTGCCAGCGCCGGAGTGGAAACGGCAAACCCGGCAGCCAGCGAAGCAATCACTAAACAGAGACGTTTCATCGTTAACCTCGTGGGAAGGAGTTATGGATTCGGTTACAGTCAATCAACGTTATTGTAATGGGGTGGGTTGACCTTGGTTTTGTAAAGGCAAGCCACCTGATTTTCAGGAGTCGGCCATGTTTTTTCTGTTGTTGGGCATTCTCGGCATCGCCCTGAAGTACTTGGCGGTCGATCCGGTGGCGGGCTGGCCGTGGTGGGTGGTTCTGGCGCCCTTTGGCCTGGCCGTGCTCTGGTGGTGGTGGGCCGACAAGTCCGGCTACACCGAAAAGAAAGCCATGGAAAAAATGGAAAAGCGCAAGCAGTCGCGCATCGAGCGGCAGCGCGATGCGATGGGGATGCTCAAAAGAAGGAAATAGAGCCCCCACGCTTGTCACTGCGTGTACTGCGCTGCCCCCCGAGGGGGCGCTGCGCCTGCGGGTCGGCGGAGCCGGACCCGCGGCCCCTGCTTGAAGGAGACCGCCGCTCGCTGCGCTCCGGGAGTTTGTGGCTCACTCGACAGAAGAAAAGCCCCTGCAGTTGCCTGCAGGGGCTTTTTTTAATGGACAAGTGCGTTGCCGCGATCTCAATAGTCGTCGAGCACGGCACCCTTGCTAGCGCTGGAGGCGTTGAAGGCAAACTTGGCCTGCACGCCGCGCATGTAGCGTGGCAGGGGCGCTTTCCAGCCTTCCTTGCGTTTGGCCAGTTCAGCGTCGCTGATGTTCAGTTGCAGCAGCAATTGTTTGGCATCGATGGTGATCGAGTCGCCTTCGTGGATGAAGGCAATGTTGCCGCCCGCCGCGGCTTCCGGTGCAACGTGGCCCACCACCATGCCCCAGGTGCCGCCTGAAAAGCGGCCGTCGGTGATCAGGCCCACGCTTTCTCCCAGGCCTGCGCCAATCAGCGCGCCGGTCGGTGCCAGCATTTCCGGCATGCCAGGACCGCCCTTGGGGCCCAGGTAACGAAGCACCATGACGTCGCCGGCCTTGATCTTGCCGGCCAGGATGGCCGCGAGCGCTGACTGTTCGTCGTCGAAAACACGGGCCGGGCCGGTCATGACCGGGTTTTTCAGGCCGGTGATCTTGGCGACGCAGCCTTCGGGCGAGAGGTTGCCCTTGAGGATGGCGAGATGGCCTTGGGCATACATCGGCTTGTCTATAGCGCGAATCACATCCTGGTCGGCACGCGGTGCATCGGGCACGTCCTTGAGTACCTCGGCAATGGGCTGGCCGGTGATGGTCAGGCAGTCGCCGTGCAGCAGGCCGGCTTTGAGCAGCATTTTCATGACCTGCGGAATACCGCCGGCCTGATGCAGGTCCACCGCCAGATATTTTCCGCTGGGCTTGAGGTCGCACAGCACGGGCGTTTTGACGCGCACGCGCTCGAAATCGTCGATGGTCCAGTCCACGCCGGCCGCATGGGCGATCGCCAGGAAGTGCAGCACCGCGTTGGTGGAGCCGCCGGTCGCCATGATCACGGCGACGGCGTTTTCGATCGACTTTTTGGTCACGATGTCGCGCGGCTTGATGTTCTTCTTGATGGCCTCGATCAGCACCTTGGCCGACTCTTTCGCCGAGTTGGCTTTTTCGTCGTGAGGATTGGCCATGGTCGAAGAGTAGGGCAGGGAGATGCCCAGCGCCTCGAAGGCGGACGACATGGTGTTGGCGGTGTACATGCCGCCGCAGCTGCCGGTGCCGGGAATCGCGCGACGCTCGATCTGCAGCAGGTCCTCGTCGCTCATGCGGCCGGCCGAATGTTCACCCACGGCTTCGAACACGCTGACGATGTTCAGGTCCTTGCCCTTGTAGTGGCCCGGAAGAATGGTGCCGCCGTACACATAGATGGCCGGCACGTTGGCGCGCAGCATGCCCATCAGGCCGCCGGGCATGTTTTTGTCGCAGCCGCCGACCACCAGCACGCCGTCCATCCACTGGCCCTGCACGCAGGTCTCGATGCAATCCGAGATGACTTCGCGGCTGACCAGCGAATATTTCATGCCTTCGGTGCCCATGGCCATGCCATCGGAAATCGTCGGGGTGCCGAAGACCTGCGCGTTGCCGCCGGCCTCCTCGATGCCGGCAATCGCCGCATCGGCAAGTTTTTGCAGGCCGCTGTTGCAGGGCGTGATGGTGCTGTGACCGTTGGCGACGCCGACCATGGGTTTCTTGAAGTCCCCGGCCTCGTAACCCATCGCGTAGTACATCGAACGGTTCGGTGCGCGCGAGGTGCCTTCGGTGATGTTTTTGCTGCGGCGGTTGATGGCATCACCGACGCTGTCCTTGTCTTGCTGGGTCATGGGTATCTCTTGTGTGGGATGTGGGACAAAACGCAGAGTATGCGCCGCCTCTTTGAGTGCTTCCAATATATTTTTGATGCTGTATTAATATGCGTGGCATATGAGTATTCCGACCATAGAGCTTCGGCTCTGGCGCCAGTTTGTGGCTGTTGCCGAAGAGCTGCATTTCGGCCGGGCCGCAACGCGGCTGCACATGACCCAGCCGCCCCTGACGCAGGCCATTGCGCATCTTGAAAAGCTGCTGGCGGTGCGGCTGTTCGAGCGCACCAAGCGCAGCGTGCACATGACGGCCGCGGCCCTGGCGCTGTTGCCCGCGGTCCATGAGCTGCTGGCCCGGTCGCAGGCCTTGCCCGGGCAGGCGAGGGCGGCGGCGGCCGGCGAAGTCGGACGGCTTCGCCTGGCTTTTGTCTCCACCGCGGGGTTTTCTCTGCTGCCTGAATGGGTCCGGGCATTTCGCGAGCAGTATCCGCAAGTCCAGCTCGAATTGCTGGAGGCCACCGGCGACATGCAACTGCAGGCCTTTGAGCGCCACGACATCGATGCCGGGATCATGCTGCATTCGCCGGGATTTGCACCGGCCGGCCTGGAGCGGCGCCTGATCGCCGAAGAGCCCTTGTTGCTGGCCCTGGCCGACCATCACGCGCTGGCGGTAAAACCCTCGCTGACACTTGACGACGTGCTGGCCCAGCCATTGGTGATTTTTCCGCGCCGCATCCTGCCTTCGCTCTACGACGCCATCTTCGCGATGTACCACGCGGCCGCGCGTTCGCCGCAGGTGGCGCAGGAAGCGATCCAGATGCAGACCATCGTCAACCTGGTTTCGGCCGGCCTGGGAGTGGCATGGGTGCCCGAAAGCGTCAGGCAATTCCAGCGGCCGGGCGTGGCCTACCGCAGTGTGTCGGGCAAAAAAGGCCGCCGGGTGCCGGTCTGTGAAACCAGCCTGGTCTGGCCGGCGGGAGTTGCCAGCCCCTGTGTACAGCGTTTCCTGGAATTTGCAACAGCCCCGCGCGGCTGACCGGCCCGGCGCGGCGGGATACGCTGCGCTGGCACAATAAGCCGCATGCTGATCCACCCCACCATCGATCCCGTCGCCCTGCAGCTTGGCCCGCTGGCCATCCACTGGTACGGTCTGACCTATCTCGCGGCGTTCGGCCTGTTCCTGTACCTCGGGCTACGCCGCCTGCGGCATGAACCCTATGCGTCGATGACCGGTGCCGCGGCCTGGAGTCGCAGGGACATCGAGGACATCCTGTTCCTGGGCGTGATGGGTGTGGTGGTGGGCGGGCGTCTCGGCTACTGCCTGTTTTACAAGCCCGGTTATTACCTCGCGCATCCGCTGGAGATTTTTTATGTCTGGCAGGGCGGCATGAGTTTTCATGGTGGCCTGCTGGGCGTGCTGGTGTCGCAGGTGTGGTTTGCCCGCACCCGGAAAAAACCGTGGCTGCAGGTGATGGACCTGGTGGCGCCCTGCGTGCCGACCGGGTTGGCGGCGGGGCGGGTCGGCAACTTCATCAACGGCGAGTTGTGGGGCCGTTTCAGCAGCCCCGATCTGCCCTGGGGCATGGTTTTCAGGCAGAGCGGTTCCATGCTGCCGCGTCATCCCTCACAGGTCTACCAGTTTTTGCTGGAAGGGTTGCTGCTCTTCATCCTGTTGTGGCTGTATGCGCGCAAACCGCGCAAGACCGGGCAGGTGTCCGCGGCTTTTCTGGTGGGGTACGGTGTGTTCCGTTTTATCGCCGAATTTTTCCGCGAGCCGGATGATTTCCTCGGCGTGCTGGCACTTGGTATGAGTATGGGCCAGTGGCTGTGCCTGCCGATGATCGCGGCCGGTGTCTGGCTCTGGTTGTGGGCTGGGAAGAGGGCGTAAAAGAACTGCTCGGCAGAAAGCGGCTGGGCAGTCTTCCGGGTGTTCAACAGCATGAGAAGCGCTGGCCCGGCCGCCTCGCATCCCGCAGGCGCTTTCCTTCATGAAGGAAGGCCGGCACCCGGAATGCGGGTTTGTCCTTGTGGTTTTCATCTTGAAAATGCCTTGCGCTCCAGCATTTGCTTCTTCATAATTATATGTAATTACATGAAATTACGAATGATGATGCCTCTGAAGGCAATCGATTGAAAGCGGGCTGAACCCGCTTTCATCAAGCTCAAGATTCGCCAGAACGCTTCCGAAACAAATACCAGGAAACCGTCAGATCCACCATGCGTCTTGTCCAGAATTCATTGCACCAGGAAGTTGCCGCTACCTTGCGTGAGCAGATTTTTGCCGGCATGTATGCGCCCGGCAGTTTTCTGGACGAACTGGTGCTGTGCGAGCGCCTGCAGATTTCGCGCACACCCTTGCGCGAGGCGCTCAAGGTGTTGACGGCGGAGGGCCTGCTGCGCCACGAACCGCGGCGCGGCTGCTTCATCAATGAAGTGACGGAAAAGGACCTCGACGAGATTTTCCCCGTGATTGCGCTGCTCGAGGGGCGCTGCGCGTTTGAGGCCGCCCGCAATGCCACCGATGCCGACCTCGCGGCGCTCACCACACTGCACGAGCGGCTGGCCGGCCATGCGAAAGCCGGCCGCATCAACGACTACTACGACACCAATTTCGCGATTCACGAAGCCATCATCACGCTGGCCGACAACCGCTGGCTGGCCACGGCGATTGCCGACCTGCGCAAGATCCTCAAGCTCGCACGGGCCCAGCAGTTGCACGCGCCCGGCCGTCTGGCGCAGAGCCTGTCGGAGCACATGGCGGTGTTTGCCGCGCTCAAGGCCCGCGACAGCGAAGGTGCCGATGCTGCCATGCGTACCCACCTGACACGCCAGCGTGAGGCTTTGCGTGAACTGGCCCGCAACCAGCGCACAAGGGTGGCCTCATGAATGCCGCAGACTGGCTCAACCGCAGCGTGTCCCGCTTTTCCGGGGACAAAAAAAATGCATCAAAAGTGCCTGAAACCGCCGCCGCTACTGCGCCAGCAGCTACTAAAAAAATAGCGCCTGGTGCTTCTTCCGAAGCCTTGCCGGCTGTGCGCTCCACGCGTGAACGATTGAAGGCCACGTTGCGGCATAAGGAAGAAGCCCTGTCGCCGCGTGTCCTGCGCCGGACGCTGCAGGAGCTGAAGGCGATTGTCGATCCGCAGGTCAGCGAGGTCGAAGGTGGCCGCCGCGCCAAAGGGGTGGCGGGCTGGTATGCCGGCGCGGCCCTGAACGAGCGGCGCGACATGTGGCTGCTGATGAGCGAGCAGTTTGTGGCCGATGCGCACAAGGTCAAGCTGGCGCAAGCCCAGTTTGCCGCCGCGGTCGGTACACCCGATGAGGCCGTGGCCGAGGTGCGTTACCGCCGCGCCACGGTCTCTCCGCGCAGGCGGCTGTTGCAGCGCTTCAGCGCGTTTCCGGAAGGCATCCGCTTCCTGGTGGACCTGCGCGCCGACATGCTGCCTTACCTCAAGGCGGACAAGCGCCTGCAGGCGCTCGATGTCGAGATGGAGTACATGTTCTCGACCTGGTTCGATGTAGGCTTTCTCGACTTGCGCCGCATCAGCTGGGATTCACCGGCGTCGCTGATCGAAAAGCTGATCAAGTACGAAGCCGTGCATGACATCAAGAGCTGGGCCGACGTGAAGAACCGGCTCGACAGCGACCGCCGGTGTTACGGGTTTTTCCACCCGCGCATGCCCGATGAGCCGCTGATTTTTGTCGAAGTGGCGCTGATGGACGAGATGGCAGCCGGCATCACGCCGCTGCTGGACGAGTCGGCCGCGCCTGCGGACCTGGCCAGGGCCACGACCGCTATTTTCTATTCCATCAGCAACACGCAGGCCGGCCTGCGCGGCGTGAGTTTCGGTGATTCGCTGATCAAGCGCGTGGTGGAGACCCTGTGCGCGGAATTTCCCCGGCTCAAGCACTTTGCCACCTTGTCGCCGATTCCGGGCTTTCGCCAGTGGCTGGGAAAAAACGCCGGCGCCATGCTGGAAGCGCTGGATGAAAAAGAACGCACGCTTCTGGGCCGTGCCGTCGGGTTCGAGCCGCCCACGGCGCAGCATTTCCTTACGGCAGCCGACACGGCATCCACGCTGGACGAGAAATCGCCTGTGCGCCGCATGCTGCTGCATTGCGCGGCGCATTACCTGGGGAAGGCGCTGGAAGACAGCAAGCCGCTGGATCCGGTCGCGCGCTTCCATCTGGGCAATGGCGCCCGCGTCGAGCGGCTGAACTGGATGGGTGATCCTTCGCCGAAAGGTCTCAAGCAGTCCTGCGGCCTGATGGTCAATTACCTTTATGACGTCAAGCGGCTGGACAAACACAGGGCACTGCTGTCTCAGGGGAAAATCCCCGTATCCGGCGGCATCGAGGGTTTGTATATTTAAAAGCTATGCAGTTTTTTGGTTTAACAACGACAGGAGAGAGACATGACATCGAGCTTTGACATCAACGCGTCCCGACGCGATGTGCTGCGTACCGCAGCCGCCGGCCTGGCCGCGTTTTCCATGGGCAGCTACGCACAATCGGGCTGGCCAGCCAAGCCGGTGACCATGATTGTTCCCTTTCCTGCAGGCGGTGGTACCGATGCGTTTGCGCGTCCCATGTCGGCGCAGTTTGCTCGCCTGACCGGCAAGCAACTGGTGATCGACAACCGCGGCGGTGCCGGCGGAACCCTGGGCGCCGGACTTGCGGCCAGGGCGCCAGCGGACGGATACAACCTGTTCATGGGGGCCGTGCACCACACCATTGCACCCAGCATGTACCCCAAGCTGGACTACGACATCGAGAAAGACCTGGTGCCGCTGATTCTGGTGGCCAGCGTGCCGCAGGTCGTCGTGGTCAACCCGCAAAAACTTCCGGTGGCGAACTTCAAGGAGTTCCTCGACTACGCCCGCAAAAATCCGGCCAAACTGAATTACGGTTCGGCTGGCGCCGGTACCTCCCACCACCTTGCCGGCGAACTGTTCAAGCAGCAGACCAAAACGTTCATCACCCACATCCCCTACCGCGGTGCCGGCCCGGCCCTGCAGGGCCTGATTGCCGGCGACGTTGAAATGATGTTCGACGGCCTGGGTTCATCGGCCAGCCACATTGCCGGCGGCCGCATCAAGGCGCTGATGGTGTCGGGCAACAAGCGCAATCCGGCCATTCCCGACGTGCCGAGTGCCGCGGAGATGGGTTTGCCGGAGTACAACGTGACGACCTGGTACGGCGTCTGGGGCCCCAAGGGCATGCCTGCCGACGCCCAGGCCCGTGCGATCGAGGAAATCCGCAAGGCCTGCACCACCGACGAAGCCAAGGCCGTCTGGGCACGGCAGGGCGCCGAATTCACCGGTCTGGCCGGGCCGCAGTTCGGCAGCTTCATCAGCGCAGAGGTCAAAAAATGGGCGCAAGTGGTGAAGGCCTCCGGCGCCAAGCTGGACTGACCTTTCCAGGGTGTACATGACAGGACAGGTTCAGCTGGCCACGGACGGCCCCATCGCCATGGTCACCCTGTCCCATCCGGGCAAGCTCAATGCGATGTCGCGCGCCATGTGGCTCGCGCTGCGCGAGGTATTCACCGGCCTGCAGCAGCGCAGCGACGTGGGTTGCGTGCTGCTGCGCGGTGAGGGCGCCAGCTTCTGTGCGGGTGGCGACATTTCCGAGTACCCCGGTTTCCGGTTTGAGGAAGCGGCCTTGCGGCACTTTCACGAAAACGAGGTCTGGGGCGGCCTGCAGGCCATGCTGGACTGCGACATCCCCGTCGTTGCGCAGATCGAGGGCGCCTGCATGGGGGCCGGCATGGAAATCGCCAGTTGCTGTGACTTGCGTCTGGCCGGCGTCTCGGCGAAGTTTGGTGCGCCGATTGCGAAGCTCGGTTTCCCGATGGCGCCGCGTGAAGCCGCGCTGGTGATGCGTGCCGCAGGTGAGCTGACCGCGCGCGAGATGTTGCTGGCGGCCGCGGTATTAGATGCGGCCACGCTGCTGCAGCGCGGCTTCCTGAATGCCATGTTTCCTGACGGCGAGGTGGCTCCGCAAGCTTCATTGGCGGCCGGCCGTATTGCCCGGCTGGCACCTGCGGCGGCACGCCTGAATAAACAGACTTTCCGGGCTCTGGCCCAGGAAGGTCGGGCGCAATCAGCTACTGATTTAATAGCAAATGTCTATGCCTACGCCGACTCTGCCGAACACCGCGAAGGTGTGACGGCTTTTGTTGAAAAACGCCCGCCGCAGTTCCAGTCCGCGGGTGATCTCTGACTTCATGATTTTCCAGGTAACCACGCGATGAAAAACAACAACCTGTTTGCCGCCCTGCGCGCAGCCTTTCCGGAAGACCTTGACACGGTGGCGGTGGAAACCGACACAGGCCTGAATTACTCGTGGCGCGACCTGGACCGGTCCACCGCGATGATGGCCAACCTCTTGAAGTCGCTGGACCTGCCGGAGGGGGCCCGCATCGCCGTGCAGGTTGAAAAATCGGTGGAGGCGATGATGCTCTACCTGGCCACGCTGCGGGCCGGCTACGTGTTCCTGCCGTTCAACACCGCCTACCAAAGCGCCGAGATCGAGTATTTCATCGGTAACGCCGAGCCCTCGGTGGTGGTCTGCAGCCGCAAGAACTTCGGCTGGGTCAGCAAGATCGCCTTCAAGGCCGGCACGCAGAACGTTTTCACGCTGGATGACGACCGCACCGGTTCACTACTGGAGCGTGCCGCGCATTGCAGCGACCGGCACGAGGTGGCCCAGCGCGGCGCGGATGACCTGGCGGCCATTCTCTACACCAGCGGCACCACGGGCCGCAGCAAGGGCGCCATGCTCTCGCACGGCAACATGCTGAGCAATGCACTGGTGCTCAAGGACTACTGGGCGTGGACGCCGGGCGACGTGCTGATCCATGCGTTGCCCATCTTCCACGTGCACGGCCTGTTCGTGGCGATCCACGGCGCGCTGATCAATGGGAGCAAGATGATCTGGTTGGCGAAGTTCGACCCGAAGCTGGTGGTGCAGAAGTTGCCCGAGGCCACGGTGTTCATGGGCGTGCCCACGCTGTATGTGCGCCTGCTGGCCGAGCCCGGCCTGAACCGTGAAGCCTGCAGCCACATGCGGCTGTTCGTCGCGGGCTCGGCGCCGCTCTTGATTGAAACCTTCACCGAATGGCAGGAGCGCACCGGCCACACCATCCTCGAGCGTTATGGCATGAGCGAGACCGCCATGCTGACCTCCAACCCCTACAAAGGCGAGCGGCGCGGCGGCACTGTCGGGTTTGCCTTGCCCGGGGTGAGCCTGCGCGTGCAGGACGATGCCGGCCAGCCCCTGCCCACGGGCGAGATCGGCGGCATCCAGGTCAAGGGGCCGAACATCTTCAAGGGTTACTGGCGCATGCCCGAGAAGACGAAGGAGGAGTTCACCGCCGATGGTTATTTCAAGACCGGCGATGTCGGCAAGATCGACGGGCGCGGCTACATCACCATCGTCGGGCGCAGCAAGGACCTGATCATCAGCGGTGGCTACAACGTCTACCCCGCCGAGATCGAGGGCTACATCAACGACATGCCGGGTGTCGCCGAAAGTGCGCTGGTGGGTGTGCCTCACCCCGATTTCGGCGAGGTCGGTATTGCTGTTGTGATCCCCCGGCCTGGGGCGGTGCTGGATGCCGAACAGGTCATCGCGCGGCTGAAGGCCCAACTTGCCAATTTCAAGATTCCCAAACGCTGCTTCATCGTCAGCGAGTTGCCGCGCAACACCATGGGCAAGGTTCAGAAAAACGTTTTGCGCGAACAGCATAAAACACTGTTCGCCTGAGGCTGGCCTCGTTCAGGGCAGGCGCGTTTTTTCCGGCAGCGTGGCCAGCGCCACACCGGCCAGCGCCAGTGCAAAGGCGGCCAGCTGTGCTGCGCCTGCGGATTCACCGAGCACCCCCACGCCGACCAGTGCTGCGCTGACGGGCAGCATCACGGTGAATACCCCGGCCTGGCTGGCCGGCACACCTTTCAGGCCGGTCATCCACAACCACACGGTCCAGACGCTGGCTGCGAGCGCATAGAAGAGCAGCAGCAGCCAGTGGCCGGGCGCCACGGCGGCAAAGTCAAAATCCCAGGCCATCCACAAACCCAGCGGCGTCACCAGCGCAAAACCCCAGAGGTTGATCAACGCGGTGATGCGTTTGGGTCCAAGCGCGCCCGTGAGTTTTTTGCCGATGACCGCGTAAGCCGCTTCGCAAAGCACGGCGCCGACCAGCAGCAGGTTGCCCAGCCATGCCCGGCTTGATGCCAAATCGGCCTCCAGCCCTTGCTGTGCGGGCGCTAGAAGCTCTTTTTTTGATAGCGAAACCAGCATGATGCCCAGGACAGCGCAGGCGATGGCCAAGGCAACACGCGGTCGGATGCGCTCGCCGAGAAAGATCCGGCTCAGCATCGCCACCGCCGCCGGGATGGAGGCCATGATGACGCCGGCGGCCACCGCGCTGCTCAGGCTGACGCCGAACAGCATGCAGATGGAGAACAGGAAATTGCCGAGGAAAGACTCGAGGAATACCAGCTGCCGCGTTTGCCGCGTCATCGGCGCTTCATGGGCAGGTTTTTTCAGCCAGTGCAGCATGGCGGCCCCGCCGATGCCAAAGCGCAGCCAGGCCAGCAGGAAGACCGGGAACACCGCGACCAGCGGTTTGGACAGTGCGACATAACTGCCGACCAGGGACATGCTGAGCGCCAGGCAGGCGTAGGCCACAATGCGATTCATTCAACCGGGTTTTCCTGTTTTCTGGTGAGGGACTGAAAGGCCTTTGCAGTTGCTGTCGCGCCGCCGGCGCGTCCTTGCTGCTGTGTCTTTCAGGTGCTCCCGGAGTTTTTCCGAGTGCCCGAAATCATGCCTTACTTTCATGTCTGAGCCGATGCCGCCTGTTGTTCCCCGCCATGTCTTTGTGTACGGCACCCTGCGCCGGGGCGATGTGCGCGACATCACGCATATGTATCCCTCGCCGCAGTTTGTCGGCTTGGCCAGTGTGGCTGGCACGCTCTATGACCTGGGGCCGTATCCAGGCGTGGTGCTGGGCGGTTCGGGCCGCGTGACCGGCGAGGTTTACGCCATCAGTGCCGAGCTGGAACGCCAGCTCGACGTTATCGAAGAAGTCTGGCCGCGGCAAACCGGGGAGTACAGCAAGCAGCAGGTGAGGGTGCAGGTTCGTCCTTCCGGGACGGCGTTCGAACCACTTGAGCTGGACTGCCTCGTTTATGAAATCAATCCTGCGCGCACGGCGGGCAGGCTCGTGATCGCCAGCGGCGACTGGCGTGTAAGCCGCCCCGCGCCCTGCTGAAGAAAACGGCCGCACCTGCAGCCATGGTTGCGGCGGTGCGGTGTACGGCCCGATGCGCCCGCACCGCCATCTCATAATCCGATAATCTGTTTCCGCATCATGAAATATAAAAATGCTGCGATGCGGAAAAATTTCTCAATATAGGAAATTGTTTTTTGTATTGTGAAAAACTAACAATAAAGTATTGATTTCATTGAAGATAATTTTTGTCTTATATAAGACATAAGAGCTTCACAAGGTCTTGTAGAAGACTTAAAGTTGACTCCAGAGCAAACGGTAAAGCCACCAAGACAGGGGCGCACTGTTTGGCCCGCTTTTTTTTAACCTCTGGAGTGACCTCATGCCACAGACCCTCACCGAACAACTGAGCCGCGAACAGCAGATTTCTGCTCTCGAAAAAGACTGGGCCACCAACTCGCGCTGGAAAGGCATCAAGCGCGGCTACAGCGCCGCCGACGTCGTGCGTCTGCGCGGTTCCTTCCCGATTGAGCACACGCTGGCGCGTCGCGGTGCCGAAAAGCTCTGGGATCTCCTGCACAACGAGCCTTACGTGAATTGCCTGGGCGCGCTCACGGGCGGCCAGGCCATGCAGCAGGTCAAGGCTGGCGTCAAGGCCATCTACCTCTCGGGCTGGCAGGTTGCTGCCGACAACAACAGCTACTCGGCCATGTACCCTGACCAGTCGTTGTACCCGGTGGACTCGGTGCCCAAGGTGGTTGAGACCATCAACAACACCTTCCGCCGCGCCGACGAGATCCAGCATTCCAAGGGCATCGATGCTGGCGACAAGGAGTACATCGATTACTTCGCGCCCATCGTGGCCGATGCCGAAGCCGGTTTCGGTGGCGTGCTCAATGCCTTCGAGCTGATGAAGGCCATGATCAAGTCGGGCGCAGGTGGTGTGCATTGGGAAGACCAGCTGGCTTCCGTCAAGAAATGCGGCCACATGGGCGGCAAGGTGCTGCTGCCAACCCGCGAGTCCTGCCAGAAGCTGATCGCTGCCCGCATGGCGGCCGACGTTTGCGGCGTGCCCACACTGGTGATTGCCCGTACCGACGCGGAAGCCGCTGACTTGCTGACCTCCGACTACGACGAGATTGACAAGCCTTTCCTGACCGGCGAGCGCACGGCCGAAGGCTTCTACAAGACCCGCAAAGGCCTGGACCAAGCCGTGGCCCGTGCAAACGCCTATGCCCACTATGCGGACCTGGTGTGGTGCGAAACCGGCACGCCCGACCTCGACTTCGCCAGGAAGTTTGCCGACGCCGTGCACAAGGTTCACCCCGGCAAGATGCTGGCTTACAACTGCTCGCCGTCGTTCAACTGGAAGAAAAACCTCGACGATGCCACCATCGCCAAGTTCCAGCGCGAGCTGGGCGCCATGGGGTACAAGTACCAGTTCATCACGCTCGCCGGCATCCACTCCATGTGGTACAACATGTACGACCTGTCGCAGGACTACGTCAAGCGCGGCATGACGGCGTACATCGAGAAGGTGCAGGAGCCCGAGTTCGCAGCACGCGATCGCGGCTACACCTTTGTGTCGCACCAGCAGGAAGTGGGCACCGGCTACTTCGACGAAGTCACCACCGCCATCCAGGGTGGCAAGTCCAGCGTGACCGCACTGACCGGCTCGACCGAAGAAGAGCAATTCCACTGAGCTGAGTCTCGAAGGTGACCGCCTCTTGGGGGTGATCCAAAGCCCGGTTGTAGCCTTGCTGCTTCGACCGGGCTTTTTTCTTGGGCATTCGGCTTTTTTCGCGTAGAGTGCAGCTGATTGGGGTTCACCAGCGGGGAAAACACATGTCAGAAGCCACCATGGGATTCAAGCGCACGCCATGTCCGGACTGCAATGGCACGGGTGAACTGCGCATCGACAGCGAAAATATCAACGAGAATTTCGAGGTTGAAAAGCAGACGGTCATCACCGAGTGTCCGCGCTGCCTGGGACTCACCTTTTTGCCGCCCGGCTCACCTGAGCCGGCCTGAACCCGAAGCTGCCGTAAAATAGCGCCATGCAATCAATCAAGCTGGAAACAGGAAGGATCGCGCGGGTTATGACACCGCGAACTACGACCACGCCTCCAGTTTGGAGCCATCTCGGGCGCTAGCCGCATCCCCAGGTGATTTATAGCTACTGAATTAATAGCATACCTCCAGCCTAACCCAGTCAAAGCGCGGCATTTACCGCGCTTTTTTATTTTTCGAGCCAGACCATCATGATCAAAATTACGCTGCCAGACGCTTCGATCCGTGAATTTCCCCAGCCTGTGACGGTGGCCGAGGTTGCTGCGTCTATTGGTGCCGGCCTGGCCAAGGCCGCGCTAGGCGGCAAGGTGGCAGGCAAAGTGGTGGATACCAGCTACCTCGTTTCCGCCGACAGCCCGCTTTCCATCATCACGGCCAAGGACCCGGAAGGCCTGGACATGATCCGCCACTCGACGGCCCATCTGTTGGCTTATGCGGTCAAGGAGCTGTTTCCCGACGCGCAGGTGACGATTGGCCCGGTGATCGAGAACGGCTTTTTCTACGATTTTTCCTACAAACGTCCTTTTACGCCGGAAGACCTGGCCGCTATTGAAAAGAAGATGAGCGAGCTGGCGGCGAAGGACGAGCCAGTGACACGCCGGGTTTTACCGCGCGACGAGGCAGTGGCCCACTTCAAGGAGATCGGTGAGCACTACAAGGCGGAGATCATTGCCAGCATTCCGGCCAATGAAGATGTGTCGTTGTACCGCGAGGGCAAGTTCGAGGACCTGTGCCGTGGCCCGCACGTGCCGAGTACCGGCAAGCTGAAGTTCTTCAAGCTCATGAAGCTGGCTGGCGCCTACTGGCGCGGCGACCACAACAACGAGATGCTGCAGCGTGTCTATGGCACGGCGTGGGCCACGAAAGACGAGCTGCAGCAGTACCTGACCATGCTGGAAGAAGCGGAGAAGCGCGACCACCGAAAGCTGGGCCGCGAGCTCGACCTGTTCCACATTGACGACCATGCGCCCGGGCTGGTGTTCTGGCATCCCAAGGGCTGGACGGTGTGGCAGGGCGTCGAGCAGTACATGCGCAAGGTCTACCAGGACAACGGCTACCAGGAGGTCAAGGGGCCGCAGATCATCGACAAGACGCTCTGGGAAAAAACCGGCCACTGGGACAAGTACCGCGACAACATGTTCACGACCGAATCGGAAAAACGCGAATACGCGCTCAAGCCGATGAATTGCCCCGGCCATATCCTGATCTTCAAGCAGGGCATCAAAAGCTACCGCGATTTGCCGCTGCGTTACGGCGAGTTCGGCCAATGCCACCGCAACGAACCCTCGGGTGGCCTGCACGGCATCATGCGGGTGCGCGGCTTCACCCAGGACGACGGCCACATTTTTTGTACTGAAGAGCAGATCCTCAAGGAATGCGTCGACTACACAACCCTGCTGCAGAAGGTCTACACCGACTTCGGCTTCAAGAACATCATCTACAAGGTGGCGACACGGCCGGAAGCGCGCATCGGCTCCGACGAAAGCTGGGACAAGGCCGAGCACGCGCTGATGGAAAGCCTGCGTGCCTCCGGATGCGAGTTCGAGATTGCGCCGGGCGACGGCGCGTTTTATGGCCCCAAAATCGAATACACGCTGAAAGACGCGATTGGCCGCCAGTGGCAGTGCGGCACCATGCAGGTCGATTTTTCGATGCCGGAGCGGCTGGATGCCGAATATGTCGGGGAGGATGGCGCCCGTCACCGCCCTGTCATGCTGCACCGGGCCATCGTCGGCAGCCTGGAGCGATTCATCGGGATCCTGATCGAGGAACACGCCGGCGCACTGCCCACCTGGCTGGCGCCGGTGCAGGTTTCGGTGCTCAATATCACCGATGCGCAAGCCGATTATTGTCGTGAAATAGCTAAAACGCTTCAAAATCAAGGGCTTAGGGTCAATCTGGACCTGCGCAACGAGAAAATTACGTATAAAATACGGGAGCACTCAATGCAAAAGCTGCCTTACATCCTGGTCGTGGGCGACAAGGAGAAGGAAGCTGGCGCGGTTGCCGTGCGCGCCCGGGGTAACAAAGACCTTGGCGTCATGTCGCTTGAAGCCTTCGTCCAGACGATTGCCTCTGACATTACCCAAAAAGCCTGATTGTTGACTTCCTTGTGAGTCAAATTGGCTATTCGTCCTTGCTGGGCGGGCGCAAGCGGCTATAGCTTTTATAGCAATTTTTAAAGGATCAGAACCATCGCTACTGAATTTCGTGACCGCCGTCACCGTGAAGAACGCAAGCACCGCTTGAACCGTGAAATCATGGCCCCTGAAGTACGCCTGACAGGGCCGGACAATGAGCCTTTGGGCGTTGTCAGCATCATGGAGGCCCTGCGCCTTGCGGGTGAGGCGGACGTTGATCTTGTTGAAATCTCCCCCACGGCGGTTCCGCCGGTGTGCCGGTTGATGGATTACGGCAAGTTCAAGTACGCCGAGCAGAAAAAAGCGGCCGAAGCGAAGTCCAAGCAGAAGGTCATCGAGGTCAAGGAAATCAAGTTCCGGCCTGGTACCGACGATGGTGACTACAACATCAAATTGCGCAACATCAAGCGCTTTTTGGAAGAAGGCGACAAGTGCAAGATCACCTTGCGTTTTCGCGGCCGCGAGATCACGCACCAGGAGCTGGGCCTGGCCCTGCTGGCGCGTATCCGCGACGAGTTGGCTGATTTGATTGTGGTGGAGCAGTTTCCCAAGCTCGAAGGCCGGCAGATGGTCATGATGATCGCGCCGGGCAAGAAGAAGGTGGCTGCCAAGCCTGCCGCAGCGCCGGCAGAAGCCGCGCCAGTGGCACCGACAAGCGCCTGAGGCGGTTGTCGAAAACGGAGTTCAGCCTGACGGTGTAGCCACCGGCAGGCTTTTCAGGGGATGCGAAAGCATTCCCGGAAGGCAGGTCAAACTGCTTTCCAAAGGTGGTGACGTCAGAGTTGCCGCCGCAGGTGGCAAGGTAAAACTTACTGCTTACAAGTGGCTCGAGGCCATCAAGTCTGCGGAAGGTTCGCAGCGCCTCACGAGCACAAATGAAAAGGAGCATTTCAATGCCCAAAATGAAGACCAAGAGCAGCGCGAAGAAACGTTTTCGCGTTCGTCCGGGTGGTACCGTCAAGCGCGGTCAAGCCTTCAAACGTCACATCCTGACCAAGAAGACCACCAAAAACAAACGCCATCTGCGTGGCGCAGTTGCTGTTCATGAGACCAATATGGGTCACATGGCACAGATGCTGCCCGGCATGGGCATTTAATTAACGACGAACAAGGAGTACTCACATGCCTCGCGTCAAACGTGGTGTAACGGCTCGCGCCCGCCACAAAAAAGTTCTTGCCCTTGCAAAAGGTTTCCGCGGCCGCCGCGGCAATGTCTATCGCATCGCCAAAGAAGCGGTGATGAAGGCCGGGCAATATGCCTACCGTGACCGCCGTACCAAGAAGCGCGTGTTCCGCCAGTTGTGGATTGCGCGTATCAACGCCGCCAGCCGCTCATTCGGCATGACATACAGCCAGTTCGCCAACGGCCTGAAAAAAGCCGGCATCGAGATCGACCGCAAGGTCCTTTCCGACATGGCGATTCACGACAGCGCTGCTTTTGGCGCCATCGTGGAGCAGGTCAAGGCCAAGCTTGCTGCCTGATTTTTGAGGGGCAATCAGCTATTGAATTGATAGCTGATTGCGCACAAAAGACGAGGGCTGGAGCTTGAAAAGGCTCTGGCCCTTTTTCTTTGCCCAAGCTGCAGGCGAGGTGGCCGGGCGGTTTCGCAATTTACAAGAAATTTATGAACGAACTTGATGCTCTGGTGGATTCGGCGACAACCAGTTTCGCCCAGGCTGTCACACCCGCTGACCTGGAAAACGCCAAGGCCCAGTTTCTCGGCAAGTCCGGCCGCATCACCGAACTGATGAAGGGCCTGGCAACGCTGCCTGTTGAAGAGAAAAAAATGCGCGGCGCTGCCATCAACCTGGCCAAGCAAGCCATTGAAGCGGCGCTAACCGCGTGCCGTCAAGCACTGGCGGACGCCGAACTGCAGGTGCAGCTCAAGGCCGAAGCGCTGGACGTTTCACTGCCGGGCCGTCAGCGGCCATCCGGCGGCCTGCACCCGGTCTCCCTGACGCTGGAGCGCATCGAGGCCATCTTTGGCTCCATGGGCTTCGACGTGGCCGAAGGCCCGGAGATCGAGACCGACTGGTTCAACTTCACCGCACTGAACACGCCGGAAGACCATCCCGCCCGCTCCATGCACGATACCTTCTATGTTGAAGGCGGCACGGAAAACGCGCCCAACCTGCTGCGCACCCACACCAGCCCGATGCAGATCCGTTATGCGGTTCAGCACGTCAAGAAGCACAAAGCGTTAATAGCTGCTGGTGGCGTGATGCCCGAGATCCGTGTGATCGCGCCTGGCCGCACTTACAGGGTGGACAGTGATGCCACGCACTCGCCGATGTTCCACCAGTGCGAGGGACTGTGGGTAGGCCAGAACGTCAGCTTCAAGGACCTCAAGGTAGTTTTCACTGATTTCTGCCGCACCTTTTTCGAAAGCGACGACCTGGTGCTGCGCTTTCGCCCCAGTTTTTTTCCCTTCACCGAGCCGAGTGCCGAAATCGATATCCAGTTCCAGACCGGCCCGCTGGCCGGCCGCTGGCTGGAAGTGGCGGGCTCTGGCCAGGTGCATCCAAACGTGGTGCGCAACATGGGGCTGGACCCCGAGCATTACATCGGCTTTGCCTTCGGCATGGGCCCGGACCGCTTGACCATGCTGCGTTATGGCGTCAACGACTTGCGGCTGTTTTTTGACGGCGACCTGCGTTTCCTCTCGCAATTCCAGTAATTCATCGGACCCCACAAAAAATGCAATTCCCCGAATCCTGGTTGCGCGAATTCTGCAATCCGCCGCTGAGTACCGAACAGCTCGCTGAAACCCTGACGATGGCCGGGCTGGAAGTGGAAGAGCTCAAACCGGTGGCTCCACCTTTCAGCAGGATCGTGGTCGGAGAAATCCGTGAGGCAGCGCAGCACCCGGATGCCGACCGTCTGCGTGTCTGCCAGGTTGACGTGGGGCAAGGCGCCCTGCTCAACATCGTCTGCGGCGCGCCCAATGCGCGAGTCGGCATCAAGGTGCCGTGCGCGCTGGTGGGTGCCGAGCTGCCTCCCGGTGAAGATGGCAAACCTTTCCTGATCAAGGTCGGCAAGCTTCGCGGTGTGGAAAGCCAGGGCATGTTGTGCTCGGCGCGCGAACTCAAGCTCTCCGAAGACCACGGTGGACTGCTTGAGCTGGCATCGGATGCAGTGGTGGGCCAGGACATCCGCGAACACCTGAAGCTCGACGACACGCTGTTCACGCTCAAGCTCACACCCAACCTCGCGCATTGCCTGAGTGTGTACGGTATTGCCCGCGAAGTGGCCGCGCTGACCGGTGTACCACTGGCCACGCCATCGTTTCCGCCGGTCGCTGTTGCCAGTGCAGACAAGCTCGCGGTCAAAATCAGTGCGCCTGATTTGTGCGGCCGCTTTTCCGGCCGCATTGTGCGCAACGTCAATACCCAGGCCGCCACACCGCCCTGGATGGTGGACCGTCTTGCACGTTGCGGCCAGCGCAGTGTCACCGCACTGGTGGACATTTCGAACTATGTGATGTTCGAACTCGGCCGGCCGTCGCATATTTTTGATCTCGACAAGATTCACGGTGGGCTCGAGGTACGCTGGGGCAAGGCGGGTGAACAGCTCAAGTTACTCAATGGCAGTATGGTGACGGTCGATGAAAAAGTAGGCGTGATTGCCGATGACAGTCAGGTCGAATCGCTGGCCGGCATCATGGGTGGTGATGCGACTGCCGTGTCCGACGAGACGAAAAATGTCTATGTCGAGGCTGCTTTCTGGTGGCCCAAGGCGATTGCCGGACGCTCACGCCGCTACAACTTCTCCACCGACGCAGGCCACCGTTTTGAACGCGGCGTCGATCCCGGCCTGACGGTTGAGCACATTGAGCGCATCACACAACTGATCATCGACATCTGCGGTACGCCCGACACGGTGTGCGGTCCGATGGACGACCTGCAGGCCAGCCTGCCGGTAAACGCTCCGGTGACGCTGCGTGTGGCGCGCGCCGCCAAGGTCATCGGCATGCCTTTGACCCAGGCGCAGTGTTCCGGCGCCCTCCGTCGCCTGGGATTGCCCGTCAAGGAAGGTGAGAGCTCGCTGACGGTGACGCCGCCCAGCTATCGCTTTGACCTGCAGATCGAGGAGGACCTGATCGAGGAAGTGGTGCGCATGGTGGGTTACCAGCAATTGCCCACCACACCGCCGCTGGCACCCATTACCTCACGGATACGCCCCGAAGCCAGGCGCAGTCCCTTTGCCGTGCGCCGCGCGCTGGCTGCACTGGGCTACCAGGAAACCATCAATTTCAGTTTTGTCGAAGAGCGCTGGGAGCACGAGCTCGCCGGTAACCCGAATCCCATCAAGCTTCTCAACCCGATTGCCAGCCAGATGAGCGTGATGCGCTCGTCCCTGCTTGGTTCGCTGCTGCAGGTGCTCAAATTCAACCTCGACCGCAAGGCCAGCCGGGTTAACGTGTTTGAACTCGGGCGGGTTTTCCTGCGCGATGCACGCAGCCAGAACACCGACACCACTGTCGCCGGTTTTGACCAGCCGATGCGGGTGGCGGGCCTCGCCTACGGGCCGCGCGAAGCCTTGCAATGGAGTACGTCCGACAAGGGTGTGGATTTCTTCGACGTCAAGGGTGATGTGCAGGCCTTGCTGGCGCCGCGGCATGCGGTGTTTGCGCTAGCGGCTCATCCAGCCATGCATCCGGGCCGTTGCGCCAGCGTTGTCATTGACGGCGTGGCGGTCGGCTTTGTTGGTGAGCTGCACCCGCAGTGGCGCCAGGGCTACGAGCTGGCGCAAGCGCCCATTGTTTTCGAACTGGCCCTCGATGCCGTGCTGCAGCGTCCCGTACCCGGCTTTCAGCCGGTGAGCAAGCTCCAGCCGGTCGAGCGTGACATCGCGGTGATTGTTGCCGAAGCGGTGACCCATGCGGCGCTGATGGCGGCGATCGAGGGGGCGGATACGCGCGGCCTCCTCAAATCGGCCACGCTGTTCGATATCTACCGGCCGCAGCAGGCCAATGCAGCGATGCAGCTGGGCGAAAAAAGCCTGGCCGTGCGCTTGGTGCTTGGCAGCGACGACGCTACACTGACCGACGAGCAGATTGAGCAGGCGATCAAGGCCGTGCTTGAAAAACTCGGTAGCAGCCTGCAGGCGCGTTTGCGTACCTGAGGCCTGAGACCACAAGAACAATGAACAGCGAGGAGCGTGCCGTGGAATTTTCCGTTGAAAGTCTTGAGAGCCCAGCACTGACCAAAGCCCATCTCGCGGAGCTTCTGTTCGAACAGATCGGCCTGAACAAGCGCGAATCCAAGGACATGATTGACGCCTTCTTCGACCTGATTTCCGACAGTCTGGTTGACGGCAACGATGTGAAGATTTCCGGTTTCGGCAATTTCCAGATTCGCACCAAAGCGCCGCGCCCAGGGCGAAACCCGCGCACCGGTGAGTCCATTCCCATCCAGGCGCGCCGTGTGGTGACTTTTCACGCCAGTCATAAACTCAAAGAGCAAATCCAGGGGCTGACGGGGCCAGCGTGAAGCACAGGGCGAGGGGCGTCTGCTCAAGGGTGCACCAGTTTGGCGCTTCTACCCGCCGCTCACGGGCCGGTTGGCCGGGTTTCTGCGACCCCGAATGCCAAACTCTGCTGTTGGGTTGCCATACTGCTTGTGACCTAAACAACACATCTCACTTAGTTGTTTGTAACTATTTGCACTAAGTTTGGACTTAGAGTAGATTTGTAGCTTCACCTCATAGCGCATTGATTTAATTGGAGAAAACTCTCCCACCCATTCCCGCCAAGCGCTACTTCACGATCGGTGAAGTCAGCGATTTATGCGGCGTCAAACCTCATGTGCTCCGTTATTGGGAGCAAGAGTTCACACAGCTGCGCCCGATGAAAAGGCGCGGCAACCGCCGCTACTACCAGCACCACGAAGTGCTGATGATCCGGCGGATACGCGATTTGCTGTACGACCAGGGTTTTACCATCAGCGGCGCACGCAACAAGCTGCAGGAGATTGTGCAGACCGAACGTGACAAGCGCCGCAATGGCGAGGTCATGCTCGAAGGTGTCGATGTGGTGGAAGCCGGCGATTCCCTCATGGGCGACTCCATCCTTGACGATTTTGGCGACTCGGTGGATTTTGAAGACAGCGCGCCTGACTTGGTGGCTCCCCTGCCTGACGGCAACGCCGCCCAGCAACGGCTGCAGCTCCTGCGCCGTGAATTGTTTGAAATTCGTGATTTGCTCAGTGCCACTTACTAAGATTGCCCGGATAGGCACGTTATAATTCGACCTTCGACGGTGTGTGGCGCAGCCTGGTAGCGCACTTGCATGGGGTGCAAGGGGTCGAAGGTTCGAATCCTTTCACACCGACCAATTATTTCAGTACTGACTGAGCAAAAAGATCCGCTTGATGCGGATCTTTTTTTGCAGATCCCTTTTACGCGTCGGCGAGTTCGGTGGCCGGTTTTCTGGTTTCCGGCGAGGGAGATATTCCATCGGCCGAGAGTTCTCCACCCAGCGCTTCCAGAAGATCCGGAATCAGGGCCGAGAGCTCTCCCGTGACGATGGCAGCGTCGGCATCGAAGCCGTCGTCGTCCTTGCCCTTGTCCTGCACGCCGTCGAGCACAACATCAAGCAGTTTGAGTTTCCTTACCTGTGCTGCATCGGTGAGCACAAAAGACACCCGGTCGTTCCAGGTCATGGCCAATTGCGTGGGTACCTTGCCGGCCGCAATATGTTCCGCAACTTCGTCGATTTCCAGCGTATGGCGTGAATAACGGACTGTCGATTTCTGGTCGTCGGGCATCTTGAGTTCGCAGTCACGGTCGACGGTGAAGCCGACCGGTGCCTCACGGCTGGCCAGCCAGTGCGCCATGGCCGTTGCAGCCGACATCGTGGTCTGTACAGGTCTCGCCAGGAGTCCTGGACCAGATTCCGGCATCTCGCTCAACACCTCCACCAGCTGGCTCAACACCTTGTCGGCACCCGTCAGGCTGCCGGAATCCACCACCAGGAACTTGTTGACCGGATCTATCCACAAGGTCGTCGAGGATCGTTTGGTGAAGGCGCGCGGCAGCAGGTCCAGGATCACTTCCTCCTTGAACTCCTTCTTGATCTTCGCCCCCACACGCTCATGACCGGTTTCCTGCTTGTATTGCTCGATGCGCTGCTCGACAGCGTCTTTGACAGCCGAGGCGGGCAGTGGCCGGCGTTCGGTACATAGCCGCAGGATGAGCTGCTTGCCAACACTCTCGGCCAGCACCGTGCTTTTATTGCCGCGTGGTGCTACCCAGCCGCTGGATTCCGCTTGTGTTGCGCCGCAGGGCAGGAATCGTTTCTCCTGAAGAGCCTCTTCCAGTGCATCCAGCGGGGGCAGGGTGAAGTCGTCGGCGATGCGGAAAAAGGAAGCGGCTTTGAACATGAAATCCAGAGAGGTGAGGTGTCGAAAAGGAGGGCGGCGAAGCTGCCGGTCGAGGATGCATTGCGGGCACGCCTGTCTGCAGAAATTCTAAGTGACATGCAGGCCTAATGCCGCACTTGCTTACCTTGTGGCCAGGGCTTACGCATTTGCCCGTGCACTCATGCGATGTCGATCACATGAATGCCGTAAGCGCCTTTACGGTGATCAGAAAAATAGCAGACCAGGGTTTCTTTCACGGTTTTGAAGGCCAGCTCGTCCCAGGGAATTTCGGCCTCGGTAAATAGCCGGGCTTCTATCGTTTCATGCCCGGGATTGAATTTGTCGCTGAGCAGGCGGGCGCGGTAGTAGAGGTGAACCTGGCCGACTCGCTCGACGTTCATCACGCTGAACAGGTCTTCCATTTCAAACTGCGCACCGGCTTCCTCGTCGGTCTCGCGCGCAGCCCCCTGCGAAGTGGTTTCATCGAGCTCCATGAAACCCGCGGGTAGCGTCCATTTTCCCCAGCGCGGCTCAATGTTGCGCTTGCACAGCAATACCCTGTCCCCCCAATGCGGCACCGTCCCGACCACATTGAGCGGGTTTTCGTAGTGGATGGTGCCGCAGGCCGGACAGACCGCGCGTTCCCGCGTGTCGCCGTCATCCGGCAACCGGTAGAGCACGGCGGTGCCGCAGTTTTTGCAATGTTTGATGGGGCTGCGGTGCATTGCATGCAGTGTAAATTGAAAGCAAAAAGGCTCCCTCGGGAGCCTTTTTGCTTCGTGCCTGTGCTCAGGCTTTGGTGGTTTTGGTATGTTTTTCGATCAGGCTGCGTGCGGTGTCCAGCAGTTTCTTGCCGTCAAAGCCGCGCTTGTTCATGTCCTCGACCCATTCGACTTCCACGGTACGCGATTTACGGCGGAATTCCTGCGCTTCGGCCGGGCTGACGGTGTAGATCGTGTTGCCGCGGTCGCTGGCGGTTTTACGGCCCGGGACGTCGTTGCCCTGCTGGACTTTGCCCAGCCACGCGGATGTGGCCATGCCGGAGTTGTTGTCGATGACCTTCTTCAGGTCGGGCGCCAGCGAGTTGTATTTGGCCTTGTTCATGGCCATGACGAAGGTTGTGGTGTACAGGCTTCCGCCCGCCGGGTCGAACTCGGCATGGAACTTGGTGAGTTCGTTGACCTTGACCGAAGGCACGACTTCCCAGGGAATCACGCAGCCGTTGATGGTGCCTTTGCTCAACGCATCGGTGATGGCGGGCAGGGGCATACCGACGGGTGTGGCGCCGAGGATGCCCATCAGCTTGGTGACCTGGCGGGTGGGTGCGCGCATTTTGAGACCGCGCATGTCGGCGATGGACCTGACCGGCTTGTCCACGGTGTGGATCACGCCGGGGCCATGCACGTGAAGCGCAAGAACCTGGGTGTCCTTGAATTCGTCCGGGGCCATGGTCTGCACGTATTCCCAGTAGGCCTTCGAAGTGGCTTCGGCATTGGACATCATGAACGGCAACTCAAATGCCTCGATGCGGGGGAATCGGCCCGCCGTGTTGCCTGGCAGGGTCCACACCACGTCCACGACACCGTCCTTGGCCTGGTCATACAGCTGCATGGGCGTGCCGCCCAGCTGCATGGCCGGATAGGCCTCGAACTTGATGCGGCCGCCCGATTCCTTTTCGACTTTTTCCATCCAGGGCTTGTGCATGCCCAGCCACACATTCGATGCCGGAGACATGAAGGTGTGGAATTTCAGGGTGACAGCCTGCTGGGCCAGGCTGGCGAGGGCGGGCGCGCCCAGCGCAGCGGCTGCGCCGGTTTTGAGAAGGGTACGTCGCTGAATCATGTGTGGTCTCCGGTGTGTATGGTTAGAAAGTAATGCACGATGAACTGTTTGGGAACCGGTAATAGCCCTGATGAAAGGGCGTTAACACAGGAACTCCGGCATGTTTCAAGTCACTTTCACCGTCAGGGTACCCAGGCCCTTGACTTCGCTGACCATGATGTCGCCCGATACCACGGCGGCCACGCCTTCCGGTGTGCCTGTGTAAATCAGATCGCCCGGCTGCAGTTCCCAAGCGGCCGACAGATGCTCGATGGTCTCGGCAATGTTCCAGATGAGCTTGGAGACATGGCTGCGCTGGCGGTCCTTGCCATTGACCTGCAGGTACAGCTCGGCATTCGCCACATCCCCGGCCTGTGCTGCCGGGGTGATGGGGCCGATAGGTGCAGAGTGGTCATAGGCCTTGCCGATGCACCACGGGCGGCCCTGCTTTTTCATTTCTCCCTGCAAGTCGCGGCGTGTCATGTCCAGGCCCACGGCGTAACCGTAGATGTGTTTGTGGGCATCGGCGGCCTTGATGTCCTTGCCGCCCTTGCCAATGGCCACCACGAGCTCGATTTCATGGTGCAGGTTTTTGGTCAGGCTGGGATAGGGGATGGTGCCGGTCTGGCCGGCTTCCACCACCACCACCGCATCAGCGGGCTTCAGGAAGAAAAAAGGCGGCTCGCGGCCGGTGAACCCCATTTCCTTGGCATGTTCCTCGTAATTGCGCCCGACGCAATAGACACGGTGGACCGGAAAGCGCTCGCTTGTGCCGACAACCGGCACGGAAACTGTTGCGGGTGGGGGGAAAACAAAACTCATGACAACCTCTCTTCTCTGTGTATGCCCAGTGCCTGGTGCACGGGGCGGTCTGAAAAACTGAACAACACACAGCCCTGCGCAGAGCGCAGGCTGGCCGTGTGCCACGACGGAATCACAAAATGGTCACGCGGGCCGAACTTGAAGGTCTGCTGCTGGCCGGCCTCCCCGACCAGCACGCTGCCATGGCCTTCGACGACGCTGAACACCACGCCGTCGGTTTGCCGCCAGGGCCGGCCGTCAAAGCCGGGTGGCAGGCGCTGCATGAAGGTGCCCATGGTCGGCATCGGCCAGCCGCCGGTTGCCGGGTTCACGTAACGCAGCTTGACACCATCCCAGGCGTCGACAGGCGCCTGCTGCTCAAGTGTATGCAGTGCTTCGCGCGTACGCTCGTAGGGGTAGCTGAAGATCGGCGACGTCTGGCCAAACGGCGCGTCGTAACGCACCGGCAACATGTTGGCCCCGTAACGCTGGTAACTGGTGCCTTCAGCCCGAGTGACCGACTGCGAGCGTTCGGTGTGGTTCTCGGCGAAGCCGGCGTCGAAAAAACGCAGCATGGGAATGTCCAGGCCATCGAGCCAGACCACCGGTTCGCCGCCTTCCAGCGCGCTTTGGTTACCATGGTCGTGCCAGGTCCAGCTGGGCGTGATGATGAAGTCGCCGGGCGTCATGGTGGTGCGCTCGCCATCGACCGCGGTGTAGGCCCCGCGTCCTTCCACCACAAACCGCAGTGCGCTTTGGGTATGGCGGTGGCTGGGTGCGATTTCCCCCGGCAGGATCAGCTGCAGGCCCGCATAAAGCGACTGCGTGATGCAGGACTGGCCCGGCAGTGCGGGGTTTTCCAGGATGAGTACGCGGCGCACCGCTTCTTCGGCGGTGATCAGCTCGCCGGCCTGCATCAGGTAGGGGTGCACCCTGTCCCACGCCCAGAAAGCCGGCATGCAGGCCGTGGCAGGCTGCTGGGGCACCAGTGCGTGCAGCACCTCCCACAAGGGGGTCATGTGCTGCGCGCGGATGGCTTCGTAAAAGTCCTTGCGCACACCTTCTGGTGGTGGTGGGGTCATGTCCATGGGCCGTATTTCCGGTGGTGAGCTTCAGCGGTCGAGATAGACACCGCCCTTGCGCAGGTGTTGCTGCAGGCGGGTGGTGTCGATGGCGGAAAAGGCGGCGCCTTCATCGAGCAGCGCGGCGGCCGTGCCAGCCGCCTGACCCATCACAAAACAGCCTCCGCTGGCGCGTGCAGCCGACTGGCCCTCATGCGTCATGGAGGCGCAGCGTCCCGCCACCAGCAGGTTGTGCACTTCCGGGGTGACCAGCATGCGCCAGGGCAGGTCGTTATACGCCCGCCGGTCATCGCGCGGAAATCCCCAGCTGATGGCGCCATCCACATGCATTTCCATGGGCCAGGCGTTGATGCCGATCACGTCATCGAAGCGGGCCGAGGACAGGATGTCTTCGCCACTGAGCGCGTAAGCGCCGCAGATGCGGCGGGTTTCACGGATGCCGACCTGGGGCGCAATATCCACGATGGCTGAGGTTTCAAACCCCGGAACCTCGTCCTTGAGAAAGCGGAAGTACTCGGTGATCTGCCGGCGGCCTTCCAGTTCGCCTTCGCTGAGCTGGCGGGCGTCGGTGGCGTCCATGGCATTGCCGGCTGCGTTGCGGATTTGCGTGACGTTGGCGCGCCACTCGGCGGGATTTTTCTGCGGACGCAGGATGGCACCCTTGCGCGGGAATTTATAGCGTCCCGGATGACGGGCTTCGCTTTGTTCCATCAGGTCGTTGATGGCCTTGAACTCGCCGACAGCCGCCAGCGCCGGCCCGGCATCGACATGGCCGACACGGAACATGGTGGACGGGAACAGGGCACTGCCGTGTCCGTCCCCCAGCTCAAAAGGCACGCCGGCAAAATGGGCCACGTCGGCATCGCCTGAGCAATCGATGAAGCGCCGGGCCCGGATGGCCTGGCGTCCGGACTTGGTTTCCACCACCAGGGCTTCGATCGCCTGGCCGTTCATCACCACCGCGGCCGCCCAGGCGTGAAAAAGAATCTGCACACCGGCAGCCAGCAACAGCTGGTCAGCGGCACATTTGTAAGCTGACACATCGTAGGAGCGAACCCGGATGCGTCCCTGCATGCCGTCCTGTGGCTGGTTCAACCCGCCAAGTGCGTCAATGCGCGCCAGCAGGTCATCCACCACACCGTGCACCAGCTGCTGCATCTCACCATCCTTGCGGCCGTAGAGGCCCGCAAAATTGGTGACGCCGCCGGCTGTGCCCATGCCGCCCAGAAAACCGTAGTGTTCGACCAGCAGGGTGCGCGCGCCATGCTCCGCAGCACTGACGCTGGCCGCCAGTCCAGCCGGCCCGCCACCGATCACGACCACATCAAATTCGCCGTAGATGGGCAGAGAGCGCGCAGGCTCGTTAACAGTGTTTAAGTTAGGGGAAGCGGGCATGGCAAGTCGGTCAACTACATGCGAATGAGCGAAAGTGAGATATCCCCTTCAAGCAGGGGCCGCGGGTCCGGCTTCGCCGGCCCGCAGGCGCAGCGGCCCCCGAGGGGCTGGAGCCTACGGCTCCACAGCTGCTTGAGCAGCTTTGGACAGGCGACAGAGGCGAAGCGTCTCGCGAGCCGCGGCCTGCAAGGCCTCGGGCGCTTGAGCAACCGTGGGGGCTTCATTCCAACGGCACAATAGCCAGATGACTCTA
>NZ_JBAQYR010000038.1:0-25559 GCF_049790275.1 Polaromonas sp.
CGCAAAGTAACGCAGGATTTGACGCACTTTTGCTTCGCTGAGTTTGGAGCGTCTGAAATACCGATTTTTCTGAATCACCATAGGAACTTAGCTCATCTGTTGATGAACTTTGCTTCCTAAGCCCCTATTTTAATAGCAATCACCCCATTCCGTCAGCCTGCGGCGCGTTTCTGCAGAACCTCAAACGCCGGCAGGGTTTTGCCTTCCAGGACTTCGAGGAAAGCCCCGCCGCCGGTCGAGATGTAGCCCACATCTTTTTCAATGCCATATTTGGCGATGGCTGCCAGCGTGTCGCCCCCGCCGGCAATACTGAAGGCTGGGCTGGCGGCAATCGCCTGCGCGATGGTTTTGGTACCGCCTTCAAAGGCAGCGAACTCGAACACACCCACCGGGCCATTCCAGACAATGGTGCCGGCGGCCATCAGTTGATTGGCCAGCTTTTTCGCGGTCTGCGGGCCGATATCCAGGATCAGGTCGTCGTCTGCCACCTCCGTGGCGGGCTTGACGGTGGCGGGCGCGTCGGCGCTGAAGGTCTTGGCGGTCACCACATCGGTGGGAATCGGCACCTCAGCGCCGCGCGCCTTCATGGCCGCCATGACGGCGCGCGCTTCACCCAGCAGCTCACGCTCGGCCAGGCTTTTACCGATCGGCAGGCCGTTGGCCAGCATGAAGGTGTTGGCGATGCCGCCGCCCACAATCAGCTGGTCCACCTTGCCGGCCAGTGCCTGGAGAATGGTCAGCTTGGTGGAGACCTTGCTGCCGGCCACGATGGCTACCAGCGGTCGTTTCGGATTGGCCAAGGCCTTGGAAATCGCATCCATTTCGGCCGCCAGCAACGGGCCGGCACACGCTGTTTTCGCAAACTGCGCAATGCCATAGGTGGAAGCTTCCGCGCGATGCGCCGTGCCGAAGGCGTCATGCACAAAAATATCGCAGAGCGCCGCCATCTTGCGAGCCAGGGTCTCGTCGTTTTTTTTCTCGCCCTTGTTGACGCGGCAGTTTTCCAGCAGCACGAGCTGGCCGGGCGACACCTCCACGCCATCCACCCAGCCGGATAGCAAGGGCACCTCCCGCGCCATCAGTTCGCCCAGGCGTAGCGCCACAGGCGCCAGGGAATCTTCGGGCTTGAACTGCCCTTCGGTCGGCCGTCCCAAATGGGAGGTGACCATCACCGCAGCGCCGGCGCTAAGGGCCATCTGGATGCAGGGAATCGAAGCGCGGATGCGGGTGTCCTCGGTGATGCGGCCAGCGTCATCCTGCGGCACGTTGAGATCGGCACGGATAAAAACGCGCCGGCCCTTGACCAGTCCTTGGGAACACAAATCGGAAAAACGGATGAAGTTCATGGTAGCTCGCAATGGAAAGTTGGGGGTCGGTTGCGCAAAGCTTCAAATTGTAGGTGCGCCACCGCAGCGGACCGTGAGCGACCGTAACGACTCCGTATAAGCAGGGGCCGCGGGTCCGGCTTTGCCGGCCCGCAGGCGCGGCGGCCCCCTCTGGGGGCGGGGAGCTACACGAAATGAGCAACCGTGGGGGCTCGTCCCTACCAACCCAGGCCCATGTGCAAGGGCAGGTAAACCGCCATCCCGGCAATGATGGTGCCCAACACGCCCCTGCGCCAGAAAAACCAGGCCGCTCCGGCCAGCGCCGCAAACACGCGGGCGTCTTGCCAGGTGCCGATGAACTGCCCCTGCGTCGTCACGATTTCCGGGACGATAACGGCCGACAGGGCCGCAATCGGCGCATAGTGCAGGCCGCGCTGCGCCCAGACCGGCAGCGTCCAGGGCTTGCTGGAGATAAAAAAGAACGAGCGTGTAATCACCGTGACCACCGCCAGGCCAAGAATCGTGAGCACCGTCCAGCCATCGGTCATGCCGCGCCCCCTGTTTTAGGCTGAGGTGCCGATGGTTTCTCGAGCATCAGGCAAACAGCCACCGCCGCGGCAATCGCCACCAGGATGTTGAGTTTGAGCGGCAGGGCAAAGGCGGCCACCGCAGCCGCACCGGCAACACCAGCGGAAACCGCACGCAGGCGGCTGCTGGCCAATGAACACAGGATGCCGAGCAGGGCCAGGATGCCGGCGAACCCCAGCCCCCAATGCAGCGGGATGGCATTGGCCAGAGCAATGCCCAGCAGGCTCGGCACCACCCAGCTGACCCAGGTCACGGCACAATTGCCTGCCAAATAGGCTTCCTGGGCCCGTAGCGCCGCCACATCCCCGGGCGGTACCGGATGAGGATGGCGGTTGGTGAACATCACATAACTGAGGTCGGCCGTGAAATAACCACTGACCAGGCGCCGCCAGAGCGGCTGGTGCATGAGGTAGGGCCGCAGGTGGGCGCTGAACACGACAAAACGCAAATTGACGCAAACTGCGGTCGCCAGAATCACCCACATGGGTGCGCCGGCAAGAATCAGCGGCACGGCGGCCAGCTGGGAGCTGCCGGCAAACACGATCACGCCCATGAGCACCGCCTCAAAGATACTCATACCGGATTTGACCATCGCCACGCCGGTCATCAGGCCCCAGGCGGCCGTGCCGGCCGCGACCGGCGCCATGTCGCGCGCACCCCGGCGGAATTCCGGGTGTCGCAGCAGCGCCGCGGTCAAGAAATCTTCCCCGGACTGCCCTGAAAAACCATGCCTGGCTGCAAAGCGAAACCGCGCAGAAACTCGGCCACGTCCAGTGCTTTGCCACCAGCCTTTTGCAACCGGACGGCACGCAGTACACCTTCGCCGGTGGCAATGTCCATGCCTTGCGGACCGGCGGCCAGCACCTGGCCGGGCAGGGCACCTTCTGACACCGGATACCCTGGCAACACGGAGGCCAGCCAGAATTTGACGGGCTCGCCCGCCAGCAGGCCGGCCGCGCCGGGGAAAGGGTTGAAGGCACGGATGCGCCGTTCGATCACGGCAGCACCGAGTGTCCAGTCGATCATTGCTTCGTGTTTTTCGATCTTGTGGGCATAGGTGATGCCCTGATCCGGCTGTCGCACCCGCGTGAGGCCGCCACAGGCCGCAAGCTCCAGGGCCTCAACAACCAAGTGGCCTCCCAGCGTCGCCAGCCTGTCATGCAAGGTGCCCGTGGTGTCGGCGGGCAGGATGGCCAGTTTTTCAACCAGCAGCATGTCCCCTGTGTCCAGGCCGGCATCCATCTGCATGATGGTGATGCCTGTCTCGGTGTCGCCGGCCTCGATGGCGCGATGAATCGGCGCCGCCCCCCGCCATCGCGGCAACAAGGAAGCGTGGATGTTGAAGCAACCCAGCCGTGGCGTGCCCAGCACCCATTGAGGCAGGATCAGGCCATAGGCGGCAACCACCATGGCGTCCGCCTGCGCCGCCTCAATGGCCAAACGCGCAGCGGCGGCATCTTCCGGGTATTTGCCGTCGAGGCGCAGGCTGCGCGGCTGGGCCACAGGAATATGCTTTTCCAGGGCGAACTGTTTGACACTGGGAGCCTGCAGTTTCATGCCGCGGCCGGCCGGCCGGTCCGGCTGGGTCAGGACCAGGGGAATTTCAAAACCGGCAGCATGAAGCTGCGCAAGGGCCACACGGGCGAATTCGGGGGTACCGGCAAAAATAATGCGCATCAGGCGATTTTCACCGAGGACCGACCTGGAAAGACCGGTCAGACAATTTTCCACCGGCACGCTGGGGCGAAGTGAATGAGCCGGGCGCTTTTCTCTGAGTACCAGTCGGGGCCGCGGAACCGGCTTCGCCGGGCCGCAGGCGCAGCGCCCCCTAGGGGGGCAGAGAGCGACACGCAGTGCGCGAGCGTAGGGGCTCTAACTGACCCGCTCTTCTTCCTTCTTCTGCTTGATCATCTTGGTCTTGATGCGATTGCGCTTGAGCGGCGACAGGTACTCGACAAATACCTTGCCCAGCAAATGGTCCATCTCGTGCTGGATGCACACCGCCAGCAGGCCTTCAGCGCTGTGAGTCTGCAGCTGGCCTTCCAGGTCGAGTGCCCGCACACGAACGGCACTGGCGCGCTCCACCCCATCGTAAACACCGGGCACCGACAGGCAGCCTTCGTCGTTGACCTGGGTTTCCGGGCTGGCCCAGATGATTTCGGGATTGATCAGCACCAGCGGCTGATCCCGGCCTTCGCTGATATCAATCACCACCAGCCGCTCATGCACATCGACCTGGCTGGCAGCCAGGCCAATGCCCTGGGCCTCATACATGGTCTCCAGCATGTCCGCAGCAAGTGCGCGGATACGCGCATCCACCGCCGCGACGGGTTTGGCGACAGTGTGCAAACGCGGGTCCGGGTAGCGAAGAATGGTCAATGAGGTCATGGTGGCAGGCAATCAGATGTCGCTATTTTCGCTAATTTTCGCTAATTTTCAGCGTTCTGGTTGCCGTGAATTGGCATATTCGTTGCCTAATCAAGGGCTTAAGTACAAAATCGCTAGTGATTTATCAAGTTACAAACGCGGCATACGGCCTCCGGGCTCAAGGCCGCGCAAGCCCCAAGGGCCTTCAAGATGCAACATATTTTTGGTCGGTTCACCCAGATTTCAATAGCCGTCGCCCTGCTGGCATCCGCAACGGGCTTGCAGGCGCAGAACTTCCCGATCACGGCCGGCCAGAAGGCCACCGCGAACCAGGTAGCCCAGACCGGCGTGCCGCTGAGCGATCTGGCGCCCAACGCTCCCGACGAATACACCGTCAAGCGGGGAGACACCTTGTGGGCCATCTCGGGCATGTTCCTGAAAACCCCGTGGCGCTGGCCCGAGTTGTGGGGCATGAACCTGGATGACATCCGCAATCCGCACCGTATTTACCCGGGCCAACAGCTTTATCTGGACAAATCCGGCGGCCGCGCCACCTTGCGGGCCCGGCGGCCGGGCGAAGGCGATGGCCAGCCGGGGACCGTGCGGGTATCGCCGCGCACGCGTTACGAATCGTTGGCCGACGCAGCAGTCCCCACGCTGTCGCCACAAGCCATCGAGCCTTTTCTCTCGGAAGCCATGATCGTGGATGAAGCCACTTTCCTGACCGCACCGCGCATTGTGGCCGCGCAGGAAGGTCGCGTCCTGCTCAGCCGTGGTGACCGCGCCTATGCCCGAGGTGTCTACACCAGCCAGGACTCCGGCAAACCGCTGAGTACGGCCCAGGGGGAACCCCTGGACTACCGCGTCTTCCGTAACGCGACGCCGCTGAAAGACCCGGCCACCGGCGAAATCCTCGGCTACGAAGCCCAGTTTCTCGGCAAGGCCGAACTGGTTCGCGGTGAATCCACCGGCAACGTCACTGGCAAGGATGGCAAGGTATCCAGCGAAATCATTCCGGCGACCATCGATATCCTGGTTGCCAAGGAAGAAATGCGCGTCGGTGACCGGCTGGTACCGGAACCACCGCGCGAGCTGCTAAGTTATGTACCGCGCGCGCCGGTGCTTCCGATGGACGGCCAGATTGTCTCGATTTACGGCAGTGCAGTGCGTTATGCGGCTGGCAACCAGGTGGTGGTGATCAATCGCGGCCTGCGGGACGGGATAGAGCGGGGTTATGTGATGGCTATTTTGCGAAGCGGAGAGCAGATCACCGATCGCACAGATTCCGCCAGAACCCAGATCAGGTTGCCCAATGAGCGCAACGGTCTGTTGATCGTCTTCCGTGCCTTCGACAAGCTGTCCTATGCCTTGGTCCTGGAAGTGAGCGAAGGCGTGAAAGTTGGCGACCGCTTCACCAACCCGAACTGAGACCCGCCGGCAAACCTTGCCGGCTTTCCGCATGAACAGCCCCTTTCCTTCCGGCGCGGCCTGAACCTGGCCGCTCCCGTGGATGCAACAGAACTCGGCGCTTGGCTGCGCCTGTCCCTGACACCGGGCATCGGCAACACTGGCGCCCGCCAGTTGCTGGCCGCTTTTGGCTCAGCGCAAGCCATTTTTGAGCAGGACGCCGACACGCTGCGCCAGCTGGGTTCGGATCGTCTGGTCGATGCGCTGCAGACGGAGCCCGCCACACTGGCCGCCCAGTTGCAAGCCACGCTGGACTGGCTGCAAGGCGCGGACAATCGGCGTGTGGTGACGCTGGGCGACACCGGCTACCCCCCTGCACTGCTTGACATCGAAGACCCGCCTTCCATGCTTTATATGCTCGGAGCCCTTGATCCATGGGCGTCGCCAGCTACAAATAATGGAGCGATTTGCCTGGCCATCGTGGGGAGCCGAAACCCCACACCGCAGGGCGAAAGCAATGCCCGGCAATTTGCCAAGGTATTCGGCGAAGCCGGCCTCTGCGTGGTGTCGGGACTCGCACTTGGCGTGGATGGCGCAGCCCACGACGGTGTCCTGCTCGGCGGGGGAAGCACCATTGCCGTGGTGGGCACCGGGCTGGACCGGGTCTATCCCAAACAACATCTGGCGCTGGCCCACCGGATTGCCCAGCAAGGGCTCATCATCAGCGAGTTCCCACTGGGCACACTGCCGCTGACGGCCAACTTCCCCAAGCGCAACCGCCTGATCTCCGGGCTGTCGCAAGGCACGCTGGTCGTCGAAGCAGCGCTCAAGTCGGGCTCACTGATCACCGCGCGCCTGGCGGCCGAGCAGGGCAAGGAGGTATTCGCCATTCCGGGTTCGATCCATTCCCCGCAATCACGTGGCTGCCATGCGCTCATCAAGCAGGGGGCCAAGCTGGTGGAGTCCGCCCAGGACGTACTGGAAGAGTTGAATTTGCCGCATGTTTCGGCGCTCTTGCCCCCCGGTAACGATGACGAAGAGCAACCGGCCGAAGACCCCCTTTTTACCGCGATGGGCTTCGAACCGGTCAGCCTGGACGCATTGCAGGCGCGCACCGGACTGGCGACGGCAGAGTTGCAGGCCCGCCTGCTGTCTCTGGAAATGACCGGCGAGGTGGCGCGGCTGCAAGGCGGGCTGTTTCAGCGCATGGCGACGGGTTAAGCTCCGGCACACGCTCGACAATGGGCCATCGGAATACGGAGGCAAGGCCGGCCTTAACTGCGTTATATTGGGTACATGTTTGAAGTACTGGTGTACGTTTACGAGAACTACTGGCAAGGCGACGCCTGCCCCGAACTGCACCAGCTGAGCCGCAAGCTCACCGCAGTCGGGTTTGAGGCTGAGGAAATCCAGGCGGCGCTGGTCTGGCTCAATGGCCTGAATGTCGCTGCACAAAACACCCAGGTTGGCCTACCCATCGCATCCGCAGTAGCACCCGAACTTGCGCTGACCAACACACCCCCCGGCTTTGTCACGCAGTCAGCCGGCAGCCTGCGCGTTTATTCCGTGGCAGAACAGGACCATCTGGGCGCACAAGCCTTGGGTTTTGTCAGCTTCCTCGAAACTTCCGGCGTGCTACCACCCCACATGCGGGAAATTGTCATTGACCGGGCCATGGCGGCCCCCGGTGATCCGCTGATGCTCGACGACCTGAAAATCATTGTGCTGATGGTGTACTGGAGCTTTGGTGAAGAACCAGACGCCCTGGTCCTGGACGAACTCTGCGACGACACCGAATTCCGCGTGGCTCATTGAGCCCCCACGCTTTTCACTTCGTGTAATGCGCTGCCCCCGAGGGGGCGCTGCGCCTGCGAGCTGGCAAAGCCAGATCTGCGGCCGCCGCTGGTATTTAGAGCCCCTGAGCTCGCGAATCTCATATCCTCATTCGGCTGCGATGCGCTTGCGACCACGCGAGTCAAGAGGCAGCCCTCAAACGGCTTAGCCCAACAGACGCTCCGGATTGGCATCAAGTTTGGCCAGCGCGTCGCGGGTGGCGCGCACGGTGAGCGCTTCCTCTTCGGTCGGCACCAGCAGGCCGGCCTGCAGATAGGCCGCCAGGCGTCGTGCCTGAATCAGGAAATTGCGGCCGTCGGTCGACGCAAACAGGTGCAGTTGCTTGCGCTCGCTGCGCCAGGCGAACTGCACATGGCTGACCTGGCCGTTGTGGTCCAGACTGAACCAGGCACCCAGCTGCAGCTCCTGTGCCCAGGAACGCATGGCTTCGCTGGGCTGGCTGCCGCCATCGGCAATGACTTCGATGTCCGAGGCATCAATGCCGATCATCATGACCAGGTTTTCGGTGTCCAGCGGCAGGTCACCGACATCCTCGTCCGACAGGTAGTCCTCCAGATTCGCCAGCCGCCTGGACATCTCCTCGATGCGCTCCAGGGAGATGGCATCGGTCTTGGACATGAAGGCGTCGGCCAGCGTATCACTGATGATTTTGAGGTGCTGATCCTGCACCGGCAAGGTCATGCCCAGCATGGACATGCCCAGCCGCAACAGGTGCAGCAATTTGGGCAAATCGGCAATCACGCGTGCCCTGTCATTGCGGTTGGGCTTGGCACTTGCGGCCCAGACGAGATCGGCCGCAGCCTGCTTGAGCGTGATGGTGTCCTTGTGCTGGGGCCCGTTTTTCATGGCTGCAATGGCCAGCACTTCAGCCCAGATCTTGAACAGGAATTCGCGGATCTCCTCGCGCACCGGCATGTCGTTGAGCATGCTGCGCATCTCAATGGTGTACTGGATGGCCATGGTTTCCTTCTGCTCCATCTGCTGGGCCACGCTCACCACGCGGGCTGCGCTTCCTTGCCCAGACAGGAATTTCGAGAGGAATTTCTGGAATTCGTCATACACGAGCTGGAACACACGCCGACCCGTCTCCGGGTACTGTTCGATGACCTGCACGATGCGCTTGATTTCAATTTCGAGGGCGCCACCCGAAACGGTCGCATCAAAACCCAGCACGCAGGAGCCCATGCGGTCGATCAGCCGGCGCGCCGGATGCTGCAGCGAGCCAAAAAATTCGGGTTCGGAAATTGCCACGCGCAGTACCGGCATCTGCAGGCGGGCGAACCACACCCGCACTGCAGGCGGAATGCGGTCTTCGGCCAGAATGCTCTGGAACATCAGCGCCACGATCTCTATGATGGCTTTTTCACTGGAGGTACTGGCCGCCTGTTTGAGGTCACTGCTGCGCTGGCGCAAGGCGCCTGCCGCCTGCTCCACATCGGCGGAGCCGTAGATCTGGTCCGGCGCCTCCACCAGGGTGCCTTCATAGGCATTGCCTGCAACAGCTGTTCGGGTCTGCACTTTTGACAGCGCCTGTGCCAGTTGCGGTGAGGGCTGGTTGACATGCGTGTGGTCAAAATCAACGGCATGGTCCGACAGCAGGCGTTTGAGGTGACCCATCACGCCCTGCGCCCGCATGCGCGCCCGCGCCAGAGGCGAAGTCCCGGTCTGCATGCGTGTTTCGTCGTGAATTGCGGCCCTGGCTGCAGCAGAGTCCGAAGGCGCCGCGTTGCCCCCCGGCGAACCGCTGCGGCCTCCCCCCGTACCCGAAACAGTCCCCGCACCTTTCGCCGTGCCGGGCCCTGAACCTGAACGCCCGCCGCCTGCAGCCCCGCCGTCGGCACCTCGACTTCTGTCACCCCCTGCGGCTGGAAGCCCTGCACCCGGCGCGCCCGCGCCGGAAGTATGCCCTGCCGCTGGCGCAGCGCGGCTTCGGGTTGTCGTGGATTTGCCCGCCGATGATGAACTCTCGGCAGAAGGCGTGCGTTTGACAAGCCCCCGCAGGTCAATGTCCACCATCACGTTTTCCTTGATCAGGAACTCGTTGGCCGCACGGTAGGCGTCAAGCAAATGCGTGGTTAATTGCTGCTGGATCAGGTCCTGCACCATCAACCACACTTCGCGCGACAAAGGCGCCAGCGTCCACTGCTCCACCAGGTTCTGCGAAAGGACTTCAGGGCGAAGAATGTCTTCCTTCGCAAGTTCAGAAACCCCTTCCAGGCTCTGGATGCGCAGGCGCAAATCGTTGAGCTCCCAGCTGGCGCTGTCCAGCAGGCGCAGGGCGAGGCGTGAGGCGAGGATCTTGTTTTCCATCACCTCGTTGCCCATCAACTCGAATTTTCCGGTGTCCACCGCCATGCGGACAGAGGCGGTTGGGGGAGTCAGCGCTTTTTTCCAGGCGGCGATGGTCGCATTGACCCAGATCGCTTCATTGTCCTGATAAGACAACCAGGCATCACGCCTGTCCTGCATCTCGCGGGCATTGCCGCTTTGCTCCATCAGGCCGGACAGCTTGACACGAATGCCGCTGGCCAGCTCCGGAAGAATGCGTACTGCATGCCCTACAAACCGTTCGCGGGCCTGCCTGGCAAGAAGAAGATCTCTTTTGGTGTTTGCGGCCACGAAGGTATTGGTCTTGTTGCGACTTTCCTAAACCGTTGCTCCGGCATTCGGATCGTTCGGATCTTCGTCCTTTTTGCCCGTTGGTTTGACCAGGTCTTCGCGTTTGATACCCAGCCACATTGCAATAGCCGCAGCCACAAACACTGAAGAGTAGATGCCGAACAGGATACCAATGGTCAGGGCCAATGCAAAATAAAACAGCGTCGGCCCGCCAAACAGCAACATTGACAACACCATGATTTGCGTAGATCCATGGGTAATGATGGTCCGGCTGATGGTGGAAGTGATCGCGTTGTCGATGATCTGCACCGTGTTCATCTTGCGATAACGCCGGAAATTCTCCCGGATCCGGTCGAAAATCACCACCGATTCGTTGACCGAATAACCCAGAACGGCCAGCACCGCAGCCAGCACCGAGAGCGAAAACTCCCACTGGAAAAAGGCGAAAAAACCAAGGATGATCACGACGTCATGCAAATTGGCAATGATGGCCGCCACCGCATATTTCCATTCGAAGCGAAAGGCCAGGTAAATCATGATGCCGACCACCACCATGGCCAGCGCCTTCAGGCCATCCTGCGCCAGCTCTTCGCCGACCTGGGGGCCAACGAACTCGGTCCGCCGTAAGGTCACCTGAGGATCATCGGCTTTCAGGGCAGCCATGACCTTGTCGCTCTGCTGGGCGGTGGTTACCCCTTTTTGCGCGGGCAACCGGATCATCACCTCGCGCGCGGTCCCGAAATTCTGCACCTGGACATCGGTAAAGCCCAGGCCAGCCACGGTCCCGCGCACTTTTTCAACGTCAGCCGGCAACGAATAACTCACCTCCATCACCGTGCCGCCGGTGAACTCCACCGACAGGTGGAGGCCGCGCGAAAACAGGAAAACGACGGCCAGCACAAAGGTCGTGAATGAAATCACATTGAAGATCAGGGCATGCCGCATGAACGGGATGTCCTTGCGGATCTTGAAAAACTCCATGGCGTTCTCTTCTCGTTATTCTGTGGCTAGTTAACCGTGGCTGCGGATTTGCCTGTCTTGGCAGGCAAACCGGCGTCTCCGGGCGGGCGCCAGATGGTGCCAATGGAGACTGATTTGAGTTTTTTCTGCCGACCATACCAAAGATTGACCAGTCCGCGCGAGAAAAACACCGCAGAGAACATGCTGGTCAGAATGCCGATGACGTGCACCACCGCAAAACCCCGCACAGGCCCCGAGCCGAAGGCCAGCAAAGCCAGTCCGGCGATCAGGGTGGTGATGTTCGAATCCAGGATGGTGGCCCAGGCACGCTCATAACCGGCATGGATGGCAGCCTGCGGCGCCGCACCATTGCGCAGCTCTTCTCGCACCCGCTCATTGATCAGAACGTTGGAGTCAATCGCCATGCCCAGGGCCAGCGCCATGGCCGCCATGCCCGGCAAGGTCAGCGTCGCTTGCAGCATGGACAGAATCGCCACCAGTAGCAGCAGATTGACGGCCAGCGCAAGCCCCGAAAACAAGCCAAACAGCATGTAGTACACAGCCATGCAGGCCACGATCACCAGGAAACCCCAGGCAACGCTGTGAAAACCCTTGGAAATATTTTCGGCACCCAGTGTCGGGCCGATGGTGCGCTCCTCGATGATTTCCATAGGTGCCGCCAGTGATCCGGCGCGCAGCAACAGCGCCAGGTCATTGGCTTCCGTCACGCTCATGGCGCCGGAAATCTGGAAGCGGTTGCCAAGTTCGCTCTGGATCACAGGTGCCGTCAGCACCTCGCCCACGCCCTTTTCAAACAGCACGATCGCCATGCGCTTCTTGACATTTTCCCGGCTCACATCCCGCATGATGCGTCCACCTTTGGCGTCCACGGTCAAATCCACCTTGGGCTGCTGGCTCTGCGAATCAAAGCCCGGCTGTGCGTCCGTCAGGCTCTCACCCGTCAGAATGACCTGCTTTTTGACAATCACGGGCCGGCCGTCACGCTCGAGAAAGCGCTCCGAGCCAAAGGGAACCACGCTGGCGCCACTCTCGGCGGCGCGGCCTTCGGCACTTTCATCAACCAGCCGCATCTCCAGCGTCGCAGTGCGCCCCAGAATGTCTTTCGCCTTGGCCGTGTCCTGAACACCCGGCAACTGCACCACGATGCGGTCCAGCCCTTGCTGCTGGATCACCGGCTCGGCCACACCGAGTTCGTTGATGCGGTTGTGCAGCGTGACCATGTTCTGCTTGAGCGCCTGCTCCTGCACCAGCCGTGAAGCCTCGGGCTTGATGCGCGCAGTGAGCTTGTAGTCCGTCCCCTCGGGCGCATCCACAGTCTGCAGATCCGGGAACTGGTCCTGCACCAGCCCCCGGGCAGCATCAAGTGTGGCCATGTCGCGGAACCGGATATCAATGGCCTGGCCATTGCGGGCGATGCCGCCGTGGCGGATATTCTTCTCGCGCAACACCACACGCAGGTCGCCCGCCAGAGATTCCGCCTTTTTTGTCAATGCTGCCTGCATGTCCACCTGGAGCATGAAATGCACCCCACCGCGCAAGTCCAACCCCAGATACATGGGCCGGGCATTGAGCGCGGTCAGCCAGGCGGGCGAGCGCGACAGCAGATTGAGGGCCACAACATACGAAGATGCCGCCGGATCGGGCGCCAGGGCCTTTTCGATGGCGTCCTTGGCTTTGAGCTGGGCATCCGTGTCGCCAAAACGCGCCTTCACCGAGGTGGCATCCAGGGTCACCGCATCGGCCGTGACGTTGGCCTCCCGCAACACCTGCTCGATCCGCGCCACGGTCGTGCTGTCAATTTTGAGGCTGGCCTTGCTGCTGGACACCTGAACCGCAGGCGCCTCACCGAAAAAATTGGGCAGCGTGTAAAGCGCGGCCATCAATACCGCAACAGCAAGGATCACATACTTCCAGACCGGATAACGATTCATGAGTGTGCTGTTCCTGGGAAAACTGGTGGACTTAAAAAGGGCAGGCCCTTGCCTGCCGGCCAGGAGAGGTGTTTACGACCTGATGCTGCCTTTGGGCAACACTTGAACGATGGCGCTGCGCTGCAGCTGGACTTCAACGCCCGTGGCAAGCTCCAGGCTCAGGTAGGCCTCGCCCAGCTTGGTGACGGTACCGAGCAGCCCGCCAGCGGTCACCACCTCATCGCCCTTGGCCAGCGCATCAATCATGGCGCGATGCTCTTTCTGTTTTTTCATCTGCGGGCGAATCATCACGAAATACAGAACCACAAACATCAACACCAGCGGCAGCATGCTGGTGAGTGACGACAACATGCCGCCTTCGGCAGCGGCGGCAGGGGCGGTTTGGGCAAACGCAGAAGAAATGAACACAGCAGACTCCACAACAAGAAATAGGGCGCCCCCGGGTCGGCCAAGGGTGCTGAGAGAGCCCGATTGTATGCGGCCAGATGGCGTAAGGATTTGTAACCGGTGGGTGCGCAGGGCTCTCGTGCACCTGTCAGCAGGCCGTCCCTACCGCCAGGCTTCCTGAAAGAGCGCGCTGTACTGCGCGGAAGGACTCAAGCCGCCTGGCGCACGTCCAATGCCGGCTGGCGAAACGCCGCCATCGCCAGCAGCCACTGCTGCTGCGCCTGCTCGACATTGCGCGCTTTGACATGGCCATAACCCTTGATGAGCTCCGGAATACGGGCAAGCTCCACAGCAGCCGCATGATTGCCGGCGTTCAGGCTTTTCAGCACCTCCTCCATGCTTGCCAGGTATTGGCCGATCAGTGCACGCTCCATCTTCCGCTCTTCGGTGCGCCCGAACGGGTCCAGCGCAGTGCCGCGCAGCCTCTTCAGCCTGGCCAGCACCTTGAACGCTGTCAGCATCCAGGGACCGAACTTCTGCTTTTGCAGCTCGCCTTTGTCATTTTTCTTCGCAATCATGGGCGGCGCCAGGTGGTAGTTGAGCTTGAAGTCGCCTTCAAACATCGCCCCGACCTTGTCATGAAAGCTGCGGTCGGTATGCAGGCGCGCCACTTCGTATTCGTCCTTGTAGGCCATCAACTTGAACAGGTACTTGGCAACGTTTTGCGTCAAAAGTGTTTTTCCGAGGACCGATTCCGCCTGTTCCACCCGCTTCACAAAACTTTCGTAGTGCCCGGCATAAGCAGCATTCTGGTAGTCCGTCAGGAAAGCCACCCTGCGCGCCACCAGGTCCGCCAAACCCTGGCGCGGTGTCGGCATGGCGATGACCTGCGCGGAAACAAACAGCTTTTCAACCGAGGCCAGGTCGTGTGCAGCGCGGCGGCCCCATTCGAAGGCGGTCTTGTTGTTGTCCACCGCCACGGCGTTCAGTTCAATGGCACGCATCAGCGACGCATATTCCAGGGGAATCCAGCCTTTTTGCCAAGCGTAGCCCAACATCATCGGGTTGGTATAAATGCTGTCGCCCATCAGTTTCGTCGAGGCAGCATCGGCATTGAAAGCGCCTACGCCAGTCACCCCCACAGCGTTGGTGATCTCAGCTGCGCAAGCTTCGGCGGGGTTCTGCCAGTTGACGTTATGCACAAACGCCGCCGTCGGCGTGCTGTAGGAGTTGAGCGCCACATGGGTGCGGCCCTCTCGCATGCGCATCACTGTCTCCTTGCCGGCCGCCACGATGGGGTCGCAGCCGATGATCAGATCGGCGCCAGCCATGCTGACACGGGTGGTGCGAATGTCCTCCTGGCTCGCGCCAATCAGCACGTGGCTCCAGGTGGCGCCGCCTTTTTGCGCCAAACCACCCGCATCCTGCGTGACGATGCCCTTGCCTTCAATATGGCCGGCCATGCCGAGCAACTGACCGATGGTGATGACGCCGGTGCCACCCACGCCGGCGACCACGATACCCCAGACGTCACCGTTGACGCCGCGGGTCGAAGGAATCTGCGGCTCGGGCAGAGGCCCCATTTCAAAAGGCGACACCGCCTTGCCCTTGGCCTTTTTCTTGAGCTGGCCACCTTCAACGGTCACAAAGCTCGGGCAAAAACCCTTGAGGCAGGACATGTCCTTGTTGCAGGTGGACTGGTTGATCTGGCGCTTGCGGCCAAACTCGGTTTCCAGCGGTTCGACACTCAGGCAGTTGGACTGCACACTGCAGTCGCCGCAGCCTTCGCAGACCAGCTCGTTGATGACCACGCGCCGGGCCGGGTCCACCATGCTGCCGCGCTTGCGGCGCCGGCGCTTTTCGGTGGCACAGGTCTGGTCGTAAATGATGACGGTTGTGCCCTTGATCTCGCGGAATTGGCGCTGGATGGCATCCAGTTCGTCGCGGTGGTGTACGGTCACCCCTTCGACCAGGGTGACGCCTTCGTACTTTTCCGGCTCGTCGGTCACCACCACAATTTTTGCTGCGCCTTCGGCGCGCATGGACTGGGCAATCTGCACTACTGAAAGGCCTTCGGGCCGCTCACCGATCTGCTGGCCGCCGGTCATGGCTACCGCGTCGTTGTAGAGAATCTTGTAGGTGATGTTCACACCCGAGGCAATCGACTGGCGCACCGCCAGCGAGCCGCTGTGGAAATAGGTGCCGTCACCGAGGTTGGCAAAGATATGCTGGTCGGTGGTGAAAGGCTGCTGGCCAACCCAGGGCACGCCCTCGCCGCCCATCTGGGTGAAGCCCGACGTGCTGCGGTCCATCCAGAGGGCCATGAAGTGGCAGCCGATCCCGGCCATGGCGCGCGAACCTTCTGGCACCTTGGTGCTGGTGTTGTGCGGGCAACCCGAGCAAAACCAGGGCTGACGATCGGCTTTGACCTCCAGCACCTGCAGGGAACGCTCCTTGGCTTCCAGAATCGCCAGCTGCGCATCAATGCGCGCGGCCATGTCGCTGTCCAGGCCGAGCTTGCGAACGCGCTGCGCAATCGCCTTGGCAATCAGCGCGGGCGACAGGTCGGCATTGGCGCGCAGCAGCGTATTGGCAGCCGGGTTCGGCATGGACCATTCGCCGCCGCTGAAGTCGCCATCCACCTCGTTGAACTTGCCGTAGATGTTGGGGCGTACATCGGCGCGCCAGTTGTACAGCTCTTCCTTGAGCTGGTATTCGATGACCTGGCGCTTTTCCTCGACCACCAGGATTTCCTGCAGGCCCGTGGCAAACTCGCGCGTCAACTGCGCTTCCAGCGGCCACACCACGCCGACCTTGTGCAGGCGGATGCCGAGCTGGCGGCAGGTAGTGTCGTCCAGACCCAGGTCAATCAGGGCCTGGCGCGTGTCGTTGTAGGCCTTGCCGCTGGCGATGATGCCGAAGCGGTCATTCGGGCCTTCGATCACGTTGTAGTTGAGCCGGTTGGCGCGGATATAGGCCAGTGCGGCATACCACTTGTAGTCAAACAGCCGCGCTTCCTGATCGAGTGCCGCGTCAGGCCAGCGGATGTGCACGCCGCCCGGCGGCATCTGGAAATCGGTCGGCAGCTTGATCTGCACGCGCTCGGGGTCAATCATCGCCGTGGCACTGGACTCGACAATTTCCTGGATGGTCTTCATGCCGGCCCAGACGCCCGAGAAGCGGCTCATCGCAAACGCATGCACGCCGAGGTCCAGGATTTCCTGCACGTTGGCCGGGAAAAACACCGGCAGGCCGCAAGCCTTGAAAATGTGGTCGCTCTGGTGTGCAGCGGTCGAGCTTTTGGCCACATGGTCGTCGCCGGCCACGGCAATCACGCCGCCCCAGGGCGTGGTGCCCGCCATGTTGGCATGTTTGAAAACGTCGGAGCAGCGGTCCACCCCCGGCCCCTTGCCGTACCAGATGCCGAACACGCCGTCGAACTTGTTGGTGCCGGGTGGCGAAAAGCCCAGTTGCTGCGTGCCCCACAGCGCCGTGGCCGCCAGCTCTTCGTTGACGCCAGGCTGGAACACGATGTTCTGCGCTTTCAGGTAGCTCGACGCCTTCCACAAGGCTTGGTCGTAACCACCCAGCGGAGAACCGCGGTAGCCGCTGACAAAACCCGCCGTGTTCTTGCCCTGCAAGGCATCGCGCTGGCGCTGTAGCATGGGCAGCTTGACCAGCGCCTGGACACCGCTCATGAAAGCCTGGCCGTAGTCCAGGCTGTACTTGTCGTCGAGCGTCACTGTCTCGAGGGCTTTGCGAATGTGTTCAGGCAGGGGTGCGTTCATCTTGTCTCCAATCGTGGGGCGGACACCGCCTTTTGGGCGGAGCGAAAAGGCTCACACCCGGGTAGGGTGATGCCTCTATATAGAGGAAAGTGTAGGCTCGATGGCCAGATAAGTCTTTGCTTTTTATGCCCTGTTTCACCAGATACGAGAAAGATTCTTGCTTAAAATTGGCAATTATGGAAACACTTGACAAGTTTGACATCGCCATCCTGAATGAATTGCAAACCGACGGCCGCCTGAGCAATGCCGAACTCAGCGCCAGGGTTGGCTTGAGCGCCGCGCCCTGCTGGCGGCGCGTGCGGGCGCTGGAAGAGGGAGGCTTCATCAAGGGCTATCGCGCGGAAATTGACCGCCACAAGATTGGGCTGGGCGTGCTGGCTTTTGTGCGCCTGGATGCGGACCGCAACACGGGCGACGCGACCAGCGCGATGGAGGAAGCCATTCGCAAGCTGCCTGAGATCATTGCCTGCCACTACATCAGCGGTACCGGTACCTTCGAATTGCAGGTGGTGGCGCGGGACCTGGACAGTTTTTCGCGCTTTGCATTGAAAAGCCTGCTGAACCTGCCGAATGTCAAAGACATGCACACCAGCTTTTCACTGGGCGAGATCAAGGCGAGCAGCGTGCTTCCACTGGGCCACTTGGCAGGCAAGGCCGCGTAAGATGCTTCCCCATGGCCATTCGCCGTTTCACACTTCTCCCTGCCCTGGTTTCAGCGTCTTTTATGGCTCTGACCCTTGCTGTACATGCGCAACCGGCTCCTGATTCCATAGCAAATCCAGGCGCGCTGCCACTGCGCAACCTGCAGATCGAAGTGCGGCAGTTACGCGACAGCCACCAGTCGCAGAACACCGTGGGCGCCTCGGGCTCGGTGCTGTTGCAGCCCGGCCAGTCCGGAGGACGCGTCAATATCACGGCGCAAAACGACCAGCGCAACGACTCAGGCCACCTGACCCAGCGGCTGCTGGTACTCAACGGCCGCAGCGCGAACATCATGCTGGGCAACAGCGTCCCCTTGCGGCTGTTGCACAGCTTTGTGCAAAACGGCGTCGTGCGTTACGGCAGCGGGACGGTGCTGGTGAATGCGGGCAGCGGTTTTTCTGCCACGCCGCTCTGGCGGGGCGGCGACAGTGCCGAGCTGGAACTGGCCGCCGTGCAAAGCACGCGCCATGCAATGGCTCCACCCACCGATTCCCGAGTGGTGAGCACACTGGTTGCGCCTCTCAACGAATGGATGACTGTGGCCCAGTCGGATGAAGCCGGTATGGGCAATAGTTCGGCTCCGTTCAACCATACGCAGTCGGCGAACCGGTCGGCCCTGACGGTGCAACTGCGGATTTCCGTGCGATAGTCGCCTTCCGCGCAGGCACCGGAACGCTCTTTCTCAATCCCGCACGCAACGCGCCATCAGCGGCAGGAGGGGGTAATGCAGCACCGCTTCACGCCCGCCCGACCCCAGGCCGAACTCGGCGCGCATTCGCGTGTTGCTGTAAACCGGCTGCAAAGGGCCTTGCCCGCCGGCATCGCGAAACAGCACGTCGGAGGCCCTTGAGCTCTCGATCACCGCGCTGTCATCAACAAACCTCACGCTGAAGTCGATGCCGTGCTCACAGCGGTAGCGCGCCGCCGTTGAACCCACACCGGTGACCGTGCAAGCAGACAGCAAGGCAAGCACACCGAGCAACAGGCCAGAGCGGATCAGGATCCTGGAGGGCACGGTTACTTGGGCCATAAGACCCACAAACGCAAAGGCTGGTTGACCCGCGCGGCCAGTTCACCGGCCTGCGGCCCGGTGCCGGCAAAATAGTCGGCCCGCACGGCGCCGACGATGGCACTGCCCGTGTCCTGCGCCATCACCAGTTTTTGCAGGTCTGCCGCCGCCCCGCGCGAGGCCAGCCAGACCGGGGTGCCGTACGGAATGCTCTCCCGGTCCACGGCAATCGAGCGGCCCGGTGTCAGCGGCACACCCTGGGCGCCACGCGGTCCGTAGGCCACGTCCATCTCGCTCAAAGCCTCTTCCCGGAAAAAGATATAGCGCGGGTTGCTCCAGAGCAGCTGTGACAGGCGCTGCGGGTTCTGCGCAACCCAGGTTTTGGTCGATTCCGTCCAGGGGGCGACCATGCGGCCTTGGCCCTGATCGGCCAGCCATTGGGTGATGCTGCGAAAAGGCTGGTCGTTGGAACCTGCGAAGGCCACGCGCACGGTACGCTGGGCACCATCGGCTTCCGTGACAGCCAGCCGGCCCGAACCCTGGATATGCAGCGACATGGCATCAATCGGGTCGGCCAGCCAGGCAATTTCCCGCCCCCTCAATGCAGCCTGTGCCTCGGGCAGGGTCTCGATTTCCTGACGCGTGTACCAGGGCTTGCGCCCGCCCAGACCCACCGGCGGCTGGTACAGCGGCACCGCATAACCATTGCCGGGCTGGCGGCTGGCCTTGAGCAGGGGTTCGTAATAACTCGTGAGCAAACCATCGGCCTGGCCTTGCAGCGTTTCGACGCGGTAAGGCTGCAGCCGGGTGGTCATCCAGGCGCGCTGCTCGTCCCCGGAGGCAATGCTCAGGCGCCGCACCTCGCCGCACAGGGGCGCAAACGCGGGGCTAGGCCGCTCGCAGCTTTTGAGCCAGGCGTTCCAGGCCTCAAACAGGGCATCGTTTTCAAACCCCGGCAGTTCGGTCCAGGCCACAGGCACCCAGCGGCTCTTGCCACGCATCACGGCAGGCGCTTGAACCGCCGTTTCAGGGCGCGCGGGAACGCCAACACGGGCAGGCCCGGATGGCGCCGGCACCCGCGCTGGCGGCGTTGCGCAGGACACGAGAACCAGCGCGGTGGCGATAATGGCAAGAGTCGGTGTTATCCGGGGGAAAACAGTCATGGCCTTACTTTTACTCGAAGCCTTGGGGGCCTTGCTCATTCTGGTCTTCATTGTCTGGTGGACGATGTTCTCCGGCCGCAGCAAGGGCGAGCTCAAGGAAGACGTCCGGCATGAAGCCGATCCCCGGAAGCCGGGCGATCCGCTATAAATTACGGAGCAGGTTAGCCAGTTCCACTGCCGACTTTACCCGCATTTTGTCAAAAACCCGAGCCCGGTGGACTTCCACCGTCCGCACGCTGATGTCCAACTGGTCGGCCACCAGCTTGTTCGGCAACCCCTCCACCACCAGCCGCATGACGTCGCGTTCGCGCTCGGTCAGGCCGTCCAGCCGGGCCCGCAGACTGGTGTGCTCGCTGTGCAGGGCCAGCGCTGCCGCAGACTGTGCCAGCGCCTGCTCGATGCGGTCCACCAGCACGTTGTCGGAAAAGGGTTTTTCGCAAAAGTCGAAAGCGCCACGCTTGACGGCATCCACCGCGGTGGGCACGTCGGCATGGCCGGTCAGAAAAATCACCGGCAGCGTCGGCAGCAGACCGTAGCCGATCAGTTTCTCGAACATGGCCAGGCCACTCATGCCCCCCATGCGTACATCCAGCAAGGCACATGAAGGAGAAGTGACATGAAAGGAGCCCGAGATCCGCGCGTCAAATGCTTCGGCGCTGGGAAAGGTCTCACTGTTCAGGCGCCGGGAACGCAGCAACCAGGCCAGCGCCTCGCGCACGCTGGCGTCGTCATCCACGATGTACACCGCAGCGTTCTGGATGGGTTCCATGCCGACTCCTTCTTGATACTTGGGTCAACCGGTCGCCGCTTCGTGCGACATGGCGACAGTAACCGCCACCGGCAATGTAAAGGTGAAAATCGTACCCTGAGGCTGCATCGGCTCAAAACCGAGAAAGCCGCCATGCTGTTCGATCACCGTGCGGCACAGGCTCAGCCCCAGACCCATGCCTTCGGCCTTGGTCGTGAAAAAGGGGGTGAAGAGGCGGCGCGCCACCTCCTCCGGGATGCCTTCGCCGTGATCAATCACGGCAAATTCCACCCAGCGGCTGTACGCATTCGAGGCTGCCGCGCGCACGCGCAGGATCAGCACCCTGTCGAAGCGCCGGCTTTTGTCCAGCCCCTGCATGGCCTGCATACCGTTGCGCGCCAGGTTGAGCAGGACCTGCTCGACCATGGTGCGGTCGCACAGCACGGGCGCGCAGCTTTCATCCACCTGCATCAGCACCCGAACCCCCAGCTTGCGCGCCTGCAGGCTGACCAGCGGCATCACCGCATCGAGCAGCAGGCGCGGTGCGATCGGCTCGCGCACCTGCTCGCGCCGGCGCACGAAGTCATGCACGCTCTTGATGACCTTGCCGGCGCGTTCAGCTTGCTCTGCGATGCGGCGCATGGCCAGTTGCAGGCCCTCGCTGTTGTCGGCCGGCTGCGCCTCGGCCGCGGCGCTTTGCAGCAAATTGAGGGAACCCGTGGCATAGCTGGAAATGGCTGCCAACGGCTGGTTCAGCTCATGGCTCAGCAGCGAAGCCATCTCACCCACCGTGGCCAGCCGGGCTGTGGCCTGCAGCCTGTCCTGGCTGGCCCGCGACAGCTCTTCAATGCGCCGCTGTTCGCTGACATCGAGGATGGCGCTCATCCAGCCGGTCTGTTTGCCCACGGCATTGATCAGCGGCGCCTCGATGATCAGCACCGGGAAACGCGAACCATCGCGACGCATGAACACGGACTCGAACCCTTCACGCGGCAAGGTCGCACCCACGGCCAGCCGGCTGGCCTGCCGTTGCTGGTATTCCTCCGCCAGCTCGGGTGGCCAGTAAGGCGGCGGCATGCTGTGCCTGAGCAACTCGCGGGCCTCCAGGCCCACCATCTGGCAAAACGCCGGATTCACATAGGTCACGCGGCCCTGCAGATCCCTGGCGCGCATGCCGGTGACCAGCGAATCCTCCATGGCCTTGCGAAATGCCAGCGCGTCGGCCAGGTCGTGTTCGACCTTCAGGCGCCGGCGCATGTCGCGGCCCAGCAGCGCCAGCACAGCCACCAGGGCGATGGACATGGCAGCAACCAGCGCCGTCAGCAGATTGGGAAACAGTGCGGGCGTCCCGACCTGGCGCTCCAGCCTGAGCACCATGGTGTTGCCAGGCAAGTCGAGCAGATGCTGCGCAACATAGGCCCGGCTGCCGCGCGCCGGGTTGCCGTGCATGGCCAGGCGTGTCCCGTCGGCCTCGGTGAACGCCAGCCCCTGTCCCCGTGTCAGCTGCCTGCCTGCCAGCTCGGACAACATGTCCGGCAGCGAATAGGTCGCCACCAGATAACCGGCCAGCCTGCCAGCCGTCGACACCGGCAGGCACATGTCCAGAACTTCCAGCCCCAGGCCGTCGGCCTGCGGCAGGAAGTAGCTGGTTGAATAGGCCGGTCCGCTGAAGCGGCGAGCCGCCGCGCAGGCGAAACCAACATCAGCCTGGGTGTTGTCCCGGCCCAGGCGCTCAAATACCGAGAGACGATAAGGGGTTTCGACATGAGAAACCGTGGCCAGTGCCATATCCCGCCACTCCAGCCGCATGATCTCCCGGTGCGCGTGCAGCAATTCGGTCGCGGGCACACGCCATGCCTCCGGGCCCGGGCTGCTGGCCTGCAAGGCCTGCATGCTCTGGACATTGCGCGTCAGCGCACCGCGGATATCGGTGGCCGTCTGCACCACGTCCTGCTCCATCCGGCTCTGCACCTGGCTGGATTCGTAGCGTCCCGCGAGCCAGACCAGGGTCGACAGAAGAGCCGCCAGCAACGTGACCAGCAGCGCCCACAAGGCCCAGCGCCGGCTCCAGCGATGCCGGCCCGCAGTCGGGGCAGGGGTTTCAGCCCCGTCGGATGGATTCACAACACCCCGTGATTGAGTGCGGGCAGTTGCAGGCGGACCGCCCGCAGCCGCTCGGCGGAGACTTGCGCCATGACCACCGCCGGGTTCTGTGCCTGCTGCGCCAGCACCTCGCCCCAGGGATCCACCACCAGGCTCTGGCCCCAGGTGTGGCGACCGTTCTCGTGCGCGCCGCCCTGGGCTGCAGCCACGACATAGGCCAGGTTTTCAATCGCGCGCGCGCGCAGCAGGGCTTCCCAGTGCGACTGGCCGGTGGTCCGGGTAAAAGCGCTGGGCACCAGCAGCACATCCGCCTTCATGGCCCGGTACAGTTCGGGAAAGCGCAGGTCGTAGCAGATGCTCAGGCCCACCCGGTAACTGTGGCCATCCGCAGAGGGCAGCTCGAAGGTGACCGGCTCCGCGCCGCATTCGATCACGCGCGATTCGTCGTACTGTTCGACTCCGTTGTCGAAACGGAAAAGGTGAATCTTGTCGTAGCGCGCCACGCACTGCCCCGATGGCGCATACACCAGTGAACTGTTGCGCACACGGCGGCTGTCGCTGGCACGCAGCGGCACGGTCCCGCCCACCACCCACAGGCCGAGTTCGCGCGCTGACCGGGCCAGGAAGTCCTGGATCGGCCCTTCACCCGCCTCCTCCTGAACCTCCAGCTTGTCGGTGTCTTTCAGTCCCATCACGCAAAAATATTCCGGCAGCACGGCCAGCTCGGCGCCTTGCGCGGCAGCGCGCTCAAGCAGTTGCCGGGCCACGGCCAGGTTGGCGGCGACAGTGATGCCTGAAACCATTTGAAGGGCGGCGACGTGCATGTTTACCTCTTGAGGGTGCTGTCGTCACCGGGTTTGGCCCCGGTCACGGGTTTGCGATCGACCTTGATGATTTTCGGATTGGCCCAGGTCCCGTCAATATGGAATTCCTGAGTCGTCGCCTCGCTCAAGGGGCGCCGCAGGAAATACTGGGCCAGAAAGGTGCCCAGGCCGATGGCCGGGTTGATCACGGTGGCAATCAGCGATGCAGTGCCGGCATTGATTTCCGGGACCACCACCACCGTCAGGTTCTGGGTTTCTTTCGCAATGTCGGCTGTGCCTTCCATCAACACGGCGGCATTGACACCCTTCATCTGCAGGTTATTGGTGAAAGCCAGGCCCTGGTTGATGGTGACATCGCCGCGCACGAAGTCAAAGGAAAAACCGTCGGAGAAAACATCCCGGAAGTCCAGCGTCAAGCGTCTGGGCAAGGCCTGCAGGCTCAGCACCCCGAGCAACTTGGCGATGCCGGGGTCGGCCTTGAGGAACTGGCCCGAAGCCACATTCACATTGAACTGCCCGCTCAGGCTCGGATAGTCCAGGCTCAGCGGCGAGCCTATCCAGGCGATCTGGCCCTCGAGCTTGCCCTTGCCGCGGCGAATCACGTCGTTCATGCCAAAACGTTTGAGCAACTCACCCGAATCGGCAATATCGAGCTTGAAATTCATCACTGTGCGGCGCCGTTCACCCGCCCCGCGCGCGCCGCTTGCAGCAACCGCCTGCTGCGCATCAACGGCCACCCAGTTGCCGGTAGCCGTCAGTGTGGCCTCCGGCACGATGACATTGAGCTTGTTCAGGCGCCACTCGCGCGCACCGCCTTCACGGGCCACCGTACCGGCGCCGCGATTGACCGCTTCAACTTCCACCCGGCCCAGCTTTTTGCCGCGCAGTTCCATGTCTTCGACCACGATGTCGAGCGCCGGAATATTGGCAGGCTGCTCATTGAGGATGGCCTCGACCTCGCTGGCGGTGCCCTGGCCCAGGCTCAGGCGCGACAGGCGTCCATACAGGCGGCCGGCGCCGGCCCCACCGGGCTGGCGAAATTCGACATAGCCATTGAGTTCGGCCGCATCCACGTTGGCACGCCAGGTCAGGCCATCGCGCGAGCCGCCGAGCACCACGTTGTGCAGCGTGCGTCCCTCCAGCAGCAGCTCGTTGGCGCGAATCGCCATGGTGGTCGGCAGGTAACTGAGCACCGCGCTGGCCGGGGTCAACCGGCTGCCGGCGGCCGGCGGGGCGGGACCGGCATCGGTCGAGACGCTCAGCACCTTGTCCCAGGCGTCGATGTCCACCGTGGCCAGGTTGATGTTGGCCGCCACCCCGCTGTCCGGCAGCGGCGAACTTTCACCGGGCTGCAGGCCGATGGCCAGGGCACCGCGCAGCACCCGCGGCTCCGTTCCGCTGATGTCGCGCACGTACACCACCGAAGCCAGCCGCCCCACACTGAGCGTCAACTGGTCCTGCGTCGGCTGGCCGGCGCTGACCGACTCGCGCAGCGCCGTGTTTTCAAAACGCAGGGGCAAGGCTGTGTCTGCGGTTTTGGTCAGGGGCGCGGGCAGGCTCAGGGCCATGCCTTGCAGGTTGCTGGCCAGACTGAACTCGATCATGCCTTTCCGGATACCCAGGCTGGCGGTATAGGCCGCCGCGCCGCTGGCATGCGCCCCCAGCCGTGCAGCCAAGCCCAGTTCCCTGGCCTGGCGCAGCCCTTCTGCGCTCAGCGTCCCCTGCGCCCGGATAAACACAAGCGCGTCGGGAAATTCCAGGGG
>NZ_JBAQYR010000039.1:0-14193 GCF_049790275.1 Polaromonas sp.
GCTGGCGGGTGCCGGCGCCGCCGTCCTGCTGGCCGGCCGTGACGCGGTGCGGCTGGCCGCCATCAAAGCCGAGCTAGGCGCGCAGGCCGACAGTGTGGTCGCCGACCTGACCACGGCGGAAGGCATCGCCGCAGCAAACGCCGCCGCCCGCGCCTTCGGTGTCAATGTACTGATCAACAATGCCGGCGTCGGCGCTTTTGGTTTGTTCGACCAGCAGGCCTGGCCCACCGTCGAACAGGTGCTGGCCACCAACCTCGAGGCGCCGCTGCGCCTGACGCAGGCCCTGCTGCCATGGCTAAAGGCGCAGCCGGCAGCCGCCGTTGTCAACGTCGGGTCCATGTTCGGCAGCTTGCCCTTTCCCGGCTTTGCCGCCTACTCGGCGGCCAAGGCCGGCCTGCGCGGCTTTTCGCAGGCACTGCGCCGCGAACTCGCCGACACCCCGGTAGCGGTCATCCACATCGCACCGCGCGTCATTGATACACCCCTCAACACCGAAGCTGTCAACCAGCTCAACCGCGCGCTGAAGAACAACAGCGACAGCAGCCAGGCCGTCGCGCGGCAGATTGTCGCGGCCCTGCGCCACGGCAAGGGTGAACACCATTTCGGTTTTCCGGAACGCCTGTTTGCCTGGCTCAATGGTTTCGCCCCCGCACTGATAGACCGCGGCCTGGCCGGCCAGCTGGCCATCATCAAGCAACACGCCCCCTCCTCTGAACAGCACTGAAAGGACTTTTCATGCACCCCGTTTTACGCTCCGTTCTCGCCCTTCCCCTGCTGCTTTCCTTCGCCGGCTTTGCCGCCGCGGCCACACCGGAAGAACTGATACACCCCATCCAGGACCAGTGGGCCGAGATCAAATACAGCAAGCCGGAAAAGCAGCAGGCCGAGCTGTACCACGCCCTGGCGCAGCAGGCGCACAAGATCGTTGAGGCCAACCCCGCCAGCGCCGAGGCGCTGACCTGGGAAGGCATCGTGGTCTCCAGCGAAGCCGGCGCCAAAGGCGGCCTGGGCGCGCTGTCGCTGGCCAAGGAAGCCAAGCTGCGCTTCGAGGAAGCGCTGAAGCTCAACGACAAGGCGCTCAGCGGTTCCGCCTACACCAGCCTGGCCACGCTCTATGCCCAGGTGCCGGGCTGGCCGATCGGTTTTGGCAACAAGGATAAGGCTGAAGAATTTTTCAAGAAGTCGCTGGCCATCAACCCGACCGGCATCGACCCCAACTTCTTCTACGGCGAGTACCTGCTCGGCCGCGACCGCCAGGCCGAAGCCCGCACCCACCTCGAAGCCGCACTGAAGGCCCCGCCGCGTCCGGGCCGCGAACTGGCCGACAGCGGTCGTCGGCAGGAAATCCAGGTGCTGCTGGCGAAACTGAACAAGTGAATTTGCTCTGCCTTTGATAGCTGCTGCCGCCCGTGGTACAAGGGCTAGAGGCATTTTTTATCTCAAGAAATGCATGACTGCACTTGGCGCCACACCGGACGGTGAAGCGGGCGCGGTTGGCGACTTGCGCCGGGGCGTGTCCGCTTGCGTGGCGGGATGGCCCTTCAGTTTCACGCGCTGGTGGACGAGGTTTCCCGGACGCGAGCAGGCCAGATAAACAGCCCCACCGCTGCGACACCGGCCACGAGCAGGCCGAGGTCGGGCTTGACATCCAGGAGGAAGGCGGCCTGACCACCCACCAGGGACCAAAGAATGGGCACAGCGAGGACTGCGCGCAGGCGCGCGCCCGACGCGAGTGCAAGCACACCGATCGTGAAGATGGTGGTGGGGCACGGCAGACCAAAGGTGGGCAGTTCAGGATACCCATGCCCTGCCAGCGTGGACCAGACGGGATAAACGACGAGTGCGAAGGCGAGCAGGGCTATCCCGAGAGCCGTACGAAAGCTCCTGTCAAAAGCAAACTCGAAGCGGCGGCAAATCACGCCGTGCCAGGCGAACAGAAGACCTCCGGCGATGGACAGCGCGCCGAACCCGTAGGCCACAGGATTGATGCGCGCAAAGAACGCCAGGTGGTAGGCGGCGCCAAGCCAAACCCAGAGCAAAGCCAGAACGGCTGACACTGCCGCGCCGGACCAGAGGCGCCGAAGCGCAATGAAGACGATGGCCAGCACTGCAAGCAGGACAAGAAAAACCTGCGCCGGCCAGACGGTGCTGTTGTACAGCCGGAATACGCCAAAGAACTGCTCATTGGTGAAGGGCAGCTGCATAGTGGCTCCTTATTGCTAAACGTTTTACTTGAGCTGCGCCGTTAGACGTCGATTCGAGTGATTGGTTAAGCACCACTTCCGGGCACCAACCAAAATTCCTTGCTCGCCTTGACCAACTGCCTGTCAAGGACTTCCCAAGCAAAGCCAGCATTCCTGATAACTAGACCCAAATCTTCGACGAGAGACTGCATCGTCTCGATGGCCTGTCTCATGTCTGACCATTTGATACCCAAGGTGCCGATATCCACGAACTGGTACTTGTCCGCCACTAAGTGAACTTCCGTATGAGCGGAGACCTTATCTCTGATAGTGAGGAAGCCTGTGAGATAGGGTTCGACTTCCGCAAATCTACGGAATCACACTGCGCCCGGCAGAACAAAGCGACTGAAGCATTTCGAAATTCATATTTTCAAGAGCTTACCCCAGCGACCGGAGCAAGTGAACAGCGCTATTGAGAACGGCAAGGTCGCCGATGTCGTATCGACGGTGTGGGGAGCGCCGTATGTCAGTCGTTCCCGACATGGCGCGCAGGTAGGCTTTGCACTCGCTATGCCTTTTATAGCTGCTTGCGCCCGTGGAATAACGGCTGGGAGGCCTTTTTCATGAAAAAAAACAGCTGCCGATGCTTGCCCTCGGGCTCCGCCTGGGTCGCAAGGCAAGCGGTGAGGCCTCACGTGGTCATAGCTCCCGTGACATGAACACGCTGTGCGGGTCTTCCACGTAGCTTCCGAAGGGACCGCACGTGGAAAAACCAAAGCTCGCGTAAAGCTTCTGGGCTGGCACAAAAGCGTCTATAGAGCCGGTTTCCAGGCTCAGGCGCCTGTAGCCTCGATCTTCCGCAACGCTGATGATGTGAGCAAGGACCGCGCGGCCCGCGCCCCTGCGGCGCAACGCCTGCGGGGTCCTCATCGACTTGACCTCGCCGTGGGAAGGCGAAAGCTCTTTCAGTGCGCCGCAGCCAAGAAGAACACCTTCGTCCCAGACCGTCCAGAAGGTGATGTCCGGGCTTCGAAGCTTCGTGACGTCAAGCGCATGAACACTCTCGGGCGGCGACAGCTCGTGCATGTTCGACAGGTGCTCGTTGAGAAGTGCAATGACTTCCGGCCGGGTCAGATCATCAGCTTCAATTTTCATGCTATCTCGATGCGGTTGAACACGCCCAAAGCGACCGAGGCGCCGAGTTCGTTATGGTTATGTGCATGGCGCGGTCGCACCCGAGGGTGTACTCGGCCAGGCGCTTCTGGCGAACTGGCTCGATGTAGACCTCGAATCCTTCAAGAAAACCCGGGATACAGGACGCCTCGCTGAAAACGGGTGCCCGCTCTTGTCTGGCGGTTGTACTCGTTGATCACGAAACCACCCAGGTTTGGTCTCAGGCCGACAACGATGGCCTCCGGGACACCGCTTGTCTCCTGAATACCGACGGAGTATGAAAAGAAGGGCTCGGTTTCCTCCGGATCGAAGACGCTGATCACGTGGCATCCGTACGCCTGAATGTTGTCGGCGACACGTTTGTCGTTGGCGGCGCGCTTTTTGGCGGTGATTCTCATGAGTCTGCGTCCCTCTCGATCAAAAGGCTGGGCATCAGTTTTTTGCGGACGCATCTCGCAGACATTCGCATCCACGATGCAGCGCATTTTTTTCACAGGGAGAGCACATACACGAGCAGAAAAAAAACGAGATAGAAGACAAATCCGGCGAACACACAAGCAATAGCTGTGAGGACGTACTGCCCACCTCGCTTGAAATACAAGCCTGCTTCCGGCGCATAGGCTTCCGCCTCCCCTTCTTCAAACCGCTCGGCCCGCCACCGACCAAACGTCGCGACCCACACAACAAAGCGGCCGGTCTGGGCCAGCACGATGTCCACGATGATTCTGAAAAGCAAGTCCATGAGGTGTAACTTGACGCGACACGCGCGTCATCGCTGTGAATTCTGTTCAGCCCTTTTTGCCAACCAGGCTATCTGGGCTTTTCCCTGCCCCTTTCCAGTCCCTTCACCAGGCTCTCTGCCGCTTTCGGTGACAGCATGGCAAGTGCGGCATCAAACTCTGCAATCCGGGTCACAGCGTCCTCAACGCTCGCAAACCGGCGGGCGTCTGACGACAGCACCGGGTCCCAGAGATTGGGCTCGATGAGGGAGAAGCCTGTGTACTTCTGCACAGGCCCAGGGGATGTCACCACACCCGTAGAGTTCAGCGAATACCGTATGCACGGAGTGACTACTCCCATGGTGCAACTGCCAAAGTCAATCGTGAGATAAAACGATGGAAAATCCTTGGGTAGTTTTTGCACTGCAGCAACAGAAGGTTGAAAGAAAAACCGATTGGACGTGAGAAGTCCCTTGCCATACGCAGCAGGCACCAGGTCCACAATCACTCCCCGCTCCCGGAGACGTTGAACCAGCAACTCGGCAAATGCCTGGCGATGGTTGAGCGTCAGGCCGCGCGCCTTTGCAGCGGTATTCAGCGCTGCATTCGCCTGATTGAGCCGCATCTGCACACTGAGGGTGCCAACTACGCCAAAGAGGGCGGTTGCAGCGCCGCCCCCGACATACGGAGCTTCCGCAAAGGTCGGAACGGTGTATTGGAAAGGCCCCTCCTCCACAAAAACAGCAATCCTCTGGATATTTTCACTTTGAAGCTGTTTCAGCAGGGGTACGCCCGGCGCACAACCAGCCAGCAAGCCAAGACAGAAAGTAAAAACCAGAAGGCGGGAAATCGAAACCAGGCGTACGCTCATTGGGACTTCCATGACAAGTTACTGAATTGACGGTTTCGCAATGGACCGGCGCTGCATCCGCGGCCGTGCTGCGCACGCCCGGATGCAAGTTTTTCCGACGCGAATTAAATGCCGCTGACTCGGCAGGTGGCATTCTAGGCCGGCCCGGTCTTGATCGCCTCCTCCGATTGTGCGACGAGGGGTAGCAAGCGCCGGACGTCCGCAGTGAAATGCCCCGTCTCAAGAACTGCACCGCCTGAGAATTTCAATGGGCCGGCTCAGGACGACACACGGGCCACGCCACATACCAGTCCTTCTGCATCGTTCTCCACCACCGCACGCTCATTCTTGGCCTGTGCCACTTCCATGTCGCGCGGCAGCGTCACGCCGTTTTTCACGGCCAGCACCTCGGCCATGACGCTGACAGCAATTTCCGGCGGGGTCTTGCTGCCGATGTAGATGCCGATGGGCCCGCGCAGGCGGGCCAGGGCGGATTCCTCGAGATCGAAATGTTCGGCCATGCGCTGGTGGCGGGCCTCGTTGTTGCGCCGTGAACCGATGGCGCCGACGTAGAACGCGTCGGTATTGAGAGCCTCGAGCAACGCCAGGTCGTCGAGTTTGGGGTCGTGCGTGAGGGCAATCACGCAACTGCGCCTGTCCGGCTTGAAGGCGATGACCACATCGTCAGGCATGTCGCTGAGCACTTTGGCGCCAGGCACGGACCAGGCGCTGCGGTATTCCTCGCGCGGGTCGCACACGGTGACGGCAAAGCCGCTGAACAGGGCCATGGTCGCCAGGTATTCGGTCAACTGGCCCGCGCCTATGAGCAGCATGCGGTATTCGGGCCCGAAGGTGTTGACCAGCTCAACGGGCGAAAGACTGAGCTCCGCCGGCGCCTTGGCTTCGTCAAGGGTGACCGCGCCATCTGCGAGCCGTACCGTGCGCTGCATCAGTTGCCCGGCTTCGAGTGCGCTGACCAGCTGCGCCAGCGCCTTGGCGTCGGGGTCGTATTCGAGCAGCAGCTCCAGCGTGCCGCCGCAGGGTAGGCCGAAACGGTGGGCTTCGTCGGCGGTGATGCCGTACTTGACAAAGCCCGGCGGGCCGGAGGGAATGGCTTTGCTGCTGCCGCCGGAAGCGGCCGAGGCGTAGGCCTGCGTATGCTGGTAAATCAGGTCGTCTTCAATACAGCCGCCTGACACCGAGCCGACCACGGCGCCGTCTTCACACAGCGCCATGATGGAGCCGACCGGACGCGGTGACGAACCCCAGGTGCGCACCACCGTGGCCAGCAGGGCGCGCTTGCCCGCCTGGCGCCAGTCGCGCAGGGTGCGCAAGACCATCACGTCGAGGTTTTCCATGATCTCTCTTTCCTTTCCGTTCTGCGGGACGTGCCGCTCAACGCGCCAGCCAGACAGCGGCGGCGACAAGCACGGCGGCGCCCACGGTCCACACCCATACCGGGATGCCCGCACCAGCGGCCGGCTCCGCGGTGACGTCACCCATGACCATTTTCGCGGCATAACTTTCGGGATGCAGGCGCTGCATTTCCTCGTCGAAGCGCTTGAAAAAATCTTCGGCCATGGACTTGGCCGCGCCGTCGATCAGGCGCTGGCCGAGCTGGGCCACCTTGCCGCCCACCGAAGCGTGTACGGTGTAGGACAGCTCGCAGCCCTCGGCGTTGGGCGTCAACGTGACTGCGGCGCTGCCTTTGCCGAAACCGGCGACACCGCCCTGCCCGTCAAACGACAGTTTGTAGCTGGCGGGCGGGTTCATTTCGGTCAGCGAAATCTTGCCGGTGAACTTGGCGGAGACCGGGCCGATCTTCAAGGCCATGGCAATGGCGTACTGGTTCTCGCCGGTGGCCTCGACCTTGTCGCAACCGGGAATGCAGGCCTTGAGCACGGCGGGGTCGTTCAGCGCATCCCAGGCTTGTTGTTGCGTCACAGCCAGTTGACGGCTTCCTTGCATGTCCATGTGTTTTCCTTTTTCTGGTTCTCGATTTGTCTTTGAATCCGTCTTGCCCGAACAGAGATTTACTTCTTCATCAGAGCGGCCAGGCTGGCCGCAAGTTCCTCGAGCTTAGACAGGTTGTGTACTGCCAGCATGCCGTGTGCATGGGCATGCAGCACCGCCGCGCCGCGCGCCAGCGGCGCGTAACCGTCAAAGCGCAGCAAGGGATTGAGCCACAGCAGTCGGCGGCTGCGCCGGCGCAGCCAGGCCAGCTCGCGCGCCAGGTCGGCTGGCTCACCGGTGTCCAGGCCATCGGTGATGATCAGCACGATGGTGCGCCGCCCAACCAGGCGGCGCGCATGGTGTTCGCGCAGGCTGGCCAGGGAAGCCCCCAACTGGGTACCGCCGGCGAAATCTTCTATTGCCAGGCCGGCATGGGCCAGCATCTCGTCGGTGTCGGCCTGGCGAAAAGCGGGCGTCAGATCGGTCAGATGCGTACCGAAGGCAAACACATCGCGATGCGGGTGGCGCCGCGTGGCTGCATGTAAAAAGGCTAGCAACAGGCGGGCATAACGCTCCATCGAGCCCGATACATCCACCAGCACCAGCAAAGGCAGGGCCTGCTCGCGCCGCTGCAGCCGCGGCAGGCGCATGAGCTCGCCGCCGGTGCGCGCCGCGTGATGCATCACACCCGGCCAGTGAATGCGCGCACCCTGGGTGGCGGGCCGGCTGCGCCGCGAGGCAAACATGGGCAGCGGCAGCTTGATGTCGCGCGCCAGCCTTTCGACCAGCCAGTATTCGGTGGCAGAGAGTGCATTGAAGTCGGCATGCTGCAGGCGGGCTATGTCGCTGGCGGTCATGGCGGCGTCGAACTCAACTTTCCGGTCTTCAGCGCTGGGCTGGGCCTGCTGGCCGAAAGCTTTCTGCGGCGCCAGCGCTTCGCGCACACGCGGGCGGCGCTTGCTGGGCTCGGCCTGGCCTTCGGCGCTGGGCAGCAGTTGCGCCAGCAGCTTGTTGGCGACTTTCGGGTCCTGAAAGTAGACGTCGAACAGTTCCCGGAACACCATGCGGTCCTGCTCGCGGCTGACCATCACGGCTTCAAAGGCGGCGCTCAGGTCTTCCTTTTCACTGATGCCGACGGCGAGCGCGGCTTCCTTGGCCAGGGCGATGCGCTGGCTGTCCACTTTCACGCCGGCGCGGCGCAGGGCTCGGCCAAAACCGGCGATGTTGTCGGCAAGTTTGCCGCTGCGGGCGTCACCTAAGAGCATAGGCCCCCACGTTCGCTCGCTGCGCGTAGCTCTCTGCCCCCCGAGGGGGCGCTGCGCCTGCGGACTGGCAGAGCCAGATCCGCGGCCCCTGCTGGTAAAGAGAAATCCCCGGTATTTGTCACAACGGATACCGTTCGAAGTTCTGCGGGAAATGGCCCTGCAAAATGGCCCTGCATTTACGCAGTCCAGTTCATACGCCTGCTTCTTCAGGTTTGAGCAGCTCCACCGCCAGCTCATGCGTCAGCGCAGCCACGTCTTCCCGCTGCTTGAACAGAATGCCTGCGGTATCGGCCACCACCTCGGGGTCCACCACCAGGGTGTCGAGCGCCACCAGCGCTTTCGCCCACTCCACACTTTCGGCAATGCCCGGCGCACGCTGGAAGGCGTTGCCAAACGGTGAACGGCGCAGCCGGTCCACGAAGCTCGCCACCTGGGCCGAGAGCTGCACGCCTGCTTCCGGCACCTGGGCGCGCACGATCGCCAGCTCGCGCTCGCGGTCGGGGTAGTCGAGCCAGTGGTAGAGGCAGCGGCGCTTGACGGCATCGTGGAGTTCGCGCGTGCGGTTGCTGGTGAGAATGGTCACTGGCGTCACCTCGGCCTGCACCGTACCGATTTCCGGAATGCTGACCTGGTACTCGCCGAGGTACTCGAGCAGAAAGGCTTCAAAAGGCTCGTCAGCCCTGTCTACCTCGTCAATCAGCAGCACCGCGCCGGGCTCGGGCGTCTGCAGGGCCTGCAGCAGCGGCCGGCGGATCAGGTAACGGTGCTGGTAAACCTCGCGCTCGACGTCGACATTTTCCTGACCTTCGCTATGGCCTTCGACGGCGCGCATGTGCAGCAGCTGGGCGGCGTAGTTCCACTCGTACAGGGCTTCGCGCTGCTCCAGGCCGTCGTAACACTGCAGGCGTATCAGTTGGCGCTGCAGCGCGAGCGCGAGCGCTTTTGCCAGTTCGGTCTTGCCGACACCGGGTTCGCCTTCCAGCAGCAAGGGCCGCTGCAGCTTGAGCGCCAGGAACACCGCGGTAGCCAGCCGGCGGTCGGCAAAGTAGCCGGCGCCCTGAAGCGCCTGCATCAGGGCATCAATCGTGGGAAAAGGTGTCATCGGGTCAGTTTAGCCTGCGCTTCAAACGCTATCAATTCAGGAGCTGCTTGCGCCCAAGCATAAAGGGCTGGAAGCCTAAATCGCTTGCAAAGCACTGCTCCGCCGCTCGCGGCCGCTCAACCCAGCGCTTTCGCCACGCCGCGCTGCGTCTGCACGCTGATCAGGTTCGCGCGGTAGGCGGCCGTCGCATGGATGTCGCTGTTGAGGTCCGTCGCATCGATCTTGACAGCCGCCGCAGCTTCCGGTGTGAAACTTTTGCTCAGGGCCGCTTCCAGCCCCTTGTGGCGGAACACGCCGCTGGACGCGCCAGTGATAGCCACGCGCACCCCGGCGTCGAACTGGGCCACAAACACGCCCACCAGCGCAAAGCGCGAGGCCGGCTGCTTGAACTTCATGTAGGCCGCGCGCTTCGGGATGGGAAAGCTGATGGCGGTGATCAGTTCGCCTTCTTCCAGCGCCGTGGAGAACATGCCGAGAAAAAAGTCGTCGGCGGCGATCTTGCGCGAGGTGGTGAAAATGGTCGCCCCCAGCGCCAGCACCGCCGCCGGGTAGCAGGCCGAAGGGTCGTTGTTGGCGACCGAGCCGCCCAGCGTGCCCATGGCGCGCACCTGCCGGTCGCCAATGTGGGCGGCCAGCTCGGCCAGCGCCGGCAGGGCCGCTTTCAGTTCAGCATTGTTGGACACGTCGATGTGGCGCGTCATGGCACCGATGACAAAAGCATTGCCTTCGCGCTTGATGCCGGTCAGTTCCTTGATGCCGCCGAGGTCGGCCAGCTGGTCCGGGCTGGACAGGCGCAGCTTCATCGATGCCAGCAGGGTCTGGCCACCGGCCAGTGGTTTGGCGCCGGCAGCGGCGAGCTTTGCGGCAGCGGCCAGGGAGGTCGGGCGTTCCAGGGTGAATGCATACATGGTGGTTTCTCCTTGGAGGATTGTTTATTGCTTTTTGGCGGACTGGATGGCTTCCCAGACGCGGCTGGGTGAGGCCGGCATGTCGAAGTCGATCACGCCGAGTGGCTTGAGGGCGTCGAGCACGGCGTTGATCACCGCCGGCGGCGAGCCGATGGCGCCCGCTTCGCCGCAGCCCTTCGCACCCAGCGGGTTGTGGCTGCAGGGCGTGCACAAGGTGTCCAGCTTGAAAGTGGGCATATCGTCAGCACGCGGCAGCGCATAGTCCATCAGCGAGCCGGTCAGCAGCTGGCCGGATTCCGGGTCGTACACGCAGTTTTCCAGCAGCGCCTGGCCGATGCCCTGAACCAGGCCGCCATGCACCTGGCCTTCGACAATCATCGGGTTGATGATGTTGCCGAAATCATCGACGGCCGTGAACCGGTCCACCCGAACCACACCTGTTGCGGGATCGACCTCGACCTCGCAGATGTAGGTGCCTGCGGGGAAGGTGAAGTTGGTCGGGTCGTAAAACGCCGTTTCGTTCAGGCCCGGCTCGAGCTTGTCGAGCGGGTAGTTGTGCGGCACATAGGCCGTGAGCGCGACCTGGCCGAAAGTCACTTTCTTGTCGGTGCCCTTGATGGTGAATTCGCCGTTGGCAAACTCGACGTCGGCATCGCTGGCTTCCATCAGGTGCGCGGCAATCTTTTTCGCCTTGGTCTCTATCTTGTCGAGCGCCTTCATGATGGCCGTGCCGCCAACGGCCAGCGAACGCGAGCCGTAGGTGCCCATGCCGAAAGGCACGCGCCCGGTGTCGCCGTGCACCACATCCACCTGGTCCACTGAGATGCCCAGGCGCGCGGCCACCACCTGCGCAAAGGTGGTTTCGTGTCCCTGGCCATGGCTGTGTGAGCCGGTGAACACCGTCACGCTGCCGGTCGGGTGCACGCGCACCTCGCCGCACTCGAACAGGCCGGCGCGCGCGCCGAGCGCACCGGCAATGTTGCTGGGCGCCAGGCCGCAGGCCTCGATATAGCAGGAGTAACCCATGCCGCGCAGCAGCCCTTTGGTGGCCGAGGCAGTTTTGCGTTTCTCGAAGCCCGCCACATCGGCCAGCTCGTTGCCGCGCTTGAGCAGCGCGTGGAAATCGCCCACGTCGTACTGCAGCGCCACCGGTGTCTGGTAGGGAAAGTCTTTCACCAGGTTGCGCCGGCGGATTTCGTCCTGCGCCAGGCCCAGTTCCCAGCCGCAGCGCGTGACCAGCCGCTCCAGCAAATAGGTCGCCTCGGGCCGCCCGGCACCGCGGTAGGCATCGACCGGCGCGGTGTTGGTGAACCAGGCATCGACCTCGACATAAATCTGCGGCGTGGTGTACTGGCCGGCCAGCAGCGTCGCGTACAGAATCGTCGGCACCGCCGGCGCAAAGGTCGAGAGATAGGCGCCCATGTTGGCGTCGGTGTGCACCCGCAGCGCGAGGAACTTGCCATCCTTGTCCAGCGCCATCTCGGCGTGGCTGGAATGGTCGCGGCCATGGGCATCGCTGACAAAGGCCTCGCTGCGGTCGGCCGTCCACTTGATGTTGCGGTTGAGCTTTTTCGAGGCCCAGGTCAGGCACACATCTTCGGCATACAGATAGATCTTGGAGCCGAAGCCGCCACCGACATCCGGCGCAATCACACGCACCTTGTGCTCGGGCAGGCCCATCACAAAAGCCGTCAGCAGCAGGCGCTCGACGTGCGGGTTCTGGTTGGACACATACAGCGTGTATTCGTCCGAAGCGCGGTTGTACGAACCGATGACGGCGCGCGGCTCCATCGCGTTGGGCACCAGGCGGTTGTTGGTCAGGTCCAGTTTGGTGACATGCGCCGCTTTGGCAAACACCGCATCAACCTGGGCCTTGTCGCCAATCGCCCATTTGTAGCAATGGTTGTCCGGCGCCGCATCGTGCAGGGCGGCGGCCTTGGCCGCATCGGTGACGCGGACCACGGCGCTCAGCACGTCGTAGTCGACCTCGACCAGCTCGGCGGCATTTTTCGCCTGCTCCTGCGTCTCGGCCACCACCATGGCGACATGGTCGCCGACATAACGCACCTTGCCCTGCGCCAGGATGGGATGCGGCGGCTCCTTCATCGGGGTGCCGTCTGTGCTGGTGATCAGCCAGCCGCAAGGCAGGCCGTTGATCTTGTCGGCCGCCACATCCTCGCCGATGAACACATCAAGCACGCCCGGTGCAGCCTTGGCGGCGGCGGTGTTGATGCTGTTGATCTTCGCGTGCGCATGCGGCGAACGGACAAACACCGCATAGCTCTGGCTGGCCAGCGTGATGTCATCGGTGTACTGCCCGCCACCGGTGAGAAAGCGGTAGTCCTCCTTGCGGCGGACGGAGGTGCCAATGTTTGGCAGGTTGACGAAATCGGATGCACCCATGTGTGTACTCCTGAAAATGGAAGGGAGAAACCTGGCAGCCCGCGGAACGGCGGTGCCGACAGAAACCGTGAGGCCTGATCGGCCGGTTCAGGTCGCCATGGCCGCAGCGCCCTGCTGCACCGCCTTGACGATGTTCTGGTAACCAGTGCAGCGGCAGATGTTGCCTTCAAGCAGCTCCCGGATTTCGCCTTCGCTGGCCTTCGGGTGGTGCTTGCACAGGTCCACCGCGCTCATGACCATGCCGGTCGTGCAGAAGCCGCATTGCAGGCCGTGGCATTCCTTGAAGGCCGCCTGCATCGGGTGCATGGTGCCGTCTGCCGCCGCCAGGCCTTCGATGGTGGTGATGTCCGCACCTTCGGCCTGGGCGGCCAGGATATTGCAGGACTTGACGGCACGCCCGTTCATGATGACCGTGCAGGCACCACACTGGGCGGTGTCGCAGCCGACATGGGTGCCGGTCAGCTGGAGCTGCTCGCGCAGCACCTGCACCAGCAATGTATTGGGGGGCGTCTCGACACTTTTTGCCTTGCCGTTGACTTTGAGCTGAACTTGCATGGGCTTGTCTCCTGATGGCTGTTGTTTGGCTACGGATGAACCAGTCATTGTTGAATTGGTGCCCCCTGGGAACCCTAGGTAAAACCCTAGGAGCTTGCCAAAGCCCGGTGAAATTCTCAAAATGGAACACTCCCCGCCAAACACGCAGGCCAACGCGTCCGCGGCAGGTCTGGTAGGCTGCATCCTCCGCATTTCCATACCCATGCTGTCCGTCCTCCCGCCCTCCTCCGAGCAACGCCTGCAGCAGATCGCGCATGCCCGCCAGGCGGTGCTGCAGGAAGGCAAAAACCTGTCCGGCGTGCTGGCCGAGCCGTGGATAGAACGCTCCTGGCGGCGCTGCCTGGCCAGCGGACAAACACCCGAACAGCCCATCAGCTTCGATGTGCTCCCGGCGCAGGCCCTGCGCCGCACCGAGGAAGCCAACCACGTGCTGGTGCAGGCTGCACGGCCGGTACTGGAAAAACTCGGCGCGGCGATCGCCAGCACACGCTACTTCGCCATCCTGACCAATGCGCAGGGCGTGGTGGTGGACGTGAACGGTGCCATCGACCGGCGCGATCCCCGCGCCAACCTGATCACACGCATCGGGGTGGACCTGTCTGAACAACGCGTGGGAACCACCGCCATCGGCGCGGCACTGACCGAGCTGCAGCCGGTCTGGCTGCACCGCGGCGAACATTTTTTTACATCCAACTCAGCCTACAGCTGTGCCGGCGCGCCGCTGTTCGACCCCGATGGCCGCTGCGCCGGCATGCTGGACCTGACCGGCGTGGACACCGTGGAGCGCCCCGAACTCAAGCACCTGGTCGTGCAGTCGGCGCGCAGCATTGAAAACGCGCTGATCCAGAGCCGGCCGCACGAGTTGCTGATCCGCCTGAACTGGTCCAGCCAGTGCCTGGGCGAAGACTCGGACGGCCTGGTCTGTGTGGACCCGGACGGCTGGGTCAGCGGCGCCAACCCGGCCGCGCGGCAAATGGTGCCCGCACTTCAGGCCAGCGGGCCGGCAGCCGTGCACTGCAGCGAGCTGTTTGCCATGCCTTACGAGATGTTCTTTGACGCCGCCAAAAGCGACACCCTGGGCT
>NZ_JBAQYR010000040.1:0-17190 GCF_049790275.1 Polaromonas sp.
CATCGAGGCAGGCCTGCCATTCGGGCGCGCTCAGGCTGGGGCCGGGCAGCACAAAGCGGAAATCCTTTCCGCTGGAGGTTTCATGCACCGAAAAGCTCTCGCGCGTTTCTCCCGCAATGGGCAGGCCCCGATGGCGCACCTGTTCCTGCTCCAGCAGTTGCCCCAGGCGCTGGCCCGTCGCGCCGCCCGACGGGTAAAGCGCCAGACAGTTGCTGCCCAGCCGGTGCAGCACGCGGGCGACGTTGATGCCGCCGCCGCCGGGATGGAACTGCGCCGCAGCACATCGCAGCTTGTGGGTGTCACGCACCTTGTCGGTGGACGTGGACACGTCCAGCGCCGGGTTCATGGTGATGGTCAGGATGTCGGTCGTGTGCATCGCTTCACTGTACGCCACCGTTCCGCGGCCGGGCTGCTTCAGGTGCGCAGTTGTTGCGCCAGCAGCATCGCTACGTGAATCGCCTCGCGCTGGGCACCGTCGCGGATCTGGTGCCGGCAACTGGTGCCGTCGGCCACCACAATCGCGTCGGGCCTTTGGCGCACGGCGGGCAGCAGGCTGAGCTCGGCCATCTGCATGGACACCTCGTAGTGGCTGGCCTCATAACCAAAGCTGCCGGCCATGCCGCAGCAGCTGGACTCGATCAGCTCCGGCGCAGCACCGGGGATCAGCCTGAGCACGTCCATGATGGGGCTGACCGCTCCAAATGCCTTCTGGTGGCAGTGGCCGTGCAGCAGGATGGTTTCGTTCACCGGATGCAATTTTGACTTGAGGGCATCGAGCTTGCCCGCCGCGGCCTCGCGCGCCAGAAACTCCTCGAACAGCAGCGCCTGGCCGCTGATGGTATGTGCCGCTTCGCCCAGGCCCATGACCAGCATCTCGTCGCGCATCGTCAGCAGGCAGGACGGCTCCAGCCCGACGATGGCGATGCCGCGCTCGGCGAAGGGCAGCAGGGCTCTCACCAGCTCGTGTGCTTTTGCCTTCGCTTCATCGACCATGCCGCTGGCGAGGTAGGTGCGGCCGCAACACAGGTGTTTCCCGTCTGCTATCGTTTTGGTAGCTACATGCACTGTGTAGCCGCCGGCCTGGAGCACTTTCAATGCTGAAACTGCGTTGTCTGCCTCGAAGGTGCCGTTGAAGGTGTCGACAAACAGCACCACCGGTTTGTCCGCGGCCAGCACCTCCTCGCGCGTGGCGCTTTCCGGTGGCTTGTTGAAAAAGGTATGGCTTGTCCACTGCGGGAGGCTGCGCCTGGCAGAAAAGCCGGTGAGTTTTTCGCTCAGCGCGGCCAGGCCGGGAATCCTGTCGCGCAGGTTCAGCAGCGGCGCGAGGCGGCTGGCCCAGTGCGCATAGTCGGGCAGGCGCGCCACCAGTTTGTCTTTCAGTGTGTAGCCGTGCCTGGCCTTGTAGTGGTGCAAAAACTCCACCTTCATCTTGGCCATGTCCACGCCGGTGGGGCAATCACGCTTGCAGCCCTTGCAGCCCACACACAGGTCCAGGGCGTCCCGCACTTCCTCGCTGGTGAAAGCGTCACGTGCGCTCATGCCGTCGAGCTGGCCACTCAACGCCAGGCGCAGGGTGTTGGCCCGGCCGCGGGTCAGGTGTTTTTCATCACGCGTTACGCGGTAGCTCGGGCACATGGTGCCTGCATCGAACTTGCGGCAATGGCCATTGTTGTTGCACATCTCCACGGCCTTGGCAAAGCCGTGGGCCGGGTCGCCGCCGCTGCCCGGCGCGCTGGTCTGCTCGGTTACCGGGTCGTTCTGCACGTCCCAGGCGCGCCAGTCCAGCGCGGTCCTGATGGGAATCACCTTGTAGCCTGGCGCAAAACGCATCAGGCGCGTGTCGTCCATCTTCGGCGGGTTGATCATGCGGCCGGGGCTCAGCAGGTTGATCGGGTCCATCGCCTGCTTGATGCTGGCAAAGGCCTCGTTGATCTGCGGGCCGAATTGCCACTTGATCCACTCGCCGCGGCACAGGCCGTCACCGTGTTCGCCGCTGTAGGCGCCCTTGAACTTGCGCACCAGCTCCGAAGCTTCCTCGGCAATCGCGCGCATCTTGGGCGCGCCTTCGCGCCGCATGTCCAGGATGGGCCGCACATGCAATGTGCCGACCGAGGCATGGGCATACCAGGTGCCTTTGCTGCCGTATTTCCTGAAGACTTCGGTCAGCGCATCGGTGTACTCGGCCAGGTGCTCCAGCGGCACGGCGCAGTCCTCGATGAAGCTCACCGGCTTGCCGTCGCCCTTGAGGCTCATCATGATGTTGAGCCCGGCCTTGCGCACTTCCCAGAGGTTCTTCTGCGGCGCGTCTTCGGTCATCTCAACCACCGTGTCGGGCAGCAGCAAATCACCCATCAGCTCGCCCAGGCGCTTGAGTTTGGGCAGCAGCGCCGTTTTGCTGGCACCCGAAAACTCCACCAGCAAAATGGCGGCGGGCTGGCCGATCAGCGCACTGCGGATGGTCGGCGCAAAGGCCGGGTTCTGCAGCGACAGATCGATCATGGTGCGGTCCACCAGCTCCACCGCAGTCAGGCTGCTTCCGCCTATCCTGACGATGTGCTGCGCCGCATCCATGGCGCGGTAGAAGGTGGGGAAGTTCACCACGCCCAGCACCTTGGCCTGCGGCAGTTCGGTGAGCTGCAGGGTCAGCGATCTGGTCAGGGCCAGCGTGCCTTCGCTGCCTATCAGCAGGTGCGCCAGGTTGACCGAACCGTCGGCGGTGTAGGGCCGCTCGCTTTGCGGGTCAAAAATATCCAGGTTGTAGCCGCCCACGCGCCGCATGACCTTGGGCCAGAGGCGCTTGATGGCGGGGTGCAGTTCCTCGGCCAGCGAACGCACATGCTGGCCCAGTTCGCGCGCCTTGCCGCTGCTTGCGCCGTAGGGCCCGAGCTGCAGCAGCTCGCTGCCTGAAGTCCAGGCCTGCATGCCCAGCACGTTGTGCACCATGTTGCCGTAGGCAATGGAGCGGCTGCCGCAGGAGTTGTTGCCGGCCATGCCGCCCAGCGTGGCCTGCGCGCTGGTGGACACGTCCACCGGGTACCACAGGCCGTGTTTTTTCAGGGCGGCGTTCAGGTGGTCCAGCACGATGCCGGGCTCGACCTCGGCCTTGCGGTTTTCCACATCGATGTCGATGATCTCCCGGATGTGTTTGGCGTAATCGATCACCAGGCCCACGCCCACGGTCTGGCCGCACTGGCTGGTGCCGCCGCCGCGCGGAACGATGGGCACACCCATGTCGCGGCAGATGTCGAGCGCTGTTTTCACATCAGGCGCGCTGCGCGGCACAAACACGCCGACAGGCATCACCTGGTAGATCGAGGCATCGGTGGCATAACGGCCGCGGTCCGCTGCCGAAAAGAGGACTTCGCCGCGGGTTTCGCTGGCCAGCCGGGCAGCCAGCCGGCCGGCCACTTCGTTGCTGATCCGGGCGACGCTGTCGTAGGCGTGGGCCGCCGTGTCCTGCGTGACCTTCAGGGGAATGGCTGCGTTCACGCTTTGGCCGTGCCGCTGGCTGTCTGTTTTGCCGAGCGCAATTGCTCGATCACCACATCCAGTTTGTTGCCCAGGTGGCTGGCCAGCACGGTGCGCATGGCGACCGGGTCGCGCGCGCTGAGCGCTTCAATCATCATGTCGTGTTCCTTCACGGCAGCGCTCCATTTTTCGCCGTCCTGGTTGGAGCGAAAACGCAAGGCCTGCAGGCGTGCATTGACCTGCTTGTAGGTGGCGGTGAGCACCGGGTTTTTTGCGGCCGCGTTGATGGCGCCGTGAATGGCGGCATTGAGCCGGTAATAGGCGGGCAGGTCGCGCCGTGTGTAGGCCGCCAGCATTTCGTAATGCATGGCCTTGATTTCGTCCAGCTCGGCCTCGGTGATGCGCTGCGCCGCGAGTTCGCCCGACTGCGCTTCCAGCCCGGACATCACCTCGAAGGTGTTCAGTACATCGGCTTCGGACAGCTCGACCGCAATGGCGCCGCGGTTCGGCAGCAGCTCGACCAGGCCTTCGGCGGCCAGCATCTTGATGGCCTCGCGCAGGGGCGTGCGCGACACATTGAGGACTTCGCTGAGCTCGCGTTCGTTGAGCTTGGCGCCCGGCAGGATGCGGTTTTCGACCAGCATCTGGCGCAGGCGGTGGGCCACCTGCTCATGCAGGGCGGCGCGCGGGATGGGAATGATTTCAGCACTCATGGGTAAATTTTGTATGCAAAAAAATATGCTGTCAAACCCTATATTTCGGATGGTATGGGTTGACAAATGAATTTTGTATGCAAAAAATGGCGTCTATTCATCGGAGACCTGTTTTATGTTGACGCTTGATTTTCACCCCACCGGCCGCCACTTCCTGCAGATCCCCGGCCCCTCGCCGGTGCCCGACCGCATCCTGCGGGCCATGAGCCTGCCGACCATCGACCACCGCGGCCCCGAGTTCGGCGCGCTGGGCCTGAAGGTGCTGGCGGACATCAAGAAGATCCTCAAGACCCGGCAGCCCGTCATCATTTACCCGGCCTCGGGCACCGGCGCCTGGGAAGCGGCGCTGGTCAATGCCCTGAGCGCCGGCGACCACGTGCTGATGTACGAAACGGGCCACTTCGCCGCCCTGTGGCAAAAGCTTGCCGCGCGCCTGGGCCTGAAGACCGAGGTGATGACCGACCCCGGCGCAGAGGTCTGGCGCCACGGCGTGCGCGCCGATTTGATCGAGGAACGGCTCAAGGCCGACACGCAGCACAGCATCAAGGCGGTCTGCGTGGTGCACAACGAAACCTCCACCGGAGTGACCAGCAACATCGCTGCCGTGCGCAAGGCCATCGATGCTGCGAAACACCCCGCGCTGCTGCTGGTGGACACCATTTCCGGCCTGGCCTCGGCCGACTACAAACACGACGAGTGGGGCGTGGACGTCAGCATCAGCGGCTCGCAAAAAGGACTGATGCTGCCGCCCGGCATCAGCTTCAACGCGGTGTCCGCCAAGGCGCTGGAGGCCAGCAAGACGGCCAAGCTGCCCAAGGCCTTCTGGGCCTGGGACGAAATCATCGAGATGAACAAGAGCGGCTACTGGCCCTCCACGCCCAATACCAATTTGCTGTACGGCCTGAACGAAGCCTGCGACATGCTGCTCGAGCATGGGCTGGACGTGGTGTTTGCGCGCCACCTGCGCTGGGCCGAAGGCGTGCGCGCCGCGGTCAAGGCCTGGGGCCTGCAGATCCAGTGCGCCGATGCGGCCGTGTATTCGCCCGTCCTGACGGGCGTGATGACGCCCGACGGTGTGGACGCCGACGCGGTGCGCAAGATCATTTACGAACGTTTCGACTGTTCGCTGGGCACCGGCCTGGGCAAGGTCAAAGGCAAGATGTTCCGCATCGGCCACCTCGGCGACTGCAACGACCTGACCCTGATGGCCGCGCTCTCGGGCTGCGAGATGGGCCTCAAGCTTGCCGGCGTCAAGCTGGCCGGCTCCGGTGTGCAGGCGGCGATGGACCATTTTTCCAGCCATGCCGCGGTTGTGCCGCTGCGCAAGGCGGCCTGACCGGCGCCCCAACCGTTTTCCTTCCTGCCTTTTCTGCTTTCCCGCGCATCCGCTTCTTTCTGACGATTTCAAAAACAACCCACTGGAGACAAACCATGCAACGCAGAACCCTTGTCACCGCCGGCGCCGCGGCCCTGGCCTTTCCCTCATTGATCCTCGCGCAGAATCTGCCCACCGGGCCGGTGCGCATCATCGTCGGCTTCGCGCCCGGCGGCGGCACCGACATCCTGGCCCGCGTCATCGGCCAGAAACTCGGTGACATGTGGAAGACGCAGGTCATCGTCGAGAACAAGGCCGGCGCTTCCGGCACCATCGCCGCCGACTACGTGGCCAAGCAGCCCGGTGACGGTGCCACGCTGCTGATGGCGCACATCAACAGCCAGGCCATCACGCCCGCCCTGCAGAAGGTGAACTACGACGCGGCGAAAGACTTCCAGCCGGTGGTGCTGGTCGGCGTCACGCCGAACCTGCTGATCTGCAACGAGAGCCAGCCCGCCAAAACCGTGAAGGACCTGGTCGAGCTGTGCCGTGCCAACCCCGGCAAGATCAGCTTCGGCTCGGCCGGCACCGGCAGCGCGCAGCACCTGGCGCTGGAAATGTTCATGCTGGCCGCGAAGGTCAAGGCCATCCACGTGCCCTACAAGGGCTCGGGCCCCATGCTTACCGACCTGATAGGCGGGAACATCCAGTACAGCTTCGACACCATGACGGCGGCCACGCCGCATGTGAAGAGCGGCAAGGCGATTGCCCTTGCGCAGACGCGCCTGCAGCGCGTGCCCGCCTACGCCAACGTGCCGACCATGGCCGAGTCGGGCTTCCCCGGCTTCGAGGCGACCACGTGGTACGGGTTGGCTGGCCCCGCGAAGATGCCCGTGGCCATGGCCAAGCGCATGAACGAGGATGTCAACAAGGTCATGCAAATGCCCGACGTGATGGAAAAGCTCGCCGCCTCGGGCGCCCAGGACGGCGGTGGTTCGACCGAGAAGTTCGGCGACTTCATGCACGCCGAGCAGGTCAAGTGGGCCAGGATCATCAAGGACGGCGGGGTCAAGGGTGAGTCTTGACCCCCCCGTAGCGCCTCCGGCGCTTCCACTCTGGGGGGCGCCACCTGCGGCCCGGCTAAGCCGGTTCCGCGCTGGCACTGAAACGGAAACGGAACATCTCGAATGAAAAAACTTCCCCTTGAGGGTGTGCGCGTCCTGGACATCAGCCAGGTGATGGCCGGGCCCTATGCCTGCATGCTGCTGGCGGACATGGGGGCCGACGTGATCAAGATCGAGCCGCCCGGCAGTGGCGACCAGACACGCGGCGCCATGGGCTTCAAGATGAAGGGCCCCGATTCGCTGGGCTTCCTGAACATGAACCGCAACAAGCGCAGCGTCGCGCTCAACCTCAAGTCGGAGGCGGGCAGGGCGCTGCTGCTGAAGCTGGCCAAGGATGCCGACATCCTGCTGGAGAACTACCGCCCCGGCGCGATGAAGCGGCTGGGCCTGGGTTACGAAGTGCTCAGGGAAGTCAATCCGCGCCTGGTCTACACCAGCATTTCGGGTTTCGGCCAGACCGGTCCCTGGGCCGACCGGCCGGGCTTTGACCTGATGGCGCAGGCCATGTCCGGCGTGATGAGCGTCACCGGTTATCCCGATGGCCCGCCGGTGAAGGCCGGCGTGCCGGTGGCCGACATCGGCTGCGCGCTGTTCGCCGTATATGCCACCCTGTCTGCCTACATCGGTACCAAAACCAGTGGCCAGGGCCAGCATGTGGACGCGTCGCTGTTCGACTCGGCACTGGCTTTTTCCGTCTGGGACATCTGCGACTACTGGGGCACGGGCAAAGAGCCCGAGCCGCTGGGCACCTCCAACAAGATGACCGCGCCCTACCAGGCGATGGCCTGCTCCGACGGCTACTTCGTGATGGGCGCGAACAACCAGAAGCTCTGGCTGCAACTGTGCAAGCTGATGGGCCGTGAGGAGCTGCTTGCCGACGAACGTTTCTCCACCATCTCGCTGCGCCTGGCGAATCGGCATGCGCTGGAAGTGGAGCTGGAGAAATCCTTCCGCCTCAAGCCCAAGGATTACTGGGTCAGCACTTTTCTAGAGGCTGGCATTCCCGCCGGTCCCATCCTGACCTATCCCGAAGCCTTCGGCAGTGAGCACGCGAAGGCGCGCGAGATGCGCATGGAGATCGACCATCCGGTGGAAGGCAAGGTGCCCAACATCGGCTTTGCGGTCAAGATGTCCGGCACGCCGCAGCAGGTGCGCCGCCATCCGCCGCGCCTGGGCGAACACACGGCCGAGGTGCTTGCCGAACTCGGCATCGGCGCTGCCGAGCAGGAGCAACTGGGCGCCCAGGGCGCTTTCGCAGCATGAGCGGGCCGAACGCGAAAGGAAGCGTCCACCTGGACATCAGCGCCGGCGTGGCATCGGTGGTGTTCGACCGCCCCGAAGCACGCAACGCCATGACCTGGGCCATGTACGAACGTCTCAACGAAGTCTGCGAGCAGCTCAAGGCCGACAGCTCGGTGCGCGTGGTGACCTTTCGCGGCGCCGGCGGCCAGGCCTTTGTGGCCGGTACCGACATCGAGCAGTTCAAGGCTTTCAAGAGCGGCGAAGACGGCGTCGTCTACGAGCAGCAGATCGACCAGTGCATCGCGAGGCTCGAGTCGCTGCCCATGCCCACCGTGGCTGTCATCGAAGGCTGGGCCATTGGCGGTGGCCTGGCCATCGCCACCGCCTGCGATTTCCGCATCGCCACGCCGGGCTCACGCTTTGGCGTGCCGATTGCCAGGACGCTGGGCAACTGCCTGTCGGTGGCCAACCTGGCGCGCCTCAGCGCCGTGTTCGGCATACCGCGTGTCAAGCGCATGCTGATGCTGGCCGAAACATTGTCGGCCGACGAGGCGCTGGCCTGCGGCTTCCTGCTGCAGACCAGCGAGACCGCAGACATCAATGCGGTGCTGGCCACCCTGTGCGAACGCCTGGCGGCACTCGCGCCGGTGACCCAGAGTGTGAGCAAGGAGGGCCTGCGCCGGCTCGCCAGCCGCGGCCTGCCGCCCGACGAAGACCTGATTCGCCGCTGTTACGGCAGCGCCGATTTCTGCGAAGGAGTCGCGGCGTTTGTGGAGAAAAGAAGCCCGGCCTGGAAGGGGTCCTAGGAGTCTGCGCGGCAGAAGGCGTCGAAGGTTCGCGCAAGGGGTGAACCCGGTTGTCACCGGCAGCTAAAGCTCGTAGGCTGTCGCGATGAAAATCTTCCGCATCCTCCACCTTTGCAGCGTCCTTGTTATTGCCGCCACGCTTGCGGCCTGTGCGGGCCCGCCGGCGGCGGCGCCCCGGCCCAGGTTGGTCGTGTTTCTGGTGGTCGACGGCTTGCCGCAACGCCAGATCACCGGCTACCGCGACCAGCTCGCACCCGATGGCCTGGCGCGCTTCCTGGACCGAGGCGCCTGGTTTGCCGACGCGCACTATGGCCACGCCTTCACCGTCACGGCGGCCGGTCACGCCACCATGCTGACCGGCGCCTACCCACACCGCACCGGCATCATCGGCAATGACTGGCGCGATGTGGCTACCGGCGCGCAGGTCTATAACACCGGCGACACGGGGGCGACCTACATCGGCCACACCACCCAGGCGCTGGACGGCACCAGCCCGAAAAACCTGAAGGTGGAAACGCTGGGCGACGTGCTGCGCGGTGTCGACGCGCGCAGCAAGGTGATCGGCATCTCGGGCAAGGACCGCGGCGCCATCCTGCCTGCCGGCAAGCGCGGCACGGCCTACATGTACATGGGCGCCAGCGGCCAGTTCGCTTCGACCACTTACTACATGAAGGAACATCCAGCCTGGGTCGACACCTTCAATGCCGGCAAACCGGCTGACCGTTACTTCAAGACCGAGTGGAAACCGCTGTTGCCGGAAGCCGCGTATGCACGCTCCGTTCCCGACAGCCAGCTCTGGTACGGCCCGCGCGGCGGCAAGCTGCCGATGATGATGGGTGTGCCCGCCGACGACGCGCCAAGCCCCGCCTTCTACGCGGCTTTGCTGCGCAGCCCGTTTGTCGATGCGCTGTCGCTCGACTTTGCGCGCGCCGCCATTGCCGGCGAGCAGTTGGGCCGTGACGACGCGCCCGATATCCTGGCGGTGAGTTTGTCCGGCCACGACTATGTGAACCACGCCTGGAGCGCCGAGTCGCGCCTCTCGCACGACCACCTGCTGCAGCTCGACCGCCTGCTCCAGGCCTTTTTCCGCGACCTCGACAGCACGGTAGGCAAGGGCAACTATCTCGCCGTGCTGACAGCCGACCACGGCTTCATGCCGGCCGCTGAATACAGCCAGTCGCAGGGGCTGTCTGCGGGGCGGACCTCAAGCGGCCAGCTCCTGAACCGCGTGAACGACGAGTTGCAGCGCAGATTCGGTGCGCCCAAGCTGGCCGCCTTTCTTTCCGCTTCCGCGCTGGTGCTGGACCGGCAGTTGATTGCACAGCGCAATCTCGACTTCAACACCGTCGCGGACGCCGCAAGAGCCCTGCTGGTGGCCGAACCGGTGATTGCCGCGGCCTACACCCGGCGTGAGCTGGAAGCCGGAAGCCGCGCCGGCGACCCGTTCTTCGGGCAGATGCGCAAGACCTGGCACAGGGACGTGTCGGGCGACGTGCAGTACGTGCTCAAACCCCTGTGGATGTTTGGCCCCCCCACCTCAGTCGCTACGCACGGCTCGCCGCACCCTTACGACACGCATGTGCCCATCCTCATGTATGGGCCGGCATGGGTGAAAACGGGCCGCATCGACAGCCGGGTCGAGGTGGTGGACATCGCCCCCACCCTGGCGCGCTTGTTGGGTGTGCCGGCTCCGCCGGCCGCTGAAGGCAAGCCGCTGCCGTTGCCGTTGCTTGCGCCCTAGGATGGATGTCAGGATAGAAAAAGGCGTTTAGTCCCGCTGAAATGGCAGATTGCATTTCCGCGCGCTTGCACCGACGATGGCGTCCATGACTTCAGACATTCGAACCGTGGACGCCGCCATGCTGGCGAAGCTGCAAGGCTGGGTCGGCAAAACCGAAACACTGAGCGACTGCATCACCGCCGCGCCGTTGCGGGCACTGTCAGCCACGCTGGACCGCGACGATGCCGATCCTGCCCCCGGCACGCCCCTGCCCGAGCTGTGGCACTGGCTGTATTTCCTGCCGACCGTGCGCCAGTCCGGCCTCGGATCCGACGGCCACCCCCAACGCGGCGGCTTCCTGCCGCCGGTGCCGCTGCCGCGCCGCATGTGGGCCGGCGGACGCCTGCAATGGCACCAGCAGGTGCTGCAGGTCGGTGACGCGGTCACCCGGGCCTCCCGCATCGAGTCGGTGACCCACAAGTCGGGACGCACCGGCGACCTGGTGTTTGTGCTGGTCAAACACGAGGTGCGCAACGCCCAGGGCCTGGCGCTGACCGAAGAACACGACATCGTCTATCGCGCCAATCCGCAGGCCGGTGACCCTGTTCCGTCGCCACAGGCTGCGGAAAAAAATGCGGCATGGTCGGACACCGTCACGCCCGACGATGTGCTGCTGTTCCGTTATTCGGCGCTGACCTTCAACGGCCACCGCATCCACTATGACCGCCGTTATGTCACTGAAGTCGAGGGCTACCCGGGCCTGGTCGTGCACGGTCCGCTGATCGCCACCTTGCTGGTGGACCTGCTGCGCAGGAACATGCCTGGCGCACGCCTGCTGAAGTTCGAGTTCCGCGCCGTGCGCCCGGTTTTCGACCTCTGGCCCTTCAGGCTGCACGGCCTGCCATCGGCCGACGGAAAAACCGTCAGCCTCTGGACCGGGGACCATGAAGGCTGGCTCACCATGCAGGCCACGGCAACGTTGGCCTGATGCTTGTGCGATGGGAATTGATCCGCAATCATGACTGCCTGTTCGCGCCAGTGATCAGGAAAGCCGCCATTTGCGTCGGCCGAGGTTTGTTGCAAACAAAAATAGCCCCCAGCCCTTTGAGGGAAAGCGCAGGTAGCTATCTATTTGGTAGCGGTTCCGGCCCGTCCGTCTGGCCGGGGTGCCATGCTTGCCGCGCCATTTATTTTTGTGATGTTTGTCACCGCCGGGCTTCTTCCATCCGCAAGTGGTGGTGCGCCGGCAGCCTGGCGTTTCGCCGGTCGGCTGGCCGGTGCAGCGGTTCTCGGCGTTGCAAGTGCTTGTTTCGACTCCACTTTTTCCCCGGCCACGCATCCGCTGAACACCGCACGACGCGTGTGGGTGCGAGGATATGTGCGCTGTTGTGCCCGTCGTCTTTCATTGCGGATCGGCCCTCTCCCATATTTGTGGGAAGCGCCGCGCCGGCCGGATTCATAAGCTCCGGTTCCATCGATCCACAAAAAAGGGGAACCCATGAGCACTGTTTACTACGCCAAGGTGATCGTCACCCATGGCACGTTTGAAGACTACCGCCGGCAATTGCTTCAACTCGCGGGGCCGGGTATCGACGTCGGCGTGTTGCAGGTCGGCGTTCACGAAGCACTGGTACGGCCGCACCTGCTGCGCCACATCCGCGCGAAAAATCCCGGCACCCCGCTGGACGGCTTGTTGCGCAACGCCGGTGCCAACCGCATCGACTGGATCAAGGAAGAAGAGGTCTACACGCTGTACATGCAGCGTATCGCGGAAGACCTGGACCCCAAGGCCGACATCCCGGTGCCGGATGCCGCAGGCGGCAGGGCATGGCATCACAAGGCCACCAACATCCAGGCCGCCTGGACGGCGCTCGGTGGGCCTGATGCCATCGACTGGCAGGGCGTGCGCGTCGGCCAGCTCGACACCGGCTACACCCGGCACAAGGCCTGGGGCCACGGGCAGCCAGGCGGCACCTGGCTGCTGCAGGACCTGTGCAAAACCATCATGCACCAGCAACTGCCGGACGGCTGGGCGACGCTTGCCGTGCAGGCCGGCGACGGCGTGGACAGCATGCCCATTGGCGGCCTTTTCCAGGGTCACGGCACGCGCATAGGCACCACCATCTCCGGCCAAGGGGAAGATGCCGGCTTCGTCTTCCATGGTGCGGCGCCACGCGTGCCGCATGTGGTGGTGCGCATCACCGACTCGGTCGCCATCAACGGCCGGCAAAACGAATTTGCCGAAGGCCTGGACTACCTGGTCAATGTCGCGAAGGTGGATGTTGTCAATGTGAGCCTGGGCGTGTACCCGCCGGTGGTGGCACCCGTCATGCGGCAGGCTCTGGCCAATGCCTACGCCAAGGGGGTGATCGTGGTGTGCGCCGCCGGCAACCATGTGGATCCGGTGGTGCCGCCCGCCAGCCTGCTCGAAACCATTGCCGTGGCGGCCGTGACCTGGCAAAGCCTGCCCTGGCACGGCAGCAGCTTTGGCCCGGAGGTGGACTTCAGCGCGCCAGGGGCTGTCATCAGCAAGGTCGTGGCGGCGCGCACGGGCATCGGCAGCGTCATCGAGGGCACCGGCAACGGCACGTCTTACGCGGCGGCCATCACCACCGGCGGCGCCGCGTTGTGGTTGCGGCGCTGGGGGCCGGAGATCGAGGGGAAATACGGGCGCAGCGCAAAACGGGTGGAAGCCTTCCGCCAGGCGGCCATCGCAAGCTGCCGCAAACCGCCAGGCTGGCAGCCGCAGCCGTTTGGCGCCGGCATCATCGACATCGGCCGCCTGTGTACCGAGCCGGCGATTGGGCTGCCCGTTATTCCTTAGATAAAAAAGGCCTGCGGCCCCTTGGGGACGGACGCAGGCTGCTATTCATTGTGTAGCGGACAGGCTTCGTACCGGGCACCGGCGCGCAAGCCGGTGCCGGCCGGAAAAAATAAGCGGAACGCCGGTGTTGCCAGGGCCATCTAATGGGCAGGAACACCCATGAACATCTGCCCGCCCACTTCCCCGCAGCCCTCGGACGCCAGTCCCGACCCGGAACTCATTGCCATGGCTGTCGCAGGCAACGACCTGGCGTTTGCACAGATCATGCGGCGCTACAACCGGCTGCTGTTCCGCACGGCGCGCAGCATTCTTCAAAGCGACGACGACACCCAGGATGCGCTGCAGGAGGCCTACCTGAAGGCCTGGCGCGCCCTGGCCACTTTTCGTGCGGATGCCAGCCTTTCAACCTGGCTGGTTCGCATCGTCGTCAACGAGGCGCTGGGCCGCCTGCGCCGCAAGGGTGCACGGGTTCTGCCGCTGAACGCTGCCGCGCAAGTCGGCATGGATGACGATGGCGAATCACCGGAGACGCGGATGCAGGCCAACCCGGACGAGCAGCCCGAGCCCAGCGCCATGCGCGCGCAGATACGTCGCCAGATAGAGGCACGCATAGACACCTTGCCGGACACCTTTCGCACCGTCTTCATGCTCCGGGGCGTCGAGGAGATGGGCGTGGAAGAAGTGGCGGCCGTGCTGGGCATTCCCGAGGCGACCGTCCGCTCGCGGTTTTTCCGGGCGCGCGGCATTTTGCGTGAAGGCCTTTCGCGCGACATCGACCTGGCCATCGGTGATGCGTTCTCATTTGCCGGACCGCGCTGCGACAGGATTGTCGAGGGCGTGCTGGCAAAAATTACCCACGAGCGCCGCAACGGCTCGTGATTTGTCGGTACCGTTTTTTTTTCAGGAGATTGCCATGTCTTTTTTTCAGATGCCCACCCCGGTCGCTGCACGGCGCCTTTTTCTCGGCCGCTCCGGCAGCCTGGTGTTGTCCGGTGCGGCGGTTGCGTTGCTGGCGGGCAATGATGCGCTCGCCGCCAGGGCGGGTGGCTCCAAAGCGGGAGACATCCAGATCCTCAACACTGCCATCGGTGCCGAACTGGAAGCCATTGCCGCGTACCAGCTGGGTGCCGAAAGCAAGCTGCTGACCAAACCGGTGCTCGACCTGGCGGTGACTTTCCAGGGCCACCACAAGGAGCACGTGACCCTGCTGGCCAGCACGGTCGAAAAGCTGGGCGGCAAACCCGCAGTGGCCAAGGCCAACTACAACTTTCCTGTTGCCCAGCTAAAAACCGAACTCGATGTGCTCAAGTTCGCAGCGAAGCTGGAGCAGGGCGCGGTCAGCGCCTACCTGGGTGCGGTGCCCCTGTTTGCCAACCGGGATCTTTCCAAGGCAGCCGCCAGCATCCTGGGTGACGAAGCCATGCACTGGGCCATCCTGCGTCAGGCCATCGGTGAAACGCCGGTGCCTTCCGCTTTCGTGTCGTGACCCGGGGCCGCACTGGCCTGTGGACCGGGTGGCTGGCGCTCGGGTGGCTGGGCGCTTTCCTGCCCGCCCTGGCGGCGACGGACGCCGTTCGCGGTGAGCAGCTTTATGTTCGCTGCATCGCCTGCCATGCGCTGGCCACCGACAGGGTGGGGCCCCGGCATTGCGGCCTGCTGGGACGGCGCGCCGGCAGCGTGCAGGGTTTTGAGTATTCACAGGCCATGAAAAAGTCAGGCCTGGTGTGGGACGAGAAAACCCTGGACCGCTTTCTGGCGAAACCCCTGGCCGTCGTACCGGGCAGCAGCATGACGTATGACGGTGTTCCCCAAGCCAGGGACCGGGCTGACCTGATGGCTTACCTGAAGGCCGTCAACGGCACACCCTCCTGCGGTCAGTGAGCAGGCATTCCAGGGGGCCGTGGCGCAGGCCTGCCGGGGATTTTCAGTATAAAAACAGCGTCCAGCCCTTTTGCAATGGGCGTGGACAGCTATCAATAATGTAGCGGGTGCAGCTCAGGCCGGCACCGGCGTCTTCGGCGTGTAGTCGCAATACGGCGCCACCGCGCACTGCCAGCACATCGGTTTGCGCGCCACGCACACATAACGGCCGTGCAGGATCAGCCAGTGGTGCGCATCCACCAGGTACTCGGGCGGCACGCGTTTGAGCAGCTTCATCTCGACTTCCAGCGGTGTCTTGCCCGGCGCCAGGCCGGTACGGTTGCCCAGGCGGAAGATGTGCGTGTCCACCGCCATCGTCGCTTCGCCGAAAGCCGAGTTCAGCACCACGTTGGCTGTCTTGCGGCCCACGCCGGGCAGGGCTTCCAGCGCCTCGCGGCTGCGCGGCACCACGCCGCCATGCTGCGCCACCAGCATGCGGCAGGCTTCCATCAGGTGTTTGGCCTTGCTGCGGTACAGGCCGATGGTCTTGATGTAGCCCTCCAGCCCTTCCTGGCCCAGGTCCAGGATTTTCTGCGGCGTGTTCGCCACCGGAAACAGCTTGCGCGTGGCCTTGTTCACGCCCACATCGGTCGCCTGCGCGCTCAGCAGCACGGCCGCCAGCAGCTCGAACACGCTGGTGTATTCCAGTTCGGTCACCGGCAGCGGGTTGGCGGCTTTCAGCGTGGCGAAGAAGGGGGCGATGTCGGCGGTTTTCATGGCGCCAAGTCTAGGGCCTGTTAACACTATTTGTGCACTTGCAGCATTAACGTGAACAAGCCTGGACGCGGTTCCAGCGGCCTTCGGTGACCGGTGCCGGTGTGCCGTTCAGGACGGAAAACGTGCAAAAAGCCCGAAAATGCGAAGCTGGATCAGCCTTGCCCCTCAATCTTTTTCATCTTCTGCCGATAAGTAGAAGGTAGTAGTTTGGGGGCGCGGCATGACGGGTTTTGTTCAGGGCAGCGCATTGATTGATTAATTAACTGAACTGGGGAAATCAAATGAGCATCGACAATCTGAAAATCTCTACCCGCCTGATCATCCTGATCGGCATCCTGTCAGTGTTTCTTGTGGCGATTGGCGGCATCGGCTTTTTCGGCATCGGCGCGTCCAACGATGCCCTGCGTTCGGTCTACGAAGACCGCACGGTGCCCGCCGGGCAGCTCGGCGACATCGGGGCGCGGCAGATATCCAATCAACTGCTCCTCACCGAAGCAATGCTGAACCCTGCACCGGAGGTCGTCGCCTCCAAAATCGCGATGGTTGAGGCCAACATCGCTGCGATCTCCAAGACATGGGGCGCCTACATGCTGACGACGCTCACGACGGAAGAAGCGGCGCTTGCCAAGGTGTTCACCGAGGAACGCAGGAAGTTTGCGGAGGAAGGCCTCAAGCCTGCACTGGCCGCCCTGCGTGCCAACGACATGAAAGAGGCTCAGCGCCTGTTGGCCGAGAAAGTCAGCCCGCAGTACAACGCAGCCAAGAAAAGCAGCGACGCGTTGGTGCAGTTGCAGCTCGACGAAGCGGAAAAAGCGTTCCATGCGGCGGAGGCGCGTTATGCCACGATCCGCATCGTCTCGATCTCGGCCATCGTTGGCGGCATGCTGTTTGCGGGGCTGTTCGGCTGGCTCATGGTCCGTTCCATCGGTCGTCAGCTCGGTGCCGAGCCCGGTGAAGCCGCCAGCGTGGCACAAAGTGTGGGCTCGGGCGACCTGAGCATACGCATCAATCTCAGGTCTGGCGACACGAGCAGCCTGATGGCTCAGCTCAAGCTCATGCAGGAAAACCTGATAGGCATCGTCGGCAACGTCCGCAGCGGCACAGACACCATCGCCACCGCCAGCAGCCAGATCGCTGCCGGCAACCACGACCTGTCCTCCCGCACCGAGCAGCAGGCCAGCTCCCTGGAAGAGACCGCCGCCTCCATGGAAGAACTCACCTCCACCGTCAAACAGAACGCCGACAACGCCCGCCAGGCCAACCAGCTGGCGGTGTCCGCCTCCAGCGTCGCCGTGCGCGGCGGCAGCGTCGTCTCCCAGGTGGTCGACACCATGGGCGCCA
>NZ_JBAQYR010000041.1:0-125115 GCF_049790275.1 Polaromonas sp.
CCTTAGCCATGGCGGCCCCAGCGGCGGCCGCGCTCCATGAACTCGCGCACTTTCTGCTGCTGCTCGGGGCGCAGGTTGTCAAAGAAGTCGGCGGCAGCGGCAATCACTTCCGGGCTGCCCGCCTGAATGGCGGTGGTTTTCTCGTCGATCAGTTTTTTGGCGCCCGCCTGGTCCAGCTTGCTGCCGGCAAACAGCCCCATCATGGCCGCACGCGGGTCGGTTGCGCCACGCAGCGCGGCACGCTGGGCCTGCAGCTTGTCGGCCAGCACCGAGAGCTTCTGTTTCTGCGCAGCGTCCAGGTCCAGCCGCGAACCAATCTTCTCGACGATGCGCGCACGCGATTCCGGCGAAGACTCATTCCAGCCGCCGGGCCCACGATGTGAACAGGCACCGAGGCTGCCAACAATGAGTGCGCCCCCAAAGAGGCCGAGGAGGGTTTTCTTGATAAAGCGTTTCATGAGAGGTCCTTGCAAATGGGTGGATGAAGACTTGTATGGTGCCGATGCATGGCACGCAGATGTTTTCATGGCGGTTGCGGTGTGTTTCGCTTTGTTTCGATGGAGGGAGTCAATGCAGCATCACGCTGCGCTTACGGCCTGCTCTGACATGACGCGCAAAGCGCGTCATGTCCCCCGTGCCCGAACCCGTATTCGCTCCCGCTTTCATCCTCACCCTTCTGTATGCGCCGAGGCGCGGAGGTCCAGCCGGATCAGGGCGAGCGATTGTTTGAGGCGCAGCCGAGTTCGAGCTCGACCCCGGCTGGACCGAGCACCGCAGGTTGCCCGCAGCGAAGCGGAGGGACGCAGACAGCAGGGTCGCCTTTTCTTTGCTTACTTTCTTTTGGCGACGCAAAAGAAAGTGAGTAGCCGCCGGGCTACCCCCGGCTTGCTGGCGCACCTCAAAGCTCCAAACAAAACCAGCAGTCAGCAAGCATGGATCCCGGATCAAGCCCGGGATGACAAGCCGTGAAACAGGTGTAGACATCAGCCTCATGCCGCTTTCCCACGCAACACGACCCGGTATTGCGTCAACAACGTAGCCACCAACACCGAAATCAGCGAAGCCGCAACAATCACATCCGCAATGTAGGTAGGCACCCCGACAGCCCGGCTCATGCTGTCGGCCCCCACCAGCACTCCCGCCACAAACACACCCGCCGCCAGCACACCCAGCGGGTTCAGCGCTGCCAGCATGGCAATGACGATGCCGGTGTAGCCGTAGCCGGGCGACATGTCCAGCGTGACGTAGCTGGTGCGGCCCGCCACCTCGATGGCGCCGGCGAACCCGGCCAGGCCGCCGGAGAGCAGGGCCACCAGCACAACGGTGCGTGTGACCGGCACGCCGGCGAAGGCTGCGGCACCGGCATTGGCGCCGGTGGCGCGAATGTCGAAACCCGGCACGGTGTACTTGAGCAGGGCCCACAGGGCTACCGAGAGGCCAATAGCCCAGAGCAGGCCGGTGTGGATGCGGGTTTGCGGTACCAGCTTGGACAGCTCCAGCTCGCCCAGCAGCGCCACGCTTTGCGGCCAGCCCATGGCGGTCGGGTCTTTCATGGGGCCGTCGAGCATGAGCGAGACGAACAGCAGCATGATGAAATTGAGCAGCAGGGTGGTGACCACTTCATCCACCCCCAGCCGTGCCTTCAGCAGCGCCGGACCGAGCAGCAGCAGGGCACCGGCCAGCGCAGCGGCCAGCAGCATGAGCACAAACAGCAGAGCCGGCGCAAGCGCAAAGGCTTCGCCGCCGTGCAGGCCGCCCACCGCCACGGCCGCGAGGGCGCCCGCATACAACTGGCCTTCGGCGCCGATGTTGAACAGCCGCGCCCTGAAAGCCACGGTGGCGGCCAGCCCGGTGAGGATGAGCGGGATGGCGCGGGTCAATGTTTCGCTCAGCGCAAACACCGAGCCGAAGCCGCCCTTGAACAGCAGGCCGTACGTCTGCCCCAGCGGCGCCCCGGCCCAGAGCACCAGCAGCGAGCTGACGAGCAGGGTGAAGACAACTGCACCGATGGGAGCGAGCATCAGGGCCAGCTTCGAGGTTTGGGTCCGCTTTTCGAGTCTCATGGCGGGTCGCTTTCCCCCGCTCGCGATCCGTCTGTTTCTGCCGTTCGCCCTGAGCTTGTCGAAGGGTCTGCCAAGGCTTCGACAAGCTCAGCCCGAACGGAGGGGATACCAGCCATCGCCAGGCCAATGGCTTCACGCGTCCAGGCTGCCGCGGGAAGCGCTTCGGTCAGTTGACCGGCATGCATGACGGCGACGCGGTCGCCCAGCGCCAGCACTTCGTCCAGGTCGTCGGAGATCACCAGCACGGCGGCGCCGGCATCGCGCGCAGCGATGAGCTGTTGCTGCACATAAGCCACGGCGCCAATGTCCAGGCCCCAGGTCGGCTGGTGGGCAATGATGAGTTTGGGTGTTTGTGCTGTTGCTGCTCCGGCCGGGGCGACGAGGGCTCGGCCAAGAATCAGCTTCTGCATGTTGCCGCCCGACAGCGAACGGGCAGGCGACTGCGGCCCGCCGCCGCGCACGTCAAACGCACGGACAATGTGTGCCGCATGGGCTTGCGCAGCGCGGCGCCTGATCCATAGCGCTCTGGAAAACGCCGGGCTGCGCAGGCGTTCCGAGACGGCGTTTTCCCAGACGCTGAGGTCTCCGATCACGCCGACCGCATGCCGGTCTTCCGGAATGCGCGCCACGCCCTGCGTCACCAGCCGGGCGGGTGAAGCCTGCATGGGCTGGCCCAGGAAGGACACGGTGCCCTGACTGGCCGCACGCGTGCCGCAAAGCAGCTCGGCCAGGGCGAGCTGGCCGTTGCCCGAGACACCGGCAATCGCCACCATTTCTCCGGCTTTCAGCGTGAGCGACACGCCATGAAGCCGGTCGCGCCCGCTGCCGGCCGTGCTGACGTCCTTCAAGGTGCAGACGGCTTCGCCCACCGACGGCGCCGGCCGGCGCTGGGGCGCATTCACCGCATGGCCGACCATCCACTGCGCCAGTTGCGCCTGCGTGGTGCCGGCCGCCGGCGCCTCGGCCACCAGCTTGCCGCCGCGCAGCACGGCCACGCGTTTCGACACACGCAGCACCTCGTCGAGCTTGTGGCTGATGAAAATGATGGACAGGCCCTCGGCCACCATCTGGCCCAGGGTCTCGAACAGCGCTTCGCTTTCCTGCGGCGTCAGCACGGCGGTCGGCTCGTCGAGGATCAGGATGCGTGCACCGCGGTAAAGCGCTTTCAGAATTTCCACACGCTGGCGTTCGCCGACGGACAGGCTGCCCACTTTGGCATCCGGCGCCACCGGCAGGCCGAAACGCCTGGCGACTTCCAGCAGCTTGCCCCACGCGGCACCGCGGCGCGAGAAAGGCTGCCACAGCGCTTCGCTGCCCAGCATCACGTTGTCGAGCACGCTCAGGTTGTCGGCCAGCGTGAAGTGCTGGTGCACCATGCCTATGCCGGCAGCCAGCGCCGCTTTGGGGTTGCCGGGTTGCAGGGGTTGGCCGAAAACTTCGATCCGACCTTCGTCGGCGGTGTAGTGGCCAAACAGGATGGACACCAGGGTGGACTTGCCGGCACCGTTTTCACCCAGCAGGGCAAGAATTTCGCCGCCGTGCAGCTCCAGGGAGATGTTGTCGTTCGCGACCAGCGTGCCGAAGCGTTTGGTGATGCCGGCCAGGCGCAGGACGGGAGTGCTCATCCGAAGGGAGGGGAGCCCGGGAATCCGGTTTTCAGGTCAGCGAGGGCCGCGGGTCCGGCTCTGCCGGCCCGCAGGTGCTCGTCCCCTGGAAGGGGAGAAGGTGCTACACGCAGTGAGCATCCGACAGGGGTGAACATTTCACCAGGCGGCTAAAAAAGCCAGCAGCACCTTGGCTGAATTGTCGGCCGCTATGCCCATGAAGGTGCCCATCTCGTTCTCACCCTCGCCACCGCCTGCCAGGTCGCTGAGCGAGCGGAAGGCGATGTAGGGTACGGCGTTGCTGTAGGCCACATGCCCGACAGCGGCGGTTTCCATGTCCAGCACATTGGCCTGGAAGGTCTTGAACGTGTATTCGCGGAAGGCCTTGTTGTCCATGAAGGCCTGGCCCGACACGCCGTTGCCGCCTATGACCAGCTTCGGTTTATGCGTCAGGCACTTGCCGGCCTTGCAATGCTCCAGCTCCACGCTGCGGATGCTGCGCGCCACTTCCAGCATGTGCGGGTCGGTTTCGAACCAGAACTTGCGGGCAACCTGCGGCTGGGCGGCCGTGCGCACTTCCACCGGGCGCGGGTGCAGCATGCCGTAGTTGGGCAGGGTGGCGTCCTTGATGAAAGGCGGTGCGGTGTAGCGGCCCGGCGCCGTCTCGCGGGCGATCAGCACTTCAAGGTACTGGCCCCACTGCGCCGGCACCGTCACGTCGCCCACATTGAGTTGCGGATTCACGCCGCCTGCGATGCCGCTGTACACGATGTGGCTGACCTTGAACCTGTCCAGGGCGAGCTGCGTGTTCATGGACGCGTTGACCATGCTGATGCCCGAGAGGAACATCACGACGGGTTTGCCCTGCAGCGTTCCGGTGGTGAACTCCACGCCGTTCACGCTTTGCCGGCGCGGGTTCTGCATCTGCGCCGACAGCAGTGTCAGCTCGGGCTGAAAGGCCGAAATCACCGCGATGCGCGGTGTCTCGTCCAGCCGCTGTGCCGTGCCGGAGGGCAGGCCGGCACAGCCGGCCAGGGTGGCAGCCAGCGCGCAGCCGGCCAGCAAGGTGCGCCAGTTCTTCATTTGGCTGTCGACTTCGGTTGGCCGTCTTCGACCTTGACGCTGAACTTGCCGTCGAGGATGGCTTTTTCCTTGGTCTTGACTTTGGCGACGATGTCGGCCGGCACTTTTTTCTCGAAGGTGCCCAGCGGCGCGAGCTCGGAACCCTTGTGTTTCATCATCGAGTAGGGGCCGTAATCTTCGGCGGTGAACTTGCCGTCTTTCACCAGCTTGAGCGCGCGGTCGATGCTGGGCTCCATGTGCCACAGGGCCGAGGCGACCACGGTGTCGGGGTACTTGTCCTGGGTGTTGATCACGTTGCCGATGGCAAGCTTGCCTTTTTCCTTGGCGGCATCGCTCACGCCGAAACGCTCGGCGTACATCACGTCGGCGCCCTTGTCGATCATCGCGAAGGCGGCTTCCTTGGCCTTGGGCGGGTCAAACCAGCTGTTGATGAAACTCACGCTGAACTCGACCTTGGGGTTGGTTTCCTTCGCGCCGGCCATGAAGGCATTCATCAGGCGGTTCACCTCGGGAATCGGGAAGCCGCCGACCAGGCCGATCTTGTTGCTCTTGGTCATGCCGCCGGCCACCATGCCGCTCAGGTAGGCCGGCTCCTGGATGTAGTTGTCGAACACCGAGAAATTGGGCGCCTGCGGCTTGCCCGACGAACCCATCAGAAAAGAGGTTTTCGGGAAGTCCTTCGCGACCTTGCGCGCGGCCGCTTCGACCGCAAAGGCCTCGCCGATGACGAGCTGGTTGCCGGCGGTGGCGTATTCACGCATCACGCGTTCGTAGTCGGCATTGGAGACGTTCTCCGTGGCCTTGTATTCGATCTCGCCGCGGGCTTCGGCGGCCTTGAGCGCCTTGTGGATGCGGCTGACCCATTGCTGCTCGAAGGGCACGGTGTAGACGGCTGCGACCTTGGTTTTGGCTTGCGCCAGGGCGAAGCCGGGCAGGGCGACTGCCAGCGCGGCAGCCAGGGCGACGAGTTGTCGGCGCTTGAGGGTTGAAGACATGATTTCTCCGTTGGGCTGGTTGAAGATGCTATGAATTCAGAAGCTGCTTGCGCCCGCGCAATAAGGGCTGGAGGCCTATTTGGTTCCGAAGATGCGGTCGCCGGCGTCGCCTAGGCCTGGCAGGATGTAGCCGTGATCGTTGAGCTCGCGGTCGATCGCGGCAGTGTAGATGGGCACGTCTGGGTGGGCTTTTTGCAGTGCCGCAATGCCTTCGGGGCAGGTCAGCAGGCAGACGAACTTGATCGACTTGGGGTTGAGCTCCTTGAGGCGTTCAACCGCGGCAATGGCCGAGTTGCCGGTGGCCAGCATCGGGTCGACCACAACGATGTCGCGCTCTTCCATGTCGTGCGGCATCTTGAAGTAGTACTCCACCGCCGTCAGGGTTTTCGGGTCGCGGTACAGGCCGACGTGGCCGACGCGTGCGCCCGGCACCACGCTGAGCATGCCTTCAAGAATGCCGTTGCCGGCGCGCAGGATGGAAACAAACACCAGCTTCTTGCCGTCGATGACTTTGGAGGTGGTTTTCTCCAGCGGGGTTTCGATCTCGATGTCCTGCGTCGGCATGTCGCGCGTGACTTCATAGGCCATCAGCATGCTGAGTTCGTTCAGCAGGGTGCGGAAGGTGTTGGTCGATGCGTCCTTGCGGCGCATCAGGGTGAGTTTGTGCTGCACCAGCGGGTGGTCGATCAGGTGGACTTTGCTGGTGGCTGGGGCGCTGGGGGTGGTCATGGGTGAGGGTGCCTCTGGGAGTCGGATTTCAAAAAACGGTGCCGTCGCTTTGGATGTTCAGAGGCGGGTTGCCTCCATGCAATTGCTGTGCCAGTGCGCGCCCTGCTGCCCAGGTGCCGCCTTCGAGAACACAGGCCAGCGGCATCTGTTCGGCGCTCAATCCTAACTGCTCGCGCACCAGCGGCGCGAGTTCGTCCAGCAGGGCCACCGTGAGCGCGCGCCACTCGACAATCAGCTCGTCGCCCGCGGCATGCAGCCGTTCGGCCTGGGCCGGGTCCTTGAACTGCAGCACGCCGGCATCCAGGAACAGACCGCCGTTGCGGTACTCCGGTAGGCCGGTCAGCGCGTCCAGCCCCTGGACCTGCACACCGGCCCACTCAAAGGGCTCGAGCAGCGAGTAGGTAAGCCACTGTGAGAGCTTGTGAAAAGGCATCCAGCCGCTGCTGGGGCCGGCTTCTTCGCTGCCTGCCGCTGGATGCTGCCAGCAGTCGCCCAGCGCAACCTTGCCAATGGCGTTCTGCGCCGGCCAGACGGGAGCCAGGCCGGTGAGCAGCACGTTCAGCAGGTCATGCGCCTGGATGGCGCCCTGGCCCTGCCGGGTCAGCAGGTCAAACAGATGGCCGGGCCGGCCTGGCTGGCCGAACAGCGCGGGCTGGTCCTGCAGCGCCTGGCCCAGGCGGCACAGGAGGGCAGCGCGGCCGTCGAGGCCGAGCAGCGGATTGCCCGGCGCCACCTGGAAGGCTGCGCCCAGCCGTTCGGCCGTGACGGCCAGCAGGCCCTGGGCGTCGGCTTGCAGAGGCCGCGTCGGGTCGCTGGAAAAAAGCCCGCTCATGAAGGCGTGAAAACTCGCCACGCCCAGGCCTTCGGAACGGCTGTAGCTGTGGTCGGGACGTTCACCCTGGGCGGCCTCCCGGTAGGTCCAGTCGGGACCGGCACCGGCGTCGAGCAGCACGCTGACCAGCGCCAGGTCGATCTGTGCGCGCGCTCTTTCGGCGGGAGAGGCATCGCCCAGCACCTGGTTCAGTTGCGCCAACCTGTCCACGCCGCCGGCCTCGAAATGCCGCCAGCGGCTGTGGTACGGTATTTTCAGGCTGGGGTAACGCACCTGCGTCAGCTCGGCCACCAGGGTGGCGGTGGTCATCATTGCGCCGTCGTTGACGGTGAACCAGGCTGACTCACCGCGGCGCGCCCGCTCCAGCAGGGCCGCGGCACGCCTGCGGATCGTGTTTGTAGAGCGTAATTCGGCGACAGCCCTTGTCAGCTGTGCGCCGGCAGCTTCTTTTTTGATAGCGGATTTGGTTGGTTTTGCAGACTCAGGCATCCAGCCCCCGGCCCTTGGCTTTCTTCAGCTCTTCGGCCGTGGGCACCGCGCCGGGGGTGAAATAGCCGGCCGCCATCTTGGCGTCCATCTCCACCTGGGCATCCGCGGGAATCATGTGTTCGGGAATGTTCACACGTTCGACCACCTCGATGCCGGCGCGCGTGATGGCGTCGTATTTCATGTTGCTCATGGAAACGAGCCGGTGGATCTTGCGTATGCCCAGCCAGTTCAGCACGTCGGGCATGAGTTCCTGGAAGCGCATGTCCTGCACACCGGCCACACATTCGGTGCGGTTGAAATACTGGTCGGCGGTGTCGCCGCCGACCTGGCGCTTGCGTGCGTTGTAGACCAGGAATTTGGTGACTTCGCCGAGTGCCCGGCCTTCCTTGCGGAAGTAGGAGACCAGGCCCACACCGCCGCGCTGCGCGCCCTGGATGCACTCTTCAATGGCGTGCGTCAGGTAGGGCCGGCAGGTGCAGATGTCAGAACCAAAAACGTCCGAGCCGTTGCATTCGTCATGCACGCGGGCGGTGAGTTCAATGTCGGGGTTGGCCAGGTCGCGCGGCTTGCCGAAGATGTAGGCGGTCAGGCCGCCGATGGGCGGCAGAAACACTTCCAGGTCGCTGCGGGTGACGAGTTCGGGGTACATGCCGCCGGTTTCCTCAAACAGCACGCGGCGCAAATCGGTTTCACTGCAACCAAAACGTTTCGCGACTTCAGGCAGGTACCAGACGGGCTCGACCGCCACCTTGGTCACCATGGCGGCGCCGCCAGCGGTGAGGTACTTGCCGTCGGCCTTCAGGCGGCCGGATTGCAGGGCTTCAATCACTTCCGGAAGGATGACGTGCGCCTGCGTCACGGCAATCGTCGGACGGATGTCGTAGCCGGCGGCCAGTTCGTTGGCAAACACGTCTGCCACCGTGGCGCCCCAGGGGTCCATGGCCACAATGCGGCCCGGCTCGCTCCACTGCGGGTAGGGGCCAATGATGTCGGTAGGCGAGGTGTTGGTGAGGTCGGCCTTGTGTTTGGCCGAAAGCGCGCCGGAGGCGATGGCGAGTGCGCGGTAAACGCTGTAGGAGCCGCTGTGCGTGCCGATGACGTTGCGGTGGCTTCGTTTGGTTGTGGTGCCGACTACGGGGCCGCGTTCAGCAGCGGTAGCCGCAGCCCAACGGATAGGCAGCGCGCCGAACCCGCCGGCGTGGGACGTCAGGCGGATGTGTTGGGAGGAAGCAGGGGAATTGATGGCAGCGGCGGGCGAGGCGGGTACCGGTGCCGGATCGAGAGGCTTGGCGGCAACTTCAGCAGACATTGCGGATCCTTCAAAAAATCCAATGTACCGATGCGTGCTGCGATTGACAAGCCCGGCGTTTTTACCGGGTCGTTAATATGCGACAGGGCGTTGCGGTGGGCCCTGTCCCGGTGCAGGTTCAGCGTTTTTTGCCGCCGAAGATGGTGCCGAGCGCACCGCGCAGCACCTGCCGCCCCAGAGCGCGGGCTTCAGACTTCAGCACCGACTGCACCAGGCCATCGCGCTGGCCGCCGCGTGGGCCTTTGGAGCCGAAGAGCACATCGCTGATGCCGCCCATCAGTCCACCGGAGGCTTCCGCGGCTTTTGCCGCCTCGGCTTGTACGGCGGCTGTGCGCGCCTTCAGCATCTCGTAGGCCGACTCGCGGTCGGTTTCTTTTTCATAAACACCCGTCACCAGGGAATGGGCCACCAGCGCGTGGCGCTGCTGCGGTGTGATGGGGCCGATCTGGCTGCCCGGCGGCAGCACATAGGCGCGCTCGGTGACGCTGGGCCGGCCCTTGCTGTCGAGAAAGCTCACCAGCGCCTCGCCGACAGCCAGCTCGGTGATGGCGGTTTCGATGTCCAGGCCGGGTTTCTGCCGCATGGTCTGGGCCGTGGCCTTGACGGCTTTCTGGTCGCGCGGTGTGAAGGCGCGCAGCGCATGCTGCACGCGGTTGCCCAGCTGGGCCAGCACCGAGTCGGGAATGTCCAGCGGGTTCTGCGTGACGAAATAGACGCCGACGCCCTTGGAACGCACCAGCCGCACCACGAGTTCGATGCGTTCGATCAGCGCCTTGGGCGCTTCGTTGAAGAGCAGATGCGCCTCATCGAAGAAAAACACCAGCTTGGGCTGGTCAGGGTCGCCGATCTCGGGCAACTGCTCGAACAGCTCGGAGAGCATCCACAGCAAAAAGGTGGCGTACAGGCGCGGCGAGTTCATGAGCTTGTCGGCGGCCAGGATGTTGATCACACCCTTGCCGTTGTCCGTTTGCATGAAGTCGCTGATGTTGAGCATGGGCTCGCCAAAGAACTTGTCGCCGCCCTGCGTTTCGATCTGCATCAGGCCGCGCTGGATGGCACCCACGCTGGCGGCGCTGATGTTGCCGTATTCGGTGGTGAACTGGCTGGCGTTGTCGCCCACATGCTGCAGCATGGCGCGCAGGTCTTTCAGGTCCAGCAGCAGCATGCCGTTGTCGTCGGCAATCTTGAACACCAGGTTCAGCACGCCGGCCTGGGTGTCGTTCAGGCCCAACATGCGGGCCAGCAGCAGCGGGCCCATGTCGGACACGGTGGCCCGCACCGGATGGCCCTGTTCGCCGAAAACGTCCCACAGGGTGGTCGGGCAGGCCAAGGGTTCGGGCTGGTCGATGCCGCGTTCCTTCAGCACAGCCGCCATTTTTTCGCCCATGCTACCGGCTTGGCTGATGCCGGCCAGGTCGCCCTTGACGTCGGCCATGAAGACCGGGACGCCGATTCTGGAGAAATTTTCAGCCAAGGTCTGCAGCGTGACTGTTTTGCCGGTGCCGGTGGCCCCGGTGATCAGGCCATGGCGATTGGCCAGGCCGGGGAGCAGCTCACAATGGGTGGAGGCGTTTTTGGCAATCAGAAAGGGTTCAGACATGTTCATTTCTCCTTGTTTTCAGTACCAACTGGACGTCCTGAGAGTCCAGGGCGAGTTTTTGAAACGTGTGTGCAATATGGTGTAAGCCGTCCGCGACAGCTTGCTGTTGCCAGCATCGACGCAGCCTCCGCGTGTTGATTGAACCACCACGTAGAGCAGCCATGGCAGGTCTGGGTCGGATGGATGGGTTTTGGCACGGTTAAGCACGTGTGCACCTACAAATCCCGTGGCCGTCCCGATTTTCGCCAGCTCGGAGATTTCGCGGTCACGCGCTCCGGCATCGGCCGAGAGATCCGGTGGGGGAGGCACTTGCTCGATCCACGGGTTCCACGGGTCGGGTGGCGCGGGTTTCGGGATGCTGACAGCGCACCACATGCTGGCGACGGTATTTATTTGCATCTCCGGAGAGAGCGGCGTCAAGGATTGCGTGTAGTCCGGTACGTATGTATTCAGCGAGGGAGAAAGCCCGTGGCGCAAGCTGTTTAGTATCAGGATGTGACGTTTGTCCCCCGCGTTGGGTGCCGCAAGATACGCGATGGCAGTGTCGCGCAAGCCAGGCCATTGTTTGGCCAGCTCCGCACTCTGGTTCGCGATATCCGTTTGCCCGAGGAAGTCGGCCCGCATCCAGGCCGATGTAACGACCGCACCTTTCGTGCTTTCCGGCAAACCCCGGCTTCTTGCAAGTGTGAACAGGTCGGACACACTCAGCCTGGTATTGAGCCAGACGAGCCCGTCTGCGGCCAGCCTTGTGGAATACGGCGTGTCCTTGGCCGGCAGAGTCTCGCCAGTGTCCAGATCGGTGACCCATTCGCTTTTTCTGGTCAGATAGGAGGCGGCATCACTCAATGACCTGGCCGAGGCCAACCGCTCTTGCTGAAACAAGATAGCGGCGCTGTTCGATTGTGCCAAGGCAAACTGCGGGCTTTCAAGTGCAGCCTGGCTGACCTCCCGCGCTTGGGCAGGCTGTCCGGCGATGCGATAGAGCCTCGCAAGGTGATACCTCGCGGTGAGGTACTCGGGCGCTGTGGGCGGGACATCAAGGGCAAATCGCTCCAGTTGCGGGCTGGCTTTGTCCGAAAGCATCAACGCGGCCAGCATCCATGCCCGCCGTTCGCCGGGTCGTTGAGCCGGACCTGGCGCCTCCTCCAGACGCTTTAGCACGCGGGCGCTGGCTGCAGCGCAAGCGGCGCGGACATTTTCCGTGGCCAGACCACAGTCCTGGAGCGATCGGATCCAGTCGAAATATGCAAAACGCTGGCGCAAGTCGGAACCAACCTTCTCCCCGCGTTGCGCGTCCACTCCGTTAAACAGATCATTCATCAGCCTGCGCCAGTCGCCGAGCGTGCTTTCCCGGTGGGGATCCTGCGCCGTATCGTCCAGCCGTTCACTGAGTTCATACAGGCGGTCAAGCGGAGTCAGCCGGTACTGTGCGGTACGAACGGAAGCACGCGTTGCGTCATGCACATGTTGAAGTGATGGGTCCGCCAGAATGCGCCGGGCTTGCGCGATGACGGGGGCAAGGATATCGGGTGGCGTACCGACGACCCGCCGTTCCCCGAATACCGCTGTACCCATGCGCTTGTTTCCGGCAGTACCTTCGGGAAGCGATTTCAATTGGATGTCCCAATCACCTTCGGCCTCCATCGTGATGATGCGAATACTCGAGCGCAGGGCCAGATACGCTCCCCAGCGCTGCATCGGATGGTCATGGGTGATGGCGATCACATTGAAAGCGCGTCTGCTTTCTGTATAGGACTCGTTGTAAAACAGTGCTGTCGCAATCTGGTAGTCCCGCATCTGCCGCCAGTAGCGAGGTTCGGTTGCGGCAAGCGGTTTCGGCATCTCCGGCGCCAACCGGTTGGGGCGTGCGCCATAGGACATGGCCCGCACGTCATAGTCGCAAAAGTCGAAAACCGAATTTTGGGCCGAAACCCATTGTTGCAGTCGCCCAGATGTGGCGTCAGGGCGGGTTTTAAGTGTCGCGAGATTTTTGATTGCAAACAGGAATGCGGGGCGCGGGCAGTTCAGATAATAGCTATACCCTTTGCTAACGCTGCGAAAAACTGTCGCGTCTAGTCGGATTTGCTGTTGCAACACCTTCGTGCTTTCGTCCTGCCATTGTTTGAGAGGATGTTTCTCGTCAACCCAGTTGCCTTCATGGATACCGATGGCCTCCCGGAGACCATTTTGGGCGGGTGGATGGGCCTTCAGGCCATCGGAACCCAGGACGATCGCGCGCCAGGCGGGATAAAGGTAAGCGCGCGGATAGCTCGGGAGAATGACTCCCAGGCTGCCCTTGTCGTAACGGCTCAGCTCAATGTCCGTGGCGCGTCGGTCTACAAACATGTCCGAGCTTTCCTCCGAGCCGCTCGCCCATGCGTTACATGGATTGATGGTCATTATTGCCATTAATGCCATGCTCCAGCCCTTAACTGCACTCATGTTTTATGCCTCGCTAGCGACGCCAGTGTTTCGCGTCGAATGAATATATCTTGCTGTACCGCCCAGACGCGGCCTCCGAAAGCGGTTCCTGCATTGCCTGACCGACAGCACCATGGCGGCACCTCGGGTGGAGCTTTCCGGGGGTGGTGGACCATATCCGGCGCAGTGACTCTGCGTCCTTGCCCATACGAAAAACCATTGGAACTACTTCATCTGCCGCTAGCTCGTCAATCCATGCGGGCGAACGACACCACCATGCCAACGCAGTTACGCTAAGTTGGACAGTTGGCGGCAGGTCGGCCTTGATGTCTCTGACCAGGGAATGATAAAAAAACCGCTGGGAGGGTCTCACTTCCATATCGAGTTGAACCCACCCAGAGGTGCTGAGGTCAGCCGCGCGATGCATTGATTTCAGTATGCGCGCGCGCGACCGCTCAATGCCGACCGGCGGCCTCACGGTACTCACCTCCACATGAACGACTGGCGTTACCCGTGTGAACGTAAGCAGGGGGGCGCCGTCCAACCGTGGGCGTGATCTCACATCGTCCCCGGTGAGGTGAATATGTTCAACAAGCACCGCCGCGTGCTGTTGCGACCACCCGGGCAAAGCGGACTTGTCCCATAACCAGGCAATTTGCTCGATGTTGCGGCGGGACTCCTGTGCGCCAACGACTGTGCCTGACATCAGACCTGTCGCAACGCAAATCATGATGAAACGCCGTTTCCAGTTCACCATATGGCGTTCTGCTCCTCTTGCCAAGGGCGGGGGGTTGAGGAAACCTAAATTTTCGCTAGCTATTGACCCAAGGCGCGAAAAAGTAAAATCAAGCTTGAGATTAAATCAATTCCAAAGGATTTCCGTGGCTGGTCACAGTAAATGGGCGAATATTCAGCACCGCAAGGGTCGCCAGGACGAAAAGCGCCAGCGCATCTGGACCCGTGTGATGCGCGAAATCATGGTGGCGGCGCGCATGGGCGGCGGCGACCTGGGCACCAACCCGCGCCTGCGGCTGGCGGTGGACAAGGCCAAGGCGGCCAACATGCCCAACGAAAACGTCAAATACGGCATTGCCAAGGCCACCGGCAGCCTGGAAGGCGTGCATTACGAGGAAGTCCGCTACGAGGGCTACGGCATTGGCGGCGCGGCCATCATCGTCGACTGCATGACGGACAACAAGGTGCGTACCGTGGCTGAAGTGCGCCACGCGTTTTCCAAACACGGCGGCAACATGGGCACGGAAGGCTCGGTGGCCTTCCAGTTCAAGCATTGCGGCCAGCTGATTTTTGCACCCGGTACCAGCGAAGACAAGGTGATGGAAGTGGCCCTGGAGTCGGGTGCCGACGACGTGATTTCCCATGACGATGGCTCGATTGAAGTGCTGACGCCGTACACCGGATTCGAAAAAGTCAAACTCGCGTTGGAGGCGGCCGGCCTCACGGCGGAAGTGGCCGAAGTCACCATGCGTGCGGACAACACCATCGAGCTCACGGGCGAAGATGCCCAGAAGATGCAGCGGCTGCTGGACGTGCTGGAAGACCTGGACGACACGCAGGACGTGTTCCACAACGCGGCGCTGGAGACCTGACCATGGACGCAGGCCCGGACACTTCAGCGCGGCTGGCCCGCATCGAACAACTGCTGGAGGAGGGCAATCGCCTGCGCAGCCAGGCCATTGCCTTGCAGCAGGAGGCGCTGGCTGTGCAGAAGTCGCTGGTCGATGAAACCCGTGCCAACATCGTGAAGGCCAGTACCGTCAATGACCAGGCACTGGAATTGCAGCGGCGCGGTAAAAACGCCCAGAAGGTCATTCTCGGTATTGTTTTTGTTCTTGTGATTTACCTCAGCTATTTGCTGTTTTTTAGATTGAATCTCCCGTGAAAGTTCTTGTCATTGGTGGCGGCGGCCGTGAACACGCGCTCGCCTGGAAACTGGCCCAGTCGCCCAAGGTGCAGGCGGTGTATGTGGCGCCGGGCAACGGCGGCACCGCGCTCGACCCCCGGCTTGAGAACGTCAATATCACGGATATCCATGAACTGCGGGCGTGGGCAGCTACTGAAAAGATAGCGCTGACGGTCGTCGGCCCGGAGCAGCCACTGGCCGCCGGGGTTGTCGACGAGTTCCGCGCCCATGGCCTGCGGGTGTTCGGCCCGACAAAAGCCGCCGCACAACTGGAAAGCTCCAAGGCTTTCTCCAAGGCCTTCATGAAACGCCATGGCATTCCGACGGCCGAGTACGACACCTTCACCGATGCTGCGGAGGCCCACGCCTATGTGGACGAAAAAGGCGTGCCCATCGTCGTCAAGGCCGACGGCCTGGCGGCCGGCAAGGGGGTGGTGGTGGCGATGAGCCTGCACGAAGCGCACGAAGCCATCGAGTTCATGCTGGCCCCGGACCCCAGCTTCAACCCGCTGGGCGTGACACACAACGCCGGCGGTGCGCGTGTGGTGATCGAGGAGTTTTTGCAGGGCGAGGAAGCCAGTTTCATCGTGATGTGCGATGGCAAGAACGTTGCCGCACTGGCGACCAGCCAGGACCACAAGCGCCTGCTCGACGGCGATCAGGGCCCCAACACCGGTGGCATGGGCGCTTATTCGCCGGCACCGGTGGTCACACCCACGGTGCATGCGCGGGCCATGCGCGAAATCATCCTGCCCACCATCAAGGGCATGGAAAAAGACGGTATTCCCTTCACCGGTTTTCTTTATGCCGGCCTCATGATCACTCCCGATGGCAAGGTCAAGACGCTGGAATTCAACTGCCGCATGGGCGACCCGGAAACCCAGCCCATCATGATGCGGCTCAAGTCCGACCTTTTTGACGTGATGATGGCCGCCACCTCGGGCAAGCTCGATGAAGTGGAGCTCGAATGGGACCGTCGCGTGGCGCTGGGCGTGGTGATGGCCGCGCACGGTTACCCGCTAAAGCCCCGCAAGGGGGATGCGATCACAGGCCTGCCAACGATCAGCCCGTCGGCAGCCGCCGAAGATGCAGTGGTGTTTCATGCCGGAACGGCCACTGCCCCGGGAGGTGCCAAGGGCAGCGTAGTGACCAGCGGCGGCCGCGTGTTGTGTGTCACGGCGCTGGCCGGCTCGGTCAAGGAAGCACAGCACCGGGCTTACGAGGTGGCGCAGGCCATTCATTTTGACGGTGCGCAGTACCGCAAGGACATCGGCTTTCGGGCCATCAAGTCCTAAGGCGGGCGCTCCTTTGGCGCGCCTGCTCCGGACCCACACCATTTCCCCATGAACAGCCCAGATATTTCCGGCGTCCGCGATTTCCTGCTGGGCCTGCAGGAGCGCATCATCGACGCGGCAGCCGCAATGGACGGCCTGCCTTTTGCGGCCGACCCCTGGCAAAAAGAGCCCGGGGAAACCTTGCAGGGCCAAGGCGTCACCCGAATTCTGGAACAGGGCCAGGTGTTTGAACGCGCCGGCTGCGGGTTTTCACATGTGCGCGGCCCGAAACTTCCGCCCTCGGCAACACAACACCGGCCCGAGCTGGCCGGCGCGCCGTTTGAGGCCATGGGTGTTTCGCTGGTCTTCCACCCGCGCAACCCCTATGTGCCGACGGTGCACATGAATGTGCGCATGCTGGCGGCCACCCCGGCCTCGGGCCCGCCGGCGTACTGGTTCGGCGGCGGCATGGACCTGACGCCGTATTACGGCTTTGAGGAAGATGCGGTGCATTTCCACCAGACCTGCAAGGATGCGCTCGCGCCGTTTGGCGAGGACAAATACCCGCGCTTCAAGGCCTGGTGCGACGAATACTTCCACCTCAAGCACCGCAACGAGCAGCGCGGCATAGGCGGGGTGTTTTTCGACGACTTCCAGGAACTGGGTTTTGAAGGCAGTTTTGGCATGTTGCGCGCGGTCGGCGATGCCTTCCTGGCCGCCTACCTGCCCATCGTCGGGCGCCGCAAGGACATGGCATATGGCGAGCGCGAGCGCGACTTCCAGCTTTACCGGCGCGGGCGGTATGTGGAGTTCAACCTGGTCTGGGACCGCGGCACCCACTTTGGCCTGCAGTCGGGCGGCCGCACCGAGTCCATCCTGATGTCGATGCCGCCGCTGGCGAGCTGGTCCTACCAGCGGCAGGTTGAGGCCGGTTCGGCGGAAGAGCGGCTGACCACGGAATTTCTGGTGAGGCGGGACTGGCTTTGAGTGCCGCACCGCCTCCCGGGGGACGACGCATTGGCATGTTCGGCGGCTCGTTTGACCCGCCTCACCTGGCCCATGTGGCACTGGCGCAGGCCGCCGTGGCACAGCTCAAGCTCGATACCCTGTACATCATCCCGACCGGCCAGGCCTGGCACAAGGCCAGGACCCTGAGCGCGGCGGAACACCGCCTGGCCATGGCGCGACTGGCATTTGCCGGGCTGGATCGCACGGTGGTCGATGAACGCGAAATCCAGCGGGCCGGGCCCAGCTTTACCATCGACACGCTGGAGGCCCTGCAGGCTGAAAACCCGCGCGCCCAGCTCCACCTGATCATCGGGAACGACCAGTTCGCTGCCCTGAAGATATGGCACCGCTGGGAGGCCATTCTGAAAATAGCTATAATTTGTATAGCAAACCGCGCAGATCCAAGAAGGACAGAGGCCGGTTTTGACCTTGAAACCCAGGCCAGGCACGCGGTTTTGACCCTGCAGTTGCCACTGATGCCGGTCAGCGCCACCGCCATACGGCGGAAAATCAGCTCAGGCAACGCCAGCCCGCAGGACTGGACCCCCATGGTTCCCGAGCCTGTTGCGCGTTATATTGAGCGCCATAGTCTCTACATTTCCCCGTAATTTCCAGTTAACTCCCTTTCATTGAAGCAAACCACTGCATGACTTCCACCCCTGCCAACACCCCCAGCACTGCTGCCAAAAAAGACGTCCAGAAACTGCAGCGAGCCATCATCGATGGGCTGGAAGATGTGAAGGCGGCAGACATCCAGGTGTTTGACACGGAGCACATCACGTCGCTGTTCGAACGCGTGATCATTGCTTCGGGCAGCTCCAACCGGCAGACCAAGGCATTGGCCGCCAGCGTGCGCGACGCCGTGCGCGATGCCGGCTTTGCCAAACCGCGCATCGAAGGCGAAGAAAACGGGGAATGGATCATTGTGGATTGCGGCGCAGCCGTGGCGCACATCATGCAGCCGACGATCCGCCAGTACTACCACCTCGAAGAGTTGTGGGGCGACAAACCCGTCAAGCTCAAGCTCGGCGCGCCTGCACCGCTGGTCAAGGCCGCCAAACCCGAGGTCGAGGAAGCGCCCAAGCCGGCCAGGCCGCGCGCCGGCGCCAAGTCTTCCGGCAAACCTGCAGCGAAGCCTGCCGCCAGAAAAGTCGTTGCCAGAACCGACGACGGCACTTATGTGGGCCGGGTCGGCAAGATGACCGACTGGACCGCCAAGCGCAATGCCGCCGCACCGGCTGCGGAACCCGCGGCCAAACCGGCCCGGGCGGCCACCAAAACCGCTGTGAAAAAGGCGCCGGCCAAAACACCGATCGTCAAGATTCCGGCTGCCAAAAAGGTGGCTGCGAAGAAAACAGCTGCAAAACCCGCAGCCAAAAAACCTGCCGCGAAGAAAACTCCGACCCGGAGCAAATGAGGCTGACGATTGTCGCGGTCGGTCAGAAGGTGCCCGACTGGGCACAAACCGCCTACGACGACTACGCCAAGCGTTTTCCGCCCGAGCTGCGTGTCGAGCTCAAGGCTGTCAAGACCGAACCGCGCGCTTCCAAAACACTCGAGAACCTGCTGGCTGCCGAGCGCCAGCGCATCGAGGCCGTGCTGCCCAAGGGCACCCGCATCGTGGCGCTGGACGAACGCGGCACAGCGGTGACCACGGTGGCGCTGTCCGACAAGCTCAAGGCCTGGCAACGCGAAGGTGACGACGTCGCCATCATCATCGGCGGGCCGGACGGGCTGGACCCCGCCTTCAAGCAGGCTGCGCACGAACGCCTGCGCCTGTCCGACCTGACCTTGCCGCATGCCATGGTGCGTGTGTTGCTGATCGAGCAGCTCTACCGCGCCTGGAGCATCACGGTGAACCACCCCTATCACAGAGAGTAATGGCCCCCACGCTTGTCGCTTCGCGTACTGCGCTGCCCCCCGAGGGGGCCGCTGCGCCTGCGGGCCGGCAAAGCCGGACCCGCGGCCCCTGCTTGATCAATCGGGGACGTGGCCACCACCACTGATAGATATGACCGACTTTATTTATCTTGCGTCGCAAAGCCCGCGTCGTCGGCAGTTGCTGGAGCAACTGGGCGTTTCATGTGAGCTGTTGTTGGCTGATCCCGGCGAAGACAGCGAAGCGCTGGAAGTGGTGCTTTCTGGCGAGTCGCCCACCGCCTATGTGCAGCGTGTGACGCAACTGAAGCTGGACGTCGCAATGGCGCGGCTCAAGCGGCGCGGCTTGCCTGCGGCTCCGGTGTTGTGCTCGGACACCACGGTGGCGCTGGGGCGCCGCATTTATGGCAAACCTGACGATGCGGCCCATGCCGGGCGCATGCTGGCCGAACTGGCAGGGCATACACACCGTGTCCTGACCGCGGTGGCGGTGCAGAACGGCCGCAAGCGGGTGCAGGCGCTGAGTGTGTCGCGGGTGACGTTTGCACCCATGAGCCAGGCCGAGATTCGCGCCTATGTGGCCACCGGCGAGCCGCTCGGCAAGGCCGGCGCCTATGCCATTCAGGGCAGGGTGGCGATGCACATCGCGCACATGAGTGGAAGTTATTCCGGCATCATGGGCCTGCCCCTGCATGAAACCGCATTGCTGCTGAAAGCTGCTGGTCTGAAAATATAATTTCCCTGAGACAAAACATGCAACAAGACATCCTGATCAACTGGTCGCCCCAGGAAACCCGCGTCGCAGTGGTCGAGTACGGCGCGGTGCAGGAGCTGCATGTGGAGCGCACGCTGGAACGCGGCCTGGTCGGCAATGTTTACCTGGGCAAGGTGGTCAGGGTGTTGCCGGGCATGCAGTCGGCGTTTATCGACATCGGGCTGGACCGTGCCGCTTTTCTGCATGTGGCCGACCTGATGAGCAGCATCAACAGCCGGCACGCCGACGCGGACAACGGAGCTTCTTCAGCGGCGCCATTGCAGCCGATCGAAAAGCAGCTGTTCGAAGGCCAGGCGCTGATGGTGCAGGTGCTCAAGGACCCGATAGGGACCAAGGGCGCCAGGCTGACCGCGCAAATCAGCATTGCAGGCCGCCTGCTGGTGTTCCTGCCGCAGGACAACCACATCGGCGTGTCGCAAAAAATACCGGCCGCGCAGCGCGAGGACCTGCGCAAGCGGTTGCAAGCCCTGACCTCGGACATGGGCGGCGGCTTTATCCTGCGGACCAACGGTGAAGAGGCCAGCGACGCGGAACTGGGCGAAGACATCGCCTACCTGCGCAAGACATGGACACGCATCAAGGAAGCCGCACTGCGCCTGCCGCCCACCTCGGTGCTGCACCAGGACCTGAGCCTGCTGCAGCGGGTGCTGCGTGACCTGGTGGTCGAAACCACCCAGAGCATACGCATCGACTCGCGCGAGCAGCATGAAGAACTCAGGCGTTTTGCCACCGAGTTCATGCCCGCCACCCTGCAGCGGCTGCAGCTGCATTCGGGCGAGCGTCCGATTTTCGACCTCTTCAACATCGATGAGGAAATCGCCAAGGCGCTGGGCCGCCGGGTGGACCTCAAGTCGGGCGGCTACCTCATCATCGACCAGACTGAGGCGCTGACCACGGTGGACGTCAACACCGGCGGGTTTGTCGGCGCGCGCAATTTTGACGACACCATTTTCAAGACCAACCTCGAAGCGTCGCAGGCGATAGCCCGGCAGCTGCGACTGCGCAACCTGGGCGGCATTGTGATTGTCGACTTCATCGACATGATGCAGGCCAGCCACCGCGATGCCGTGCTCGCGGAGTTCCAGAAACAGCTCGCGCGTGACCGCATCAAGACCAATGTGAACGGCTTCTCGGCGCTGGGCCTGCTGGAAATGACCCGAAAGCGCACGCGCGAATCGCTGGCGCACCAGCTGTGCGAACCCTGCAGCGCCTGCATGGGCAAGGGCGTGGTCAAGACCGCACGCAGCATCGGCTACGATATCCTGCGTGAAATCCTGCGCGAGGCCCGGCAGTTCAATCCGAAAGAATTCCGGGTGATTGCGTCGCCGAAGGTGATCGAGCTGTTTCTCGACGAGGAAAGCCAGCACCTGGCGGGCCTGAGCGACTTCATCGGCAAGCCGATTTCGCTGCAGTCCGAAACCGCCATGGCGCAGGAACAGTACGACATCGTCCTGCTCTGACGCACCGCCGTCGCCCTGCATGCCCGATACCGCCAGCCCCCTGCGCCCGATACCGATTCTGGTGTACCACCAGATCAGCGAGGCTCCGCCCAAACCGGCGCCGTTTCGCAGTCTTTGCGTGGCGCCAGCCTCGTTCGCCCGGCAGATGGCCTTGCTCAAGCTGCTGGGCTACCAGGGCCTGTCGATGAGCGGGCTGCTGCCTTATCTGCGCGGGGAAAAAACCGGCAAGGTGGTGGGCATCACCTTTGACGACGGTTACCAGAACAACCTGACCCATGCGCTGCCTGTGCTGCAGCGCCATGGCTTTTCCTCGACCTGTTATGCGGTCAGCAAGCTGCTGGGCAAGACCAATGTCTGGGACAAGGACATCGGTGTTGCGCAGGTGCCGCTGATGAACGCCGACGAGTTGCGTCTCTGGGTGGCCGGCGGCCAGGAGGTGGGGTCCCATACGCAAAACCACGCCCGTCTGCTGCAGATCGACGCGGCCGCGGCGCTCGCGGAAATGACCGGGGACAAAGCTGCGCTCGAAGGTTTGCTGGCCACGCCGATCCGGCACTTCTGTTATCCCTTCGGTGAGTACGGCCCGGAGCATGTGGTGATGGCCCGCCAGGCGGGATTCCAGACGGTGACCACCACGCACCGCGGCCGCAGTTCCGCCATGAACAAGCTCATGGAGTTGCCGCGGGTGCCTGTCGTTCGTTCGACCAGCTTGCCGGTGTTCTGGCTCAAGATTGCGACGGCGTACGAAGACCGGGACCGCGGGTGAATGCATCGCTTCATCAGCCGGTAGCCAGTCGCAGGCTGCGTATTGCCGTCCTGAACCGCATTTTTGACCCGGCGGGCGGCGGGGCCGAGCGATACTCGATTGCACTTGTCGAGCAGCTCGCGCAGCACCACGAGATTCACGTGTTCGCCCAGCAGATCAGGCACCACGCCACGGGCGTGACTTACCACCTCGTTTCGATGCCCTTGCGCAAGCCGCGCTGGCTGAACCAGCTCTGGTATGCCACCGCCACCTGGTGGGCCACGCGCCGCGGGTTTGACATGGTTCATTCGCATGAGAACACCTGGCACGGGCAGGTGCAGACCGTGCACGTGCTGCCGGTCAAGTACAACCTGTTTCATGGCCGGACGGGCTTGCGCCGTGTGCTGGCCTGGGTCAAGGTCTGGACCAGCCCGCGCCTGCTGACCTACCTGGGGCTGGAGCGCCTGCGTTTCATGGCCCGCAAAGGGCGGCACGTGGTGGTCACCTCGGCCAGCCTGGGGGACACCCTGACCATCACCTACCCGGGCACGGCGACGATGACCACCGTCATCACGCCCGGCGTTGTGTTGCCCGGGGCACCCGCCAGTGCGGCGGAGCAACATGCTGCCCGCTTGCAGCTCGGCCTGCCGCCAGAGGCGCGCTGTCTGCTGCTCGTGGGAAATGATTACCGCAAGAAAGGCCTGGGAACGTTGCTGCGCGTGCTGCGCGACCTGCCGGCCGATGTGGTGTTGGCTGTGGTGGGCAACCCGGGGCAGATACCCGTGTTTGAACGCCAGGCGCAAGCCGAAGGCGTGGCGGAGCGCGTGTTTTTTCTCGGTTCGCTGCAGGACGTGGCACCTGCCTATCGCGCGGCGGACTGCCTGGTGCACCCGACACTGGAGGACACGTTTGCCATGGTGGTTCTGGAGGCCATGGCGCATGGCCTGCCGGTGGTGGTCAGCAGCGCGGCTTACTGCGGCATCTCCAGTCTGCTCAGCCACGGTGCAGATGCGCTGCTGCTGGACGATCCGCAGGATGCCGCGAAACTCGCCGGCACCCTCCAGCAGGTACTCGGCGACGAGACGCTGCGACAGCAGCTGGGCAGCGAAGCGAGGGCGTTTGCAGGCCGCTACCAATGGCCGGACATTGCGCGCCGGCAGGAGGCTGTGTATTTTGAGTCGCTGGCCGCGGAGCGGGGCTGAGAACGGCGCTCAGGCCACCAACTTGAAGTGTTTGCGGCTGAAGTCCAGGCCGGTCAGCAGCTCGATTTTCCGCATCAGGTGGTATTTGTTTTCCTTGCGGGTGGGCTGGTAGGCCGGGTCGATCTGCAGGTCCTGCTCGGCGCCCGTGAGCAGCCATTCCTGCACGGCTTTCGGGTGGGTTCCCTTGAAAGCCTCCAGCGCGCGCGCATCGAACTGGCTGTACTTGATCTGCATGGTCGTTGAGTCGGCCCAGTACTTGCTGACCTGGTCCAGCTTTTTCTGCATGTCCTCGTTGCGGCGAATCCAGCCGTAGTGGTAAATGTGGGCGTTGGCCAGCGCCGCCTGCGGATTGCGCGGGCGTTTGTGTTCGGTGGTCACCAGCCAGTACTGGCCGTCGGGCGCATAGGAGCGTATGGTGTTCCGGATCAGCCGGCACTCGCGGCGGTACCAGCCGGGGCTGATGGAGACCCACTGCGCCGAACCATAAAAGTGGTGGTAGTCGAAGACCAGTGCTTCCACCGCGGGGTTGTTGTGGTGCTTCTCGACGCTGGCGCGGATCGCGGCCAGGTCCTCTTCATGGACCACCTCGTCACCCTCGAGATAGAAGGCCCAGTCGCCGGTGCAGGAGTACTGCGCGATCATTTTCTGCTGCGCATAGACAAAGCCGCGGTCGGCCATGCGCTCGTTCCAGAGGGTTTCGATCACGCGGATTTTGGGGTCGCCAATGGCCAGCACCCGGGCCAGCGTCTCGTCGCTGCCGCGCCCCACCGCCACGACGAACTCGTCGACCAGCGGAAGCAGGGAGCGGATCGAGGCTTCGAACGGAAAGCCCAGCTCGACGCCATTGCGGATAAAGGTGAAACCACTGATGGAAATTGTCATGAGAGCTGCGCGACTGGCGGGCTTTGCGATAGATCGGCGTCGTACAAACCCAGTTTGTACAGGCGGGAGTAGGGGCCGTCGCGTTCCAGCAGTTCCATGTGTGTGCCGGTTTCGACAATGCGGCCGGCATCCATCACGACAATGCGGCTGGCATGCTGCACGGTGGACAGGCGGTGCGCAATGACCAGCGTGGTCCGGTTGCGCATCAGGCGCTGCAGGGCTTCCTGCACCGCACGTTCGGATTCGGTGTCCAGGGCGGAAGTCGCTTCGTCCAGGATCAGCACCGGCGCGTCCTTGTACAGGGCCCGCGCAATCGCCAGGCGCTGCCGCTGCCCCCCCGACAACTGCGTGGCATTGTGCCCCACCAAGGTGTCCATGCCCTGCGGCAGATCGGCAACAAACCGATCGAGATTGGCAGCTTTCAGGCTGGCCTGCACCCTGTCGCTGTCCACCGCCTGGCCGAGGGCCACATTGGCGGCCACCGTGTCGTTGATCATCACCACGTGCTGGCTGACCAGCGCGAACTGGCTGCGCAGCGCGTCGATCTGCCATTCGCGCAGTTCGTGTCCGTCGAGTTCTATGGTGCCGGACGTGGGCTCAACAAACCGTGGCAACAGGTTGACCAGCGTGGTTTTGCCGGCACCCGACGCTCCCACCAGGGCCACGGTTTCTCCCGGCAGCACGGTCAGGTTCAGCGCGTCAATGGCCGGCGCACTGTCGTCACTGTAGGCGACCCGGGCGTCCGTGAAACGGATTTCCCCAAGCGCCCTGGGTTTCGAAAAATTGCCGCCCGACTCGTCGGGGGTGTGTTCTATCAGGTCCAGCCCGCGTTCCAGCGCAGCCAGGCCGCGCGTGATGGGACTGGCGACTTCAGAGAGGTGCTTGATCGGCGCCACCAGCATCAGCATGGCGGTGACGAACGCCACAAACGAACCGACCGAGGTGCCGTCACTGGAACTTTGCAGCAGGGCCACTGATATCACCGCCGACAGGGCCACGGCCGCCAGCATCTGGGTGGTGGGCGTCATGGCCGCCGATGCGGCAACGGATTTCATCGACAGGCGGCGCAGGGCATCGCTCAGCTGCGCAAAGCGCTGGGCTTGCCCGGCCTGGGCTGCATGCAGGCGGATGTCGCGGTGCGCCAGGACGTTTTCCTCGACAACGTAGGCCAGCGAGTCGGTGGCACCCTGGCTGGCCTTGGTCAGGCGGTACAGGCGGCTGGAGAGCACACGCATGACCCAGGCCACGGCCGGAATCAGCAACGCAACAATCAGCGTCAGCTTCCAGTTCAGGTAAAGCAGGTAGCTGGACAGGGCCAACAGGGTCAGCGAATCCCGCGTCAGTCCCATCACCGAGTTCACCAGCATGGCCGAGCCGTTCTGTACCTCGTAAACGACGGTATTGGCCAGCGTGCTGGCCGACTGGCTGGCAAACAGGTCCAGCCGAGCTGTCAGCAACTTCTGGAACATGGCCTTGCGCACGGCCAGCAAGCCGAGGTTGGTGACCTTGGCCAGCGCAATTTGCGCCACAAACCCGGCAAAACCCCGAACGCCGAAGAGCAGCAGCAGCGCCACGGGAACCATCCAGATGTCGATGCCGCCCTTGCGAAAACCCTTGTCCAGCAGGGGCTGCAGCAGGGCGGGCACCAGCGGTTCGGTCGCAGAAGCGACCACCGTGGCAACGATCGCAATGGCCCAGGCGCTGGGGGACTGGCTGAAGTAGGGCCAGATGCGGCGCAGGCGCTGGCCGATGGGCGCGGGCGAGGCGGCAGCAGCCACATCGCCGGCCACTGGCAATTCACCTGTCGTCAAACCGGAACCCCATGGCCAGAAAGGAGGATAGGCGCCCGGCGCAGGCGATGGCCGGACGCAGGTGCCGCGCCGAAAATGGGGAACGGCTCACCGGGGACAGTGCATGAAGGAACGGCAGTTTTTGGCATGGGCGCCGCGCTAGGGGACGGTGGAGTAAGCAAGCCTGCATTATCGTGGAACAATTGGCGGCCAATTCCTACAAGCGCAACTGCGGACATCGCCCAGAATGACTGGCTTGTCTGCGGAAGTTTGAATTGTGGTGGCTGGCTTGCAAAATTCACCAACACCCGACTTCCATGACCCTTTCCGTCATCATCATCACCAAAAACGAAGAGGCCAATTTGCAGGCATGCCTGGAGTCCGTGCGGTTCGCTGACCAGTGGGTTGTGGTGGACAACGCCAGCACCGACAACACACGCGCCATTGCCAGTGCTTTTGGCGCAGAAGTCACGCAAACTGCGGTCTGGCCCGGCTTCGGTCCGCAAAAAAACATGGCCCTGGGTCTGGCAACGCAGGAATGGGTGCTGTCGCTTGACGCGGACGAACGTGTCACGCCGGAGCTGGCCGCCGAAATACGGCAAGCCATGCAGGACCCATCGGCCCATGCTTTCGAAATTCCCCGGCTCACGCAGTTTTGCGGGCAGTGGATCCACCACTGCGGCTGGACGCCGGACCCTGTGCTGCGCCTGTTCCGGCGCGGCCATGCCGGATTCAGCGACGACCTGGTGCACGAGCGTGTGATCCTGAAGGGGGGTTCACCTTCCCGCCTGTCCAACCGGCTGCTGCACTACAGCTACCCTTCGCCCGCGCATTACTGGCGCAAACTGGAGCAGTACAGCCTGGCCTGGGCCGAGCAGGCGCATGCGCGCGGCAAGACCAGCTCCATGCCCAGAGCGGTAACATCGGGTCTGATGGCCTTCGTGAAAAGTTATTTTTTTCGTCTGGGCATCCTTGACGGCAGCATGGGGTTCGCCGTGTGTGCCATGCAGGCCCAGGCCGCATTCGGCAAGTACTTCACCTTGTATTGTTTGAACCAGCAAAAAAATGCATCCAAAAAATCCTGATTCTTCTTCCACGGCAGGCCTGTTGTCTGGTCGCCGTACCTTTATTGCCGGCCTGAGCGGCGGCCTGGGTTCCCTGATGGTGCTGCCGGCCTGGGCGCAGTTCCGGGTCGAAGTCTCGGGGGTCGGGCTGACCCAGTTGCCGATCGCCATCGCCAGCTTCCGCGGCGACGCCCAGTCCCCGCAAAAAATCGCCGCCATTGTGCAGGCCGACCTGGAACGAAGCGGCCAGTTTCGCCCAGTGGACGCCAGCGGCCAGAACCTTGACGAAAGCGCCAGGCCCGACCTGTCCGTATGGCGCCAGCGCGCCGCCGACTCCCTGCTGACCGGCAGTGTGACCCGCCTGGCCGACGGCCGCTACGACGTGCGCTGCCGGCTCTGGGATGTGGTGCGCGGGCAGGACCTGGGCGGGCAAGGCTACCAGGTGACGCAGGGCGACTTGCGCCTGTCGGCCCACCGCATTGCCGATTTTGTCTATGAAAAACTGACCGGCGAAAAAGGAGTTTTCTCCACCCGCATTGCCTACGTGACCAAGGTCGGACCGCGCTACAACCTGTGGGTGGCTGACTCGGACGGCGAGGGTGCCCAGTCGGCGCTGACCAGCCCTGAGCCCATCATTTCCCCCTCCTGGTCACCAAACGGCTCGCAGCTGGCTTATGTGTCGTTCGAATCGCGCAAGCCGGTCATTTATGCACACGACGTGGCCTCCGGCAAACGCCGCCTGCTGGCCAATTTCCGCGGTTCCAACAGCGCACCCGCCTGGGCGCCCGACGGCAACCAGCTGGTGGCGACGCTGAGCCGTGACGGCGGCTCGCAGCTGTATGCCATTTCGGCTGCGGGTGGCGAGCCGCGCCGCCTGACCCAATCGGCCAGCATCGATACCGAGCCGGCGTTTTCCCCGGACGGAAAATTCGTCTACTTCGTGAGTGACCGGGGCGGTTCCCCGCAGATCTACCGCATGGGCGCCGGCGGCGGCAATGTGGAGCGGGTCACCTTTACGGGGAGTTACAACATATCGCCGGCCGTGAGCCCGGATGGTCGCTGGCTGGCCTATATTTCACGCGTAGGCGGAGCCTTCAAGCTTTACCTGATGGAGCTGGGCAAGGGAACCGCGATCGCGTTGACCGACACCAACGCCGATGAAAGCCCGAGTTTTGCGCCGAACAGCCGGCTCATCGTCTACGCCACCCAGCAGCAAGGCAGGGAAGCCCTGCTCACCACCACGCTGGACGGCAAGATCAAAGCCCGCCTGACCGGATCCACCGGCGACATACGCGAGCCCGACTGGGGACCTTTCCAGAGGTAATTCTTCCGTAGTCCTTTCAGCCTGATCCCATTTCCTCAATTTTTTAAGAAAGTACTCTCCATGAAGCGCATTCTGATTTCACTGGCCTCCATCATTGCCCTGACCGCCGCCCTGGTCGGCTGCAGCTCAGGTGTCAAACTCAGCGACGTTCCTGTTGAAAACAAGACTGGCACGCCTGCCGACCAGTCCGGAACGGGCGGGGCCTCCGGCGTTCCCGGCCGCGATGTGGCACCGGTGCTGATCGGCGCCACCGATCCGTCGCTTGCCGGCCCTCCCGGTGTGGCCAAGGTGATTTACTTCGACTACGACAGCTTTGTCATCAAGCCGGAATTCCAGGGAACGGTTGAAGCCCATGCCCGTTTCCTGAGCGCCAACAAGGACCGCAAGCTGGTGATTGAAGGCAACACTGACGAGCGCGGCGGCCGCGAATACAACCTGGCACTCGGTCAAAAGCGTGCCGAGGCCGTGCGCCGCGCGATGGGCCTGCTGGGTGCCACCGACGCACAGATCGAGGCAGTGAGCTTTGGCGAAGAAAAGCCTGCCGTGACGGGTGCCGGTGAAGAGGCGTATTCGAAAAACCGCCGCGCTGAATTCAACTACCGCTAAGCCGGAGCATCGATCTTGAAGAATTTTCGGACTGCGCTGGGCGCGCTGGGTTGTGTGTTGGCCTGTGCACTGACGTTCAATGCCCATGCGGCCCTGTTTGAAGACGATGAGGCCCGCCGGGCCATTCTTGAAGTACGCCAGCGGCTGGATGCGTCGCAGCAGCGCCTGACCGAAGAGTTGCGCAGGTCCGGTGAGGAAAACGCGCAGCTGCGCCGCAGCCTGCTCGAGCTGTCCGGCCAGATCGAGCAGCTGCGCAGCGAACTGGCAAGAATGCGCGGACAGGACGAGCAATTCGCCCGCGAACTGGCCGAGGTCCAGCGTGCGCAGAAGGACATGTCGCAGGGGGTGAACGACAGGCTCAGCCGGTTCGAGCCTTCCAAGGTGAGCGTCGATGGCCGCGAGTTCACGGCAGACCCAGCGGAAAAGCAGGAATATGAAGCGGCGCTGGCGGTGCTCCGCAAGGGTGAGTTTGCGCCGGCGCAGACCGCCTTCTCCAATTTTCTCAAGCGTTATCCGCAAAGTGGCTACAAGGCGCCGGCACTGTTCTGGCTGGGTAACGCCCAGTATGCCTTGCGCAATTACCGTGATGCCATGGTGAATTTCCGCGCGCTGGTGGCGGCTGACCCCGAGCACCTGCGTGCCCCGGAGGCCGTGCTGGCGGTGGCCAACTGCCAGGTCGAACTCAAGGACGTCAAGGGCGCCCGCAAGACACTGGAAGACCTGCTCAAGGCCTATCCGCAGTCGGAGGCCGCTTCGGTCGCCAAGGAACGTGTGGCCAAACTCAGGTAGGGCTGAGGGGCCGCGCTTGCATTTCACAGCCAGCCCCTAAAATCGGGGGATGGATATCTCCCAACTCAACACACTCACCGCCCAGGTTCTCTGGGCGGCTTTCGTTCTGGCCGCCCTGTTCGGCGCCATTGCCCAGCGCACCCACTTTTGCACCATGGGCGCGGTCAGCGACATCGTCAACATGGGTGACTGGACGCGCATGCGCATGTGGGGCCTGGCCATCGGTGTGGCCATGATCGGGTTTTACGGCATGGCCGCTGCCGGGCTGATCGATCCGTCCAAAACACTGTATGCATCGAACCGTTTCATCTGGCTGTCGGCGTTGGTCGGTGGGCTGATGTTCGGCTTCGGCATGGTGCTGGCATCGGGCTGCGGCAGCAAGACGCTGGTGCGCATAGGGGGTGGCAATCTCAAGTCGCTGGTGGTGTTTGTGGTCATGGCGGTGGCCGCATTTGCCACGCTCAAGGGCATCACCGCCGTGGTGCGCGTTGCCACGGTGGATCGTGTGGCCATTGATTTTTCCGGCAATGCAGCCTTGCCCAATTGGGCCGCCGGTCTGGCCGGTGTCACGCCAGTCCAGGCCGGGCTGGTGCTCGCGCTCGCGCTGGGTGGCAGCCTGATTGTGTGGGCCCTGGCGGGCTCAGAATTCCGCCGCTTCGACAACCTGCTGGCCGGCTTTGGCATTGGCGCGGTGATTGTCGGCATGTGGTGGGTCAGCGGTCATCTCGCTTACGTTGCAGAACACCCGGAAACGCTGGAGGAAACCTTTCTGGCAACCAATTCCGGCCGCATGGAGGCGCTGAGCTTTGTTTCTCCGGTGGCCTACACGGTCGACTGGTTCATGTTTTTCAGCGACAAGACCAAGCTGCTGACGATAGGCATCGTGTCGGTGTTCGGTGTGGTCGCCGGTTCGGCGGCGTATTCGCTGCTGTCGCGCAGTTTCCGCTGGGAGGGTTTTCGCGATGCCGAAGACACCGGCAACCACCTGGTGGGCGCCGTGTTGATGGGGGTGGGCGGCGTGACTGCCATGGGTTGCACGATAGGCCAGGGGCTGTCGGGCCTCTCGACCTTGAGTGCCACCAGCATCGTCGCTGTCGCGGCCATCCTGGCCGGTTGCGTGGCTGGTGTTCGCTACCAGGTCTGGCGGCTGGAGAGGTGATGGCCCCCATGCTTGTCGCTTCGCGTGCCTACGGCGGTGCGCTGCCCCTTGCACGAAGAAGAGGGGCGCTACGCCTGCGGTCCGGCAGGGCCGGTTCCGCGGCCCCTGCTGGAGGAGAGGTCCTCACGCTTGTCGCCTCGCGTGCTGCACCGCCGAGGAGGTTCATTCCCCTTGGGGCAACCCGGTGGAAAATTGCTAATGGCTGAAATCTCCTCCGAACTCCCTGCCGACCTGGAGCGGCGCTTCGGTGGTTTGGCACGCCTGTATGGCGCGGCAGGCGCCGGAAAAATACGCGCCGCCCATGTTGTCGTTGTGGGCCTGGGAGGGGTTGGTTCATGGGCGGCGGAGGCACTTGCGCGCAGCGGGGTGGCCCGGCTGACCCTGATTGATCTGGACCATGTCGCCGAGTCCAACATCAACCGCCAGGTCCATGCCCTCAGCAGCACGCTGGGCCAAGCCAAGGTCCAGGCGATGCGCGACCGTATCACCGAGATTCATCCCGGCTGTGACGTGCGCTGTGTGGAAGAGTTCGTTGATGCAGCCAACTGGCCGGCGATTGCCGGGCTTGATGCACGCGGCGACGGCGCGGTATCGGTGATTGACGCGTGCGACCAGGTCAGGGCTAAAGCCGCCATGGCCGCATGGGCCTTGCGAAACAAGGTCAACTTCATCAGCGTCGGTGCGGCCGGCGGCAAGCGTCATGCGCACAAGGTTGACATTGAAGACCTGTCCCTGGTCACGCACGACCCCTTGCTCGCGCAACTGCGTTACCGCCTGCGCAGGGAACACGGCGCAGCGCGCAAGGGAAAGATCGGTGTGGCGTGTGTGTTCAGCCGCGAGGCGGTGCTGCAGCCAGCCGCAATGGCCGCGGACGCTTCGGCTGAAGACGTTGTGCTCGAGGCATGCGAGGTTCAAGACGATGCACAAAGCGATGGCAGCCTCAATTGCCACGGCTATGGTTCGGTCGTCAGCGTGACCTCCACCTTCGGGCTGTGCGCGGCGGGATGGGTGCTCGGCAAAATTGCTGCGTGAGTTTGCGATGCGCAAAAAAATGACGCTATAATTCAAGGCTTTGCTGCATACGATGCAGCAAAGCCCAGGAAGTATCGAAAGATACCGCCTTGGGGCCTTAGCTCAGTTGGTAGAGCAGCGGACTTTTAATCCGTTTGTCGTGGGTTCGACCCCCGCAGGCCCCACCAGATTGGAGCACCTGGCTTGAAACAGCCAGGTGCTTTTTATTTGGGTTCTTAGCTCAGCTGGTAGAGCAGCGGACTCTTAATCCGTAGGTCGCGAGTTCGAATCTCGCAGAACCCACCAAGCTTCAAGCGCCTGACTGAAAAGTCAGGCGCTTTTTTTATGGCGGCTTGAATTCGAGGGTGAAGAATTGAGTGAGCCAAGACGGGCGTTACGAGGATGCCCGCCTGACACGCCGCAGAAGCAGCCAAAGGACTGCCTCCACCAGACAAAGCATCACTGCAGCAAGGCCGGTGACTTCCCTGATTCCGGATTGCTTTTCCTCGGTAGGAAGCATTTCCAGAGAGCCTTGAACGAAATACACCAGGTCGAGCGCGAGAATGATTGCGATGATTGCCATGGCGCACCGAAGTATCCATGCCATCCATTTCAAAGCCATTGCCCGGGTCCGCGGGCCTGAGGCGTTCATTGATGGCTGTGTCGGAGAGAACATGCCGATCAGGGGACGGAAGAATGCCCCAGCAAGGGGACTTCCAGATGCGCGTGTCGCGCGACACGAATGCAATCTTTCATGTGCTCTTCACCCAAGTAACGGATCGCCGCATACCCAACGGTGGCGGCAACGATCTGGCCCGCGAAAGGCACGTACTTGGCGAGCTGTTTTGTCGTCAGGCGCATGCCGATTTTGGCGGCGGCCTTGAGGACCAGTTCGCGGCTGATGAGTTTTCCGATCAGCACGGAGCCGACCAGGGCAACGGCTTTCTGGACCTGCTCGCGTTTCGTCGGATCAAGCTGGTCGAGCTGTTGCGGCGTGAGGCCGAATTCCTTGTTGATCTCGGGGATCAGTCTGGACAGCATGGCTGCATCGACCGCCCAGTCCAGGCCGGGCAGCGGAACGGCGCTGGCTGCGGCAGCGACCATGGCGCGTTTGTTCAGCAGCTTGCGGCCACGCATGACAGCGGCCTGGAGGGCTGCATCGTCGGAAGCCATTTGAAGGGCGGTAGGCATGAAGGCACTTTAGCCCCAAATGCCAGGCAGGGTTAGAGCCGCGGCCCCAAGCCCCCACGCTTAGGCCAGGGAGGTTTCGATCTGCTCGGTGAGTTCCAGCCAGCGTTCTTCCAGCGTGCCGATCTCGCCCTCAATGGCTTTGAGGCGCTTGCCGGTCTGGGCCATTTCTGCGGGCGCGGTGGTACCGGCCAGCTTGGCCTGTAGCGTGTCGCGCTCGGTGTTCAGCGCCTGCATCTGCTGGTCGATTTTTTCCAGTTCCTTGCGCAGCGGTTTGGTGCTGTCGGACTGTTGCTGGCGGCGCTGGGCATCGTCTTTCTTGCTGGCCGGTTTCTTTACATTAGAAGTGGTTGAAGCCCCCGCCGGCTGTGCGCCGGCAGCTACTGATTTGGTAGCGGACGCGGCGGGCGCCGCAGCGGCACCGCTGCCGGACTTTTTGGCTTCTTCGCGCTGGCGCTTGGCATAGTCCAGCAAATACTTCTGGTAGTCGTCCAGGTCGCCGTCAAACGGCGCCACGCCGCCCTGCGACACCATCCAGAACTCGTCGCAGACGGCGCGCAGCAAGGCGCGGTCGTGGCTGACCAGCATGACCGTGCCTTCAAACTCGTTGAGCGCCATCGACAGCGCCTCACGCGTGGCCAGATCCAGGTGGTTGGTCGGCTCATCGAGCAGCAGCAGGTTGGGGCGTTGCCAGACGATCATGCACAGCACCAGGCGGGCTTTCTCGCCGCCGCTCATGCTGCCCACGGCCTGCTTGACCATGTCGCCGCCGAAATTGAAGTTGCCCAGGAAGCTGCGCAGGTCCTGCTCGCGTGTGGGCTGGTTGCCCATCTTGCCAGCGGCGGTGACTTCCTTGACCAGGCGGATCATGTGTTCCAGCGGGTTGTCGGCCGGGCGCAGTACGTCGAGTTCCTGCTGCGCGAAGTAGCCGATGTTCAGGCCCTTGCCTTCGGTCATGTCGCCACTGATGGGAGCCAGTGTGCGCGCAATGGTTTTGACCAGTGTCGATTTGCCCTGGCCGTTCGCACCCAGAATGCCGATACGCTGGCCAGCCAGCACCGACTTGCTGACGTTCTGCACGATGACGGTAGGTGGCGTGCCTGCGTGCGCATCTTCCGGCGGCGGGTAGCCGAAGTACGCGTTCTGCATCGACAGCATGGGGTTGGGCAGATTCGCCGGTTCCTTGAACTCGAAGGTGAAGTCGGCTTCGGCCAGCAGCGGCGCGATTTTCTCCATGCGGTCCAGCGCCTTGACCCGGCTTTGCGCCTGTTTGGCCTTGCTGGCCTTGGCCTTGAAGCGCGCAATGAATTTCTGCAGGTGGGCAATCTTGTCCTGCTGCTTGTTGAATGCGCCTTGCTGCAACGCCATCTGCTCGGCGCGCAGGTCTTCGAACTTGCTGTAGTTGCCGCCGTAACGCGTGAGCTTGGCGCGTTCGATGTGCACGGTGACGTCGGTCACGGCGTCGAGGAATTCGCGGTCATGGCTGATGACCAGCATGGTGCCCTGGTAGCGCTGCAGCCAGGCTTCCAGCCAGACGAGCGCGTCCAGGTCCAGGTGATTGGTCGGCTCGTCGAGCAGCAGCAGGTCGGACGGGCACATCAGCGCGCGCGCGAGCTGCAGGCGCATGCGCCAGCCGCCGGAAAAGCTGTTGACCGGGTTGTCGAGTTCGCTGACCTTGAAACCCAGGCCGAGGATCAGCGCCTGCGCGCGTGCCTGTGCGTCGTGTGCGCCGGAATCATAGAGGTCCATGTAGGCATGGGCCATGCGGTCGCCGTCGCCGCTGTCTTCGGCGGCCGTCACCTCGGCCTGCGCCGCCAGCAGCACCACGTCGCCCTCGATCACATAGTCGGTGGCGCTTTGCTCGGTTTCGGGCATGTCCTGGGCCACCTGTGCCATGCGCCACTGGGCGGGAATGTAGAACTCGCCGCCGTCTTCGTGCAGCGTGCCGTTGAGCATCGCAAACAGCGAGGACTTGCCCGCGCCATTGCGCCCCACCAAGCCGATTTTTTCACCGGGGTTGAGGGTGACAGATGCGCTGTCGAGAATCACTTTGGAGCCGCGACGCAGCACCACGTTTTTAAGGGTAATCATTTAAACCAAGCAGACACTAGAGAAAATCAGTCAGGCGGCGCGTTGCGCCACAGGGTGGGCCCGAGACGCAAGTCTCAAGCCAGCTGTTGGCGCGTGAGGAGCAAAACCTGGTCGGGGCCGGCGCTGGTTTCAAACCAGAGCGGTTCCAGGTGCGGGAAGGCGCGTTCAAAATTCTCGCGCTCGTTGCCGATTTCCAGCACCAGAACAGCATTTTCGCTCATATGGCGGGCTGCGTTTAGAAAAAGGCTTCTGATGAAGTCCATGCCGTCCTCGCCACCGGCCAGCGCCAGGGCCGGCTCGGCCCGAAACTCGGCGGGCAGGGTAGCCATGGTGGCGGCATTCACATAGGGCGGGTTGCACAGAATCAGGTCGTACGGGCCGGGACAGGCGGCCAGGCCGTCGGATTCAATCAGCGTGATGCGTGCCTGCAACTCATGGATATCGACATTGATCCGGGCCACCGCCAGCGCGTCGGGACTGATATCCGAGGCGTCGACCACAACGTCCGGGTACGTCATGGCCGCGAGGATGGCCAGGCTGCCGTTGCCGGTGCACAGGTCCAGCACGCGATGCGTGGATTCGCTGAGCCAGGGGTCTATGCTTTCATCGACCAGCAGCTCGGCAATCAGAGAGCGCGGAATGATCACCCGTTCATCGACATAGAAGGGCACACCCTGCAGCCAGGCCTCCCGTGTCAGGTAGGCGGCAGGCTTGCGCGTGCTGATGCGTGCTTCCAGAAGTGTAGCTACCTGCGCAGCATCGGCGGGGGTTACCGGCTGATTCTCCACTTCATCGAGCTCATCCAGCGGCAAGCCAAGACGCCACAGCACCAGCCAGGCGGCTTCGTCAAAAGCGGTGAGGGTACCCTGGCCGAAACCGTCCGCCTGCGTGAGGCCGGCCGCCTCGAGCCTGTCGGCCCAGTGCTCGACCAGGGCGATGACGGTTGTCGGTGCAGGCGCGGCGCTCACAGGGCAGCCAGGCGCTCCAGAACGCCTTTGTAGATGTTTTTCAACGGGTCCAGCGAGCTGACCAGCACGTGTTCGTCAATCTTGTGGATGGACGCGTTGATCGGGCCGAACTCGATGAGTTGCGGGCAGATGCTGGCGATAAAACGCCCGTCGCTGGTACCGCCGGTGGTGGACAGCTCGGTTGCCAAGCCGGTCTCGGCCTGGATGGACTGGCTGACCGCCTGGACCAGCTCGCCCGGCGTGGTCAGGAAGGGCTGGCCGCCCAGCGTCCATTTCAGCGTGTAGTCGAGCTTGTGTTTCTGGAGGATGGCCTCCAGCCGCGTCTTCAGGCTGTCGGCCGTCGATTCGGTGGAAAAGCGGAAGTTGAAGTCCACCACCAGCTCGCCCGGGATGATGTTGGAGGCACCGGTGCCGCCGTGCACGTTGGAGATCTGCCAGCTGGTCGCCGGGAAAAACGTATTGCCCTTGTCCCATTCGGTTTCCACCAGCTCGGCCAGGGCCGGCGCGAAGCGGTGAATCGGATTGTCGGCCAGGTGCGGGTAGGCGATGTGGCCCTGCACGCCCTTGACCGTGAGCTTGCCGCTCAGCGTGCCGCGGCGGCCGTTCTTGATCATGTCGCCGAGCTGGTTGACCGAGGTGGGCTCACCGACGATGCAGTAGTCCAGCACCTCGCCGCGCTCTTTCAGCTGCTGCACGACGACGGCTGTGCCGTCCACGGACGGACCTTCCTCGTCGCTGGTGATCAGGAAGGCGATGGACAGGTTGGGTTGCGGGTTGGTGGCCAGGAATTCCTCGACCGCCACCACCATGGCGGCAATCGAGGTTTTCATGTCGGCGGCGCCGCGGCCGTACAACACGCCGTCGCGGTGGCTGGGCGTGAAGGGCGGACTGCGCCACTGGTCCAGCGGGCCGGTCGGTACCACATCGGTGTGGCCGGCGAAGACCAGGGTTCGAGGTGCTATCGAATCAGGAGCTTCCTGCGCCCGGGCTGCCTGGGCTCCAGGCACAAAACCCTTGAATGTTGCCCACAGGTTGGTGACCCGGAAGTTCTCCGGCCCGCTGATGATGGTTTCGCAGTCGAAACCCAACGGCGCCAGCCGGGCGGCAAGAATGGCCTGGCAGCCGGCGTCATCGGGCGTGATCGAAGGGCGGGAGATCAGCTGTTCGGCGAGTCTAAGCGTGGAAGACATGAAAACGCAGGCCCGCCCGTTTACAGATTGCCATAACCGGTGGTGCCGGGTTTGGCGTCGTGGCGAACGTCGAGGGTGATTTCCGTGAAGGATGCTTCCTCTTCCTGGTCTTCTTCAGGTTCCTCGGCAGCTTTGGCCGCCATCGCAAAGTCGTTTTCCAGGCGCCACATCAGGTTGGTCGGCGAGTCGGCATACAGCAGGCCTTCCTTGCGCGTGACGGTGCCGTTGACGATCAGTTTGGCAATGTCCTGTTCGAAGGTTTGCGAGCCTTCGGCCATGGATTTCTCCATCGCTTCCTTGACGCCGGAAAAGTCGCCTTTTTCGATCAGCTCGGAAATCAGCTTGGTGTTGAGCATGACCTCGACCGCCGGCGCCCGGCTGCCGGCCTGCGTGCGCAGCAGGCGCTGCGAGACGATGGCTTTCATCGCCGCGCCCAAGTCGCCCAGCATGGTGGTGCGCACCTCGACCGGGTAAAAGCTCAGGATACGGTTGAGAGCCTGGTAGCTGTTGTTGGCGTGCATGGTGGCCAGACACAAATGGCCCGACTGGGCATAGGCAATCGCGGCCGACATGGTTTCGCGGTCGCGGATCTCGCCGATCAGGATCACATCGGGCGCCTGGCGCAGCGCGTTTTTCAGCGCCACCTGCAGCGACTGCGTGTCGCTGCCGACCTCGCGCTGGTTCACCACCGATTTTTTGTTGGTGAACAGGAATTCGACCGGGTCCTCGATCGTCAGGATGTGGCCCGGCATGGTGGCATTGCGGTGGTCCATCATGGCCGCCAGCGTGGTGCTTTTGCCGGCGCCGGTGGAACCTACCATCAGCAGCAGGCCGCGTTTTTCCATGATCAGGCTGGCCAGAATGGGCGGCACGTTCAGGCTCTCGAGCGAGGGTATGTCACCGGGAACGTAACGAATCACCGCGGCGTAGGTGCTGCGCTGCCTGAAACCGCTGATGCGGAAGTTGCCGACGCCGGCCAGCGGAAAGCCCATGTTGAGCTCGCCGAGCTCTTCGAGCTCTTCGATGCGCTCGGGCGGCAACACTTCGGCCAGCAGGTTGCGCGGCGCGTCGGGCGGCAGGATCTGGCTGTTGATGGGGATGGCTTCGCCGTTGATCTTGATCAGCGCAGGGGAGTGAGCCGACAGGTAGACGTCCGAGGCTTTTTTGTCGGCCATCAAACGCAGAATTCGTTCCATCGTGCTCATAGTTCCAACCTCATGCTCTAAAACTCAAATTTCCAGCGACGCGCCGCAAGCAGCGTTGATGCATTCTCTGCGCAAGCAAGGGCCGCGGGTCCGGCTCTGCCGGCCCGCAGGCGCAGCGGCCCCCTCGGGGGGCAGGGAGCTACACGCAGTGAGCGACCGTGGGGGCACTTCAATCACGCAGCAGATCGTTCAGGCTGGTGGTGGCGCGGGTTTTCGCGTTTACCTTTTTGACAATCACCGCGCAATACAGGCTGTATTTTCCGCCAGGCTTGGGCATGTTGCCCGACACCACGACAGAACCAGCCGGAATGCGGCCATAAATCACGGTGTCGGCTTCGCGGTCATAAATCGGCGTGCTCTGGCCGATGTAAACGCCCATCGAAATCACGGAGTTTTCCTCGACGATCACGCCTTCCACCACTTCGGAGCGCGCACCGATGAAGCAGTTGTCCTCGATGATGGTGGGGCCGGCCTGCAGGGGCTCCAGCACACCGCCGATGCCGACGCCACCCGAGAGGTGCACGCCCTTGCCGATCTGCGCGCAGCTGCCGACGGTGGCCCAGGTGTCCACCATGGTGCCTTCGTCCACATAGGCGCCGATGTTCACGTAGCTGGGCATGAGGATCGCGCCCTTGGCGATGTAGCTGCCGCGGCGCGCCACGGCGGGCGGCACCACGCGCACGCCGCTGGCCTTCATTTCCTGCTCGCTCAGATGCGAAAACTTGGTGGGCACCTTGTCATAAAACCCGAGGTCGCCGGCGCGCATCAGCACGTTGTCCTTCAGGCGAAAGCTCAGCAGCACGGCCTTCTTGATCCACTGGTGGGTTGTCCACTGGCCCACACCCTGGCGCGTGGCCACACGCAGGCGGCCGGCGTTGAGTTCGGCGATGGTGTGCTCGACAGCATCCTGCACCTCCTTGGGCGCCGCTTGAGGGGACAGGTTCGCGCGGTCTTCCCAGGCGGCGTTGACGATGCTTTCGAGTTGGTCTTGGGTCATTTTGAAGAAATCAGTTGGATTGAATAAATTGAACGATTCGTCCGGCAGCTTCCACACATTCAGCGGTTTCGGCCACCAGTGCCATGCGGATCCGCCCGGTGCCCGGATTGTGGCCGCGGGCTTCGCGGGCCAGGTAACTGCCCGGTAACACCACCACATTGTAAAGAGCGAGCAATTCACGCGAAAACGCAGGGTCGTCGTTGTTGAAACGGCCGGGGATTTGCGCCCACAGGTAAAACCCGGCGTCGGGCAGGGCCACGTCCATCACTGCGGAAAGCATGGGCGTGACCTGGGCAAACTTCTCCCGGTACATGGCGCGGTTTTCGACCACATGTTTCTCGTCGTTCCAGGCGGCGATGCTGGCGGCCTGCACGATGGGGCTCATGGCACTGCCGTGGTAGGTGCGGTAGAGCAGAAAGGGTTTGATCAGCGCCGCATCACCGGCAACAAAACCGCTGCGCAGGCCCGGCACATTGCTGCGTTTGGACAGGCTGGTCAGCGCGATCAGGTTCCTGAAGTCGTGCCTGCCCAGTTGCGCAGCGGCCTGCAGGCCGCCCAGCGGCGGCTCGTCACGGAAGTAGATCTCGCTGTAACACTCGTCCGAAGCAATGACAAAGCCATGGCGGTCGCTCAAATCGAAAATCAGCTTCCACTCGTCCAGGCCCATCACGGCGCCGGTCGGGTTGCCCGGCGAGCAGACAAACAGCAGCTGCGTTTTGGCCCACACTTCGGCGGGCACGCCGGCCCAGTCGATGGCGAAGTTGCGCGCCGGATCACTGGGCGCGAACCAGGTATCGGCGCCAGCCAGCAGGGCCGCGCCTTCATAGATCTGGTAGAAGGGATTGGGGGACACTACGGTGGCCCCAGGCCGGGTCGGGTCGATCACGGTCTGTGCCAGCGCAAACAGGGCTTCACGCGAGCCGTTGACCGGCAGGATCTGGGTGGCCGCGTCCAGCGCCAGGCCGTAGCGCCGCTGCAGCCAGTCGGCCATGGCCTGGCGCAGTTTCGGATCGCCGGCCGTGGCCGGATAGCCGGCCAGGCTGGCCAGGCTGCCGCTCAGGGCGGTTTTGATCAATTCCGGCGTGGCATGTTTGGGCTCGCCGATGCCCAGGCTGATCGGGCGGTAGGCAGGGTTGGGCGTAACGCCGGCATGCAACTGACGCAGCCGCTCGAAAGGATAGGGCTGCAGGCGTTTCAACAAAGGATTCATGGCCCGGATTATCCCGCCTGGCCCAAGGGCGCACGGTGCGGCCATCAGCCTGTGCGTGAAACGCTATCGAAAATATAGCCGTCTGCGCCCGCCACACAAGGGCCAGCGCCAGATTTCATGCGTGGTTCCGGCGAAAACCCGGTGTGGCGGGCAGTGGGCCGGCCGGCCAAGCTTGCGGGCTCGGTCGCAGACACGCTTTCTTACAGCGGCCAGGGGGGCGGGCTCGGGTAACATTGCGGGCTACGGGTTTGCTGCAAGCCAGCCCGGTGTTACGCAAAAGCGCTATACAAATCAACGAGTTAGCTTCAAAGCGCGAAGAAAAAAACAGGGTCCGCCGTGCGTCTCAATTCGATCAAGTTATCCGGGTTCAAATCGTTTGCCGAACCGACCAATTTCGTTTTGCCAGGCCAGCTCGTCGGTGTGGTTGGCCCCAACGGTTGCGGCAAGTCCAACATCATGGACGCCGTGCGCTGGGTGCTCGGCGAAAGCCGCGCCTCCGAGCTGCGCGGCGAGTCCATGCAGGACGTCATCTTCAACGGCACCAACATCCGCAAACCGGCCAGCCGCTCCAGCGTCGAGCTGGTGTTCGACAACGCCGACCACCGCGCCGGCGGCCAGTGGGGCCAGTTTGCCGAAATCGCCGTCAAGCGCGTGCTGACGCGCGACGGCACCAGCAGCTACTACATCAACAACCAGCCGGTGCGCCGGCGCGACGTGCAGGACGTGTTCCTCGGCACCGGCCTGGGCCCGCGCGCCTACGCCATCATCGGCCAGGGCACGATCAGCCGCATCATTGAATCCAAGCCCGAAGAACTGCGCCTGTTTCTCGAGGAAGCGGCCGGTGTCTCCAAGTACAAGGAACGCCGGCGCGAAACCGCCAACCGCCTGAGCGACACCCGCGAGAACCTGACCCGCGTCGAGGACATCCTGCGCGAGCTCAATGCCAATCTCGAAAAGCTCGAGAAGCAGGCCGAGGTTGCGTTGCGCTACAACACCCTGCACGCCGACGCCTCGCTCAAGCAGCACCAGCTCTGGTTTCTGAAGCGCGCCGAGAGCGAGGCCGACCAGGCCAAGGTCAAGGCGGACGCCGAGAAATCGGTCAACGACCTGGAAAGCCGCATCGCCGATCTGCGCCACATCGAAGCCGACCTGGAAACCATTCGCCAGGCCCACTACGCCGCCGGCGACCACGTCAACCAGGCACAGGGCAAGCTGTATGAAGCCAGCGCCGAAGTCGGCCGGCTTGAAGCCGAAATCCGTTTTGTGGTCGAAGGCCGGCAGCGCGTCGAGCAGCGGCTGACTCAGCTGAAGGAACAAACGGCCCAGTGGGCCGCGCGCAAGGATGACGCGGCTATCGAGACCGAAAACCTGGCCGCCCAGGCCGTGCAGGCCGAAGAGCAGGCCGAGCTGCTGGCTGCGCAGAGCGAAGACCAGGCCGGCCAGTTGCCGGCGCTTGAAGAGGCCTTGCGCGCGGCGCAGTCCAAAGCCAACGAGCAGCGCACCGGCGTGGGCCAGGTGCAGCAGCAGATCCAGGTGCTGGCCGCCGACCAGCGCAACATCGAGGAACAATCGCGCAGCCTGAGCCTGCGCCACGAGCGCCTGACGGCCGACAAAAACGCCCTCAACGCACCCGACGAAACCCGCCTCGCCAACCTCAACACCCAGTTCACCGCCGCCAAGGAAGCACAGGAAGAAGCCGAGGCCCGCCTGCACGAGCTGACCGACAGCGTGCCCCTGCTTGACGAAGACCGCCGCAACAAGCAGCAGGCCGTCAACACCGAATCGGCCAAGCAGGCCGACCTGTCCGCGCGCATGGAAGCGCTCAAGGCGCTGCAGGAAAAGGTCAAGACCGACGGCAAGCTCAAGCCCTGGCTGTCCAAGCATGGCCTGGATGGGTTGCAGGGCCTGTGGAGCCGCATCCACATCGAGCAGAGCTGGGAAAATGCCCTCGAAGCTGCCTTGCGCGAGCGCTTGGGTGCGCTGGAAGTCAGCCGGCTGGACATGGTGCGCGGTTTTGCCGGCACCGATGGCCGCGACACGCCACCCGCCAAACTCTCGTTTTATTCCCCGCCATCGGCTGCAGCACCCGCCAAAGCTTCCGCAACGAATCTGAAACCCCTGGCCGATCTGCTGCGTCTGGGCGATGCCGGCCAGGCTGCGCTGCTCGGCGACTGGCTGCATGGTTGCCTCACCGCCGCCAGCCTGGACGAAGCGCTGGCCGCGCGCCAGCAGTTGCAGGCCGGTGAAGTGATTTACGTGAAAACCGGCCATGCCGTGACCCAGCACAGCGTCAGTTTTTACGCGCAGGACTCCGAGCAGGCCGGCCTGCTGGCCCGCGCCCAGGAAATCGAAAACCTCGAGAAACAGCTGCGCGGCCAGGCATTGATCAGCGACGAAGCGCGCAGCGCGTTGATACGCGCCGAGGCTGCTTATGCCGACGCCGCCCAGCGCCTGGCGACGGCCCGCCGTGAAACTGCCGAAGGGCAGAGTCGCACCCACGAGCTGCAGGTCGAGGTACTGCGCCTGACGCAGCTGGCCGAACAGACGCGCGCACGCAGCGAGCAGATTGCCGGCGACCTGGCCGAGATTGACGCGCAGATGGCCGATCTGCAGGAGCGCAAGGTCACGGCCGAGGCGCGTTTCGAAGAACTCGACATGCAGCTGGCCGACAGCCAGGAGCGCCATGCCCAGCTCGACGACCGTGTCATCGAGGCCGAACGTAAACTCAATGAGTCACGCGAGCAGCAGCGCGCGCTGGAGCGCCAGTCGCAGGAAGCCCAGTTTTCGCTGCGCAGCCTGGCTTCGCGCCGCGACGAACTGACGCGTTCCATTGACATCGCAGCGCAGCAGGCTGCGTCGATTGCCGGCGAGGAAGAGCGCGCCAAAGAGGAGCTCTCGCGCCTGAGCGATGCAGCGGCGCAGGCCGGCCTGCAGGACGCGCTCAATGTGAAGCTGGAGCGCGAGGCCGATCTCGGCGCCAAACGCAGCCAGTACGATGACCTGACCACCAAGCTGCGCGCCAGCGACGAGCGCCGCCTGCAGCTGGAGCGCGAGCTCGAGCCGCTGCGCCAGCGCATCACCGAATTCCAGCTGAAAGAGCAGGCGGCGCGCCTGGGCTTCGAGCAGTATGCCCAGTTGCTGGCCGATGCACAGGCCGACCTGGCCGCAGTCGAGTTGTCCATCCAGAGCGGCAATGTGCGCCTGACCGGCCTGCAAGGCGAAATCGACCGTATCAACCGCGAGATCCAGTCCCTCGGTGCCGTCAACCTGGCTGCGCTGGACGAACTCAGCAGTGCGCGCGAACGCAAGCAGTTCCTCGACGCGCAATCGGCCGACCTGAACGAAGCCATGAACACGCTGGAAGATGCGATCAAGAAGATCGATACCGAAACGCGCGACCTGCTGTCCGCCACCTTCGACACGGTGAACCGTCATTTCGGCGAGATGTTCCCGCGCCTGTTCGGCGGCGGCAACGCCAAACTGATGATGACCGGCGAGGAAATCCTGGACGCCGGCGTGCAGGTGCTGGCCCAGCCGCCGGGCAAGAAAAACCAGACCATCCACCTGCTGTCGGGCGGCGAAAAAGCGCTGACGGCGATTGCGCTGGTGTTTGCGATCTTCCAGCTCAACCCCGCGCCTTTCTGTCTGCTGGACGAGGTGGACGCGCCGCTGGACGACGCCAACACCGAACGTTATGCCAAGCTGGTGGCCAGCATGAGCAAGGAAACCCAGTTCCTGTTCATCAGCCACAACAAGATCGCCATGGAAATGGCCGAACAGCTGATCGGCGTGACCATGCAGGAGCAGGGCGTCTCGCGCATCGTGGCCGTGGACATGGAAGCGGCCCTTGGCTTCGCGGAGGCCGCATGACGAGAGCTTGTGAAGCAGACGACCACAGGACTCTTCAGTCCAGCCAGGGCCGCGGAACCGGCTTTGCCGGGCCGCAGGCGCAGCGGCCCCCTCGGGGGGCAGGGAGCTACGCGCAGCGAGCGACCGTGGGGGTTCCGTTTTGAGCACACTCCAGATCAGTTTGGCCATCCTCGGCGGTTTGATCCTCGCGATTGTGGTGGCCCACAGCGCCTGGTCAGCCCGCAAAAACCTGCCCCGGCGCGCCACACCCGATCCGGTGGCTGCGCCGCCCCCGAAATCGGCCGGTGACCCGCCTTTCGAGGCAGAACCCGAACGCCAGGAACCCGGGTTTGACCGCGACTCCAGCCTCGACGTCCTGACGGCCATGACCGTGCCGGAGAAAAAGCCAGGGCTCGATGCCCTGATCGACGTGATTGCGCCTGTCCTCGTGGAAACGCCCGTGTCAGGCGAAGCCGCCCTGGCCGCCATGCCGGCCACGCGCCGCGCCGGCAGCAAACCGTTTGCGATCGAAGGCCTGCGCGTGGACACGGGTGCCTGGGAAACCCCGGTGCCGGGCCAGCGCTACAGCGCCTTTCAGGCCGGCGTGCAGCTGGCCAACCGCACGGGTGCACTGAACCAGATTGAGTTTTCGGAATTTGTCATCAAGGCGCAGGCCTTTGCCGATGCGGTTGACGGCCAGCCCGAGTTTCCCGACATGCTCGACGAGGTCGCCCGTGCCAGGGAACTGGACAATTTTGCCAGCGCGCATGATGCGCAGCTGAGCTTCACGCTGCGCGCAAAAAACACCGCCTGGAGCCCGGGCTATGTGCACCAGAGCGCCGCCAAGCTGGGTTTTGTCAGCGGCTCGATTCCGGGCCGCATGGTGTTGCCGGCCAGCGAGTCGGGCCACCATGCGCCCATCCTGGGCCTGGCCTTCGACACGCAGGCCGCCATGGCGGAAGACCCTGAACAGACCGCCTTGCGCGAGCTGACGCTCTCGCTGGACGTGCCGCAGGTGCTGCGTTCCGAGCAACCGTTTGTGCGCATGTGCGAGGCCGCGATCACGCTGGCCGCCAGCATGGACGGCGTGATCATCGACGACCAGGGCCAGCCCATCCGGCCCGAAGCCATGGAAGTCATCCACGCCGACCTGGAGCAGCTCTACGACACGCTGGAGGGCCGCGACATGCCGGCCGGCTCTGCGCTGGGGCGGCGTTTGTTTTCTTGAGTTTTCTTTTTTTCCATGGCAACCCCTGACATGTTTGCGCAGCCCGAACCGCCGGTTGCGGACCGCATTGCGGCCCTGCGCGCAGAACTTCATCTGCACGCCCATCGCTACTACGTTCTGGATGAACCGACGATTCCCGACGCCGAGTACGACCGGTTGTTCCAGGAGTTGCAGGCGCTTGAAGCCCTGCATCCCGAACTGGCCAGCCCGGATTCGCCGACCGTGCGGGTGGGCGGCAAGGTGCTGGACCAATTCGCCAGCGTACGCCACGCCATTCCCATGCTGAGCATTCGCACCGAAACCGACACCGAGGCGACCGGCGCGCAGAATTTTGATACCCGCGTACGCAAGGAGCTGGGGCTGGCCGAGTCCGATCCGCCGGTCGAGTACGTGGCAGAGCTGAAATTTGACGGTTTGGCGATGAGCCTGCGTTATGAAAGCGGACTGCTCGTGCAGGCCGCCACGCGCGGTGATGGCGAGGTCGGCGAGGACGTGACGCAGAACATCCGCACCATCCGGCAGATTCCGCTGCGGCTGCCCAAGGATGCGCCACCTGTGCTCGAGGTGCGCGGCGAGGTCTACATGCGCCGTGACGACTTCGAATCGCTTAATGAAAAACAGCGCGAAAAGATCGCGCAGGGTGCCAGGGGCGAAAAAACCTTTGTGAACCCACGCAATGCCGCGGCCGGTGCAGTGCGCCAGCTGGACCCGGGCATTGCCGCCCAGCGCCCGCTGAGCTTCTTTGCCTATGGCTTGGGCGAAGTCACACCGAAGGAGCAGGGCGGACCCGACTTCGAGACCCATTTTCAGTTGCTGTTGACTCTCAAATCATGGGGTTTTCCGGTTGCAGCCCTTACCCAGACTGCGCAAGGTGCTTCTGAATTGATAGCGTTTCATCAGAAAATCGCGCATGAACGCGACCAGTTGCCCTATGACATCGACGGCGTGGTCTACAAGGTCAACAGCCTGGCGCTGCAGAAAAAACTCGGTTTTGTGACGCGCGAGCCGCGCTGGGCGGTGGCCCACAAATACCCTGCGCAGGAGCAGATGACCACCGTGCTGGCGATTGACGTGCAGGTGGGCCGCACCGGCAAACTGACGCCGGTGGCCAAGCTGGCACCGGTCTTTGTTGGCGGCGTCACGGTGACCAATGCGACGCTGCACAACGAGGACGAAGCCCGCCGCAAGGATGTGCGCATCGGCGACACGGTGATCGTGCGCCGCGCCGGCGATGTGATTCCCGAGGTCGTCAGCGTGTTGGCGGACAAGCGCGTGAAAGACGCCCCGCAATTCACCATGCCGCGCACCTGCCCGGTCTGCGGCTCGGACGCGGTGCGGGAAGAGGGCGAGGCCGACTACCGCTGCACCGGCGGCCTGTTCTGCGGCGCGCAGCGCAAGGAGGCCATCCTGCATTACGCACACCGGCGCGCCGTCGAGATCGAAGGCCTGGGCGACAAGCTGGTCGAGCAACTGGTCGATGCCAATGTGATCCGCACCTTGCCCGACCTGTACCGCCTCGGCCTGACGGCGCTGGCCGGCCTGGACCGCATGGCGGACAAATCCGCCAACAACCTGCTGGAAGCGCTCGAGAAAAGCAAAAACACGACCTTGCCGCGTTTCCTGTTCGGCCTGGGCATTCGCCACGTTGGCGAAGCCACGGCCAAGGAACTGGCGCGCCATTTCGGCAAACTCGACGCTGTCATGGAAGCGACCGAGGAGCAATTGCTCGAGGTCAGCGACGTCGGCCCCATCGTCGCCAAAAGCATTCGCACCTTCTTCGACCAGCCACACAACCGCGAGGTGGTCGAACAGCTGCGCGCCTGCGGCGTGCACTGGACAGAGGGCGAACCGGCCGCGCGCGCACCGCAGCCGCTGTCCGGCAAGACTTTTGTCATCACCGGCACGCTGCCCACGCTGAGCCGGGATGAGGCCAAGGACAGGGTGGAGGCGGCGGGCGGCAAGGTCGCGGGGTCGGTCAGCAAAAAAACCGACTATGTGGTGGCCGGGACTGAAGCAGGCAGCAAGCTGACCAAGGCCCAGGAGCTGGGGGTGGCCGTCATCGACGAGGCGGCCCTGCTGGCCATGCTGGCCGCTCCCGCCGACTGAATCGCTCAGGTTTCCGGCGGCGCAGCTTCGTTGTTGAATTGTTCGGGCCGGCGCCACAGCCAGGCCAGCACACAGGCCATGCAGCCGATGGCGAACAGCGCCACCCACCGGGTCGGCACCACCACGAGCATGATGGCGGCGCTCGCGCCCATGACCGCTGTGGCCGCCCATTTGGCGCGACGGCGCACCACACCGCCGCGGCGCCATTCGGTCAGCATGGGCCCGAAGGATGTATGGCTTTCCAGCCAGGCCAGCAGGCGCGGCGAGCTGCGGGCAGCGGCCCAGGCCGAGAGCAGGATGAAGGGCACGGTCGGCAACACGGGCAGAAAGATCCCGATCACGCCCAGCACCAGGCTGAGCAGCGCCAATGCCAGGAACAGCCAGCGTGCCACCGCGGGCAGCGGCGTGGATGGCTTGGGTGCAGGAGGCAGCAGGTCTTCGGAAGGCTGGGGCATTCCCCATTTTGCCGCCTCGGGCTTCCATGACCGCACGCGGCGACCTCAGCACGGTGCTTCGGGCCCGTTTACACAGCGTTACCGGGCTTTGCATTCGGGACGTCAGGTACGCCTAGCGCGCCGCACGTTAAGCCTTGAACAACAGGAGCTTTTCATGAACTACCAACGTCTCTTCACCAGTGCTGCGATAGCTGGCCTGGCAGCCATCTTGTCCGGCTGCGTGGTGGCTCCGATAGGGCCGCGGCCGGTCGCGGTCTATCCGGCCGGCGTTTATGTCGAGCCCGCACCCGTCGTTGTGGTGCCTGCGCCGGGTTACTACCACCGCGGCTACCGCCACCGGCGCTGAATTGCCGGGTTTTGCGGGCTGCATAAACCGCGGGGCGCCGCGATAATCGGTGCATGACCATTCGCGATATTCTCAAAATGGGCGATGCGCGCCTGCTGCAGGTCGCCCAGCCCGTGACCGCCTTCGACACCGATGAATTGCATCTGCTGGTGGCCGACATGTTCGAGACCATGCGTGCCGTCAATGGCGCCGGCCTGGCCGCGCCGCAGATCGGGGTCGACCTGCAACTGGTGATTTTTGGGACGGATGCGGTGAACCCGCGTTACCCCGATGCGCCGCTGGTACCGCGCACGGTGCTGCTCAACCCTGTCATCACGCCGCTATCGGACGATGAGGAAGAGGGCTGGGAAGGCTGCCTGTCGGTGCCCGGGCTGCGCGGCGTGGTACCGCGCTGGTCAGCGATCCGCTATAGGGGCTTCGACCCCTACGGCGATCCCATCGACCGCACGGTCAATGGTTTTCACGCACGGGTGGCGCAGCATGAATGTGACCACCTGATGGGCGTGCTTTACCCGATGCGTGTGCGGGATTTCGCAAAGTTCGGGTTCACCGAGGTCCTGTTCCCCGGGCTGGACGCGGCTGACGACTGAGCTTCAGGCGTGGTCGGCGGCGGGCCGGTCCGCCGGCAATTTGACATGGTGGTCCACGCCAAGCACGGAGCGCCACCAGTGGGCCGATCCTTCGGCAGGGACCGGAGGCGCCGTCGCGCTGTTCAGCGGCACGTAGTCGATGGTCACGCGGCGGCGGTACCGGGCCACATCGTCGCCCGCCAGTTCAATTTGCGGACGTGCCGCGCCCCGGCTTTGGACCAGCACCTGCGCCGGCGCCGCGCCGGCCCTGATCAGCGCCGAGCGGACTGCCATGGCACGGCGGTCTCCCATGAGCCAGAAAAAGCGGTGACTGCCCGTGCCATAGCTGTGGCCGGAGACCACGGCGGCGAGGTCTGAATGGTCGGCAAGGTAGGCCGCATGGGACCCCAGCAACTGCGCATAGCTGTCCGGCACCAGCCAGTTGTCGGGTTCGAAAAAGACCTGATGGGCCAGCGGCCGGCCATCGCAGGCGCAGGCGCCGGACGAACACAAAGCCTGTTCACGGTCCAGGAGGACCTGTATTTTGTGCGACACGATGTCTCCTCGAAATGGGTGTGTGCAAAAACAATTTCGACCATTGTCTACCGCATTTCCGGGCAAATGAAGGCCTGTTTCATCCTCTTTCACTACTTTAGGAAAATTTTATAACTATTTGATTTCATTGAAATAAATTTCAATGAAAGAGGCTCTTTCTGAGGGGGTGAAGCAGGCAGGAGAACAATCGGAAGAGGGGGTGATGGCCAGACACGCCTGCGGCCGGACAGCCGGAACATCCGGCTCTGCGTGCGAAAGACCCGGCTGCGGGCTCAGGCCGCCAGCGCTTCCAGCAGCTCGGTTTCGATCGCGATCTGCGCCCTGTTTTGCTGGAGCTCGGGGCCGTCGATCAGGAAGGTGTCTTCCACGCGCTCGCCCAGGGTGGTGACTTTGGCAAGCTGCAGGTTGATGCGATGCCGCGCCAGCACCCGTGCAATCGAATACAGCAGGCCGACGCGGTCGCTGGCCGACACGCTGAGCAGCCAGCGCTGGGCTTTCTCGTCAGGCCGCAGGTCCACGCGCGGGGTGACCGGAAAGCTCTTGACCCGGCGCGACACCCGGCCTTTGCCCGGTGGCGGCAGCGGGCCGTTTTCTTCAATTGCCCGGGTCAGGTCGGCTTCAACCATGGCCACCAGCTCGCGGTAGTGGTCGGCCAGGGTCGGGCTGACCACCTGGAAGGTATCCAGCGCATAACCGCTTGCACCTTTGACGGGTTTGGCCGTGTGGATCTTGGCGTCCAGGATGCTGAAACCGGCTTCCTCGAAGTAACCGCAGATGCGGGCAAACAGGTCGGGTGCGTCGGGGGTGTACACCAGCACCTGCAGGCCTTCACCAGCGGCGGAGCGGCGCGCCCGCACAATACATCTGGCGGTGCCGGCATGGCGCGAAAGCTGCCGGGCATGCCAGGCGATGTCCCCGGCCTCGTGGCGCATGAAATAACTGATGTCCAGCGTGTCCCACAAGGCCTTGTGCGCCTCGAAGGGCTCGGCATGCAGCGCCAGGATGGTCAGCGCCTCGCGCTTGCGGGCCTCGACCTCGGCATCGGCATCGGGGGCACGTCCGCCCAGCACGCGCAGCGTGTAGCGGTACAGATCTTCCAGCAGCTTGCCCTTCCAGGCGTTCCACACCTTGGGGCTGGTGCCGCGAATGTCGGCCACCGTGAGCAAATAAAGTGCGGTCAGGTAGCGCTCGTTGCCGACGCGTTGGGCAAAGGTGGCAATCACCTGCGGGTCGCTCAGGTCTTCCTTCTGGGCAACCCGGCTCATGGTCAGGTGTTCACCCACCAGGAATTCGATCAGCTTCGCATCTTCCGCGGCAATGCCGTGCTGGCGGCAGAACACCCGCACGTCGTGGCAGCCGAGCTCGGAATGGTCGCCGCCGCGGCCCTTGGCAATGTCATGGAAAAGGGCGGCAACGTAGAGAATCCAGGGCTTGTCCCAGCCGGCGGCCAGCTGCGAACACGCCGGGTATTCGTGCGCGTGTTCGGCCATGAAAAAACGCCGCACATTGCGCAGCACCATCAGGATGTGCTGGTCTACCGTGTAGACGTGGAACAGGTCGTGCTGCATCTGGCCGACGATTTTGCGGAACACCCAGAGGTAGCGGCCCAGCACCGAGGTCTGGTTCATCAGGCGCATCGCGTGGGTGATGCCCACCGGCTCCTGCATGATCTGTCTGAAGGTGTTGCGGTTGACCGGGTCGCTGCGGAATTTCGCATCCATCACGCCGCGGGCGTTGTACAGCGCGCGAAGCGTCCGGGCGGACAGGCCCTTGACGCCTACCGTGGTCTGGTAGACCAGAAAAGTCTCGAGGATGGCGTGCGGGTGTTTCAGGTACAGGTCGTCGCTGGCCACCTCGACCATGCCGGCCTTGTTCAGGAAACGTTCGTTGATCGGCTGCGGCGCCTGTCCGCTGGGGTTGAGCCGCTCCTCGATATTGAGCAGCAGGATCTGGTTGAGCTGGGTCACCGCCTTGGCGGCCCAGTAAAAACGTTTCATCAGCGCCTCGCTGGCGCGTGAAACCACCCGGCCGGTGTCGCTGTGGGTGATGGTGGTGTAGCCAAAGGACTCAGCCACCACGGTCTGCAGGTCAAACACCAGGCGGTCTTCGCGCCGGCCCGACAGCAGGTGCAGGCGCGCCCGTATCAGGCTCAGCAGGGCTTCGTTGGCCTTGATCTGCCGAACCTCGAAAGCCGTCGCCAGCCCGCTGCGTGCCAGATCGTCCCAGGACTTGCCCAGCCCAGCCGCGCGCGCCACCCAGAGGATGACCTGCAGGTCGCGCAGGCCGCCGGGGGATTCCTTGCAGTTGGGCTCCAGCGAATACGGCGTGTCTTCAAACTTGTTGTGGCGCTGGCGCAGCTCCAGCGTCTTGGCCACAAAAAAGGCCTGCGGGTCCAGCACATCGTCCAGTTGCTCCAGCAACGCCGAAAAAAGCGTTTTGGAGCCCGCCAGCAGGCGCGCCTCCAGCAGCGAGGTCTGGACGGTCACGTCCTTGGCGGCTTCCTCGACGCAGTCCGTCATGCTGCGCACGCTGGAGCCGATTTCCAGGCCGGTGTCCCAGCAACTGCCTATGAATTTCTCGATCCGGGTTTTCAGGGCCGCATCGCCGTCCACCCGGGCGTCGTCGGGCAGCAACAGCAGCACATCGACGTCGGAATGCGGAAACAGCTCGCCGCGGCCAAAACCACCCACCGCCACCAGCGAGCAGCCGGCGGGAAACCCGGCCTGTTGCCAGAGCTGGCGCAAGGTGTCGTCGGTGTGCCGGGCCAGGCGGTGCAGCAGGCTGCGGATGCCGCGTGTGGACGCGCCGCTGCCGGCCAGCGAGGCCAGCAGGGCGTTTTTCCCGACACGGTACTGCTCGCGCAGCTGGGCGGTTTCGCTGGAGGGGGAAGAAGCGGGCAGCGTGGAGAGCATCAGCGGCAGGCGGTGCGCTGGCGAAACGGCTCAGGCAACCGAATCGGCGGTTGCCTGCGCCAGGACCGTCGCGGCCTGCTCTGCGGACGGAACAAAATCCGGAATCGCCGGGCTGCCTGCCGAGAGCGTGAGCACCTCGTAACCGGTTTCGGTCACCAGGATGGTGTGCTCCCACTGCGCCGACAGGGAATGGTCGCGCGTCACGATGGTCCAGCCGTCTTTTTCGGGCCCGTCCTTGATGTCGCGTTTGCCCGCATTGATCATGGGCTCGATGGTGAAGGTCATGCCGGGCTTGAGCTCTTCGAGCGTGCCGGGACGTCCGTAGTGCAGCACCTGGGGTTCTTCATGGAAGTTGCGGCCGATGCCGTGGCCGCAGAACTCGCGCACGATGGTGAACCCCTGCTTTTCCGCGAAGGTCTGGATCGCATGCCCGATGTCGCCCAGCCTGGCGCCAGGTTTGACCCGCATGATGCCGTGCCACATGGCTTCATAGGTGACCTTGCACAGGCGTTTGGCGGCAATCGACACGTCGCCAATCATGTACATGCGGCTGTTGTCGCCGAACCAGCCGTCCTTGGTGATCACGGTGACGTCGATGTTCATGATGTCGCCCTTTTTCAGGGGCTTGTCATTGGGAATGCCGTGGCAGACCACGTGGTTCAGCGAGGTGCACAGCGAAGCCGGGTAGGGCGGGTAGCCCGGCGGCTGGTAGCCCAGGGTGGCCGACACCGTGCCCTGCGCGTTGACCATGTAGTCGTTGGCCAGCCTGTCGATTTCGCGGGTGGTGACGCCGGCCTTCACGAAGGGCGTCAGGTAGTCCAGCACCTCGGACGCCAGTTTGCAGGCGACCCGCATGCCTTCAATGCCGGCCGCGTCTTTGTACGTAATACTCATGCGTCAATTATCCCACTGCCCGGCGGCCCCTGCATTCCAGTGGATTTGCGCGGCATGGGGAGCCGCTGCACGCCGGGCCGGGGGCCCAGTCGCTGATAAAATTGCGGGTTAACGCGTATCCCGCAGCCTGGTACTGCAGGCGGTTAAACCCCAAAACAGCTTGTAAGCTGCTCACCTCCCACTACAAGGCCACCGCCACCGTGACCCTGCACCTGACGACTTTCGAGGGCGAACCCCAGGGGATCAACGCCCTGAGCGACTTTCGCGTCCAGCAACTTCTTCCGCGCCTGCAAGCCATCGACGGCAAGATTGCGGGCATTCAGGCCCGCTTTGTCCATCTGGTGGCCACCGAGGCGCCGCCCACGGAAGCGCTCAAAACCCGGCTCTCGGCGCTGCTCAGCTATGGTGACCCGTGCCCCGCAGGTGCCGGCAAGGGCGACGAAGCGCTGTTGTTCATCGTCTCGCCGCGTTTCGGCACGGTCTCGCCCTGGGCCTCCAAGGCGACGGACATTGCCCACAACTGCGGGCTGGCCATCAAGCGCATCGAGCGCATCACCGAATACCGGCTCAGCCTCAAGTCCGGCTTTTTCGGCAAGACCGCACTGAGTGACAGCCAGCGCGAGCAAGTCGCCGCGCTGCTGCACGACCGCATGACGGAAAGCGTGATGGCCAGCCGCGAACAGGCGGCCGGGCTTTTCACCGAGTTGCAGGGTGCGCCACTGCAGACCATCAACGTGCTGGCCGGTGGCAAGGCCGCGCTGGAAGCCGCCAACACCGAGTTCGGCCTGGCGCTGGCAGCCGACGAAATCGATTACCTGGTAACAGCTTTCACCCAGCTCCAGCGCAACCCGACCGACGTCGAGCTGATGATGTTCGCCCAGGCCAACAGCGAGCATTGCCGCCACAAGATTTTCAACGCTGACTTCACAATTGACGGCGTGGCGCAGGACAAGAGCCTGTTCGGCATGATCCGCAACACTGAAAAGCTCAATCCACAGCACACGGTGGTGGCTTATTCGGACAACGCATCTGTCATGGAAGGTGCCCCCGTCCAGAGGTTCCATGCCAAATCGGCCTCAACCCCAGCAGCGGCGGGCGCGAGAAGCTATCAAACTTATAGCGCGACCGACGATGTGCTGATGCATGTGCTGATGAAAGTGGAAACGCACAACCACCCGACGGCCATTTCGCCGTTCCCGGGCGCCTCGACTGGCGCCGGTGGCGAAATCCGCGACGAAGGCGCCACCGGACGCGGCTCCAAACCCAAAGCTGGCCTCACCGGTTTCACGGTGTCCCGGCTGTTCGACGGCAGCTACGGCAAGCCGGAGCACATCGCCAGCCCGCTGCAGATCATGACGGAGGGCCCGCTGGGCGGCGCGGCCTTCAACAACGAGTTTGGCCGACCCAACCTGGCCGGCTACTTCCGCGAGTACGAGCAGACCGCGGGTGGCCAGCGCTGGGGTTACCACAAGCCCATCATGATCGCCGGCGGCGTCGGCACCATCGACGCTCAGCTCACCAAAAAAATCCTCTTCCCCGCCGGCACCCTGCTGATCCAGCTCGGCGGCCCCGGCATGCGCATCGGCATGGGCGGCAGCGCCGCCAGCTCCATGGCCTCAGGCGCCAACGCGGCCAGCCTGGACTTTGACTCAGTGCAGCGCGGCAACCCCGAAATCGAGCGGCGCGCCCAGGAAGTCATCAACCAGTGCGCCCAGCTCGGCGCGGCCAACCCTATCCTGGCCATCCACGACGTGGGCGCCGGCGGCTTGTCCAATGCTTTCCCCGAACTCGTCAACGACGCTGGGCGTGGCGCACGCTTCGATTTGCGCGCCGTGCCGCTGGAAGAAAGCGGCCTGTCGCCCAAGGAGATCTGGAGCAATGAAAGCCAGGAACGGTATGTGATGGCGATTGGGCCGGAATCGCTCGCGACTTTCAAAGCATTCTGCGAACGTGAGCGCTGTCCTTTTGCCGTGATTGGTGTTGCAACAGAAGAAAAGCAGCTGGTGCTGTCCGATGCCGACCAGGCTGCGCCGGTCGACATGCCGATGAACGTGCTTTTGGGCAAGCCGCCCAAGATGTACCGTGACGTGAAGTCTGTTCAGAAAAGCATACAGCCCATCGACCTGACCGGCGCGGACCTGCAGAAAAGCGTGATCGCCGTGCTGAGCCACCCCACGGTGGCCTCCAAACGCTTCCTGATCACCATCGGCGACCGCACCGTGGGCGGGCTCACGCATCGGGACCAGATGGTCGGGCCCTGGCAGGTGCCGGTGGCCGATTGCGCGGTGACACTGGCCGATTACCAGGGTTTCGCAGGCGAAGCCATGAGCATGGGCGAACGCACGCCGCTGGCCGTCGTCAATGCGGCCGCTTCGGGCCGCATGGCCGTTGCCGAAGCCATCACCAATCTGCTGGCCGCGCCTATCGAACTTCCGCGTGTGAAGCTCTCGGCGAACTGGATGGCCGCCTGCGGCGAACCGGGGCAAGACGCCGCGCTGTACGAAACCGTCAAGGCCGTCGGCATGGAACTCTGCCCGGCGCTGGGCGTGTCGATTCCCGTCGGCAAGGATTCGCTGTCCATGCGCACGGTCTGGAGCGAAGGTGAGGGCGGCAGGAAAGTCACCTCGCCGGTGTCGCTGATCGTCAGCGCATTTGCGACGCTGCCCGACGTGCGCGGCACGCTGACGCCGCAACTGAACAGCCTTGAGGCCGACACCACGCTGATCCTGATTGATCTGGGCAAGGGCCAGAACCGCATGGGCGGCTCCATCCTCGCGCAGACGCTTGATCTCGAAGACGGCGCCGTACCGGATCTGGACGACCCCCAAGACCTGGTCAACCTCGTCAATGCCATCAATGCCCTGCGTGGCCAACGGCAGGTGCTGGCCTACCACGACCGCAGCGATGGCGGCCTGCTGGCCACCGCCTGTGAAATGGCTTTTGCCGGCCACGTGGGCGTCTCGCTCAACATCGACATGCTGCTGGTCGAAGGTGACGGCATCTCCGACAGCCGCATGGACACCGGCGACAGCAAGAACTGGGCGTCGCAGGTCAGCGCGCGCCGCGAAGAACTCACGCTCAAGGCGCTGTTCAATGAAGAGCTGGGCGCCGTCATCCAGGTGCGCACCGAAGTGCGCAACGAGGTCATGCAGACCCTGCGCGAACATGGCCTGTCCAAGTTCAGCCATTTCATCGGCAAGACCCGACCGGCACATGCCTCGCTCGAGGTGGGCAAGGGCGAGGTCCAGGTCTGGCGCGACACCAAGGCGGTGTTCAGCGCGAAACTGCAGAACCTGCACCAGGTCTGGGACAGCGTGAGCTGGAAGATCAACCAGCAGCGCGACAACCCGGTCTGCGCCGACGCCGAACACGCGGCTGCCGGCGATCCAGCCGACCCCGGCCTGCACGTGCATTTGACTTTTAATGCGGCAAAACTTCCCCAGGCTCCCGCACTGAATCTGTCACGCCCCCGCGTGGCCGTGCTACGCGAACAGGGCGTCAACTCGCACGTGGAAATGGCTTACGCCTTCACCCAAGCAGGCTTCGAAGCCTGCGACGTGCACATGACCGACCTGCAGGCCGGCCGTGCACAACTGGCCGACTTCCAGGGCCTGGTGGCTTGCGGCGGTTTCAGCTATGGCGACACCCTGGGCGCCGGCATAGGCTGGGCCCGCTCAATCACCTTCAACTCGGTGCTGTCGGAACAGTTCACGGCATTCTTTGGCCGTAAGGATACTTTCGGCCTGGGCGTGTGTAACGGCTGTCAGATGTTTGCCGAGCTGGCCGACATCATTCCCGGCGCCGAAGCCTGGCCGCGTTTCACCACTAACCGCAGCGAGCGTTTCGAAGCCCGCTTGAGCCTGGTGGAGGTGCTCGAGTCGCCGAGCCTCTTCCTGCAGGGCATGGCCGGCAGCCGCCTGCCGATTGCTGTGGCGCATGGCGAGGGTTATGCCAACTTTGCTTACCGCGGCGACGCTTCCAAAGTGATTGCAGCGATGCGTTTCACCGACAACCACGGTCAGCCGACCGAAGCCTACCCGGCCAACCCCAACGGCAGCGCAGGCGGCCTGACAGCCGTGACCACCGCCGACGGCCGCTTCACCGCGATGATGCCGCACCCCGAGCGCGTCTTCCGCAACGTGCAGATGAGCTGGACGGACCAGGACATCAGCACCCACAGCGCCTGGATGCAGCTCTGGCGCAATGCCAGGGCATGGGTGAAATAGGCCACTAGCCCTTTGTAGCCGGGCGAAGATAGCTATTGAAAAAGGAGCGGTTGGCTGCGTTTTCGACTGCACCAGTTCCCCGACGCGGGGTCTCAGCGCGCGGCAGGCGCCACCACCGCGCCTTCGATCTTGTGCCGTGCCAGCGCGGCGGCCACAAAGCCCGACGACTTCATTTCTTCAACGAAGGCCGTCAGCAGGGTGGCCATCAGGAGTATGGCCAGCCGGCGCAGCGGGGCAGGCATCAGAAGTCAAACTTCTGTCCGGGCTCCAGCGACAGCATGCGCGGCGTGCCGGGTGCCGAGCCCAGCGCTGCATTGAACTCAGCTGGCGTGCCGCGCAGCACCGGTGTGGTGCCGTAGTGGATGGGGATGGCGAATTTGGGCCGAATCATGTCGCGCACAGCCATCGCGGCGTCCACCGGGTTCATGACAAAGTGGCCACCGATGGGAATCATCACCACGTCAGGCCGGTACATGTCGCCTATCAGTCGCATGTCGCCAAACACCCCGGTATCACCCATGTGCCAGATCTTGAAGCCGTTTTCCATCTCGAGGATGAAGCCCACCGGCTCGCCGCCGACATGCACTTCGTCCTTGTTGGTGGCAGGATTTTTCCAGGCCAGCTCCGATGAATGCTCCGCACGCACCGCCGTGATCTTCACACCGCCCGGACCGAAGGGCGTGATGGTTCCGCCTTTGCCAAAACGCGGCGCCAGCTCGACGGGCAGGATGCCCAGCGCGGCCACTGTCTGGTTCATGCCGGCCGGGCCGTACATCGGTACGTTGTGCATTTTGGCCAGTGCCGGTGCATCGGCAAAATGGTCGAAATGCCCATGTGTGACAAGGATCAGGTCCACCTTGCCGAGCGACTCCAGCGCCTTGAAGCTGGCCGGCGTCTTGGGGTTGGAGGTCAGCCAGGGGTCGATGACGATCACCTTGCCGCCGGGCGTGGTGATGCGTGTGGCAGCCTGGCCCAGCCAGAGGACCTCGGTCTTGCCGCTCTGGGCGAGGGCCGCGGTGCTGCACAGGGCCAGGACCGACAGGAGGCCACGCAGCAGCGTGGTGCGAAAAGCGTCAATGGACATGGCGGTTCCTTGATGGTTGGTATGCCAGCGATTTGAACGACTGCGGCCCGGTTCGTCAACCGGGAATCCAGCAAGCCGGGCCCGCCGCGGTGTGCCTGGTGGCTGCCTGGAACGCGCAACCGGTCTGCCCTGAATGCAGGCAAAAAAAAGCGGCCGGATGGCCGCTTTTTTAGTTGAAGGAACGTTTATTCCACCTTGGCTTTTTCGCGCAGGCTCTGCTGGTAGGCAGCCAGTCTTTGCTGCTGCATCTGCTGCGCTATCTGCGGCTTGAGTTCTTCAAACTTGGGCAACTGAGCGGTCCGGATATCGTCCACGCGGATGACGTGATAGCCAAACTGCGTCTTCACCGGTGTGTCGGTCAGCTGGCCCTTGCTCATCTTGGTCATGGTTTCCGCGAACTCGGGCACATAGCTGCTCGGGTTGGCCCAGTCCAGGTCGCCGCCGTTGGCGCCGGAGCCGGGGTCCTTGGAGGACTTCTTGGCGATCTCTTCAAACTTGCCGCCCTTTTTCAGGCTGGCGATGATGGCCTTGGCTTCGGATTCTTTTTCCACCAGGATGTGACGCGCCTTGTATTCCTTGCCGCCGTTGGCCGCGACAAACTTGTCGTACTCACTCTGCAGGTCGGCGTCGGTCACCGGGTTTTTCTTCTGGAAATCGGCAAACAGCTCGCGGATCAGGATGGCCTGGCGCGCCAGTTCCATCTGCGTCTTGTAGTCGTCAGACACCGAGAGGCCGAGTTTTTCGGCTTCCTGCATGAATACTTCGCGGGCAATGACTTCTTCCTTGATCTGGCCCTGCATCTCGGGCGTGACAGGCCGGCCGGAGCGCGCCAGCTGCTGCGCCAGCGCATCAACGCGGGTTTGGGGCACGGCCTTGCCGTTGACGATGGCGACGTTCTGGGCAAAGGCGCCGGTGGCGCCCATAGCCATCAGGCCGGTCAGGGCACTGGCCAGTAAAAAATGCTTTTTCATGGGTTTCCTTGGGTAATCGTTGGAAGGTAGGCGGCCGGCCCGGTTGCCGGGTGGCCGAAGATCAGGAGGGTTCGATGATTTCGATAGCCAATGCGTGCAGGCCCTGGTCAATGAAATTTTGCATTGAATCATACACAAGCCGGTGGCAGGCCACGCGGGTTTTGCCCGCAAAGGCCGGGCTGGCAATCCGTACGCGAAAGTGGCTGCCGAAACCCTGGGCATTCGCACCCGCGTGTCCAGCATGCGCGGCGCTTTCATCAATCACTTCCAGCCGGGTTGGACTCAGGCGGGCACGCAATTGTTCCTCGATGCGGGCCGCATGCACAGGCAGGGGTGTGGCGGTGGGGTTCATGGCTCGCTGTTCACATGTTTGTTCAGGAAAACAGCCTGTGCCATCACAAATACCAGCATCAGGCCCAAGCCGCCGAACAGCTTGAAGTTCACCCAGGTGGCCGTGGTGAAGTTGAACGCCACCCAGAGGTTGAGCACACCCATGACAGCAAAAAACGCAATCCAGCTGTAGTTGACCTTGCGCCACACCGGGTCTGGCAGCGTCATCTGCGCACCCATCAGCGACTGGATGCCGTTTTTCCTGAACACCAGCTGCCCGACCAGCAGCGCCCCGCCCATGACCCAGTACAGCACCGTGGGTTTCCACTTGATGAAGCTTTCACTGTGGAAATAGATCGTGGCCCCGCCCAGCAGGGTCACCAGCCCCAGGCTGACCCACAGCATGGTGTCGATCTTGCGGCCGCGCGCTACCAGCCAGAGGATCTGGGCCATGGTGGCCAGAATCACCACCACGGTGGCCAGCAGGACCGGTGCCTCGGCGGTACCCACCACGCCGCCGGACACCATGAAGCCCAGCCATTCGGTGGCAGTCTGCGCCGACCAGGCGGTGTTGGCCTCGGCGTACTTGAACATGCCGAAGAAAAGAACAATGGGCAGGAAGTCGAACAGAATTTTCATAAGGTAATTATCGCGGGACAAGCCAAGGAGCAAATAGAGCAGGTCGTGGTGTCCGATTTTTCCAGCAGGGGCCGCGGATCTGGCTTTGCCAGTTCGCAGGCGCAGCGGCCCCCTTTTTTCGTTACAAGGGGCAGGGAGTTGCCGCAGGCTCGAAGTGCGCGACCGTAGGGGCCTATTTTGTTTTGAAGTCCAGGGAGGCTGAATTCATGCAGTAGCGCAAACCGGTGGGTGAGGGGCCGTCGGGAAACACATGGCCCAGGTGGGCTCCGCAGTTGGCGCAGACGGTTTCGGTGCGCACCATGCCGTAGGCGCGGTCCACGTGTTCTTCGATCGCGCCGTCTTTCACTTCCTGTGAAAAGCTGGGCCAGCCGCATCCCGCGTCAAACTTGGCCGAGGCGTCAAAAAGTTCGGCATCACAGCAAATGCAGCGATAGGTGCCGGGCGCAAAATTCTTGTCGTACTTGCCGGTGAAGGCGCGCTCGGTGGCCGCGTGACGGGTCACCTCGAACGCACTAGGCTCGGCGCCTTTTTCGGCAAGCAGGGCTTTCCACTCGGCATCGGTTTTCTGGATTTTGGCGGGCATGGTTTTTCTACCTTTCGAGACGATTTTTAATCCTGCTTACGAACTGCAGCTGATTTCAATGGCGGCGGCCCAGTCGGGCGGGAAACCGGCATGGCTGTCATGGCCGGGATGTTCTTCAAATGGGGCCTGAAGCAGTGTCAGCAAGGTGTGGACCCCGGAGAAGTCGTTTAGTTTCGCGGCCTGGATGGCTTGCTCGCCGAGGTGATTGCGCAACACGTATTTCGGGTTGGTTTTAAGCATCAAATCGGCCTGTAGACCAATATCGGCAGGCGTAGTGCGCTCCGAATACTGTAGCGCCCAGGCATCATGCCCGGCACGGTCCAGGAACAGGTCGCGCACCGCTTCGCGCCCCTCGGGGCTCTGGAAGTGGCACAACCGGCGCCAGAAGATGGTGTAGTCCACCTTGTCCGCAGCCAGCAGCTTGAAGGTATTTTCGATCAGGGCCTTGTCCTCGGGGCGGGCATCCGGCAGGCCCAGCTTGGCACGCATGCGGGCCTCCAGCGCCTGCGGAAACACGGTTTTATACGACTCCAGCGCAGCCAGCGCCTGGTCCTGCTCCGCTATCAGCGGCAACAGCGCCTGGCCGAGGCAGAACAGGTTCCAGTAGGCGATATTGGGTTGCTTGTTGTAGGCATAACGCCCCTGGGTATCCGAGTGATTGCAGATGTGGCCCGGGTCGAAGGCGTCGAGAAACTGGAAGGGGCCGTAGTCGATGGTCAGGCCGAGGATGCTCATGTTGTCGGTGTTCATCACGCCGTGGCAGAAGCCGGCGGCCTGCCAGGCGGCCATCAGGCCGGCGGTGCGTTCGCTGACGGCCTGCAGCAAGTCGGCATAAGGCTGCGCGCTCTCGCGGCAGGCCGGGTAAAAATTGTCGATCACGAAGTCGGCCAGGGCTTTGAGCTGTTCGTGCTGCCCGCTGTAGCTGAAGTGTTCGAAGTGGCCGAAGCGTATGAAACTGGGCGAAGTGCGCGTCACCACGGCAGCCGTTTCGATTTCCTCGCGGCGGACCCTGGCGTCGGAGCCGGTGACACACAGGGCGCGTGTGGTCGGAATGCCCAGGCCGTGCATGGCTTCCGAACACAGGTATTCGCGAATCGAGCTGCGCAGCACCGCGCGGCCGTCCCCCATGCGCGAATACGGCGTCATGCCCGCTCCCTTGAGCTGGATTTCCTGCGGGCCGCCTGCGGTGTCGATCTCGCCAAGCAGGATGGCCCGGCCATCGCCGAGCTGCCCGGCCCACTGGCCAAACTGGTGGCCGCTGTAAACACTGGCCAGCGGCTGCAAACCCTGCGCCAGCTGGTTGCCGGTGAAAACCGCCAGGGCGTCCTCTGAGGCCAGCCATTCTTCCTGCAAGCCCAGTTCGCCGGCCAGCGCCCGGTTGCGGCTGACCCAATACGGGGAAGGCAAGGGGGTGGGAAGGAGCTCGGTGTAAAAATCCGCCCCCAGCGTGGCAAAGCGGTTGGCCCATTTCAGGCCGGGAATCGCAACAGGCGGTTCATCGATGACAGGGTTCATGCGTCCATTGTCCTATGGGGCCCGCCGTCCCTGTGCCGGTGGGGTTAAGGGCGGCTTCCTTCGACAAGCTCAGGACGAACGGAAAATTAGGGAGCGACCGAGGGGCCTCTTTTTCCTACCAGCAGGGGCCGCGGATCTGGCTTTGCCAGTCCGCAGGCGCAGCGGCCCCCTCGGGGGGCAGCGCAGTACGCGAAGCGACAAGCGTGGGGGCTCTACTCAGGCCGGACGGCGTAAGCGGCCAGCGCCTGTTCATCCAGCATGGCGACGCGGCCAAACTCCAGCGACACCAGGCCCTGTTGCTCCATCGACTTGAGGGCCCGGTTGACCGTCTGCCGCGACAGGCCCGCCAGGTGCCCAAGCTCTTCCTGCGAGAGCACCAGCCGGCGCCGGCCCTGCCAGAACACACGGCTCAGGTACAGGGCCACGCGCTGTTCGGGCGAACGCAGGCGCTCCGCTTCGATGGTGGTCATGGCCTGTCCCAGGCGCCGGTTCAAGTGCGCGACCAGGAAGTGGTTGAACGGCAGGCAGTGCGCCAGCAATTCGTCAAACTGGGCGCGCGGCAGGCACAGCAACAGGGTGTCGCGCAACGCAATCACGTCATAACGGCGCGGCTCGGTCTTCAGGACCGAGCCCTCGCCGAACCACTCGCCATCGGGTACGCCCAGGAAGGCCGACACCTTGCCTGCGGGGGAAGTGCTTTGCAGCTTGACCAGCCCTGACAGCACGGCATACCAGCCCTTGACAGGCGTGCCTGCGGCCAGCATGACTTCCCCCTTGTGGCCAGACAGTGTCAGGGTGCGTTCCAGCAGGCGGGTCTGGGTGTCGGCAGGCAGGGCGGCAAACCACGGCTGGCTGCGCAGAAAGCGGTGCTGGGGGAAAACGGTGTCGCTAAAAGGCATGGCTGCCATTGTCCTCGCCTGTGCCGCGTTTTTTTTCGCCGGTTCCGGGTTTGTACCTACAAACTGTCGTAGCAACGACAACCCTTGCCCGCCGGTGGGGAACCGGTCCATAGTTCGCCGTGGTGTCGCCGGCCTGAAGACTGCGGAAATTTCCGGTGCCTCACCTTGCGGGCGTTACCATGCCCTTGCCGGCACAGCCGGATTGAACAGAATTTTTACCGGGCAAAAAGGAGACAAAGCCATGTTGGGTTTGATGCAAAACCAGCCGTTGCTGATTTCATCGCTGATTGATTTTGCCGAGCGCCACCACGGGGATGCAGAAATTGTTTCGCGCCGCGTGGAGGGCGATATTCACCGCTATACCTACCGGGACGTGGCGCGCCGCTCGCGTCAGGTGGCCAGGGCACTGGATGCGCTCAAGCTGCAGTTCAGCGACCGTATTGCCACCCTGGCCTGGAACGGCTACCGGCACCTGGAGCTGTATTTCGGCGTCAGCGGGTCCGGCCGCGTATTACACACGCTGAATCCGCGCCTGCATCCGGACCTGGTGTCCTGGATTGCCAACCACGCCGAAGACCAGGTGCTGTTTTTCGACATGTCCTTCCTGCCGCTGGTCCAGGCCTTCCATGCGAAATGCAACACCATCAAGCATTACATCGCGCTGTGTGACGCGGACAAGCTGCCTGCGGACAGCGGCATTCCCAATCTGAGCAGCTACGAGGCCTGGATTGCCCCGCACTCGCCCGACTACGTCTGGCCCAGCTTTGACGAAAACTCGGCGTCGAGCATGTGTTACACCAGCGGCACCACGGGCAATCCCAAGGCTGCGCTATACAGCCACCGCTCGACCATCCTGCATGCCTATGCGGCGGCCTTGCCGGACGTGATGTGCCTGAGCGCACGCGATTCCATCCTGCCCGTGGTCCCCATGTTCCATGTCAACGCCTGGGGCATTCCGTATTCGGCCGCGCTGACCGGCGCCAAGCTGGTGTTTCCCGGCCCGGCGCTCGATGGCAAGTCGATTTATGAACTGATCGAAGCCGAGAAGGTGTCCTACGCCGCCGGCGTGCCCACCGTCTGGCAGATGATGCTGGGCCACATGAAGCCCGCCGGCCTGAAGTTTTCGACGCTCAAGCGCACGGTCATTGGCGGCTCGGCTTGCCCGCCCGCGATGATCCACGCCTTCCAGGAAGACTACGGCGTCGAGGTGCTGCACGCCTGGGGCATGACCGAGATGTCGCCGCTGGGCACGCTGTGTACCCTGAAAAACAAACACCTGGACATGTCGAAAGACGAGCAGATGAAGATTCGCCTGAAGCAGGGGCGGGCCATCTACGGCGTGGACATGAAAATTGTCGACCCCGAGGGCAAGGAAATCGTCTGGGACGGCAAGGCCTTCGGCGACCTGCATGTGAAGGGCCCGTGGATCGTCGCTGAGTACTTCAAAGGCGAGGGTGGCAACCCGCTGGTGGACGGCTGGTTTCCGACCGGCGACGTGGCCACCATCGACCCCGATGGCTACATGCAGATCACCGACCGCAGCAAGGACGTGATCAAGTCCGGCGGCGAATGGATCAGCTCCATCGACATCGAAAACATTGCGGTCGCCCACCCGGCCGTGGCCATGGCCGCCTGTATCGGTGTCCGGCATCCCAAGTGGGACGAGCGGCCCATCATCGCCGTGGTCAAAAAGCCGGGCGCGGAGGTCACGCGTGAAGAACTGCTCAAGTTCTACGAAGGCAAGACCGCCAAGTGGCAGATTCCTGACGACGTGGTGTTTGTCGATGCCATCCCGCTGGGTGCCACCGGAAAAATGCTCAAGACCCGTCTGCGCGAACAGCTCAAGGACTACAAATTGCCCGCATGATCCCGATGGAGGCAAGGCATGGGCCATTGTGGTCAGCGGCCCGGCCGCATCTGCAATGCGGAACTGCGCCAAGAGTAGTTGTCGCCTGAGTGATAGAAAAGCCGGCCATTAGGGGCAATCCCTGATCGCTGCACTGCACAAAAGACCGTAACCTGCCCCCTGTCAGTCAACCCTAGGAGACAACCATGAAATTTAAAATCAAAGCCGTTGCCGTCACCGCCATGATGGTGGTGGCTGGCGCCTCATTTGCTCAAAAAGGCGAAACCGTCAAGATCGCCTTCATGGACCCGCTGTCGGGTCCGTTTGCGAACGTGGGTCAGAACCAGCTCAAGAGCTGGCAATTTGCGGCCGACCGCCTGGGCGGTGCCAAGAACCCCGCCGGCGTCAAATTCGAGATTGTTGGCTTTGACAACAAGGGCTCCCCACAGGAAAGCCTGAACACCCTCAAGGCCGCCATCGACCAGGGCATCCGCTACGTGACGCAGGGCAACGGCTCGGGCGCTGCGGCCGCCATTCTGGACGCCGTGGCCAAGCACAATGCACGCAACCCCGGCAAGGAGGTGGTGTACCTCAACTATGCCGCTGTGGACCCCGCACTGACCAACGAGAAGTGCGACTACTGGCATTTCCGCCTCGACGCCGACACCACGATGAAAATGGAAGCCCTGACCAGCTTCATGAAAGACCAGCCCAAGGTCAAGAAGGTTTTCCTCCTCAACCAGAACTACTCGCACGGCCAGCAGGTCGCCAGGTACTTCAAGGAAGGCATCGCCCGCAAGCGTCCTGACGTGCAAATCGTGGGCGAAGACCTGCACCCGATTGGCCAGGTGAAGGACTTTGCTCCCTACGTCGCCAAGATCAAGCAGTCGGGCGCCGACACCATCGTCACCGGCAACTGGGGTGCTGACCTGACCTTGCTGGTCAAGGCCATCAATGACGCCGGCCTCAAGGTGCCGATGTATACCTACTATGCCGGCGTGACCGGTACGCCCACGGCCTTGGCAGCTGGCGGCGACAGCGAGGTTTATGTGATCGCCTACGGCCACGCCAACCCGTCGGGCGAACTGGGTCAGCTGGCTGCTGACTTCAAGAAGAAGTTCAATGACGACTACTACACCTTTGCCACCTACAACGGCATCAACCTGCTGAGTGGGGCCATGGCCAAGGCCAAGTCGACCGATCCGGTGGCCGTGGCCAAGGCGATGGAAGGCCTGACGGTCAAGAGCTTTGCGGGTGACGTGACCATGCGCGCGGCCGACCACCAGCTGCAGCAGTCCATGTTCGTGACCAAGTGGCAGAAGGCTGACAAGAAATACCCCTACAGCGTCGAAAATACGGGCTACGGTTTCGTTCCCATCAAGCAGATGGAGCCCTACGTCGCCAGCACACCCACCAGCTGCCAGATGAAGCGTCCGGGCTGATCCAGCGCTTCGATACACCGGACTCCTGGGCCGGGATGGCAGTCGCGATCCCGGCCTTTTTGTTCCTGCACCGCTCCTCCCCAGTCACCTCTAACGCGGATCCAGCATGGAGTTTTTCACCATTTCATTACTGAACGGGTTCAGCTACGGCTTGCTGCTGTTCATGTTGAGTTCGGGCCTCACACTGATCTTCAGCATGATGGGCGTGCTGAACTTCGCCCACGCCAGCTTCTACATGCTGGGAGCCTACTTCGCGTTCGCCACCACCCAACTTGTGGGCTACTGGCCCGCGCTTTTCGTCGCCCCGATCATCGTGGGCCTGCTGGGTGCCGCGTTCGAAAAATATTGCCTGCGCCGGGTTCACAAATTCGGCCATGTGCCCGAGCTGCTGATCACCTTTGGCCTGAGCTTCATCATTCTTGAAATGGTCCAGCTGATATGGGGCACGAGTTCTGTTGACTACCGGGTTCCTGCCGCACTGGACGGCCCGCTGTTCACGATGTTCGGCACCCAGTTCCCGATGTACCGCGGTTTCATGATGTTTGTGGCCCTGCTGATGCTGGTCGCCATCTGGCTGCTGCTGACCCGCACCCGGATCGGTCTGGTCATCCAGGCCGCGCTGACCCACCCCGAGACCGCTGAGGCCCTGGGGCATAACGTTCCCCGCGTCTTCATGCTGGTGTTTGGCGGTGGGGCCGCGCTGGCAGGTCTGGCCGGCGTCATCGGCGGCAATGCTTTCGTGACCGAACCCGGTATGGCCGCCACGGTGGGCTCGGTCATTTTTGTGGTGGTGGTGGTGGGTGGCATGGGCTCGCTGTCGGGCGCATTCCTCGCGTCCATCCTGATCGGAGTGATCCAGACCTTTGCTGTAGGCGTCGATGCATCGGTGCTGGGTGGCGCGCGCATGCTTGGCATGGAAATTTCGCCACAGACCTTTGGCTATGCGTTGTGGAAACTCAAGGTCAGTCAGGTGGCGCCCATCCTTCCTTACCTGTTCCTGGTGTTGATCCTGATATTCAGGCCCAAAGGGCTTCTGGGCACACGGGAGGGCTGAACATGTCCAAAAACTTTTACGAATTCAAACCCTTCAACGTTGGCCGCTGGGTCGTGTGGAGCCTGTTTGCACTGGTTTTGCTGCTGGCGCCAGCGGTGTTCACCAGCGGCCTGTCGCATACCATGCTCAGCCAGATGGGCATCGCCATCATCGTCTGCCTGTCCTACAACATCCTGCTGGGGCAGGGCGGCATGCTCAGCTTCGGTCACGCCGTGTACTCGGGCCTGGGCTCATTCCTGGCGATCCATACGCTCAACATGGTCAGCAAGGGAAGTCTGCCGATTCCGGTCAGCCTGATTCCAATCGTGGGCGGCCTGTCATCGGTCGCGTTCGCACTGGTGCTGGGCTGGGTCACGACCAAAAAGGCGGCAACCCCGTTCGCCATGATCACGCTGGGCATTGGTGAACTGGTCTGGGCCAGTTCGCTGATGTTTCCTGAGTTCTTCGGGGGCGAAGGTGGCGTCTCGGGTAACCGGGTAACGGGTGCCGAGGCGGGCGGCATCGCCAAGGCCCTGGGCATCACCTTTGGTCCACAGATCCAGTTGTACTACCTGATCGCCATCTACACCTTTGTCTGCACAGCGCTGATGTACGCCTTCACGCGCACGCCGCTTGGCCGCATGCTCAATGCGGTGCGCGACAACCCGGAACGGGTGGAGTTTGTAGGCTACGACACGCAAAAAGTGCGCTACTTCGCCTTTGTCATCGCCGCCTTTTTTGCCGGTGTCTCGGGCGGGCTGGCGGCCTTGAACTTCGAGATCGTCACCTCCGAAGTGGTGGGTGGGCCGCGTTCGGGCGCCTACCTGCTGTTCACCTTCCTCGGTGGTGCCACTTTTTTCTTTGGCCCCATCATTGGCGCCATCCTGATGGTGCTGGCTTTTGTGCTGCTGTCTGAATTCACCAAGGCCTGGCTGCTCTACCTCGGGCTGGTGTTCCTGTTCATGGTGATGTACGCCCCCGGCGGTGTGGCCAGCCTGATCATGATGAACCTGCGTGTGGCGGCCTTCGGCAAACTCAAACAGCTGTGGGTCAGCTACCTGGCCCTGGCAGTCACGGCGCTGATTGCCCTGGCCGGGGCCGCGACGATGATCGAGATGGTCTACCACCTGCAGCTTAACGAGGTGCTGGGCTCCAACCTGCAATTCCTGGGTGCCACCCTGAACGCCAAGAGCATCAACAGCTGGTTTGGCGCCGGCTTTGTCATGGCCACCGGACTGTTCCTGTTTGAAATCACCCGCCGCCAGTTCCTGAAGGAGTGGAGTGTGATCCAGGAATACATCGAAAAAGAAATCAAGCGCCGGGAGGCCCCATGACCGTCGCCGATGCCAGTTACGCACTGGAACTCAAAAACCTGCGCAAGAGCTTCGGCAAGACCGAGATCATCCGTGGCGTGGATCTGGCGGTGCGCCCGAGCGAACGTGTGGCCATCATCGGCCCCAACGGCGCCGGAAAATCCACGCTATTCAACCTGATCAGCGGGCGCTTCGAGCCCACCAGCGGCGACGTGCTGCTGCAGGGCCAACGCATCAATGGACTGCGCCCGTTCGAGATCAACCGTCTGGGCCTTTCGCGCAGCTTCCAGATCACCAACATTTTCCCCAAGCTCAGTGTGTTCGAGAACCTGCGCTGCGGTGTGTTGTGGAGCCTGGGCTACAAGTACACCTGCTTCAAGTTCCTCGCCGGACTGGACGACGCCAACGACCGCGCCGATGAGCTCATGAAGATGATCAAGCTCGACAAGAAGCGTGACGTTCTGGCCATCAACCTGACCTACGCAGAGCAACGAGCGCTGGAAATCGGCATCACTATCGCGGGCGGCGCCGGCGTGATCCTGCTCGACGAGCCGACGGCCGGCATGAGCCGCAGCGAGACCAGCCGTTTCATCAGCCTGATCAAGGAAGTGACTGTGGGCAAGACTCTGCTGACCGTGGAGCACGACATGGGCGTGGTGTTCGGCCTGGCCGACAGGATCGCCGTCGTGGTGTACGGGGAGGTTCTGGCATTCGATACGCCGGATGCGGTACGCGCCAACCCGCGCGTGCAGGAAGCCTACCTGGGATCGCATGTGGCGGATACCCAGGCGGGAGGGCACTGAACATGACCTCCACGCTTGTCACTTCGTGTACTACGCTTCCCCCCGCGGGGTCCAAAGGTTGCCCAGGGCCGGCGCGTCGGAGTCTTTCATGCTGAAAATAGAAAACCTCCACGCCTACTACGGCAAGAGCCATGTGCTGCACGGCGTCCACTTTGATGTGCAGCCCGGTGAAATTGTGGCCCTGCTGGGCCGCAACGGTTCCGGCCGCTCCACCACGGCCAAGGCCATCATGGGGCTCGTTGAATGCGAAGGCGACATTCAATGGAAAGGCCGGCAAATCGTCGGCCACAAGGCCTACGAAGTGGCGCACCTGGGCATTGGCTACGTGCCGGAAAACCGCGATATTTTCCCGACCCTCACAGTGCACCAGAACCTGATGCTGGGCCAGAAAGGCAAGGGCAAGGGTAGCCGCTGGTCATTCGAGGACATGTACCAGATGTTCCCGCGTCTCAGGGAGCGCCAGCACACCGAAGCGGGCGTGCTGTCGGGCGGCGAGCAGCAGATGCTGACCTTGTGCCGTACGCTGATGGGCGACCCCGACCTGATCATCATCGACGAGCCGACTGAGGGCCTGGCCCCGAAAATTGTCGAGCTGGTGGGCCAGTACCTGCAGACCCTGAAGGCCAAGGGCATCTCGGTGCTGCTGATCGAGCAGAAACTGACCATTGCCATGGCTATTTCCGACCGGGCGCTGGTCATGGGCCATGGGAGTATCGTGTTCCAGGGCACGCCGGACAGCCTGCGCGCCGACACCTACATCCGCAAGGAGTGGCTGGAAGTCTGACGCTTCTTGTCACGGCTGGGACAAGGCGGGCAGGGCCCAGGGTTGCACTGCAACATAAGCCCTCTACAATGACAAAAAGAACGGTCGTACTATTTTTGGGTGCTGACCGTCTGAAGATTCCGTCCCGGCCAGGCAGATGGCCGGGTCATACCCAACAAAGGAAAACAAATGACAGCCAAATATGAAGTTCACGGCAGCGTCGCAGTGATCACCCTGGACAACCCGCCGGTCAACGGCCTGGGTCACGCCACCCGCTTGGGCATCACTGACGGCCTGCAAAAAGCCAATGCCGATGCGGCTGTCAAATCGATCGTCATCACCGGTGCCGGCAAGGCCTTCTCCGGCGGCGCCGACATCAAGGAATTCGGCTCGCCCAAAGCGCTCGCCGAGCCCAACCTGCTGAGCGTCATCCTTGCGGTGGAGAACTCGTCCAAACCGGTGGTGGCTGCGGTTCACTCTGTCTGCATGGGCGGCGGGCTGGAACTCTCACTGGGCTGCCATTACCGCATCGCTGCCCCAGGCTGCAACGTGGCCCTGCCTGAAGTCAAGCTGGGCCTGATCCCCGGCGCCGGCGGCACGCAGCGCCTGCCGCGTGCCCTGGGTGTAGAGCCTGCGCTGAACATGATCGTCAGCGGCGAGCCGGTCAAGAGTGAGTTGCTGGCCCAGATCCCCGGCCAGAAGCTGTTCGACAAGATGGCGGCATCCGCAGAATCACTGGCCCAGGAAGCGCTGGCCTTTGCCCAGGCCGTGTCCGACACGCGCCCCTTGCCGCTGGTGCGCAACATGCCTTGCAAGCACCCCAACGGCGACGCCTACTTCCAGTTTGCACGCAACATGGTCAAGGGCATGGCCAAAAACTTTCCCGCGCCGGCCAAGTGCGTGGATGCGGTTGAAGCTGCGACCAAGAAGAAATTCGATGACGGCATGGCCTTCGAGCGCGAGATCTTCATCAACCTGATGTGGACCCCGGAAAGCAAGGCGCTGCGCCACATTTTTGCGGCCGAGCGTGCTGCCTCCAAGATTCCCGACGTGCCGGAAGACACGCCCAAGCGCGAGATCAAGTCCATTGCAGTCATTGGCGCCGGCACCATGGGCGGCGGCATTGCCATGAACTTCCTGAACGCTGGCATCCCCGTCAAGATGCTGGAGATGAAGCAGGAAGCGCTGGACAAAGGCATTGCCACCATCCGCAAGAACTACGAAGCCCAGCTCAAGAAGGGCAAGCTCAAGCAGGACAAATACGACCAGCGCATGGGCCTGCTCAGCACCACGCTGAGCTACGACGACCTGAAAGACGCCGACCTGGTCATCGAGGCCGTGTTCGAGGAAATGGGCGTCAAGGAAAAAGTGTTCAAGGAACTCGACCGTGTGATGAAGCCCGGCGCCATCCTGGCCTCCAACACTTCCACGCTGGATGTCAACAAGATCGCCTCGTTCACCAAGCGCCCGCAGGACGTGGTGGGCATGCATTTCTTCAGCCCGGCCAACGTGATGAAACTGCTCGAAGTGGTGCGCGGTGAAAAAACCGCCAAGGACGTGTTGGCCACGGTGATGGCCGTCAGCAAGAAGATCAAGAAAACCGCAGTGGTGTCCGGCGTGTGCGACGGCTTCATCGGCAACCGCATGATCGAGCAATACGGCCGCCAGGGCGGTTTCCTGCTCGACGAAGGCTGCACGCCCGCGCAGGTCGACAAGGCGATGGAGAAGTTCGGCATGGCCATGGGCCCCTTCCGCATGGGCGACCTGGCCGGCAACGACATCGGCTGGGCCATCCGCAAGCGCCGCTACCAGGAAAAGCCGGATATGAAGTACAGCAAGACCGCCGATCTGCTGTGCGAGAAGGGCCGCTTTGGCCAGAAAACCGGCGCGGGCTGGTACGACTACGTGCCCGGAAAACGCGACGCCATTCCGAACGCCGAAGTGGTCAAGATGATTGAAGACCACCGCGCCTCGCTGGGCATCACACCCCGCAAGATCTCCGACGAAGAAATCGTCCAGCGCCTGGTCTATGCCCTCGTCAACGAGGCAGCCCATATTCTGGAAGAGGGCATTGCCTCCCGGGCCAGCGACATCGACATGGTCTACCTCATGGGTTATGGCTTCCCGATCTACCGCGGCGGCCCCATGAACTACGCCGACCAGGTGGGCCTGTTCAACGTGGTGCAGAGCATGAAGCGTTTTGCCCAGAATCCGCTGGACGACGCCAAATTCTGGCAACCGGCGCCCCTGCTGGCCAAGCTGGCTGCCGAAGGCAAGACGTTCAATTAATTTCCGGAGATTCACATGACTTCAGCTGTAATCGTTTCCACCGCCCGCACCCCCCTGGCCAAAAGCTGGAAGGGCTCTTTCAACATGACCCACGGCGCCACCCTCGGTGGCCACGCGGTTGAACACGCGATCAAACGCGCCGGCATCGAGGCGGGCGAGGTTGAGGACGTGATCATGGGCTGCGCCAACCCCGAAGGCGCGACCGGCGCCAACATCGCACGCCAGATCGCGCTGCGCGCCGGCTGCCCCATCACCGTGTCGGGCATGACGGTCAACCGTTTCTGCTCGTCCGGACTGCAGACCATCGCCATGGCAGCCCAGCGCATCATCGCTGGCGAAGCCGATATCTATGTGGCCGGCGGCGTAGAAAGCATTTCCTGCGTGCAGCAGGAAATGAACACCCACATGCTGGCCGACTCCTGGCTGGTCAAGAACAAGCCCGAGATCTACTGGAACATGCTGCAAACCGCGGAGCAGGTCGCCAAGCGTTACGGCATCTCGCGTGAGCAGATGGACGAATACGGTGCCGCCAGCCAGCAGAAGGCCACGGCCGCCCTGGCTGCCGGCCTGTTCGACGCCGAAATTGCCCCCATCACCGTCACCATGGGTGTGGCCGATCCCGTCATGGGCCTGACCACCAAACAGGTCACGGTCAGCAAGGACGAAGGCATTCGCGAGGGCACAACGAAGGAAGGCATCAGTGGCATCAAGCCCGCCATTTCCGGCGGCGTGATTTCGGCCGGCAATGCCAGCCAGTTCTCCGACGGCGGCGGCGCTGTTGTGGTGATGAACGAAACAGTGGCCGAGAAAAAGGGCCTGAAGCCGCTGGGCCGCTTCCTCGGCTTTGCGGTGGCGGGTTGCGAGCCTGACGAAATGGGTATCGGCCCCGTCTTCGCCATCCCCAAGGTGCTGGCGCGCCTGGGCCTGAAGGTCAGCGATATCGACCTGTGGGAACTCAACGAAGCCTTCGCCGTGCAGGTGATTTACTGCCGCGACAAGCTGGGCATTCCGATGGACAAGCTCAACGTCAATGGCGGCGCGATTGCGGTCGGCCACCCCTACGGCGTCAGCGGCCAGCGCCTGACAGGCCACGCCCTGATCGAAGGCAAGCGCCGCGGCGCCAAACGTGTCTGCGTGACCATGTGTATTGGCGGTGGCATGGGCGCGGCCGGCATTTTCGAAGTCCTGTAACAGGCGTTCACGCACATGGATGAAACCCTGCTCCTTCAGAAAGGGCAGGCGTTTCTGGCCCTTCAGCCTTTCAGCGTGCTGATAGGCGCCGAGCTCCATGCCCTGTCCGTCGGACAGTGCGAACTGCACGTGCCCGTCACACCCGAAATCCTCCAGCAAAACGGCTTTGTGCATGGCGGCGTGGTCAGTTACGCGGCCGACAACGCCTTGACCTACGCCGGCGGTACGGCGCTGGACTGGGCCGTCGTCACCTCCGAATTCAAGATCAATTACGTGCGGCCCGCGGTCGGTGAACGCCTGATTGCGCGCGCCGAAGCCATACACGCCGGCAAATCGCAGGCGGTTTGCCGTTGCGACGTGTTTGTCCTGGTCGATGGCCAGGAAAAACTCTGCGCCGTGGCCCAGGGCACGATTGCACGCCTGCCAGGCAAAACCAGCGCCACCTGACCCCTCCAGATCGGATCACCATGAGCCTGAGACCCACCCTTGATTTCCTGCTCTACCAGTGGCTGGACGCCGAGTCGCTGAACCAGCGCGAGCGTTTTGCAGACCATTCGCGCGAAACTTTCGACGCGGTGTTCGACACCTGCGAGCGCATCGCGCGCGAAAAATACGCGCCTTTCAACCGGCTGGTCGATACGCAGGAGCCGCAGTTCGACGGCGAGAAAGTCATCCTGCCGCAAGCCACGCACGAGGCGCACAAAGCCTATGCCGGCTCGGGCATGCTCAGCGCGGCGCAGGACTACGAAGAGGGCGGCATGCAGTTGCCTTACACCATCGAGGCGGCGGCCAACTGCTTTTTTGCCATGGCTTCGGTCAGCATGGGCTCCAGCCTGCTGACCAAAGGTAATGCCAACCTGCTGCTGGTGCACGGCACCGAGGCGCAGAAAGAAGTGTTCGCGCGCAACGAGTTCGCCGGGCGCTTTTCCGGCACCATGTGTCTGAGCGAGCCGCAGGCCGGCTCCTCGCTGAGCGACATCACGACACGCGCCGTTCCAGATGGCGCCGATTTCGAGGCAGAGCCGCTCGGGCCGCGTTACCGCCTCAAGGGCAACAAGATGTGGATCTCGGCCGGCGAGCACGAGCTGACCGAGAACATCATCCACCTGGTGCTGGCCAAGATCCCCGGGCCGGACGGCAAGCTGATTGCCGGCACACGCGGCATCTCGCTGTTCATCGTGCCCAAGAAGATGCTGGGTGCCGACGGCCAGCTCACCGGCGAGCGCAACGATGTGGCCCTGGCCGGCCTGAACCACAAGCTCGGTTGGCGCGGCACCACCAACACGCTACTCAATTTCGGCGAAGGCAAATACCCGGTGGGCGGGGAGGCCGGTGCGGTCGGCTACCTGGTCGGCAAGCCGCATGAAGGCCTGCGTTGCATGTTCCACATGATGAACGAGGCGCGCATAGGCGTCGGCACCGCTGCCGTCATGCTGGGCATGGCCGGTTACTACGCCTCGCTCGACTACGCAAAAAACCGGCCGCAGGGCAGGCCGGTCGGCCCCGCAGGCAAGGACTCGGCCCAGCCCCAGGTGCGCATCATCGAACACGCCGACGTCAAACGCATGCTGCTCGCGCAGAAGGCCTATTGCGAAGGTGCGCTGGCACTGGAGCTGTACTGCGCCCGACTGGTGGATGAGCAGCACACCGCCGAAGCCCAGGCCGCCGATGAGGCGCGGCTTCTGCTGGAAGTACTCACGCCGATTGCAAAAAGCTGGCCCAGCGAGTGGTGCCTGGAAGCCAACTCATTGGCCATCCAGATCCACGGCGGTTACGGTTACACACGCGACTTTCCGGTGGAGCAGTACTGGCGCGACAACCGCCTGAACATGATCCACGAGGGCACCCACGGCATCCAGGCCACCGACCTGCTGGGCCGCAAGGTGCTGATGGAAGGCGGCAAGGGCCTGCAGCTGCTGGCTGCGCGCATCAACGCAACCATCGCGCGGGCCATCCAGGTGCCCGAACTCGCCGCCCATGCCAACGCACTGGGCCAAGCACTGCAGCAGGTGGGCGCGACCACCAAAGCGGCCTGGGCCACCGGCAACCCAGCCGATGCACTGGCCAACGCCGTGCCCTACATGCAGGGCTTCGGCCACACCGTGCTGGCCTGGATCTGGCTCGACGTGGCGCTGGCCGCCCTAAAGGCAGATGCTACAAAATCGATAGCTGTTACGGCAGGTAAACTGGGCGCATTGCGTTACTTTTATCACTACGAATTGCCTAAAATCGACGCCTGGCTCCAGGTGGTTGCAAGCCGCGACCTGACCTGTGCCGACTTGCCGGAGGAGGCTTTCTGATGGGGTTTTTCAAGGAATCGGGGGGCACCACGTCGAACAAGTCGATTGCCCGCCTGCAGACGCTGATCTGGGTCCTCATTTATGGCGGGCTGCTCACGCTGGTGCTGGGCCTGTCGGTGCAGCGCACCCACGACCCACTCGGCTGGTCCATGGTGGTGGGCGGCGGCATTGTGGCAGCCATCGGCTTTTCGCTGATCTATGTCCGCTCCCGCCTGACTCCCGGCGATTGACCCCTTTCCGCTCCCGGCCGTCTACCGCGCGACAGCCGGAAGGCTTGCATTGCGCGACACTCTTTTCCATCTTTTCCCCACAACAAGGAGCCCGACCATGACCCGTACCATCCAGCAGCTGTTCGACCTCACCGGCAAGACCGCGCTGGTCACCGGCGGCTCGCGCGGCCTGGGCCTGCAGCTGGCGCAGGCACTCGGCGAAGCCGGCGCCCAAATCATGCTGAGTTCGCGCAAGGCCGAAGACCTCGAGGAGTCTGCCGCCACGCTGAAGGCCGCCGGCATCGCGGTGGACTGGATCGCCGCCGACTGCTCGAAAGAAGCGGACATCCGCGCGCTCGCCGATGAAACCATCAAGCGTTTCGGCCATGTGGACATCCTGGTCAACAACGCCGGTGCCGCCTGGGGCGCGCCCGCCGAAGACCACCCGGTCGAGGCCTGGGACAAGGTCATGAACCTGAACATCCGCGGCTACTTCATCCTGAGCCAGCACATCGCCAAACACAGCATGATCGCGCGCCGTTCCGGCCGCATCATCAACGTCGCGTCCATCGCCGGCCTGGGCGGCAACCCGCCGGAGATGACCACCGTGGCCTACAACACGTCCAAGGGCGCGGTCATCAACTTCACTCGTGCGCTGGGCTGCGAATGGGGCAAGTACAACATCACCGTCAACGCCATCTGCCCGGGTTTCTTCCCGAGCAAGATGACCGTCGGCACCCTCAAGGCACTGGGCGAGGAAAAACTCGCCGCCCACGCGCCGCTGAAGCGCCTCGGCGACGACGAAGACCTCAAGGGCCTGTGTGTGCTGTATGCCTCGGACGCCGGCAAACACATCACCGCGCAGTGGATGGCTGTAGATGGCGGTGTCTCCGCAGTAACCGGTGGCTAGTGTGGGCTACTGCGCAGGCGTGATGCTTCGTTGGGCGGTGCTCGGAATCCTCACGTACCTGAGTACGTTCCGGTTCCTGCGCTCCGTCCGCCTCGCCTGACGCCTGCTCGCTACGCCCACGGGACCAATATCAGGACACATATGAACTTCGGCGTCGAGATTCCTTTCGTTCATCACCTCGGCTTCGAGCTGATGCTGTTCGAGGGCGGGCATTCGCAGATCGACTATCTGCCCATGCCCGAGCACCTCAACTCCTTTCATGTGACACACGGCGGGGCGCTGATGACCCTGCTTGACGTGACCATGGCGACGGCGGCGCGCAGTGTGCTGCCGGACATGGGCGTGGTCACCATCGAGATGAAAACCAGCTTCATGCAGCCGGCGCGTGGCAAGCTCAGCGGCAAGGGCCGGCTCATGCACCGCACTGCCACCATGGCTTTTACCGAAGCCACGATTTACGATGAAGAAGGCCGCGCCTGTGCCCATGCCACCGGCACCTTCAAATACGTCAAGCGCCTGCCGGTTGGGCCGAAAGATGTGAATCCCCTCAACACCGTCATCTCGACGGATTAGATATTCTTTAAACAAAATCATGCTCCAGCCCTTATTCCACGGGCGCAAGCAGCTCCCAAATCAATAGCAAATCAGGAGACTTCCATGCCAAAGAACCAGCAAATCCTTCTCGACAACCGTCCCACCGGCGAAGCCGTCGCCAGCAACTTCAAGCTCGTCAGCAGCGACACCCCGGCGCTGCAAGATGGCCAGGTGCTGGTGCGCCACCACTTCATGAGCCTGGACCCCTACATGCGCGGCCGCATGAACGACGCCAAGAGTTATGCCCAGCCGCAGGCGCTCGGCCAGGTCATGGGTGGCGGCACGGCCGGCGAAGTGGTCGAGTCGAAAAACCCCAAGTTCGCCGTCGGTGACAAGGTGGTCGGCATGGGCGGCTGGCAGGAATACAGCGTGGTGGATGCGAACCAGCCCGGCGCACTGCGCAAGGTGGACACCACCCATGTGCCGCTGTCGCACTACCTGGGCGCAGTCGGCATGCCGGGCGTCACCGCCTGGTACGGCCTGGTGAAAATCATCGAGCCCAAAGCCGGCCAGACGGTGGTGATCAGCGCCGCCACCGGTGCGGTGGGCAGTGCCTTCGGTGCGCTGGCCAAGGCGCGCGGCTGCCGCGCCGTCGGTATTGCGGGTGGCCCCGACAAATGCAAATACGCGGTCGAGGAGCTCGGTTTTGACGCCTGCATCGACTACAAGCAGCACAAGGACGCTGCCTCGCTGTCCAAGGCGCTCAAGGAGGCCTGCCCGGACGGTATTGACGGCTACTTCGAAAACGTCGGCGGCATGATTCTGGACGCCGTGTTGACCCGTATGAACGCCTTCGGCCGCATTGCCCTGTGCGGCATGATTGCCGGTTATGACGGTCAGCCGCTGCCCCTGACTTACCCGCAGCTGATCCTGACCAATCGCCTGAAAATCGAAGGCTTCATCGTCAGCGAGCACATGGAAGTCTGGCCCGAGGCCCTGAAGGAACTGGGCACGCTGGTCGGCACCGGCAAGCTCAAGCCGCGCGAAACGATTGCGCAGGGTATCGCCGCTGCCCCGGAAGCTTTCCTGGGTTTGCTCAAAGGAAGAAACTTCGGCAAACAACTGGTCAAACTGATCTGAGTCGGCTACTGCGCGGCCATCATGCGTTGTTGGGCGGTGCTCGAAATCCTCACGTACCTGAAGTACGCTCCGGTTTCTCCGCGCCGTCCGCCTAGCCTGATAGCCGCTCGCTACGCCTCCAGCGCGGGCCCAAAGGAGATGCGAATATGACCCATGAAGTCTTCAACCAGCCAGACCCTCTGGCCGACTACAACCTGTTCGACACCAACCGCGGCCTGCGTGATGCGCTGAAATTCAACGCGCCCAAGCTGGCCACGAAGGACCTCAGTGCGCTGGGTGCAAGCCTAGGCAGCACGGACATGCAAACCCACGCGCGTCTGGCCAACACCCACACGCCGCAACTGCACAGCCATGACCGCTTCGGCCGCCGGGTGGATCAAGTGGAGTTTCATCCGAGTTATCACGTGCTCATGGATGCTGCGACCAGGGCCGGACTGCACGGGACGCCGTGGAACGGCGAGGGCTCCTCTCCACACGTGCTCAGAGCCGCCGGATTCATGCTATTCACCGAGCTCGAGCCATCCATCCTTTGCCCGATCTCCATGACCTACGCGGTCACGCCGGCGCTGCGCGACAACGCCGCCATCCACGCCGACTGGGCACCCAGGCTCACCAGCCGTGCCTACGATCCGGCACTCAAGCTGTTCTCGGAAAAAACCGGTGTGACCATGGGCATGGGCATGACCGAAAAGCAGGGCGGGTCCGACGTGCGCGCCAACACGACACAGGCCGCGGCGGACGGCAGCGACGCCTGGGGCCAGCGCTACCGTCTGACCGGCCACAAATGGTTTTTCTCGGCGCCCATGTGCGACGCTTTCCTGGTGCTGGCGCAGGCACCGGCCGGACTCAGCTGCTTCTTTATTCCGCGCGTGTTGCCTGACGGCGGCCTCAACGCGATCCGCATCCAGCGCCTGAAAGACAAACTGGGCAACAAGGCCAACGCCAGTTCCGAGGTCGAATTCGACAACGCCACCGCCTGGCTGGTCGGCGAGGAAGGCCGCGGCGTGCCGCAAATCCTCGAGATGGGCACCATGACCCGGCTGGACTGCGCCCTCGGTACCAGCGGCCTCATGCGCCAGGCCCTGAGCATTGCCCTGAATCACTGCGCCCAGCGCCAGGCTTTCGGCAAACCGCTGATACACCAGCCCCTGATGCGCAATGTGCTGGCTGACCTGGCACTCGAATCCGAAGCCGCCACCGCGCTGTCCATCCGCCTGGCGCGCGCCTTTGACCACAGCACCGACCCGCATGAGCAGGCCATGGCGCGCCTGCTCACGCCAGTGGCCAAGTTCTGGATCTGCAAACGCGGCAGCCACTTCGCCCAGGAGGCCATGGAATGCCTGGGCGGCAACGGATATGTGGAAGAGGGCGGCGAAGGCATCATGGCCCGCATCTACCGCGAGATGCCGCTCAACTCCATCTGGGAAGGCGCCGGCAACATCATGGCGCTGGACCTGCTGCGTGCGCTGCGCAAGGCCGATGCAGGCGCCGCGCTAGCGCGGGAACTGGCACCGGCCAAAGGCGCCCATCCTGCGCTGGACCGCCTCGCTGCCGCCTTGCCGACCCGCGTGGAAGAAATGGCGACTGAAATGGAGGCACGCCGGCTCGCGCAGGACGTGGCCCTCGCCGTGCAGGCTGCGCTGCTTTACCAAAGCGCACCGGCCGCCGTGTTCAGCGCTTTCTGTGATTCCCGCCTGGCCGGCAACTGGGGCCAGGCTTTCGGCACCCTTGGGGCGGGCGTGGATTTTGATGCCCTGATCACCCGCGCCATGCCTCGATAACACCAACTCGAAAGAACCCCCATGGCCGACCTGATTCTTCATCACTACCCGAATTCACCTTTCTCGGAAAAGATCCGGCTGATCCTGGGCTACAAGCAGCTCGCCTGGAAGTCGGTCGTCATTCCAGCCCTCATGCCCAAGCCCGACGTGGTGGCTCTTACCGGCGGTTACCGCAAGACACCGTTCATGCAGGTCGGTGCCGACATTTTTTGCGACAGCGCGCTGATCTCCGACGTGCTCGAACACCTGCAACCCACGCCCTCCATCTACCCCGAGCCAGGCAAGGGCCTGGCGCGTACCCTGGCACAGTGGGCCGACAGCACGCTGTTCTGGGCGGCCATGGCGCACAACCTTGGGCCCAAGGGAGCAGCCCACATGTTTGCCGGCGGGCCGCCCGAAGCGGCCCTGGCGTTTGGCGAAGACCGCAAAGCCATGAGTGCCGGCATGGTGCGCCTGCGCCCGGCCGACGCCGCCGCGGCCTACAAGTCTTACCTGCGGCGCCTGTCGGACATGCTCGACGACCAGCCCTTTTTGCTCGGCCAGGTGCCGTGCATTGCCGACTTTTCCGCCTACCACCCGCTGTGGTTCACACGCGTGCGCACACCGGTGGTGGCCGACATCCTGCAGCTCACCCCCGCCGTGCTCGAGTGGATGGACCGCATGAACGCCATCGGCCACGGCAGCATGGAAAAATTCGATGCTGCCGGGGCCATCGCCGTTGCTGCTGAAGCAGAACCGATGGTGGTGGGCCACGGCCTGCTGCGCGACAGCACCTTTCAGGACGAACACGGCATTCCGCTGGGCAGCCGCGTCACGGTCACGGCAGAAAGTTTCGGGCCGGAGCCCACAGAGGGCGAGCTGATTGCCGCGACACGCACGCACTACACCCTGAGCCGCAGGGACGAGCGCGCCGGCACGCTGCACGTGCATTTCCCGCGCATCGGTTACGTGCTGAAAGCTGTCGCCCCGGCATGAGCAGGATCGCCTGGCGGTCTGTTCCATTTGCGGCGCTGACCGCCGCTGAACTCTATGAAGCCCTGCAGCTTCGCTCGGAAGTTTTCGTGATGGAGCAAGCCGGTATCTACCAGGACATGGACGGTTCGGACCAGCAGGCGATGCATGTTCTTGGCGTGCGTGATGGCCAGCTTGTGGCTTATGCGCGCTGCTTTTCAGCCGGCGTGAAGTTTGCGGAAGCCAGCATAGGGCGCGTCATCATCCGCCAGATCCTGCGCGGAAGCGGCATGGGCCACGAGCTCATGCGCCAGGCCATCGCCTGCGTGTCCGGGCAGTGGGGTGCGCAGCCCATACGCATAGGCGCACAGGCGCGGCTCGAGAAATTTTATGTGCAGCATGGATTTGCAAAAGCAGGGGAGCCCTACATCGAAGACGGCATTCCCCACATCGAAATGCTGCGTCCTCTTTCATTTCAGGAGTAATTCATGATCAAAAATTTCAAAGGCAAAACCGCCGTTCTCACCGGCGCCGGTTCGGGCTTCGGCCTCGAGTGCGCGCGTATTGGTGCCCGGCTCGGCATGAACCTGGTGCTGGCCGATGTGCAGCAGGACGCGCTGGACAAAGCCGCAGCCGAGATGACCGCCGCCGGTGCGCAGGTGCTGGCTTTTCGCCTCGACGTGTCCAAAGCCGCCGAGGTGGAAGCCCTGGGCGCCGCCGTGCTGGCACGTTTCGGTGCGCCGCATTTTGTCTTCAACAATGCCGGCGTGGGCGCAGGGGGTCTGATCTGGGAAAACACGCTCAAAGACTGGGAGTGGGTCATAGGCGTCAACCTCATGGGCGTGGCGCACGGCGTACGCGTGTTCACGCCCATGATGCTCGAAGCCGCCAAAAAAGACCCGGCCTGGCAGGGCCACATCGTCAACACGGCCAGCATGGCAGGCCTGCTGAACGCGCCCAACATGGGCATCTACAACGTCAGCAAACATGCGGTGGTCAGCATGAGCGAAACCCTGTACCAGGACTTGGCGCTGGTGACCGACCAGATCAGCGCCTCGGTGCTGTGCCCCTTCTTTGTACCCACCGGCATCGGCCAGAGCCAGCGCAACCGGCCGGACGAACTGCCGGCCGCCAAGCCGACCAAAAGCCAATTGATTGGGCAGGCCATGAGCGACAAGGCCGTGAACTCGGGCAAGGTGACGGCAGCCGAAGTGGCGCAAAAAGTGTTCGATGCGGTTGCCGCCAACCAGTTCTACATCTACAGCCACCCCAAGGCCATCGGCTCGGTGCAGACCCGGCTGGAAGACATCCTGCAGGCGCGCAACCCGACCAACCCGTTTGCGCACAAGCCGGAGATCGGCGAGGAGCTCAAGAAGGCGTTGCGCGAGGCCTGAGCCAATCTAATCCAGCAGGCGTCCGGTTGAAGGCAGGCGGTTGGAGCGCACCTGCTCGTCCGTCAGTTCAGAGCCTTGCCACATCAGCACATCGGAGGCGCCGGCGCCCAGTGCCATTTCCCGGAAGGCCCGGATTTCCACCTGGGTGAAGCCGCCGGCCGGATCACCCAGCGGATGAAACACCATGCGCGGCATCGTCGCGAACCAGCTGGACCCGGTCAGTTTGCGAATGAAGGCTTTCACAACCTGCTCAGCGGCAGTGAAGTCTCCGACCATGGTGCGGGGATGGGCAAAAGGGTTGAGAACTTCCACAGAGGGCGTGGCCCGGTGCAGCGAGGCCTCGACGCCCACCCCCAGGATTTGCGCCTTCTTCGGCCCGCGCAGGATGGCGATTTCAGGCACTTCGGAAATGAAGGCACCGGTCCTGACATTGCGTATCGTCAACCTCTCCGGCGAAAGGCGCAGGTAAAGGGGATGGCTGAAGAAGTCGAGGAGTTTGGACATGGGCCGAATATAGCAAGCACAACCCGGCACGCAGCCATACGCTCTTTCCGGCCTGAACGCCACTGCGCGAAAACTTCCATAATCCGCCTCATGGCATCGACGATTTCACACTTTTCAGCCCGTGGGAAGGAGTGGCCATGTTGATCGCCACCGCACTGCAGTCCGGCCCCATCGAGGTCGTGGACTACCGCTGCAACAGCGGTCCCGATGCCACGCCTTTCACCGAGGTGCACGGCGGCTACTCGGTGTCCTACGTGCGCAAGGGCAGCTTTGGCTACCGTACGCGCGGCGAGAGTTATGAACTGGTGGCCGGCTCGGTGCTGGTGGGTCACCCGGGCGACGAGTTCATGTGCACGCATGACCACCATGTCTGCGGCGACGAGTGCCTGGCTTTTCATCTTTCGCCGGGCTTTGTCGACCTGATCGGCGGCGACGCCGGCACCTGGCGCACCGGCGGCCTGCCTCCCTTGCCCGAACTCGTGGTGCTGGGCGAGCTGGCGCAGGCGGCGGCTGCGAACCAGAGCGATGTCGGCCTGGACGAAGCCGGCCTGTGGTTCGCCTCCCGTTTTGTGGACGTGGTGGCAGGCCGCCGGCCAACGCCGCAGCGCGCCACCGCCCAGGACCGCCAGCGTGCCGTGGACGCGGCGATGTGGATCCACACCCATTCGCAGGAAGACATTGCCCTTGAGCACGCCGCCAGCCAGGCGGGGCTGAGCCCGTTTCACTTCCTGCGGCTGTTCTCGCGGGTACTCGGCGTCTCGCCGCACCAGTACCTGGTGCGCTCCCGGCTGCGCCACGCGGCGCGGCTGCTGGCCGATGGCGACCGGTCCGTCACCGATGTGGCGCTGGACGTCGGGTTTGCCGACCTCAGCAACTTCGTGCGCACCTTCCACCGTGCGGCCGGCGTCTCACCGCGCGCCTTCCGCCAGGCCGCGAGGAAGGGGCTGAAAGGGGAGCGCAAGATTCTCCAAGACCGCATGGCCGCGCTGCTCGATGATGACCGCTTGACTCACTCTTCAAGCAGGAAATCACCATGTACGACCACCTCGGCATAAAGGTCAGGGACCTCGCAGCCAGCATCCGTTTTTATGAAGCCGCACTGGCACCGCTGGGCCATGTGCTGGGCTCCCACGACGACAGCTACGCCGGCATCGGCCCGGCCGATGCACCGGCCTTGTGGCTTTACGCAGCCAAAGGCGCCAAGGGTCCGGGTACCCACATTGCGTTCCGTGCAGCCAGCCACAAGGCCGTAGACTCCTTTTACAAGGCCGGCCTGAAGGCCGGTGCCAGTGACAACGGCGGGCCCGGCCCGCGCCCGGACTACAGCCCGACCTATTACGCGGCCTTCCTGATCGACCCTGACGGCAACAACGTCGAAGCTGTCTGCCCCTGAGCCGGAGACATACCATGACCACGGTTTACAGGGAATTCATGGTCGAGGCCGGCGTGAACCAGGTCTGGGACGCGTTGCGTGATTTCGGTGCCGTGCACCAGCGCCTGGCGCCCGGCTTTGTGACCGACTGCCGGCTGGAAGAAGGCGCGCGCATCGTGACCTTCGCCAGCGGCCTGGTGGCGCGTGAACTGCTGGTCGGCCTCGACGAGTCCGCCCGCCGGCTCTGCTATTCAGTGGCAGGCGGCAAGGCGACACACCACCAGGCGTCGGCGCAGGTATTTGCCGAAGGTGAGGACCGGACGCGCTTTGTCTGGATCACCGATGTGCTGCCAGCCGAGCTTGCCGGCTTTGTTGACGCCATGATGGCGCAGGGCATCGAGGTGATGAAACACACGCTGTCCCCCCAGACGCCGGCCGGTTCGGGCCGATCAAACGACATCCCTTAGGCGGGCTGAAGTGCAAACGTCACCTTGACGGCGGGCGTCGCCTGCGTTCGTCCGGCAGGACGCGCCGCGGCAACTGAAGGCGTCACGACCAGGCTGAGGGATGAAGGCTCCATCGCGTAGATCAGCGCGCGGCGGTGTTCCGTGGTCAGAAAACTGCCGCCCGCGTCCACCATGATGTCGCGCGGATCATCATCGAGCGTGACCCACAGGCTGCCTTCATGGCAGAGAATTTGCACGCCGGCGGCGTCGGACACGCTGAACATCGCCTGGTGGGCGAGGCTCAGGGCAATGGGACTTGAATCGGTCGGCATGGCAGGCCTCTCTTTCGGTTTCACATTCGGTATGGAAATGAATATACTGGCCGCCCCCAGAGTGTTCAAACGGTCATTTGGAATCCTTCGCATGCCGCTACCGAATGTGAAATCAACATCTCCCCTGGTGCTCCCCCAGGGCATACGCCGCAGTGAACTGCCGCGGCTGGAGCTGCTCTACAGCTTCGAAGCGGCCGCGCGGACGCTGAGCTTCACGCACGCGGCGGCCGAGTTGTTCCTCACGCAATCGGCCGTCAGCCGGCAGATCCAGCAGCTTGAAGCCGACCTGGGCACGGCGCTGTTCGAACGGCGCCATCGTGCGCTGGCGTTGACCGACGCCGGCAAGGTCATGCAGCGCGCCGTCAGCGACTGCCTGGAGCGGCTGCGCGATGCCACCGCCAGCGTACGCGCCACCACCACCGCGCGGCAGGTGGCCATCACGACCACGCCAGGCTTTGCCTCGCTGTGGCTGATTCCGCGGCTGGCCCGCTTCACCGCCACACACCCCGGGGTCGATGTGCGTATCTCCGCCACGCTGGAAGTGCTGGACCTGGAACGAAGCGGCATCGACGTCTCGGTCCGCCTGAGGACCATCGAGCATGCGGTGGGAAGTGCCCTGTTCGAGGAAACCGTCACCCCTGTGTGTTCACCGCTGCTGCTGAAGAACCGCGCCTTGCCCCTGAAAAAGCCGGCGGACCTGGTGGACCACACCCTGCTTGCCACCGACATGCCTCAGGGCCAGCCGCTGACCATCGACTGGGAGCCCTGGTTCAAGGTCATGGGGCTGCCTGAAGTGCGAATGAAAAACACGCTACGGTTTTCGCAATATTCCGATGTGGTCGCGGCGGCGGTTGCAGGGCAGGGGGTAGCCATCGGGCGCCTGCCTTTGCTCGCCGAGCTGCTGCGGGAGGGCAGGCTGGTCGCGCCCTTCAGCGGCGTGGCCTCACGCATGGGCTACTTTGTGAACATGGCACCGCGTGCCGCCGGCAATGCCGATGCGCAGGATTTCGTCCGCTGGTTGCTGGCCGAAGCTGAAGACGCAAAGATCGTCTGCGCGTGAAACGGGCCCTGATCCGGCGTGCCCAGGTTCCTAGCGGTACTTCGCCGCCGAGATGAACTCCGAAAAAGTCTCGCACCAGACCAGCACGGTGGTGTAGGCAGTGATGTCCACGCCCTCAGGCACGGGCACGACGAAGGTTTCGAACGTCTTGATGTCGCCCACACGCACCGAGCGCGCCTTGAGCTTGAGGAACTGGACCTCGTTTTCAACAAACTCCGGTACCAGGTACAGCTTGTAGTCAGGGCCGGGCGAGATCTTGCCCATCAATGCAATGGTTTGTTTGCCCACCGAAACTTCACCTTCGCCCCAGTGCAACAGGTCGCTGCCCTGCAGGTCACGGCGAAAATTTCCCTTGAACTCGGAACTGCGCGCAATCGCCATGATGCTTTCAAGCGATGGCGTTCCTGGCGCGGTCAGGATCGGCAACAGGTAAATGCCCAGCAAAAAACCAAGCAGCAGCGTGGCGGCATGGGTGCTGGCTAAAACCAGGATTTTCTTCATGTGCCTGAAAGCCGGTTCAGCCCGCGCATTGAAGACTCAGGGCCTGCAGGGTCTTGCCGCTGGCCGGCTCAAACACCACCAGATTGACCTGGCGCTCGTGGCCGGGCGTGGCGGCAAGGCTGCGAAAGCCCAGTTTTTTGGGAGTGGCATCGGCGCTTCTGTAGTCGCCGGCCTGGGTGTATTGCCGCACCACAAAATCGTGTTTCAGGAATTCACCGGCATTTTCGCCAGCCTTCACCTTCGAGTTATGGCCGTGCTCGGTGACTGTCCAGTAGGCCGCCCACGCCGGCACGGGCGCCACCGCGTTGACCGGCGTGACCGTGGCTTCGAACTGATCCGCGGCCAGTTGCCTGAGCTCGATGCGAACCTGGGCGGCTTCCTTCTGGCTGCTGATGTGTTGTTCTGCACCACGCCATTGAGGCCAGTCGCGGCCATTGACAACCACCTGCGGCGTGTAGATGTTTCGCAGCCGGTTCCTGCCGGCAACTTCGCGCTGGCGGGTGGTATGCGCAGGCGCCGCAAAACGGTCCACCCAGCCGATGTAGTCCCAGTAGCCCACATGAAAGGCCTGCACCACCACGTCTTTTCCCTTGAAGGCTGAGGCCCATTTATCAGCCGGCGGGCAGGAGCTGCAGCCTTCGGAGGTGTACAGCTCCAGCACCGGCGTCACCAATGGGCCGGAACCGGCGGTGCACTGATTTTGCATGCCAAATGTGGCTGTAGCGCCCGCCAGTAAAGCGCAGGCAGCTATGAATTTGGAAGCGTTTATAGCCATGGCCGGGGTCCTTGTGAAACGGTAACCCCTCTTGGTCGTGCGGCAGCGCCGCTTCTTACAGCGCTGGTGTGCCCGTCACCCCCGTGAAGCAGGGCTCACAGCAGTGAAGGCGTGTCCACACGTGCCGGCCGGACACCGTCACGGCTGTCCAGTCGGTCTTCCAGCTCGCCGATGTAGGCCGCCAACGTGTTGCCGGACTGGTCGATTTTGGCCACCAGCGCGTCCTGCGTCTGGGCCAGCCGTTCGGCCAGTACCGTGGCATGCGCAGCTTCGCGTTGCTGGGCGGTTTGCGCCTGGGTTTCCAGATAGTGGCGCAGCTCGGTAAAACGCGAAGCTTCGGCCCTGTCGGCGAGTTCGCGCTGGGTGGCGAGCGCGCGGGTGGACTGGCGCATCTCGAGCAGGTGGGTGCTCTGGATGTACAGCGTGGTGGCCAGGAACACCAGCAGCACCGCCACCAGCAGAACCAGCATCACCATGCCCAGCGGCGCCTGCACCGTGGTGACGCCCAGGCTCAGCATGGAAGGCCGGGAGAATTCATCCAGGTTCAGCGCCGCAAAACCAGCCATGAGGACAATGGCAACAATCAGCACAATGGTTCGGATACGCATGGTCGGCTCCAGAAATTGAAGCTTTGATCATGGTGGTCGCCGTCGGGGCCGTCTGTAGGAAAAAAGCCTCTCCGCGCGAGCGCATGGAGCCTGGATCAGCCGGCTTCAGCCAGGTTTTGCTGCACTGTCTGCCGGTTCCGGCGCGCCGGGTGCTGCGGTAGCCTCCGGTTCCATGGCTTCGGCCGCTTCTTCATTGAGCGCCTTGCCAACTTGCTTGGGCCGCGTCAGCGGAGTCGGGGTCCAGCGCCCGCCATGCATCAGGTCGATGCCGCTGCTGATGTCGCCGCACAACTGCAACTGCAGGCGCTCGGCATCCCTGCGGCGAATGTCTTCGGCGATTTCCACCACCTCGGCCTCTTCCACGCCCAGGCGGCGCAGCGCCTCGCTGCTGAAAACCATGGCCGACTCCAGGGTTTCACGCAGCTGGTAGTCCACGCCGCTACGAAGCAATTCGATCGCGTGCTGGCGGTCATAGGCACGCGCCAGCACCGGCGTGAGCGGGAACTCGTGCTTGGCCAGCTCAACGATGCGGCTGGTGGCTTCTTTTCTATCAACGCAGACCAATATGGCACGCGCATGGCTTGCACCGCTGGCATGCAGCACGTCCAGGCGTGTGCCGTCGCCGTAATACACCTTGAAGCCGAACTTCGCTGCCGCGCGAATCATGTCGGTGTCGTTTTCGATGATGGCAATGTCGATGCCGCGCGCGAGAAGCGACTGGCTGGCAATCTGGCCGAAGCGGCCGAAGCCGATGATGAGCACGCTGCCCTTGAGGCCATCGGTCTCTTCCACGCTTTCCACGCCGTCCATGTCCTGCTCGGGTTTGTCGGGCAGGAACCAGCGCAGCGACAAAACGGCCAGCGGGGTCAGCGCCATCGAGATGATGATGGCGGCCGTCAGGATGGCATTGACATTGGCTTCCACAATGCCGGCCGCAGCCGCAGCCGAATACAGCACAAAGGCAAACTCGCCGCCCTGGGCCATCATGGCCGTGCGTTGCAAGGCATCACCGTGGTTTGATTTTGTGATGCGGGCCACCGTGTAAATGCCAACGCCCTTGAGCGCCATGTAGGCCAGCACACCGCCAAGAATCAGCGGCCAGTCGGCCAGGACCAGCTTGAGGTCCAGCGACATGCCCACGCCCATGAAAAACAGGCCCAGCAAAATGCCGCGGAAGGGTTCGATGTCGGCTTCGAGCTGATGGCGGAAGGTGGATTCGGACAACATCACGCCGGCGGCAAAAGCCCCCAGCGCCATCGACAGGCCGCCCCACTGCATGGCCAGGGCAGCGCCCAGCACCACCAGCAGGGCTGCGGCCGTCATGACTTCGCGTGCCTTGGCCCGCGCCAGCACGCGAAACAGCGGGTTCAGCAGCCAGCGGCTGACCGCCACCAGGCCAATGATGGCCGCCAGTGCCACACCGATGCTGACCCAGCGCGATACGCCGGTGCCATCGGCCGGTTCCGGCGATAAAAAGGCCACGATGGCCAGCAAAGGAACAATCGCCAGGTCTTCCAGCAGCAGGATGGACACCATGCGCTGGCCGCGCGGTGTCGAGGTGTCGCCGCGCTCTTCGAGCAGCTGCATCACGATGGCCGTGGAAGAAAGCACAAACCCCATGGCGGCAATAAAGGCCACCACCGGCTTGAGCCCGGCCCCCATGCCCAGAGCCGTGAGCAGGGCGCCGCAAACCACCACCTGCATCAGGCCCAGGCCGAAGATCTGGCGCCGCAGCGTCCACAGCCGGGTCGGCTGCATCTCCAGTCCAATGACAAAGAGGAACATCACCACGCCCAGTTCGGCCAGGTGCAGGATGGTTCCGGCCTCGCTGAACAGGCCCAGGCCAAAGGGGCCGATGGCCAGCCCGGCGGCCAGATAACCCAGCACCGAGCCCAGGCCCAACCGCTTGAAAAGCGGCACGGCCAGCACACCGGCGGCCAGCAAAATCACCACCTTGACCAGCTCACTGCCTTGTTCGACTGCCATGCGACTCCTGCGTGCCGGGTTGAGAGAAGGGAGGGGGAGATGTTATCGGACTTTTCAGGGGCAGGGCCGCCCCGGCGATGTGGCACACTCGCCCACTTTCTCCAGGGTAATTTCAGAAATACATGCAAAAAATCATTCGCCAGATCGCGGCAGAAATCAAGGTCCAGGAACATCAGGTCAAAACCGCTGTTGAGCTGCTCGACGGCGGCGCCACCGTACCCTTCATCGCGCGTTACCGCAAGGAAGTCACCGGTGGTCTCGACGACATCCAGCTGCGCGAACTCGAATTTCGCCTCGGTTACCTGCGCGAGCTGCAGGAGCGGCGTGAATCGGTGCTCAAAAGCATCGAAGAGCAGGGCAAGCTCACGCCCGAGCTGATCGCCGCCATTGAAGCTGCACCAACCAAGCAGGAGCTGGAAGACCTGTACCTGCCTTTCAAGCAGAAGCGCCGTACCAAGGGGCAGATTGCCCGCGAAGCCGGCATAGAGCCGCTGGCCGACAAGCTCTTTGACAACCCGGCATTGGTGCCGGCAGATGAAGCCGCCGCCTTTGTCAAAGCCGAAAAAAGCGAGAACGGCGACGACTTCACGACCGTGCAGGCCGTGCTCGACGGCGTGCGCGACATTCTTTCCGAGCGCTGGGCGGAAGACGCAGCACTGCTGCAGGCGCTGCGCCAGTGGCTCTGGAGCGAAGGGCTGCTGTCATCCAAGCTGGTCGCAGGCAAGGACGAGAACAACGCCGACAACAGCAAGTTCCGCGACTATTTCGATTACGACGAGCCGATTGGCCGCGTGCCTTCTCACCGCGCACTGGCCGTGTTCCGCGGCCGCGGGCTCGAAATCCTGGACGCCAAGCTGGTACTGCCTGTGCCACCGGAAGCGGGGCAACCCAGCATCGCCGAAGGAAAAATTGCATTGCACCTGGGCTGGAGCCACAAGGCCAGGGCGGCAGACGACTTGATCCGCAAATGCGTGGCCTGGACCTGGCGCGTCAAACTGAGCCTGTCCATCGAGCGCGACCTGTTCAGCCGCCTGCGCGAAGAGGCCGAGAAGGTCGCCATCAAGGTGTTTGCCGACAACCTGCGCGACCTGCTGCTGGCCGCACCGGCCGGCCCGCGTGTGGTGATGGGTCTGGACCCGGGCATCCGCACCGGGGTCAAGGTCGCGGTGGTCGATGCGACGGGTAAGCTGGTCGAAACCTCCACCGTCTACCCGCACGAGCCGCGCAAGGACTGGGACGGCTCGCTGCACACCCTGGCCAAACTGTGTGAGAAGCACGGCGTCAACCTGATCGCCATCGGCAACGGCACGGCCAGCCGCGAGACCGACAAGCTGGCCGCCGATCTGATCAAGGGCATGGCCAAGGTGGGGCAGGTCATCGAAAAAGTTGTGGTCAGCGAGGCCGGCGCCTCGGTGTATTCAGCCAGCGAATTTGCCAGCCAGGAAATGCCCGACGTGGACGTGAGCCTGCGCGGCGCCGCCAGCATTGCGCGCCGCCTGCAAGACCCACTCGCCGAACTCGTGAAGATCGACCCCAAGTCGATTGGCGTGGGCCAGTACCAGCACGACGTGAACCAGAGCGATTTGATGCGCAGCCTGGACACCGTGGTCGAAGACTGCGTGAACAGCGTGGGCGTGGACCTGAACACCGCCAGCGTGCCCCTTCTGGCACGCGTTTCGGGCCTGAGCAATACCGTGGCCAAGGCCGTGGTGCGCTGGCGTGACGCCAACGGTGCGTTTGCCAGCCGTGCCGATTTGCTCAAAGTCACCGGCCTGGGTGCCAAGACTTTTGAACAAAGCGCGGGCTTTTTGCGCCTTCGCTCCGGCAGCAACCCGCTGGACATGACGGGTGTGCACCCCGAAACCTACCCGGTGGTCGAAAAAATCATGGCGCACACCGGCAAGCCGGTGGCCGAGCTGATGGGCCGCGCCGAGATGCTCAAGACACTCAAGCCCGAGCTGTTTGCCAACGAGCAGTTCGGCGTGATCACCGTGAAGGACATCATTGCCGAGCTCGAAAAACCCGGCCGCGACCCGCGCCCGGATTTCAAAGTGGCACGCTTCAACGATGGCGTGGAAGACATCAAGGACCTGAAAGAAGGCATGACCCTGGAAGGCACGGTCAGCAACGTGGCCGCCTTCGGTGCCTTCATCGACATCGGCGTGCACCAGGACGGCCTGGTGCATGTGAGCCAGCTCTCCAACAAGTTCGTCACCGATGCGCGCGAGGTGGTGAAAACCGGCGACATCGTGAAAGTGCGCGTGACCGAGGTCGATGTGGCCCGCAAACGCATCGGGCTGACCATGAAGCTCGACGCCGCCCCCGCCCGCCGCGACGGACCGCGCGACAACCGCTTCGAAAGCGCACGCCCGGGGCAGAACCAGAACCGCGGCGGCAACTATGGCGGCCAGGGCAGGGCGCCGCAACCAGCCGCTTCGACGGCCATGGAGTCCGCCTTCAGCAAGCTGGCGGCCCTGAAGAAGTAGGGCCCAGCCGCCGAAAAGACTGCATGCGCCGGTTTTTCATAGGAAAATAGCCAGATTGCCCAATACGCACGGGCGCAAGCAGCTACAAAAACCATAGCAAGTGCATTGACTTCCATGCAAGCCCTCCGCATTTACGCCGGCCCCAAGGCACGCCGGCATATTGAACAGCACGGCCTGAACCCGCAGGACGTGCGCGTGGTGCCGGGTGCAGCCGGCGGACCCAAGGGTCTGGTGCTGGGTCCGTTGGACCGCTTCATTTTTGGCGACTGGTTGACAGCCAGCACGCAGGAGGTGCATCTGGTTGGCGCCTCTATCGGTGCGTGGCGCATGGCCACAGCCTGCCTGGACGATCCGGTCACCGCCTTCCAGCGCCTGGAGAACGACTACATCCAGCAGCACATCGCCGCGCCGCCCGGCAAGAAGCTGCCGCCGGCGCAGATCGTCAGCGAGCAGTTCGGCCAGAGCCTGAAAGACTTTTACGGCGGCCGGGTACAGCAGGTGCTGCAGCACCCGCGTTACCGGCTGCACATCGTCACTTCGCGCGGGCGCCACATGCTGCGCCGTGAACATGGGCTGGGCACGCCGCTGGGTTACCTGGGTGCTTTTCTCACCAACACTTTGCACCGCAAGGCCATGGGCGCCTGGCTGGAGCGGGTGGTGTTTTCAAGCCAGGACGCGGCACTTCCCTTCGCCACCGGCGACTACCGCACGCGCCAGCTGGCGCTGACCGAGGCCAACTTCAACCCCGCGCTGCAGGCCAGCTGTTCCATCCCCTTCATGCTCAAGGCCGTGCACAACATCCCCGGCGCGCCACCGGGCGCCTACTGGGACGGCGGCATCACCGACTACCATCTGCACCTCAACTATGCTTCTGATTTGATAGCTGGTGGCGCAGGTGGGACGGGGGATACAGGCACTTTTGGCTCAAAAAATACGGCTTCATCCGGCCTGGTGCTCTACCCGCACTTCCAGAAAACCGTGGTGCCCGGCTGGCTCGACAAGGGCCTGAAATGGCGCCATGGCGCCACGCGCTTCCTCGACAACATGGTGCTGCTCGCGCCCGATCCAGCCTGGATCAAGACCCTCCCCAACGGCAAGCTGCCCGACCGCAACGACTTCGTGCGCTACAACAAGGACCCGCAAGGCCGCATGAAAGTCTGGGGTGCGGCCGTGGCGGCGAGCCGGCAGCTGGCTGAGGAGTTTCAGGGGTGGCTGGAGAAGCCGGATATGGGACGTGTGGCGGCGCTGTGACCGGGAGGCCTCGTCTATGAGGTTTGCGCGCCTTCCGGGGTTTCACAGGTCACGGTAAAGGCGCTGGCGCGCACCGTCTCGATGGGCCGGACCTCGTAGGCCAGGCCGCAGGCCATGCACGGGTTTTGCGAAGCAATTTCCGCAGCTTCTTCAAGACTGCTGGCCAGGATGAACCAGTAGCCGCCGATAAATTCCTTGGCCTCGCTGAAAGGGCCGTCCATCACCTTGTCACGGGAAACAATTTTTCCTTCCCTCGCCAGCCGTTGCCCGGTTTTCATCCTGCCTTCGGCGACCAGCCGGTCATGCCAGGCATAGAAATCATCGATGGCGCTTTGTATCCGCTCGGGCGGTAGGTCCCGGTCCCACTGGCCGCGGGAAATGACGAGGTATTCGGAGGACAGGGTGTTTTCTTTCATGGCCGGCCTGTTCATGTTGGCGGGAAGTGCAGTCCTAGAGCGACGCCCCCAGCATCTCCTCATACTCCCCGGCCGTCGCAATCCGCGGATTCGTCTTGTGGCAGTGGTCGGCCAGCGCGCCTTCGATGATCTTGCCGAACTGCCCGCGCTGCACCCCCATCTCGGCCAGGCCTGTGGGCAAACCGAGGCGGGCGTTCATGTCCTTGATGGCTTCGGGAATGTCGCTGCCCGACTGCAGGCCCATGGCTTGTGCCATGCGGTTCAGGCGGTTTTCCTTTTGAATCGACTCGGCACTGGCGTTGAAGCGCACCACCGCCGGCAGGAACATCGCGTTCAGCGTGCCGTGGTGCAGGCGCGGATCGACGCCGCCCAGGCTGTGGCTCAAGGAGTGCACGCAGCCCAGGCCTTTCTGGAAGGCCATCGCGCCCTGCATCGAGGCGCTCATGAGGTTGAAGCGGGCTTCGCGGTCGCTGCCGTCGCGCGTGGCGCGTTCGATGTGCGCCCAGCCGCGCTGCAGGCCGTCCAGGCCAATGCCGTCGGCCGGAGGGTTGAAGGCGGGCGCCATGAAGGTTTCCATGCAGTGCGCAATCGCGTCCATGCCGGTGGCGGCCGTCAGTTTGGCGGGCAGGCCCAGCGTGAGCTCAGGGTCGCAAATGGCGGTTTTGGGTACCAGGTGCCAGGAATGAAAGCCCAGCTTGCGGTGGTCGTCCAGGATGATGATGGCGCCGCGCGCCACCTCGCTGCCGGTACCGCTGGTGGTCGGCACGGCAATCAGCGGCACGGCGCGGTCGGTGATCTTGAGCGAGCCGCCCTCGATGGTGGCATAGGTCTTGAGCGGGCCTTCGTGGGTGGCGGCAATCGCCACACCCTTGGCGCAATCGATCGCCGAACCGCCACCGACGGCGATCAGGCCGTCGCAGCCCTGGGCCTTGAACATCGAGGTGGCGGCGCGCACGGCGGCTTCGGTCGGGTTCGAAGGCGTCTGGTCGAACACCGCAACGGTCATGCCGGGCAGGGCGTCCAGTGCTTTTTGCAGAACACCGGCCGCCTTGACGCCGGGGTCGGTGATGACCAGCGGCTTGCTGATGCCCACGCGTTCGCATTCCTGCTTGAGGAGCTTGACTGCCCCGTAGTCGAACTGGATCTGGGTGACGTAGTAGATGAAGGCCATGGCTTGCTGTCTCTTTCGGCGTTGTAGGATGCGGGTCGATTTTATGTATTCTTGCCTAAGGAAGCGCTGAATAAGTTCTTGTGGATGCGCGGCAGGCGGATTGGGATGGGATGCAAGGCGGATTTCGCAGCCAATAGCTGGCTATTGGCAAGAAATTCAACGCAGCAGACCGCCCAAGCCCGTCTGATCGCGCGCCGCAAGGGACTTGTTCAGCGCTTCCCTAACCCCATCACCTTACCTGAACAGCCGGAGACACCCATGACGCGCATGCAGATCCCGATGACGGCCGTTTTCCCTGGTGTTCTGTCCCGCAAATAAGGTGATGAAATGAAATTGTCCAGTCAGCTGTCAGGCAAGGCGCGAGGAGGCGACATAGCCGTAGCTATGGCAACGACGAGCAACGCTGCATGGTGGCTGACTGGGCGATTTCATATCGCCTTTATTTGCAGGACAGAACACTAGATGCGCGGACAATCTGCACACGCCCTGTTGACGCCCGCCATGCGCGACGTGATCAGCCGCATGGTGCGCGCCGGGCGCCCGGCGTTTCACACGCTGACTGCCACCCAGGCCCGCGCAGCCTACGAGGCCGGTGCGGGTGTGCTGGAAATCCCCAAGCCCGCGCTGGCGCGTGTGGAAGACTTCAGCATCCCGGCGCGTGACGGCCATGCCTTGCCGGCCCGGCTGTATGCGCCCTCGGCCGGCAAGCTGCCGGTGCTGCTGTATTTCCACGGTGGCGGTTTCACGATTGGCAGCATCGCCTCGCACGACATTTTGTGCCGACAGCTCAGCCATCTGGCGGGTTGCGCCGTGGTGTCGGTGGACTACCGGCTGGCACCAGAGCACAAATTTCCCACCGCCGCGCATGACGCCTGGGACGCGCTGCAGTGGCTGGCTGCCCATGCGGCAGAAAAACACCCGGACGGCAGCCGGCTGGCCGTCGGTGGCGACAGCGCCGGCGGCACCCTGGCCGCGATGTGTGCGGTGCTGGCGCGTGACGCCGGCCTGCCACTGGCCCTGCAACTGCTTTTTTACCCCGGCTGCAGCGCCCACCAGGACACAGAGTCGCACCGCAAATTTGCGCGAGGCTTTGTGCTGGAAGAGCGCGAGATCAACTGGTTTTTCAGCTGTTATGTGCGCGGCCCCGCCGACCGCGAGGACTGGCGTTTTGCGCCGCTGAACACACCCGACGTGGACGGCGTGGCGCCGGCCTGGGTGGGCTTGGCCGAATGCGACCCCCTGGTCGATGAAGGCGTGATGTACGCTGATAAGCTGCGCGCGGCGGGCGTGCCGGTCGACCTGGAAATTTACCGCGGCGTCACCCACGAGTTCATCAAGATGGGCCGCATCATTCCCGAAGCGCGGCAGGCCCACCAGGATGCCGCCCGCGCCCTTCAACAAGCCTTTGACACAAGAAGCTGACTTATGAAACGACAGGACTTTCGTTTTTTCCACCGTTTGCGCGTGCGCTGGGCCGAGGTGGACATGCAGAAAATTGTTTTCAACGCGCACTACCTGATGTACTTCGACACCGCCGTCACCGATTACTGGCGCGCGCTGGCCCTGCCTTATGAAGAAGCCATGCACCGGCTGGGCGGTGAGCTGTACGTCAAGAAGGCCTCGGTCGAGTTCCATGCTTCGGCGCGCCATGACGACCAGCTCGACGTTGCCATGAAGTGCTCGCGCATCGGCAACTCGTCCATGGTATTCACCGGCGCGATCTTCCGCGGCGACCAGCTGCTGATCACCAGCGAACTGATCTACGTGTTTGCCGACCCGGTAACGCAAACCTCGCGGCCGGTACCCGAGAGCCTGCGCCGCATCCTGACCGGTTTTGAAGCCGGCGAGCCGATGGTGACAGTCAAGCTCGGCTCGTGGGACGAACTGGGCACCCACGCAGCAGCCATTCGCACGGCCGTGTTTGTCGAGGAGCAGCGCATTCCGATGGACATGGAATGGGACGAAGCCGACGCCACTGCCGTGCACGCCGTGGCCTACAACGGCCTGGGCCAGGCGATCGGTACCGGACGCCTTCTGCAGCATGCAGCGGGCAGCGGAAAAATCGGCCGCATGGCCGTCAACCGGGTGCTGCGGGGTTCCAGCCTGGGTCGCGAACTGTTGGGGGCGCTGATGGCGGCGGCCCGCGAACGTGGCGACACCGAAGTGCTGCTGCACGCCCAGCGCAGCGCCGAGGGTTTCTACAACCGCCTGGGGTTCCAGCCGCGCGGTGAGCCTTTCGATGAGGTGGACATCCCGCACATCGAGATGGTCAAGGCGCTCTGAAATTTCAGCTTGCGGCCCGGCTTCGCTGCCAGGCCAGCTCGCAGCGCTGACGGCCTGCCTGCGCAGGCGTGGCCGTAGCCGCATAAGCATGGGTGGTTTCCTCGACGAACAAGTCCCAGCTCAATCCCGGACCGGCGCCTTCACCGGCCCGGGCCACCAGCACGGTGCTGCTGCGCGTGCCGTAGCCGTGTTCTGGAAAATCGACAAACACGCTCGACAGCGCACGCTCCAGCGGCAGAGGCACACCGGTGCGCGGCAAATGCGGGTCGCTGGCGCGCTGCCTGTCCTGCAGCGCAGACCAGAGGCTTGCCTGGAGTTCTTCCTCGCTGGATGACGCCAGGGCGTTCTGCAAGGCTTGTTTCAGCGCGACGGTTTTCGGCCAGGGCGTGTCCAGCGCGCCGTTCGACAAGCCATACAGGCCCGGGCCCAGTTCACGGGCCTGCCAGTCCAACCCCGGCTGGTTGCTGAGCCAGTGCCAGTAAGGCCGGGACGGCCGGGAAGAGGGCTGGAAATCGCCGAGCACCAGATTGAATGTGCCGTAAGCCGTGGGGTCAGTACCGGCGACGAACTGGCTGGCATCCATGCCGCTGTCCAGCCAGCGCATGACCAGTTCGCCCCGCGACCTTTCGCCGATGACCCGCGGCACCTCGCGCACATTGGTCAGCATGGCGAGGCGGCCGCCGGGAGTCAGGCCCATCCAGGTGCCACCGGCGCGCAGGTCGCGACCGGAAATCACTTCGGTGCCCGCCTCCGTGCGCCAGCGCGCAAGTGGCAGGGTGGGCCGGTCCAGGAACTCGTCGCGGTTGGCGGCAATCACCAGTGGCCAGCGCTCCGAGGCGCCAATGGCAAAGGAAATCAGGCACACCGACCGGGCCCCTTACTTAGATATCTTCAAGCAGAGGGTAGGGCAGCGGCAGCAGGGCCAGGGCAGGGCCGGCGGCGCTGCCCAGGGTCAAACGCCCGGCTTCGGCGTCTGCCGCTGCGGAGGTCTGCATGGACACGATCACATCAAAACCCGCCGTGGGGTGGGGCGCACAGGCGGCAACCAGCCCGCAGGGCTGCTCAGCATCCGAGGCGTGGAAAACTTCCTGGCCGGTATGCGCCGTGCCTTCGGTGTGCGCCACATAGGCCCGGCGCTTGAGCGTGCCGCGAAACTGGCTGCGTGCAACGATTTCCTGGCCCGGATAACAACCCTTCTTGAAATTCACACCGCCGACCGACTCGTAGTTGAGCATCTGCGGCACAAAGGCTTCAAAAATGGGCTGGGTGATCATGGCGATGCCGGACTGCACTTCGAGCCAGTGCCAGCGGTCCAGCGGCATGGCCGCGCCCGCGGGCGGCGGGGTGCCAGTGGGAGCGCACCAGAGCGCACGCGGTTGGCCGGCGCCGGGGTATAAAAACACCAGATTTGCAGCATCAAAGTCGGCTTTCTCCCATACCGGACGGGCGCCACCAGCTATGGAATCAATAGCGTTTCCTGCCAGGCCCCAGAGGGCGTAGTCGGCCGTGGCGTCGCTCAATCTGGCCTTGGCGCGCAGCACAAACATGGACAGGCGCTTCAGCGTGGCGGCCAGGATGTCGCGGCTGCAGACCAGCAGGATTTCTTCGTGGCTGCGCTTGAAGACGATGAAGCTGGCCTGCATGCGGCCCTTGGCATTGCAGAACGCGGCCAGGCGCGCTTCGGACAGGCCCAGCAGCGCGACATCCTGCGTCAGCTGGCCCTGGAGAAATTTGGCGGCTTCCTCGCCGGCCACACGGATCACGCCCAGATGCGCCAGTTCGGCAACGCCGGATGGCATGCTGTTCAAGGGCAGGGTAGCAAGAGGGGATTCAGAAGGAGAGGTCAACATGGGCTGAATTATCATAGACCCATCGTTTTCCGGAAGGTAACAGGGTTGTGCGTCGTTTCTTCATGAGTTTTCTGGTGCTGGTATTTCTTGCCGGTCTGCTGGGCTTCGGTGCCGCGGGCTGGTGGCTGTACGAGCCCCTGCGCCTGCAGCCGCAGCCCGGCAGCCAGGCGGTGGACCTGGAGATCGAGCCCGGCACGCCGGCCCAGCGCGTGGCCGAAGTCGTGGCGGCCAGCGGCGTCGATGTGCAGCCGGTGCTGCTTTATGCCTGGTTTCGCCTGTCGGGCCAGGCGCGCCAGATCAAGGCCGGCAGCTACGAGATCACGCCAGGCATCACGCCCCGTTCCCTCTTGAGCATGCTGGTGCGGGGCGAAGAAAGCCTGAAAAGTGTCACGCTGGTCGAAGGCTGGACGTTTCGCCAGGTGCGTGCCGCCCTGCTGAAAGCCGAGGCGCTCAAACCGGACAGCGCGGGCCTGAGCGCCGAAGCCATCATGGCGCAGCTGGGCAAGCCCGGGGTTCATCCCGAAGGCCGCTTTTTTCCGGACACCTACACCTATGCCAAGGGCTCGAGCGACCTGGCGGTGCTCAAGCGCGCGGCCCGCGCGATGGACAAACGCCTGGAAGCGGCCTGGGCGCTGCGCCAGCCGGACACGCCGCTCAAGACCCCCGACGAAGCGCTGGTCCTGGCCAGCATTGTCGAAAAGGAAACCGGCAAGCCCTCTGACCGTGCCGAAATCGGTGCGGTGTTCAGCAACCGGCTGCGCATCGGCATGATGCTGCAGACCGACCCGACCGTGATCTACGGCATGGGCGAGCAGTTTGACGGCAACCTGCGCAGGCGCGACCTGCTGGCCGATACGCCGTACAACACCTACACGCGCGGCGGGCTGCCGCCCACGCCGATTGCCATGCCCGGCAAGGCAGCGTTGCTGGCGGCCGTGCAGCCGGCATCGACCAAATCCCTGTATTTTGTGTCGCGCGGCGACGGCACCAGCCAGTTCAGCAGCACGCTGGACGAGCACAACCGTGCGGTCAACAAGTTTCAACGAAGCAACTGATGACAGGCATCTTCATCAGCTTCGAGGGCATAGACGGCGCGGGCAAGTCCACGCACATCACCGCGCTGGCCGAAGCTTTCAAGGCGCAGGGCAGGGCCGTGACGCTGAGCCGCGAACCGGGCGGCACGCCCCTGGCCGAGAAGCTGCGTGCCCTGATCCTCAATGACGCCATGGATGCGCTGACGGAAGCCCTGCTGATTTTTGCGGCCCGGCGCGACCACCTGACCACCGTGATCGCGCCGGCACTGGCGCGCGGCGAAGTGGTCCTGTGCGACCGTTTCACCGACGCAACCTTTGCCTACCAGGGCGGCGGACGCGGATTCGACCTCGACGTGCTATCAAAACTGGAGCTGTGGGCGCAGGATGTACAAGGGTTGGGGCGCGATTTTGTTCATGAACTCGGCAAAAAAGGCGCGGCTCCGGCCATTGTCCAGCCCGACCTGACGGTCTGGTTCGACCTGCCGCCTGAGGAAGCCGCCCTGCGCCTGGCCGGTGCCCGCGTGCCGGACAAGTTCGAAGCCCAGCCGGTGGAGTTTTTCCGCCGCGTGGCCCAAGGGTACGCCGACCGTCTGGCCGCCGACCCGCTGCGTTTTGCCCGCATCAATGCCAACCGCCCGCGTGAAGCCGTCTGGTCCTCGGTACATGCGGTGTTCCAGTCCCGGGGCTGGCTGGCATGAGCGCCGAATCGGAAATCGCCAACGCCGTGCCGCTGGCGCCCTGGCTGCAGACGCAGCTGCGCAGCCTGCTGGCCCAGCGCGGCCATGCCTGGCTGCTCAGCGGCCCGTCCGGCTTGGGCCAGTTCGACCTGGCGCTGGCCCTGGCGCGGGCCTGGCTGTGCGAAAACCCGACGGCTGACGGCGCCTGCGGCGTGTGCGGCAGCTGCCACGCGGTGGCTGTGCACACCCATGCGGACCTGTGCGCACTCATGCCCGAAACCCTTTCTCTGGCCCTCGGCTGGCCGCTCGACGAAAAGACCCAGGACGAGCTGGACAGCAAGAAACGCAAGCCCAGCAAGGAAATCAAGGTCGATGCGGCGCGCGAGGCCGTCAGTTTCACCCAGTTCACGCGTTCGCGCGGCAGCACCAAGGTGGTGTTGGTCTATCCGGCCGAACGCATGAACGCGATCACCGCCAACACCCTGCTGAAAACGCTGGAAGAACCGCCCGGGGCGGTCAAGTTCATCCTTGCCACCGAGGCGGCGCACCAGTTGCTGCCCACCATCCGCAGCCGGTGCCAGGGCCACACCATGCACTGGCCGGCCTTTGACGAGGCCCTGGCCTGGCTGGCCGAACAGGCCGGACCGGAAGGCAAGGGCAACAAGTTGCCGGCTGCGGCCGACCTGCACACCCTGCTGGCTGCCTCCGGTGGCCGGCCGGCCGATGCGCTCGAAAGGTCGCAAGCCGGTGCCAGCAGTGCCGTCGCCCAGCACTGGCAGGCCCTGCCCAAAGCCATGGCCCGGGGCGAGGTGGGCGCGCTCAGCGACTTTGGGCCGGCCCAGGCTGTCGACGCGCTGCAAAAGCTTTGCCACGACATGCTGGCCACCCGCGCCGGCGCCGAACCGCGTTTCTTCCGCAGCACAGACCTGCCGACGCAGCCTGCCGGCAAACCCGGCCCCGGTTTTGCCGCCTTGGGTGCCTGGGCGAAGGAGCTTGCAGCCACGGCCCGCACGGTGGAGCACCCCTACAACCCGGGCCTGATGCTCGAATCGCTGGTCAGCCGGGCGCAACTGGCGCTCAATTCCAACAGTTCCAGATAAGCGCTTGTTCTTGCTGACAGTCTGGCGGCCAAACCGATAAACTACAACCATGAGTACAACGCCTCCCGCCGGTGCTGCCGGTGCCACCGCCAGTTCCAGCGCCGCCCGCCCCAGCGTCATCCAGCTGGCGATCCGGGAAAAAGCCGCTCTGTACGCTGCCTATATTCCGCTGTTTGCCGAAGGCGGCGTTTTCATCCCCTCGGCCCGCGACTACAAGCTGGGCGACGATGTGTACGTGCTGCTCACGCTGCCCGAAGACACGCAGCGCTACCCGGTGGCCGGCAAGGTGGCCTGGGTCACCCCGGCACGCGCCTCCGGCAACCGCACCCAGGGTGTGGGCGTGCGTTTTCCCAACGACGAAAAGTCCCGCCTGCTGAAGATCAAGATCGAGGAAATCCTCGGCGCGCACCTGGCTTCCGACCGTCCGACGCAGACGATCTAGCCCTTCCGGCCCCCGCCGGAACCACTCCTGTTTTGATAGCTGTCTGCGCCCGTCCAGTATGGGCTGCTAGCCATTTTTGATACCGAATTGAGCTTTCCGATGTTCACCGATTCCCATTGCCACCTGAGTTTTCCCGAGCTCCAGGCCCAGTTGCCGCAGATCCGGGAAGCCATGGCGCAGGCTCAGGTTGACCGCGCGCTGTGCATTTGCACCACGCTCGAAGAGTTCGCCGACGTTCACGCGCTGGCCACCACCTATGACAACTTCTGGTGCAGCGTCGGCGTGCACCCCGACAACGAAGGCGTGACCGAGCCCAGCCTGGACGACCTGGTGCAGCGCGCCGCCTTGCCCAAGGTGGTCGCCATCGGCGAAACCGGGCTGGACTACTACCGCCTGGGCGAACGCAGCATTGGCGACATGGAATGGCAGCGCGAGCGCTTCCGCACACACATCCGCGCGGCCCGCCAGACCGGCAAACCGCTGGTTATTCACACCCGCAGTGCGTCCGCCGATACCCTGGCCATCCTGAAGGAAGAGGGCGAAACAGCAGACAACGCAGGGCGGGCAGGCGGCGTTTTCCACTGCTTTACCGAAACGGCGGAAGTGGCCAGGGCCGCGCTGGACCTGGGCTTTTACATCTCGTTTTCGGGCATTTTGACCTTCAAGAACGCCGCCGACTTGCGCGAAGTGGCCCGTTTTGTGCCGCTGGACCGCACCCTGATCGAAACCGACAGCCCCTACCTGGCGCCCATGCCTTATCGCGGCAAAACCAACAATCCCTCCTATGTGCCCTATGTGGCCAAACAGGTGGCCGAGATCCGGCAGGTGCCGGTTGAGACCATCGCCGAGGCCACCAGCCGCAACTTCGATCGGCTTTTTTCAGGGGTCACGGTATGAAAAAATACTTCACAAATTACATTAAAAAGACCATTTATCTATTTGTTTTATCAGGATTTATTACTGTCAATGCCGGATCTTACGAAGACTTCTTTGTCGCCATCAAGCAGGACGATGCAGCCAGCATCCAGCAACTGCTGAGACGCGGCTTCGACGCCAATACCATCGATCCCAAAGGTCAGCATGGCCTCTATCTGGCGTTGCAAGAGCCTTCGCTGAAGGCTGCCCAAGTCTTGCTGGACTGGCCGAAAACCAACGTCAATGCACTCAACGCCAAGGACGAAAGCCCGCTGATGATGGCGGCGATCAAGGGCGAACTGGAAATGGCCGCCGCCCTGATCAAAAGGGACGCTGACGTCAACAAGACCGGCTGGACGCCGCTGCATTACGCTGCCACCAAGGGCCATCTGGCCATCATGAGTCTGCTGCTGGAAAACCATGCCTACATCGACGCCGAATCACCGAACGGCACGACGCCGCTGATGATGGCCGCGCAATACGGCACGGCACCGGCTGTCAAACTGCTGCTGGAAGCCGGCGCCGATCCCTTGCTGAAAAACCAGCAAGGCCTGACCGCCATCGACTTCGCCCAGCGCGCCAGCCGCACCGAAGCCATAGAACTCATCACCGCAGCCGTCCGCAAGCGGCAAGCCACGGGCAAGTGGTGACGTGAAAAGGAGTTGAACGGCGCGAGGACTGTGCCGGGTCAGCTTGGGGGCGATTCAAGGCCTGGCGCGGCTTCGGCGGGATTTCTGCTGTTTTTGCGTATTTCTTTTATCTTCTACGATGTATATTATGTAAAGTCCCGGATGCTATGCAATTGATAGCTGCCTACGCCCGCACCACGGGGGCTGGAGCCGCTTTTTGCTGATATTCGTATAGTTACTATGGCGCTACAGTCGGGGCAACCCCGTACTGATTTGTAACTATTGGTTTCATCCTGCTCAGGTGCAGCAATCCCCCGTCGATCTGTTTGGTGAAGTCGTCGTGACGCAACAGGACGTGCGCGCATGGCTGCTGGCCGTGCCCCGGATCGATCCAGACGGCCCCAGGGCGGGCCATTACGTGCGCGGCTATGGTGTGGTGGCGAAGATCGCCCACGCGAAGCTGTACGGCACGTTTGACCAGCTCACAGCGCCGCGCCTGATCGAGCCGCAGTCGGCCGAATGGTGGCACCGGATGGCCTGGGCGTAAAAAAGCCCGCTGCTCGAGCGGGCTTTGTGGCGATGCCGGATCCGGCGGCCTTACTTGCGTTTTTTGAACTGGCCTTTTTTCGGTCCGCTGGTGTGCCGGGGCGGCATGCGGCGGGCGGACTTTTTCGGGGACTTGCGCTTCTTCGTTGCCATGGGTAGCTCCTTCGTGGTGGTGGGTGATCAGGGTTCGGTCGAGATGTCGGACGGCGTGGGCGCCCCACCCCACTGCGCGCGGATCCACTCGCGCACGCTGGGCAGCTGGCCGATGATGAAGGCGGCGGCCAGCGCGCCGCACAGCACGATGATGGTTTCGCGGCCAATCTCGGGCGCGCTGGGGATGAAGGCTTTGAGTTTCATGGATCGTCGTGGCGTCGGTGGTAGTGGCGGGATTCGCAGGCGCTCAAGCGTTCCTCGAGCTTTTCAACATCGCGGCGCAGCCAAGCCAGTTTGGTGCTGACCACGCCCCAGGTAACAAGGCCGTTGGCCACGGCAGTGAACAGGGCAATTTGCAGGGCTTCACTCATGCCACGCCTTTGATCTTTTCGGCGGTGCGCATGGTGCCGATGCCCAGCAGCGCGCCCAGCACGGGCCACAGCTCGGAGGCGTCGAGCTCGGGAATATCGACGGTCAGGCCGGCCGCCTGGGCGAGCATCGCCAGCAGCGGGCCAAAAATGTATTTGAAGGCGATCACGTTGCCGCAGATCCAGCCCAGGTAGGGGCGCCAGCCGGCTACAAAAAGCCGGGTGCTGGCTGCTTCGACCTTGTTGATCTCGAGCTGCCCTTTCAGCAGATCGGTTTCGGCCGTCAGCGCGGCCAGCTCGCCGTTTTGCTGCATGCGCAGGATCTCGAGCTTGGCAGCGTCGGCGGCGGCCTTGTCGGGAAAAATCTTGTCGATCACGGACGTGATGACGGGAAGCAGTGCGATCAGTGGCGCCATTACCAGCTCCCGGTGGCGCCGCCAGTCCAGGCGGCGGTGGTGGTGGGGATCGGCTCGAGGCCGCCCCACTGGTTAACGCGCATCCCCGGCGGCACAAGGTCGGCGAGGTCGTAATTGAACGGGCTGTAAACAAACAAGCTGCCCAGGCTGGCCGGCGCGGGATCGTTGCGGGCTTCGGTCAAATTCTCTTGATAGGCGGCCTGCATTTCAACGGGGGTCAGCCTGCTGGGCAGCTCCCAGCCGGAAAAGTCAGGCAGCGCGCCTGCGATCCTGCGGCCGGCGTACCAAAGCCCGCCCACCACAGCCACCGCGAGGGATAGCTTGATGAGCATGTCAGCAGAGACAGGCGCCACCTTCATCGATCAATACCAGAATTCTTTGCTGTAGTCGTAGATCGAGCTGAAGCCGGGCGCGAGGTTGGCGGCAAAGCCGTCCATGCTCGAGTTGTAGGGGTCGCCGCTGATGCTGCCGTCATAGGTGCCGCCAACGCCGTTGTATTCGGCGTTTTTCTGCTGGTAGACCGTGGGCGTCTTGCTGTTCATCAGCTTATCAAAGCCGGCGCCAAGAATTTTGCCGACGCCAGACCAGAGCGCGTTGTCGTTCTGCTGGTAGACCTGAGGCACGGGGCCAATTGCCGTCGAGCTGGGGAAGCCGGCTTGACGCCACAGCGCTGACGCGGACTGCCCGAGCGTGGCGCCCTGGGCGGTGCGCGTGGCGAACCAATACGCGCCGACACCGAGAACGGCGAGCAGGGCCATGTTGCTTGGAGGGATGGAAGCTGATGCCATGGTTTAAGCCTCGAGGTTGCCGCCGGCCGCCTGGTATTGGGCGATCAGCGTGGGGAGTTTCTTTTCGGGTTGTGCGTAGCCGGCGCCGGGCATGCTGGCCCAGATCGGCGCCACTTTGGCGATGGCGGCCGCCAGCCGGCCGGCGCGCACATCGTTCAAGGCGCCACGTTCACGGACCAGCTCGAGCGCGGCGGCGTCCTGCGATGCCGGGCCGAAGTCAGGCAAGCCCAGGCGGCGTTGCAGCGTGTCCCATGTTTTCACCAGAAACTGGTACCGGCCGGCGGCGCTCGAGCGCAGCTGCTCGCCGCGGCCGTTGGTGAAGTTGGTGTAAATCCGGGGGTGATCGGCGTAGGAGTCAAACAGCGCGCCACCGAAGCGGGTGCGGTAGCCGTCCGGGCCGCTGGTGCCCTCGGCATAGGCCAGCATGTCGAGGAAGGCGCGTTCGTTTTGCGCAGCTACGCCAGCAGGCACGGCGGCCGGGGTGTAAGAGCTGGGGTCAAGGTTCACAAAAACTTCCTCGAATGGTGTGGCGAGCTGGTCGGTTGATTCGTCGGGGGCGTAGTCGGTGTAATCAGTCGGCACGGCGGCCGCGTTGGCCCGCCGCACGCCGAGAAACACGGCGGCGATGATCACCAGGGCGGCGGCAATGGTTGGGTGCATGCATCACACCAGCTCTTCGAAGAATTCAAAGACGCCGCCGATTTCCTTGTTGGATTCGGAGCATTGCAGCGTCAGGCCGTACCCCGGCGCGATCACGTAGGGGTCAGAGAATTCGAGTACGTTCTGCGATGAAGCCTGCACATAGGCGCAATCAAAGTATCCCGCCATGGCGGCCCCGGCTGTCGCGGCGCGCACCTGGGCGACACCTGCGGCCCCGCCGGTCATCTTGTTGGCGATCACCAGCAAGGCACCGCCGATAGACGCGCTGGCTTCTTTCATAAAAATCGCGGTGGCGCTGGTGGCACCCCACTGCACTTGATTGACAACAAGGCGCTTGCCGGTGCCGGCAGGATTCCAGAGTTGAAGCTGGGCATAGACGCCGACGCCGGCCGTCGAGAACCCGCCGCCCATGTAGGAGCCGCCGGCCACTGTCCGGTTTTTTCCGCCGTCGATCACCGACACATCGCCATTGATGCGCTGATCAACGAAGTCGCTGTCTGCGATCAACACATTGCCGATGTTGGGCGCGCCCGACTTGTCGACAATCTGAACGCGGGTAAATGGGGAGTTACGCTGTCCCTGCCCCGCCTTGATGGGGCCGAGTCGGTAGCCTTCGGTGATCACCTCCACCGCGCCGGTGGAGTCCATGATGCGGAGATAGTCACCCTGCACCAGCAGCTGCATGGAGCCGCCAGCGGTCAAGGCGAAGTCATAGATTCGGCCAGCAGTGCGCATTTTTATTTTCCTCTTACAGCGGCGAACGCCACGATTCCGGCCATGGCGATGGCGCCAATCAAAATCTTGTCGGTGAGCGCGCCGCGGCCCTTGGCATCGGCATAGGCGTCCTTCACCAAATTTGCTTGCGTGTCGAGCGAATCCAGCGCGGTCTTCTGGCTGTCGGTACTAAACCCGAACGCCTTGCCGGTGAATTCTTTTGCAAAGCCGAGCGCGGCCTCAAGGTTAGTGCCCGCGTTGGAAATTGCGTGATTGGCTACTTCAGCATCCAGCGTTGTGAGATTGATAACGGCATCACCGCCGGTTTCAGCCGACAGCGCACCCTGACCCAGCACGCGCCGGTTGTCTGTTTGGTTTGTGTCGGAGCTGGTGCTGCTGCTGGATTCACTGTCCATTTTTCGCTTTCAGCAGGACGGCGCCAGTCACCATCCAATTGTTTTTGATCAGGGTTTTGGCAACATGCGGGACTTGCGTGCACAGCGCCAGCAGGTCCGCATCGAATTTGGCCCCGAGGTCCATCAGGGCGCGGTCAATGGCAGCGCCCTGCACGCGATCACCCAGCGAACGGAAACCCACCACGTCCAGGCGCCGGCCGTGCCGGTAAACCACGGGACGCACGGCGATCAGCGCATGCTGGCCGCCGCTTTCATATTCGAAAAGGTGCGCACCGCGGAAGGCTTCGTCGGGTGCGGCAAGCGGCCCCCAGGGGTTGACGTCCACAGCTGGCTGCATAGCGTCCAGGCGGTCGGCGTCCCATGAGAGCGCATTTACTTTTTCAGCAGCCATAGCGCAGCGAGGCCAGCGACGGCAAACCAAACCCAGACAGGAATTTCGGCGTTGGACGCGCTCTGCAATGCATTGCCCGTGCCGCCAACGTTCACGTTCCACGCGCCGGAATTCCCGAGCGTGAAGTCGTTGCCCATCTGGGACATCTCTGCCTCAGACTTGGCAGAGTTGCTCAAGTTGAGGTTGAGCGGCGGCATCATTTGGAGTTCACCGCCAGAAAAATCACGCCACCGATGAGCAACAGCATGGGCAGGGACAAGCCCAGCACGTTTTGCTGGTTGCTGATCGGCAGGCCCTCAACGGACTGGCCGTAAGGGCTGATGGTCGTGTATTGGCCTGGGCGATTCAGGGCGTAGCCGTCCTCTTGCGCATAGCTCTGATCACTGACGCCCAGGGCGCCCCCGAGAAAGGAAATAAAGCTGCGCTTGGTGCGCTGCCGGTCCTGCTCGGCAATCAATTCCTCGTAGGTCATTGGTGCCCCTCCCTTGAGGAAAAAATTAGTAGGCCGCGAACGGGATCAGCTCATCGGTTTCGATGGTGATGGTCTCAGCGCCGCTGAACGTGCCGTAGAACTGCGCCGACTTCACGCCAGAGCTGGGGCGTGTGTCCCAGGTGCGGCCCATCATCTGGCCGTCCTGCACAGGGTCAAACACAACCAGATTGGTCTGGGGCGTTTTGCCGTTGTCTTTTTGAGCGGCTTCGTTCTCGAGCTTCGTCAGCTCATGCTCAGTGACGCCTTCACGCATCGTTTTGAACCCGGTCATATTGGCCGAGTAAAAGGCGATGCGGCGATAGTTGGAGCCACCGCCGGCTGGGTCAATGTGCGGGATTGGCAGCGCGAAGGTGCCGGCAGCGCCCACGCTGACAGTGGCGCGGTGCTTGCGGGCGATCAGGAAGCGAATGCCCTGTTCTGCTGGGTCGGAGGTCGGGGGCGACACATCAGCCACGCCCACGATGGTCGGCGTAGTGGCGCCGGCAATTGTCACCTCCATGCGCAGCGACGTGATCCCGGACTGTGCGGACAGATCAATCGATCCAGCCTGAAAGGCGTTCACGGTGCGCGCCTGGCGATCCATGAAGTCGATTTTCAGAATGGTGACGTCAGTTGCAGCGCGCGAGGCGTAGCAGGTGATCAGGTTCAAGTTGGTGCCGGTGCTTTCCCAGATCACTTTGCCGTTGGCTTTGAGCTGGATCAGCGTGATCATGGCCCGGGTCAGCGAACCGCCGCCCAGCGTGAGCATGATTTTTTCCAGCACAGTGCCGAGAAACTTGTTCATGTCGCAGATTGCGACGCCAGTGGCAACCACGTTCTGAAACGGGTCGAGGATCATTTGCTTGTTCATGGTGTGTCCCTTGAGGTGGTCAGGCGGCGCGGCGGATTACAGCGCGGCGGACAGGTAGGGAATGTTTTTGGCGACGATCACGCCGGCCACGCCCAGGGCGGCGGCCTTGACGCTGTTGTTGCCGACAAATTTGTGCAAGCCGTAGCAGATGCCCAGCGCGATGCCGGTTGCAATCATCTTTTCTTTGCTCATGTTCATGGTCCGGGCCTTTCGGTGGGGTTGGTCGGTGGTGACGAAAAATCAACAGCCCCGAAGATGCCCGGACGGAACACAAAAAAGAAATTTGCCGCCTTAGGGACGCTTCCTAAGGGGTGGCTTTGCCGGTGCCGCTGGTGTTGCTTTTTTTCCAGAAAAAGTCAGTTTTCCAGTGGTCGGCTCCATCTGGCCGACGCGGCGCTCGATCCAGTGCAGGTCGGCCAGCGTCAGCAGCGTGCGGGGATCACAGCCCAAGAACTGCGCCAGCTCTTTCGCGTCGGTGGGGTTCGTCAGCCGGCCGGTGTGGATCACGTCCGCATTGCCAATAAACGATTTGTCGCACTCCTTGGTGCGCTGCCCTGCCCCGATGATCGACAGCCACTTGCGCACGCCCTTGCTGTCGCGGTAGTCCCGGCCGATGTTCACGCAGCGGCGCCATGCCGGCGGCGCCTTGTTGGCCTTGGTCACCTCGGGCAGCTCGTCGACAAACATCAGCAGGCAACCAGACTCCCAGGCGGCCAGACAGAACAGCTCAAACTGCGCATGAAAATCGCGGCCATGGTCCACCAGATAGCGGACCTTGAACGCGGGTTTTTTCAGCTCGAGGATCGCGGCGCCCAGGCTGGTAAAGGGCTTGCCCACACCATCAAGGGCCGGGTCGTGTTTGAAGTCCCAGATCAGCAGCCGCGAGGGTTTCAGGGCTGTGATCTGTTGCTTCACCCAGGCGGTTTTGCCGGTGCCGCGCGCTCCGAACGCAGCCAGCACCAGCGCCTTGCCGTCAGCCAACGTGTAGCACCACGTCAGACGCAGGCGCCGGCCGCGCGGCAGTCACTTGCCTAGGTGGTGGCGCGGCGGTTACCTTGCCCGCCTTTTCTGCCGCTTCGTGCTTGTCGATCGCGTTGACGTAGCCCATCACCAGCGGCAGCACAGAGATTGCCAACGCGGCGGCCTCAGGGCTTTGGCCGATAGCCGACATGAGGAACGACAGGTGTTTTTTCAGCAGCGGAACGGCGGCGTCAGCTGGGTCCTGCAACAGATCATCGGTCCATTCTTCGCGCAGCTCGGGCAGTTTTTTGCAGGCCCAGGCGCGGCCAGCTTTCAGCAGCGCCAGCATTACCTTTGAAACACCGGCCTCGAGCTTCGCCATGGTGGCGGCGGCCGCGGCTTCCATTTCCTGCTGGCTGGGTTCGCCGTTGTCGCCCTGCTGGTCAGGTAGCGGCGCGCCGGCCGTGTCAGCCTGGGCGGCCAGTAGGTCCAACGGGCTTGCCGGTGATGCCGTGTCGTCGGGTTTGGTGATGATTTTCATAGCTTGTCCAGGTCAAAGCCAGATTTTTTTTCAGGGGTGGGGGCAGGCGCTGGTGCGGCGTCCTTGATGGTCGCCATGCGCTCCTTGTAGGCGGTGCCGCCGGGTTCGGCGTAGCCGCTGGAATCGCAGCAATCACACTTGTGTGTGAGCATGCCGCCCGCGCTTTTTCGGTAGGTAACGGGTTCGCCGCAACTGGCATTGGGACAGACGCCGCGCCCCACCTTTTCGGTGGTGGTGCGGCCCATGATCAGAGCGCGATCAGGTCAGCGGTGGCAATCGATTCCTGCACGCCATCGGTGTCCCAGGTGACGCCGACCGTGTCGTCATTCGTGGGATCGATCAAGCTGACGTGGCCGGCCTCGGCGCCCTGCCCTGTGTCATCGCCACCGCGTGCGGTACCGGGTTTTGTTTTGACGGATTGAAGGATGCGGAAACGGTTCATGCTTTTTTCTCCAGGTGTTGCCGGTGACCGACCGGCGCGGTTATTTTTTGGCGTACAGGAGCTGAACGCCCAGCGCGGCGACGTACCAGACATTGACGCCGGCCAGCGTGCCGTGACTGCCGGCGCCAAAGCTCCAGAACGGCGCGCGCATCACGCCGAAGTAGTGGCGGCCAAAGGCGATCACGCTCCCACCTCTTCCGTCTCGTACCAGTATTTATTGCCACCGACGACAAGGTGATCCACCAGCAGCGTCCCGCGCCGTCGCGGCCCGCCGCAGACGGCAATCCAATCGTCAATGAGCCGTTGCCCGTCCTCGAGGTGCCCATGCTCAGCGATGAAGGCGAGGAAGCTGCCGTAGGCGCCATGGCTGACCAGCCGTGTGAGCTGGTCCTGATTGATGAAGCCGACGCGGTTTTCTGTCTCGAGGTCAAGCTCTTGCTCAGCGGCGGCGGTGTCGTCGTCCATGTCCTCGATGCCGAAGTGATCCTTCAAGCCTGGGGACCAGGTGAGCATGCGTTTGCCATCGAAGGCAGTGACGAATTCGCGGAACGCGTTGGACGCGTGGCCATCGCCATCGGCCGACATCGCCAGCAGTTGAAACGGGGTGTAGTGGTCCTTCGTGCCCCAGGTGTCGCGCTTGCCGGTTTTGGCGTGGCTGCTGGTCAGCTCGCGGGACATTCCCCAGCGTTCATCGTGGCCCCATTTGGCTATGTATTCAGCCGCGCCCTTTCCGCCACGAACGTCGAGCGCGTATTGCGTTGCCCACTGTCGATTGGAACCATCGACCAGACCGCGTTTTTCAAGCAGTCGCACCCACTCACCACGAAAGTAGTCAATGGCGGCACTGGTGAGGCGCCCAGCTTCGTCTGGATCACCCTCACCGAAAGCGCCGGGTTTGCAGAACACAAGCATGTGTAGGTGAGGATGCCAACCGTTCCCGATTCCATAGGTAACCTCCAGCGACGTGACGCCGCCGACGCGGCCGGCGGTGCCGTCCTTGCCCATAACTTTTTTCCAGCCTTTGGAGTTCTGGAACGACTGCCGCGCCTTGTCGAAAAGCGGCATCAGCTCCTCGAGCATCTGGCCCATGTAGTGCGGGAAGGTGAAGGTCAGCAGGTAGGCGTGGCCGCCCTGGGCGGTGTGCTGCACCATGGCGTAGGTCAGCTCCCGGCGCCGGACCTCGGCCACCTTGGACGCGCAGACCGGGCAGGCCCAGACGCTGCCGCAGGTCTTGATCGAGCCGACCCGGGCCTTGGCCCCGTCCAGGCTTCGCATCACGGGCATGACGCCTTCGCCGACGATGTGGCGGCCACACCAGCACGTGCGGTGCTGCTGGTTGTGTGGCCGGCCGTCCTTCACGTGCAGCAGCGTCTGGGCCTGCCGGCGCAGGCCGTCCCGATGGATCAGACCGGCGCGGCTTCGCTCGAGGTCCGGTGTATCGATTTTGCGTGTATACCGAGAGGTCATTAGATGCCTCCGACCAGCCGGGCGCGTTTCACCTCGAGCGACGTCAGCAGCGCCTTAGCGGCCATGCCAGCGGCTTCGCAGCGCGCCTCGAGGCGCAGATCACCCCGGCAGAAAGCGAACGCCTCCCTTAGCTCCCTGACTTGCAGGCGGGCCATGGTGATCAGGCGGTCAAACTCCTGAGGGGTGATGTCTAAGGGGTTGTTGGCCTCATTGGCGGCCACGCGCACGGCGATGCAGTGGGCGTTCATGGTTTGCAGCGGCAGGGCTGGCTGTGCGAGCGCTGGCATGGTCAAAACAACCCAGTGAGCCAGCGGCCGAAGCTCCAGCCCATGTAAAAGCCGAAGCCGGCGCAGGTGGCATAGGCGACGGCGTAGATCGCGTACCACGCCAGAATCATTGCCTCGAGGTCATCGTCCTCGGGCCTCATGACGGCACACCCAGGCTGTCGGCGAACTGTTTGCGGACATAGGTGGCGATGAAAGGCCGCTGCTGGAGGTCGGATGCCATCTTCACGGACAGGCCGAGCTGGGTGGCGATGTACGCCTCGAGGCGGGCGCCTTTGGAGGTGGTCCACATCGGCAGCAGCGCCACGCCGTCGCAGGTGACAAGCTGGGCAATGTCCTGCTTCATGCAGTCTTCCCACTTGGCGTCCTGGTCGCCGTTGATTTCGGCGGGGTTCACCACGGTGTAGCCCAGGGCGCGCAGCCGGGCCGTCTCAGCGTGGAACAGGGGGTGATTCAGGTCTTTGTAGCCCGTCATTGGGCCAGCGAGGTAGAGTTTCATGGTCAAAACTCGGTGGTCAGATTGCCATCGGCGTCGCGCTTCATCAGATCGAAGCCCGACAGCTTTTTGTGAGCGTCTTTGATGGCCCGCAGACCATCGTCATAGGTGTGGTATTCGCCCCAGACCTCCTCGTTTTCTTCACCAGGGTGAATGACGACAACCCAGTTTTTGGGCTCGGCCGTGTAGAGGCGCCGTACAGCGGGGGGCGCTGACGTTGTGAGAGTTTTCATGGTTTGGCACTTTCTCGACGGTCCGGCACTTCTCGCGATCCCGAAGGAGCCACCCCGGCCCAACGCGTAGAAAGTGCCAGCCCGCCACGGTTTAAAGGTTTCGCGGGGTGACGGGCGGACTATAGGGGACAGGCCTACCACGTGTCAACAGGCCTACCACGTGCCAGCGTCGGACACGTTGCATGTCCCACGACTGTTGACTACGATCACGCCTTAGGAATAAACCCTTAGGAGTGCCAGCATGAAAGCATCAGGATGGATCGACCGGATCAAGGCCGCGCGCGGCTGGGACAGTGATTACCGGGTTGCCCAGGAGCTGGGCGTGGGGCGCGCCACGGTCAGCAAATACCGTCAGCGGGACGGAACGCTCGATGAGGACATGGCAATCAAGGTCGCGGGCGTCTTAGGCGAACGCCCTGAGGCGGTGCTGCTGGATCAGTACGCAGAGCGCACCAAAAACCCGGAAGTCCGCACTGCCCTTTCGCGTGCTGCTCGGGACCTCTGTATATTATGTTAAATAACATTTGAAGGTATCGGATCAAAAAAATGGGTGACGCAGAAAAGGTGACCGACGGCAGCAACGTTGGCCCTCTTCGCGCAAGCAAAGCTAACGCCTGGGCTTAGAACCGGTCCATTTCTCCGAAGACCGCGTCAACATTGCTGCCGACCGGCAAACGGTCGCGCTAGACTTCCTGCCGCAAGGCGCAGGTCAACTTTCCTTCCGGTTCGTCGGCTACAGGCCGACTTTTCTTCCCAGCGAGCGACCAGCGCGTCAACCCACGTGGACCTCACCTGTAGCAGTCGCCATGCAGGAGCATGCGGAGATTCTTCTGGAACTGGTCCGGGTTCTCCACGCCCACAGCCTCGCCTGTGCGATCGTGGACGCCGACGAAGAGCACTCCCACCGATCCTTCAGGTACCGAATTGGCGAAAGCCGTGGCCGTGCGCCGCAGGTCGGCAGGCCTCACCCTCTCAAGCTTGCGCTCGACCAGCGCATCTTCTTGGTTTCCAAGTCGTTCCAGGAGTTGTTCGGCCGTCAGCACATGCCCCTCGTGGTTATCCGTCGCGAAGGTTCGACCAGCCTGGCGGGCTAGCCGTACTTCCTAGCGACCAGGCTTGGTCCGAATTGCAACGACAGCTGAGGTTCAAAGCTAAGGTAGTCGTCAACCTTTTCGAAAAGCGGGCCCAAGGCGATCACCAGACCTTCGGTGGCGATAGCACCCGCTTCCAGGTAGTCGATGCGAGGCGGTCGGACGCTGACCAACAGACGCGCATCTCGGTTCACGCCCTTGGGACCGGCCAGCGCGCTTTGTAACTGCAAGCCAAGTTCGGCAACGGCAGTTCGTCGCAACCCGTATCGCTCTTCCAGAAGTTGGGTAACGCCCAACACGACTAGGTCCCGCGGCATGAACTCCCGGGCTACACGCGGCGACGGCTTGTCCGTGCAGTACGGCTCCAGAACGCGCAGCAGTGCGTGGAGCTCGTCACGGGAGTATCCAGTGACGGCACATACGTCGGCGGCAGTAAGTCGTTTGCCCATTGTCCGATTAACCCACGTTTCTTTGGTCGAAGGTGAAATTCTGTGTTAAAGTTCCAGCCCCCTGTGTAAAAACCCCGCAGGAGTGCAAAAAATCGTCGTAGTTCTGCGACAGAATGACAGTCAAGCAAGGGGGTTTAGGCCACGAGGCCAAGGTTGCGCCGCGCAGTTCGACAGGCCAGCACAGGGCGGAAATTCCCTGATGCCGCGGGCGGGCAGCTCCAGACAATGCCAATCGAGTTTGGTCTCGGGTAGGCAAAAAGAAACCACCAAGACCGTCGCCGTGGTGGTTTCGCAATCCCGCGCACGCGCAGGTGATTTATGCAGGCTGAAGTCTGCCACAGATGTGGACACAGCCAAAACGAAGTGCAGTGCGGGCTTTGTTAATTCGCAACACGTTTTGCGAAAGGAGCCGGCATGCCCAGTGCGTCAGCAACTTCGCCCGGTCGACACGTCGACCGTGTACAGCCTTCCCAGTTTCGAGCAGTGTGCGGTGATGACGCGTCGCCGCGTGTGCCGAAACGCGTCGCCAGCAGTTCTCGGTGGTCGCCTTGAACACAAGCCTCGCTACGTCCCCAGACGGCAACGGCCGCCGGTTTCAAGTGCTGGCCCTGTCGGGCGGCGGCTTCCGCGGGCTGTACACCGCGCAGGTGCTCGCCGACCTGGAGACCGAAATCGGAGGGTCGATTGCCCGGCACTTCGACCTGATCGCCGGTACGTCCGTTGGCGGAATCCTCGCGCTGGCGGTAGCGATGGAGATTCCCGCGCGCAAGATCGTCGAGCTGTTCGTTGACCACGGCGAGGAGATTTTCAAAAAGCGCCTGTCCTTGGGCGGGTTCTTCCGGGCGCCCTACTCCTCGGAGCCTCTGGCCAAACTGCTGCGGGCCGACGATCTCTTCGGTCAACGCCTCCTAGGGGAGTGCCTGCATCCCGTGATCGTCCCCTCGATCAACTATTCGAGCGGCAAGCCTGTGATCTTCAAGACGCCGCACCACGCGAACTTCAAGCGCGACCACACCTACCAAATGGTGGACGTTGCACTCGCGACCAGCGCCGCGCCGGCCTATTTCCCGCGCCACAGCTTCGGCAACAACCAGTATGTCGACGGCGGCCTATTCGCGAATGCACCTGGCATGCTGGCCAACCATGAGGCCTTGACGTTTTTCAATCGGGCCCAGGACGACGTCTGGATGCTGGCCGTGGGCACGATGTCATCGCGCTTCACGGTGGACCCGCGAGGCAATCGCTCTGGCGGAACGTTTGATTGGGGCGGCTGGAATCCGGCGGAAACGCCCAAGCGCCTTTTCGGGCTGGCGATCTCGGTGCAGGAGTCGTTGACCGACTTCATCCTGAAGCATCGCCTCGGGCCGCGCTATCAGCAACTGGACGACGACCTCACGGAACGACGCGCCGGCGCCGTGGCCCTGGATAAGGCAACCGCGGCCGCCCGCGAAGTGCTTCAGGGCGCTGCGGCGGAGCGCTCCAAGTTCGCCATCGGCGATCAGACCATTCGCAATTTCTTCACCCATCGGCCCGAAGCGGCCACCTTCTTTTACGGCCCACGTGCGGCCCAGGAGTAGATCATGCTGAAACTGAACAAGCTGCTGTACTACACCGCCGACCAGCGAGTATTCAGCGACGAAATCGAGCCGACGGACGAGCAGCGCAAGGTGCTCACGCAGGCCAAGAACGACATTCGCAACCACTTGCGCGTCGGCATCGCCGAGGCAACGGTTTCGGTGCTGAAGATGCCCCATCGCGTCGAGCCGCGGTTCCGTACGCAGGGCTCCTGGTCGTACAACGCGTGCATCCAGCCCTTCGCGATGCCGCCGCAGGAGATGGACTGGGACTTCGGCGTCTACCTGCCCGTGGAGGTCTGGGAAGAGAACGGACCTCCCCACGCGATGGCGAAGGCCTATTTCGTGCTGGTCGAGGGCCTGCTGGCGAGCCTGTGCAAGGATAAAGGCTGGCACCTCGTGCCCGGCAAGGACACCTGCATTCGGGTCCAAGTCACCCCGTGGGGGCACGTTGATGTGCCGTTGTACGCCGCGCCGGCCGCGCAGTTCGTGCGGATTCAGGAACGCGCGCTAGCGAAGTCGGTCACTGCCAGTGTGCATGACTCGGTGCGCCTAGCCGAGAGTGCGGAGTTCGGCGAATTCCCCGAGCAGGCGTGGGAGGAACTGGACGACATCATGATGGCCTGTCGCTCGGGCGAGTGGATCAAGTCGGATCCGGAGACAGTATCCCGCTGGTTCAACGACCAGGTGCTGGTGCACACGGAGCAGTTGCGTCGTGTGTGCCGCTACGCGAAGGCATGGCGCGACAAGTGGTGGGAAACGGGCGGACCCTCTTCCGTTTCCCTGATGATCGCGATCGCGCAGGAATTCAAGGCGCAGCCAGGACGGGATGACCGCGCGTTCGAGGCCGCCATGCGCACCTTGGCCAAGGCGCTCAAGGCGGACATCCGCGCGCCTGGCATCGATGGCGGCAAGGAGGATTTCAACCGCCTTAAGGGCATCGAGCGCGAGTTCGCCGCCACGAAAGCCGACGATACCGCGGCCGCCATCCAGCGCGCTCGGCTGCGGGATGGGGACAGCAAGGCCCGGGCCATCGCGGAAGTGCGCGGCGAGTTAGGCGCGAGGGTGCCGAACGACACGGAACTCGTGGACGCGGACACGGCCGCCCAGGAGGTTCTTTCCGTCGCACCCAAGAAGGTCACCGCGCCTGTTGTCCTTGCCACCAGCGCCGGGTGAACGCCATCCCCCAAGCGGCACTGGCAGCGGCCCTGCGTGAACTCGCGGACCGCGGCTTTGTCGCAGCTGGCTTCCGAGGAGGCGCGCGCTTCTTCCGAGGCCAGCTGCCAAGCCCACGGGGGAAGCTACGCGTCATGCTGAGCATCAGCGACTGGGATTTTCTGGAGTACCCGTCGATCTGGGTCGTGGACGGCCTCGACAAGTTTCCGCAGCTACGTCCTCACCTCGATGAGCTCGGTGGCCTGTGCTACTTCAGCCGCCGTAGCGTTGTCCTGGACCGCTACGACCCGGCGATGGCGGTCGCTCAATGTCTGGAGCAGGCTGAAGCGGTGCTCGCGAAAATCCTCAGCGACCGCCAGTACGTGGTCCAGGACATCCAGAACGAGTTCCTTGTGCATTGGAAGCGACAGCGGCCGCCGCCGCTGACGATCCACATGGGGAGCGTGAAGCCGGACGCCCCCTCGGCGCGATTGCATTTCGATCAGCAAGAACGCGGGGCAGTCCTGACCGATGACCCGCAGGCTGCCCAGCTGCTGGCGAACGCGATCGGATGGTCTAATCTGACTGAGGCGATCAACCGGTGCTGGTTGTTCCGAACCGAGACGCTGCCTCCGATACCCAGGCGGTTTCCGCAAACCGTGCGTGAACTGTTCGACTGGCTGCGCGATTGGGACCGACGCCTTTACAACGCCATCCAGCGCCGCCTGGGCGTCGACGAAACCTACGAGTTCGAGCTCTTGGCAATGGCCGTGCATACGCCGGTGGGCTGGATCGGCTTCATGCTCGCATTGAAGCCACCAGGCAGGATGACGGCGACGCAGCTGAAGGAATTCCTGCATGGGCGTGGCGGCACGACCCGCATCACAAGAATGGCGATGACGGACATCAGCCCGGAGTTCGTCCACAGCCGCAACCTGACATTTCCCGACCTCACGAACAAGCGCATCACATTGTTGGGGTGCGGCGCGATCGGCTCGCATCTGGCGGCCGCGCTGGTGCGCTTGGGTGCAGGCCAAGGGCCGCAGGGACTCTTGCGGCTGATCGACGAAGAATTGCTGCTTCCCGAGAACCTCGGCCGACACTACCTGGGCTACAACCGTCTGCACCAGGACAAGGCCAAGGCCTTGCGCGAAGAACTGCTGCGGCAATTTCCGCTCGCGCGGATCGAGGCCGTACCACAGACCGCCCAACGGGTTGCCGCATTGGTCCATGGCGACTTACTGATCGAAGCGACCGGCGATGAAGCGGTAAGCGAATACCTCAATTCGCAGTGGCTGGAACGCGGCCGCTCTGTGCCTGTGCTGTACGTCTGGATCAAGGGCAATGGAGAGTGCGTGCAATCCTTGTGGACGGACAAGGCGGAGTTCGCTTGCTTTCGCTGCTTGCGCTTGAATGACCCGCAAGCTCATCGCCATGAGCGCTACCCCGTATTGAAGCGAGCACCGGAGCGCAAGGTGCTGGGATGCCATGCCTTTACCCCTTACGCGGTCGCCGCCCCGCTGCAAGCCACGGCGCTCGCTATCGACGGGATTTGCGACTGGCTGCAAGGGCGCACCACTCCGCGATTTCGCACGCGCGCCCGGGAAAACGTTGACCTCCATCCCGTCGAGTCCTCCGATCCCACCGCCCAACTCGATTGCCCGGCATGCGCGAGCCGCTGATCTACGCCAACCCGTTCCAGCACGGCGCCTTCGTGCTTGTAGAACCGCATGTCGTTGACGGCGTGCTTGCACAGCGCCAGCAAGGCCCGAGAGATCCGGAAGCCGGCGGTATCCTGCTGGGGATGCGCCGGGGTGAGCACATTCACGTGACACAGCTCACCAGCCCAGGCCCCGAGGATCGGCGCACGCGGACGGCATTCCATCGGGCAAAGCGGTCGCACCAAGAACTTGCCCTGCGCCAGTGGCGTGAGTCGGGCGGCGTGATGGACTACCTCGGGGAGTGGCACACACACCCCGAGGTCGGACCCAGTCCGTCGGACACCGATCTTCGCGAATGGCGCACGCTGCTGCGCAGCTATGACGCCGCCCTGGTCTTCTTGATCGCCGGGACACAGGAACAGCTTTGGCTCGGCTTGGGCAATGGCACACGGGTGCAGGCGGCTGCGGGTTTCAACCGAACGGGGAGTTCGCATGGGTAAAGCATCTCGCCTCTTCAACGGTCAGGCCGAGCAAACGCTCTACGCGCGGGTGACACCGTCGGCCGAGCAACGGGAGTTCCTGCAGCAGCAATGGAACGCCCTCGCTGACCACCTGAGCGCCCAGCTCGCCCGTCATGGCTATCCGATCCGCACCTGGCTACAGGGCTCTTACAAGTACGGCACGTTGATTAAGCCGGTCAGGCTCGGTGAGGAGTACGACGTCGATCTCGGCCTCTATTTCGAATGGGAAGCAGATGATGACGAGGCCGAACCGACGCCGGCACAGTTGCGCGACTGGGTTCAGCGGGAACTCATGGCCTATCAAGCGCAGCACCCGGAACTCAAGAAGGTTTCGCAGCCGCCTAAGGAGCGTTGCTCGCGAGCCATCTATGCCCAACGCTTTCACATCGACACGCCGACTTACCACCTCGACCCGGACACGGACATTCGCAGGCTCGCAACGCTCTCCGACAAGTGGGAAAGCAGCGACCCCAAGCGCTTGTACAAGTGGTTCAAGCAGGTCGTGTCTGGAGGCGATCGAGATCAACTGCGGCGCCTTATTCGTTACCTCAAGGGATGGGCGGCTGTCGCATTCGACGGGGCCGAGGAGGCGCGTCCCTCCTCGATCGTATTGACGGTTCTAGTGGCTGAGATTTATCGTGGTATGTGGCTGGAACGGCTCGGCGGCATGGACGACGACGATGCGCTTATTGCCGTCATCAAGGCCATCCACGAGCAACTGTCGGAAAGCCGAGATGTGTGGAATCCCGTGGACGATAGGGAATCGCTCAATCGGATTTCTAAGGAAGCTTGGCCAGCCTTCATGACCCGGCTCAATGCATTGCGCGACTGTGCCGAAAACGCCGAGGGAGCGGAAGACGAGTTCGCTGCCGCCATCGCCTGGTCCGAAGCGCTCTCGTTCTTGATGCCGTTGCCGGAAGCCGACGGAGTCGAGATTGCAGATCCCCGATCGAGCAGTGCTCTGATGCAGATTCCGGATATCCAGGTGGAGGTTGGCAACGAATGGGAATTCAAGCAGGCGGCCGCCACCTACCGCAACGAGGTGCCCGCTGTTCCCAAGGGCCACTTCCTCCGATTCACGATCTTGAATCCGCAGATCGTACCTGCGATGGCGCAAGTGGAATGGACGGTGCGCAACGAGGGCAACGACGCGGACACCATCGGCGATCTAGGACACGCGCGCGGGGGAATCGGCATGCACTCGGTCGAAGAGCGCACGTCATATGTCGGCAAGCAGTACATGGACGTGGTTGTCCGCTGCAATGGCTCGGTATACGCAGCGCGTCGAGTCGCCGTTCACATTTCGGAGTCCAAGGCGCTTGCTCCGCGCGCCACACCTCGTGCATGGATCACGCTGCGGTCCAAAAAGGGACGCCGGCGCTAGCGCGTTGGAGCCGAGCTGAGTGCTGATGGCGTGGCCGGCTGGTCAGAAACAGTCAAGGGAATTTCTTTGGCAGCTCCTGCGAGCTCCGTTGGCCAGCGCTCGAGCGCAACCTCAAAGCAATCGACTTCTTCGCAGTCCCGGGACATGAGCTTGAGCCGAATCTCCCCGTGGGTCGGCGTGCTCGTCCAGTAGAACCCTTTCAAAGCCGACGCCTTGTTTTGAAGGCGGAGTTCACCTGCGCCCTTCGTTACCTTATTTTCGTTGTTGTAGTGCCTAGTCAATTCGAAGACATACCGAAGCCGCGTCTCTCCCGTACGCGGGTCCTGCACCATTCCCTCAAGCATCGATGTGCCAATCTGAGTGGGCGTGTATGACTGGACACTCAAACTGAGATACGTCTGCCGGATGACGAAGACGATCGGAATGTGCAACTCAACGCCGTCCTTGGCTCGGTAGTCCGACACGAGCGTTCCGCACCATGCACCATGAACAGCAGGACGATTCAGCCATCGCGCAAGGCGTTCGTACTTCCAGCTCGCACCGTATAGAAAAGCGAAGGCGATGCCAGACACCGTGACAGCCAGGGGAAGGGCGCGCAAGAGTTGCTCTAGCTCCAGGCCCCCCGAACTCACGAGGGCCACGCTACCTACACAAATCGCCCAGACGACGGCAACAAGGTAGCAAAAAACCTTTAGGAGTCGCCGGAGCTCAGGTTCAGTTAAGGTCAAGTTATGCAAGATCCACTGGCGCGCGTTGCATCAGGCGCCCCTCCTGGTAGATGGAGATGTACTGGTCGGCTGTCAACAGTCCCACACATAGAACACATCGGGACCTTGAAGCGAGCAAAGCGGACAGCTGCCGTGCCCCGGTAGGGAGTTCACCTGGAGCATTCTTGATGACATCCTCAAGGCTCGGGGCAAGAAATTGCGACACGTGGGTTAGAGCCTGTGTGCTGGAGTCGATGAAATGAAACCCGTCATGCCATGCGGAGCGTTGGGCGGAGAGTCTCGCCAGTGCTTCGCTTATTGCTGCAGCGCCAATGACAGGCAGTTCCGGTCGCGGCGATGCCCATCCACCGAGCGGCACCGCAGGCAAATCCAGCGGCGGCGTGTACAACACAATGCCCACGCCCGCGAAGTCCGCCGACCGACAAGAATGTGTCGCCGTCAGCAGTTTCAACGCCAAGTGAATTGGAGCTGCCGCATCCCTACTCGCCAAGTGCACCTTTTCCCCCTCTCCAGCCAGCTTCTGACCGCTTCCAATGAGCCCGCTGGTCGATCGCTTTCGCGATCGACCACTTAC